>CAYGPE010000070.1:0-1529 GCA_964351695.1 uncultured Hyphomonas sp. | reverse complement strand
GGCTTGTTACGCTCAAACTTTTCCTTGGCCATCGGGCCTCTCCTTTATGCGAAATGTCCGGCCCACCGGACGATTCAGTCCTTTCTCAGAGCGGGCCTAAAATCCCGTTGATCCGGGCACATACACATGCACGTCACGGGTTTCAAGCACCCAAGCTCATTGAAGTGTCAGATCAGCCGCAAAGGGTTGACAAAGTCACACAAGACAGGCCCCTGACGAAACTATGAAACACGTACAGAACTTCATTGAATTTGAGGATCGCGCCGTCCTTCAAAGCGCTGCCGCGACATGGATTGAAGATCGTTTACGCGATGCGATCGCACGGCGTGGCATGGCGGTGTTTATGGCCTCTGGTGGGCGTACCCCTGGCCCGATCTACACACAGCTGAGTGATGCCGATCTCGATTGGTCGTCGGTTCTTGTCGGCTTGGCAGATGAACGCTGGGTCGAAGAGACTCACCCAGCGTCCAATAGCGCTATGGTGCGCGAGACCTTGCTGAGTGGCAAAGCAACTGCAGCGCAATATATCCCGATGAAGACGCAGCACTCAGACGCTTTCGACGCGGTAGAGGCAGTCAACGATGCCTATGTGGATGCTCATCTTACAGATGTAATGCTGCTTGGTATGGGCCCTGATGCGCACACGCTCTCATGGTTTGCAGGTGGACGCGGCTATGACGATGCGGTCGACCCGATGAACATGTCAGTTGTGGCTGCCGTTGAAGCGATTGAGAGCGAGGTAACCGGACCGAATACGCTGCGCATGACTTTGACCCAGCCTTGCGTGGCCCACGCGCGAGACGTGCTGCTTCTGATTACTGGCTCTGACAAGCGGACAGTCTTCGAGACTGCCGCTGAGGATTCGCCGGTTGGGATAATGAAGCGCGCCGCCGGACGGGCGCTCATGACGTTTTACGCAGATTAAGGGGACTTCAATGTCAGTTTCAACACTTAGCGCCCTCGCCGCAGAGGTCAAAAACGCGTCGCTACCAGAAATGGGAGCCGCACGCGTAGGACACCAAACGCTGGAAGCCGCAGGCTGGACTGTAGATATGTCACGTCATTTTGCGAATGACCAAGTCGATGCAGCGCTCATGGAACATGCGGAATCTATGGATTTAGAAGGCGCAATCAAAAGCCTGTTTGCCGCTGAGATCGTCAATCCATCAGAAGGCCGCCCTGCATTGCACTGGGCCCTGCGTATGACGCCCGAGAGCGACGAAACAGCTGCAGAGCACGCCACGACCGTGAATGCGCTGAAGAAGGCTGCGGAGCTTGCAAATTCAGGTCAGTTTTCAGCAATTGTCCATATCGGTATTGGGGGATCTGATTTTGGTCCGCGGCTTTATGCAGATGCATTCGGCGACCGAAAAGCGCCAAACCTCGACCTCCGCTTTTGCGCGAACGTAGACCCTCTTGATCTTGAGATGGCGCTTGAAGGGCTCGACCCGGCAAAGACACTGATCATTGGTATTTCCAAGTCATTCGGCACGGAAGAAACGCTTTATAATCTCGCCCGCGCGCGGGCG
>CAYGPE010000069.1:0-2176 GCA_964351695.1 uncultured Hyphomonas sp. | reverse complement strand
CAACACAATCAGAACCACCATTGTGAAAGGGCTATTAATATCCATCATGTCTCACGCCTTCTCGCTTAATATTATCGTTATTCGATATGTACCCCGTCTGGCATAAGATTTCAAGGCCTAACCCAATTTATCGCCCGGTAGAGCCAAACCCACCTGCCCCACGCGTGGTTTCCGGCAAAGTGTCGACCTTGCTCCAGACCAGCCGCGTCACCGGCGCAAGTACCATCTGGCCGATCCGTTCACCGCGTGCAATTTTAAAAGGTTCAGCCCCATGATTGATCAGAATGACCTTAAGTTCGCCGCGATAATCGCTGTCAATTGTGCCCGGCGTATTCAGGCAGGTAATGCCATGCTTGGCCGCCAGACCAGAGCGCGGCCGCATCTGGATCTCGTATCCGGTCGGGATCGCAACGCTGAGACCGGTTTCAACCATCGCCTGCGCGCCGGGTTGCAGCACCAAGGGCTCGCCTTCAGGCACAGCCGCACGCACGTCCATTCCCGCCGCGCCTTCAGTTTCATAGGCGGGCAATTCCAGCCCTTCGAAATGCGGCAAGGGCCGCACAGATACAGTAATGTCAGTCATGCCCGCACAGCGCCGGAGTCGGGCTTCAGAGTCAAGACCAAAGCCTATTCAGCTGCAATTGTATCGGCGTCATCGTCCTTGAACGCTTCGCCTATGCGCTGCGCCAGCCGCACCGCGACAGCGCTTTTATCCATACGCGCCCAGTGCTCAATACCTTCGGGCGTGACCAAAGACACTTCGTTCATCGCCCCGCCCATCACATCGCCGCTTACATCATTGGCGACAATCCAGTCACAGCGTTTACGCTTTAACTTGGCCAGCGCCAGAGCTTCGACATCATGCGTTTCCGCAGCAAAGCCGATGATCAATGTCGGGCGTTTTTTCTTCTTGCGCGACAAAGTTGCGAGAATGTCGGGGTTTTCAGACAGTTCCAGCGTTGGATGCGCAACCGGGCTATCGCCTTCTTTCAGTTTCATTTTCTTGGCGGCGGCGCGGCTCGGTCGCCAATCTGCGACAGCGGCAACAGACACGAAAATATCGGCTGGCAGCGCCGTTTCGCACGCGGCCAACATCTCGCGCGCTGTCTCCACGCCGACATATTCAACGCCAGAAGGCGGTGCCAATGAAACGGGACCAGACACCAAAGTCACCCGCGCGCCTGCCCGCGCCAGCGCTTCGGCGATTGCGTAGCCTTGTCGCCCGCTCGAATGGTTCGACAGGAAACGCACCGGATCAAGCGGCTCACGCGTTGGGCCCGCAGTGACCAGCGCGTGACGCCCAGCCAGCGGTTTGCCCTCGCCAAAGGCCAGAACATCACTGCCCAGCATCGCTTCAATTTTCGCCGCAACAACTGGAACCTCTGGCAGGCGGCCTGGGCCAAACTCACCGCAGGCCATGGCGCCATCATCCGGGTCCATCACCGCAACGCCATCAGCGCGTAAGGTCTCAATATTGCGCTGTGTCGCTGGATGGCCCCACATGCGGACATTCATGGCAGGTACCATCAAGACGGGTTTGTCGGTTGCGAGCAGCGCGGTCGAGGCCAAATCATTTGCAAGACCACCCGCCGCCTTGGCCATCAGGTCTGCCGTTGCCGGACAGACCACGACAAGATCAGCCGAGCGCGACAGCTGGATATGGCCCATATCAGCCTCATCATCCAAGTCGAAAAGGTCGGTAAAACATTTCTCGCCAGACAAAGCCGAAACCGACAATGGCGTGACGAATTCCTGACCGCCTTTGGTGAGGATACAGCGGCTCGCAATGCCGCGCCGCGACAGCTCGCGGATCAGTTCCAGCGACTTATAGGCGGCGATTCCGCCTGCAATAATCAATAGGATGCGCTTTTCAGTCATCAGTCCTGCTTACGTTTACGCTCTACTTAAGCGAATTTCACGCCATTTGGCACGAAAGTCATGAAAAAACGACCTCACAGTTGCGTCAGATTGAATAGAACTGCGAAATTACCCAGCGCCAGCGGCCAATATCTACAGCCACGAAGTATAGCGTAGACTGCCGGGCTGTCGGATAGAATAGAGGTTTTGCCCGTGTTTACTAGGAACGAAGCGGGGAATGACGTGGGTTTGGGGAGGTGTGCGATGTCTGCTGTGGGTCGAGCCTGTGTGAAAACCCCGCAAATCACTTTATGGGTTG
>CAYGPE010000068.1:0-5797 GCA_964351695.1 uncultured Hyphomonas sp. | reverse complement strand
AAACGCGCCCATGTCATGCGCGACGCCACCGATTGCGGCGCCGCCATGGCGGCGCAAGCGGTCAAGCTCGAACTCGACTTTGGCGATAATCTTGGCGGATATGCCGACGATGGTACCTGCGATGATGTGCGGTTCGAAGGCGAAGGCCGCTCAATTCTGGAAACCGACAGCCATATCAGGAAAGATGCGGCTGACTGTATCGCGGCCTACCAGAAAGGCACAATCAGCCCGAAATAAAGCGATACCTAGCGCTCGTCTCCAAAAGCGCGAGGGCGTTCAGCGGCATGCGGCTCTTTTGACAGAGTTCGCGCCTGACTGACCCAGCTATCGCGCGTAATCTGGCCCCGGAATCGCGGCAGCTTGCTGTCAATCCACGCTTGGTCAGCATCCGACCACCCAGCCATTTGCCAGAAGTAAAACACGCCAATGTCGTTCAAGGCCTTGCGAATTTCAGGGCCAATGCCGTGAATCTGCTCCAGCTCGTCAGCTGCGCCAAAGCCCGCCTCAAGCAGCAAGTCGGCCCGGCCATCCGGATGGCGGATCACATCCAGCGGATCGAGCCCCTTAACAGGGCGTGCGGCCATTTCAGGCGCAGCGAATACCGGCTCAGTCGGCGGTCCGGACCTGAAGGGTTCCCGGCGCGGAATATCCGGGGCCTGCCCGGCCTGCGCCAGTCGTGAGCGCAGCATATGGTGCGTCGCTGCCAAGCCATATTCGATCGACGTCAAACGGTTCTCGATGCCCTCAACATCAAGCCGCGCTTCGATCCCGTGGACTGTATTGACCATGCTGGTCATATCGACATTGCGCACCGCTTGCAGCGTTTCATCCAGGCCCGATAACTGTTTTGCGAGCGGGCTTAGTTCACCTTGCAAGTGCTCAATCCGCGCATGAATCGACGACAAATCAATGGTCGGATTGATCGCTGATAGCTGTGACTCGAAGCCCTCGATCTGCGCATGTGCCGCGCCGAATTGTTCGCCGAGCCCCACCAATCGTTGCTGAACCTCTCCCAATATCTGCTTCGGCCCCTCGGCAGCATCTCCCAGACTATCAAGCCGTGTGTTGATCTCCGCTAAATGCGCCATAACAGGGCTGAGATCGACCTCGCCAGGCCCATCATCGCGGATCTCGAGGGCGCGTTCCAATCCCAGAAGCCTGGCCTCTAATGGCGCGACCATCTCTTCAATAGTACGCAGCTGCGCGACAAGTGGCGGCAAAGCATCATCGGTATTACTGGTCTTGGTGCGCAATGTTTCAACGCCGTCCATCAGGGGCAGTAACGCATCACGTGTGTCGCTTACGCGACTATCCAGGCGCTCAAGCCGCCCCAAAATATCCGCCTGCAGGCTTGGCAATGTCGTCTTAACATCGCTCAAACCGCTCGCCAGCGGCGTCAGGTCGGCATTTTCCAGACTATCCAGTTTCGCGCCAATCCCGATCAATTCCAGCTGTAATTCTTTCAACTCGCCATCTTCGCGGCTGTTACCAGAACGCCCTTTCAGTGACGCGAAAGTCTCGGTGACGTCTTCGTGTCGCCCGATAAGCCACCAATAGGCGAGCCCGGCGCCAAGCGCTGCCGCGAGGAGCATAAGCCCAAAAATCTGGAGGATTAAAAACCACATATCGATACCCTATCATGGCTTACAGCTGGCAACATACTCACTCTCCCGACCGTACAACGCGAATTTCGATACGTCGGTTAGCTGCTCGACCGGCTGGCGTATCATTCTCACCGATCGGCCGGGTCTCGCCAAAGCCCTTCGCGGTCAGGCGGTCAGCCTCTACCCCGCGCGCAATCAATGCTTGGCGGACTGCCCGTGCGCGCGCGCGGCTGAGCACCAGATTGCGTTCATCTGTACCTGTGCTGTCAGTATGGCCTTCAACAATAAGTAGCCCTGGACATCTCTCAGTCGCTGCGGCCAGAGCATCCAGCAAAGGCTGGCTCACGACATCAATCTCGGCGCTATTGCTGGCAAACTTGATTTGCGTCTCGCTCAGCAAGTTCGAAAGCGCGCGGTCACACGCACTCAGCGCCTCACTCGCAACCAGATTAACTGTACCGCGGCGGCCAAAGGGTAGCGGCGCATCAACCAGCGCCTGCAAGGCAGGCAAATCCGTTTCCGGCAACTGGCACTCCACCGATAGCAATTCATCAGCAAATTCAACGACGCCATTGGTACACCGCATTATCGCTTCAACGCCGCGTATCGTTGTCGTCTGGAACCCGGCGGGGCGGGCCTCTCCGGTCACCGTCAGCCGATTGTAGATCGTATCAATCTCGGAAAATTCGAGCTCGTCCTGTACGGCGCGCACGACGGCTGTCTTCATGTCCTCGTCGGGCAATTGGCCTTCCAGAATGACCTCAGTCGCATTGATCGCAAAGCGCCAGTCATGGCCGAAAGGCGCAGCAACTTCTGGTTCAACAGGGATAGTTTCGCCCACACCAGTTTCAGGTGCAGCCTCTATCGACGGCGCGACCTCAGGGCGAGCGGTTGGCAGCGTTAATTGGCTTCGCACCTGCGTAACCGGTACGGCGCGGCCCAGCCATGTCCGGGCCCTGGCGACAGACGCAACTTCAATCGCATCGCCCGCCAGCTTCGCACTTGGCGCCTCCCCGCGCAGGGTAATCCATTGCCCTGAAGCTTCGGCCTTGGCCCAGCTCATATCAGCGCGGTTGAGGGCTTGCTGGGCGGTTTGCTCGGTTTGTTTTTCAATTGCGCTGGCAAACGGCAGCAGCGCATAGAGAAGTAATAGGCCAAGTCCGATGAGCGGGATAAGCCCGAATGGCACGAGTTGCGAGCGTCCGCTATGCACGCGCCGTAATCGGCGCCGACGCAGATCGCCGCCCCACGGCACATAGCGATGCGAATAGCGCGTCTCCCCATGCACGATGATATCCGATTTGCGACTGCTCATTTGCCCCTCCCACGGGTGGCAACAATGAACACTAATGGAAATGAAAAGTCGACGCTAAAGGTCACATATAACTGGATTTTTAGACCGCAGCACACCAAACGACCCTAGTCGTCATCGCTAACTTTTCCGCGCAATGATTTGAGTGTTCCGCGTTGTTTCTTTGTCGCCAGCCGGCGCTTAATCGAGCCATATGTCGGCTTGGTCTTCTTGCGTCGCTTGGGTGGGTGTTCGACCGCGCGCACCATGTCGGCAAGGCGTTGACGTGCTTCATCCCGGTTCAATTTCTGGCTGCGGTGGTTTTTGGCCTCCACAATCACGTCACCATCTCCTGTGATCCGTGTCCCATAGCGGCGGCGAAACCGCGCTTTGATCGCAGGCGGCAGTGACGAGGCCTCAAGGTTCCAGCGCAACTGCACCGCCGTGGAGACCTTGTTGACATTCTGTCCACCCGGCCCCGATGCACGGACAAAGCTTTCATTCAGCTCCCATGCCGGAATACTAAGCTCAGTACTTACGAATACATCACCGCTGGCGGACATAAACGCTCCATTCAGGTCCAATTCAGGCTCAGTGCCTAAAGTGGTATGTAAGGCTTGTCACGAACAGCCGAAATCCACGGGTGCGCCCGCTTGTCAGGCGTCGCCCCAACTGAAGGAGGCGCTTATGGCCATCCTCTCGAAACTGACAGCCAGCGTCGCAGCTATTGCGCTGAGCGGCACATTGCTAACCCCGATTGCAGCCGCTGAAAAACCGCGCGACCACCGCGTTGATCGCGGTGACCGTGGCAATGAAGACTCCTCGCGCCGCCGCCATAATGGCGATACGTCCGGCCGCCGCGTCGAACGCAATAATTCGCGCAGCCAGCCCCAGCCCCGGTCGAATGATGGCGGTGATCGCCAGACACGCAACCGCAGCGAGCAACAGCTGGCCGGTGCCCGCGACGGCAACCGCAACGCTAATCGCGACCGCAATCGAGACGTCAATCGTGACGCAAACACCCAGCGCCAATACGCCGACCGTGGCCGTGACCATCGCCAGCACACCGACCGCAGCCGCGACCAGCGCCAACACAGCGACCGTAGCCGCGACCGCAACTATAGCAGCAACCACAATTACAACCGTAATTACCGCCACAGCAATAACCGCTATACGGGCCACAACTCCCGCTATACCGGCCACAACACGCGGTATTACGGCCACCGCAACAACCGCTACCACACGGTCAATCGCGACGTGTACCGCTACAGCTCCCCGAGCCACCGCGCCTACACCTACCATCGCCAGCCCCGCCGCGTTGTGCACCACTGGTACCACACCCCGCGCTGGTCATACGTGAATTACAATTACTATGATCGCCACCGCCACTACACGCCGCGCTACCATATTGGCGGCCATTACGGCTATCACAACAACACGATCATCATCTCCGATTATGGCTATTACGGCCTGTACGATCCGCCTTATGGCCACCACTGGGTGCGTGACCACGACACCGGCGACGCCATCCTCGCCTCGGTTGCGACAGGCGCGATTATCGGCCTCGTGATCGGCGTTCTGAGCAATTAAAACGCCCCTACGGCATTAATTTCACAGCTAAGGCGCAAAAATTAATGCCGTTCATCTTTCGTTAGGCACGAGTCGTGCTTAGTTGAACTGTCCGAGAGACTGCGTGTCCCGGATTTGTTCAGCAATTGAAAGGAGGTGATCCATGTCGAGTGAGAAACCAGGTGAGGCAATTGAATTTGCTTGTATTGGATATCTCGTGGAGCACCCTCTTCGAGCCATCTGATCAGGCGGGTGGCCCTGTTGAACGCCGCCAGATTCAAGAGTCATAACCGGCTCACGAAGGCCAGCCCCGCGGGGCTGGCCTTTTTGTATCTGGCGCTGAGGCGCGAAGCGCCAGCCAGATAAGCGGGTTCCGCGCTGCGCGCATGAACCAGGCTGAAGGCTCGCACGAGCCATGACTAAAGGTGCTTGTGGGAGCACAGCCCTGAGCCCGGTTCATGGGCTGGCGAAGCCAGACCGGAACCCGCTTCCACCGCGTGCGGCGCAGCCGCTTAGCGCGGTGAAGAAAACTAACGATCCCCCAAAGCCTCCACATAGGCTTCCAGCTCTTCATCGCTCATCCCCATAAAGTCCTGTTGCGGCGGCTCCTTGCTATGCCTCTCGGCCTGCAAGGCCGCGACCCCGGCCAGCCGCCGCGCCTGCGCCCGCCAGGCCCGCAACAGGCGGTCCGCCTCGCTCAGCGCCCCCTCCGCCAGCGCAGTCTCGACCCGGTCCAGCAGCTCGCTTGGCGACAGGCCTGCCACTTCCAGCCCTGCCGCATCGCGCCGTGCATCGCGCAGCGCGTCATAGCGCCCCCGCGACGCCGCCTTGCCGCCGCTCCAGCCCGGATGCCCCGCCCCGGTCTCGCGCACAGGATGATCCGCTGCCGCCCCTTGGCCGAGATAATAGCGCCCAGACCGCGCGCTCTGCCCCGGCCCGCCCGGCCCCGGCGGCGTTTTTAGCGGCGCCCCGGCCAGCGCCGCGCCGGGCCGCACATCACGTTGACGAAACCCATATAGCCGCGCCCAGCGCGAATAGGTGCCATACGCGACCCCCAGCCGCGCCCGTATCTCCGCCGGGGCCACCCCCGCCCGCGCAAGCTCTTCGGCCTGCGCCGCGAGTGCCCGCCGCTCATCCATCGAAAGGGTCCGCATATCGGCCATAGAGGGGAGTATACACGCGCCGCCGACCCGGTCGGATTGATTGCGTGCAAACTCAAGGTTCACAGCCCCGTAGGACGGGATAATCCAAATCCAACCCGTAGGGCGGGTCGAGCGCAGCGACACCCGCCATCCAAACCCAAAAACAAAATACCAAAACGGCGGGTATCGCT
>CAYGPE010000067.1:0-5879 GCA_964351695.1 uncultured Hyphomonas sp. | reverse complement strand
ATCTCACCTTTGGATGCACCTAGTCCGAAGCGGGTGGTGGCAATCGCTCCCAGCAGTTCAGACATCGCGTACCTCCGTTAGCTCTCTCAAGCTTTAACGCAGGATGTCAGACTTTCCGTCGCTGGACATGATATGTGTATCCCTTTTTCAGGGATTAGCGGTTCACGTCACCGCCGCCTGTCGACATAAAACTACGCACTTCGGCTTCGCTGGTGAGATTGAAATCTCCCATCATTGTATGCTTTAGCCCTGATGCCGCAGCGGCGAAGTCGACCATCTCCTGCGGTGGTGCGCCCTTGGCGAGTTGATGCAGCATGCCGCCAACATAGGCGTCGCCGCCGCCAATGCGGTCTACGATGCCATCAAGTAGCAATGGCTTGGTTGCGTAGACCTTGCCCTCGTGGGCGATAAAGGCGGTGAGTATATTTGTATCCGCAGACGTCACTTCCCGCGCTGTAGCAGCCATATATTTCAAATTTGGGTGCTGCTGGAACGCCACTTCAGCCGCGTTTTCAAACGCCTTTAGCGGATCGGTCTCTGCTTGTGACATGCCATACATCAGGCCCATATCGCGTGGCCCCGCAAACAGTATGTCGGCATGATTGGCAATGTCGTGCTGGGCTTTGGCAGCCTCTGCCTCACGGCCTTTCCACAGCGATGGCCGAAAATTGCAATCGAACGAGACTTTCACGCCCAAACGCTTGGCGGTTGAAACGGCATCATAGCAAGATTGCATCGGCTCAGTGCCAACAGCCAGATTGATCCCGCACAGATGCAGCATATCCGCGCCGTCCAGTATCGCGTCCCAGTCATATTCAGATGCGGGCATTTCAGCGAAGGCGGAATGCGCGCGGTCATAAACGATTTGCGACGGTCGGAACATTGCTCCCGTTTCAAGAAACAGAACGCCGAGACGCCCCTCGCGGAAATGCACTTTCTTGCAGTTTATGCCGTGCTTCTGGACTTCGGTACGAGCGCCGCGGCCAAGCGGATTGGATGGCAGTGTCGTAACCATGTCCACGTCATGTCCGAACCGAGACAATGACACAGCAACGTTGGCTTCAGCGCCAACAAAATCGATATTAAACTGCGCCTTCTGGCACAGGCGTTCAGAGTTTGATGGCCAGAGACGCATCAGCATCTCACCAAAACAGATAATATGGCTCACCGTAGGTTCCTCTTCACGTATCTAGTCGTCGCGTCCTAGCCCAGATTGCATGCAAAATCGACACCGCACTATGGTTTTTTGACGCAAAGCCAGATGCTTAGATATCAGTGCTTTAAACGCTTTGTCCGCTCGACACTTCGACAAGTGTCGACAGCGTCTGTAAGACATCGCGATTATCCAGTGCCGCGCCTGCCATCTCGGCGCCCTGTTTGAGGTCGCTTGCTTTGCCAATAATGTGCAGACCCGCCGCAGCATTTAGCACGACAGCCTCACGAAACGGGCCGGGGCGGCCGTCGAGCAGGTCATGTATGGCTAGAGCATTTTCGTCTGGCTTGCCGCCGGTGAGTGATTTCAGCCCGTGGCGCGACAGACCGGCATCTTCCGGCGTGATTGTCAGCTCAGACAGGGCGCCATTTTTAACTTCTATGACCTGCGTTTCGCCAGCTATGGACAATTCATCCAGGCGCGTGCCATCCGGGTCTGTGCCATGTACGACCCAAGCGCGGGTGATACCAAGATCCCGCAGGGCTTCAGCCATCGGGCGGAGCCAGCGCGGTTCATAGACGCCAAGAATCTGATGCGTCGCTCCGGCTGGATTTGAAAGCGGCCCCAGCAGGTTGAAAATGGTTCGTATGCCCAGGCTCGCACGAACCGGCGCGACGTGGCGCATGGCGCTGTGATGGCTGCGCGCAAACAGGAATCCAACGCCAGCGCGGTCAAGGCAAGCGCGAAAGCGGGCTTCATCCATATCCAGCTCAACGCCTAACGCCTCGAGCACATCGGCGCTGCCTGTCTTGGGTGGCACAGAGCGATTGCCGTGCTTGGCGACTTTCCCGCCACAGGCAGCAATCACGAGGGCGCTGGCGGTCGAGGTATTGAGACTTGTCCAGCCGAGGCCGCCTGTGCCGCACGTGTCGAGTATCGTGCCCTCTAGCGCGATCTTGCGGGCATTGGCGCGCATAACTTTCGCCCCGGCCAGCAATTCCGCACCAGTCTCACCGCGCACAGCGAGGCCCATAAGGAATGCGCCAATCTGCTCTGGCGCGGCAGTGCCAGACAAGATAGCGCTGAAGGCAGCTTCTAGATCTGGCGCGGAAAGCGCATGCCCTGCGGCAAGCGTCTTTAATGCGGGCGATAAGCTAAAATCAGTCATAACCAACCGCTTAACCCGCACTGCCGGGCCTGCCTAGTGGTCGATTTGTTTCATCGATTTTCAAAGCTAATATGGAAAGAATTACGATTGTAACAAACCTGTTATCAGGAAATGCTTCTGGCTCTGCGCCGACCGTGTTAACCATACTGCAAATGGAGGGAAGATCATGAAATCAACACTTATTCTCGCAACCGCTGCAAGTATTCTGGCGCTATCGGCGTGTGAAACATATGGCACGTCAGCCCCTGAAGTCGAAACAGCCGAGGTCGTCGAAACAGTTGAAGTTGAAACTGTTGCCGAAGCGCCTGCAGACAAGGTTGAGGCTGTTGCCGCGACGATGAGTAACGCGGAAGTCCTCGCTGGCATTCTCGCCGCGCAACCCGATGAAGTTAAAGCGCGATACGACGCCCGCCATCCGGCTGAGACGCTTGCTTTCTTTGGTATTGAGCCGGGCATGAAAGTCATGGAAGCGCTGCCGGGCGGCGGCTGGTACACCAAGATTCTGATGCCGTATCTTGGGGCGGATGGAAAGCTCATGGGCGGGCAGTATCCAGACGCCATTTGGCCCATCATTTTTCCAGATGGCGACGAAGAACGCATTGCCATGTTCATGGCGCGCTCGGCTGGCTGGAAAGACCAAGCTAAGGAGTGGGTCGGTGACGATGGTCCGAAAGTTGGCTCATACCAAATGACGACACTTGCAGAAGACAAAGCCAATAAGATTGATGCGGCATTATTCATTCGCGCCCTGCACAATCTGCATCGTAGCGAGGCAGATGACGCCTTCATGTCAAAAACCATCGCTGAGACCTATCGCCTCTTGAAGCCAGGCGGCGTTGTGGGTGTGGTTCAGCATCGTGCACCCGAAACAAATTCCGACGAGTGGGCTGATGGCAATGCCGGGTATTTGAAGCAAAGCGTTGTGATTAAAGCGTTCGAGGATGCTGGCTTCACACTCGTTGGAACCAGCGAAATCAATGCCAACGCCAATGACGTTCCGAGCGAAGACGACTTTGTCTGGCGTCTGCCACCGACGCGCGCCGGCGCTGAGACAGACGAGCAAAAGGCGGCGGTAAATGCGATTGGCGAGTCTGATCGCATGACGTTGAAGTTCATGAAGCCTGCTGAGTAGGGGGGGCTCTGGTTTTTCACCGCGCTAAGAGGCTTGCGCCTCACGCGGTGGGTAGCAGGTCACCCGCTTCGGCTTTGCCTACGCGATGGACCGGGCTGAAGGCTCACAAGACACATGACCACGGGTGCTTGTGGGCGTCAGTCTTGAACCTGGTTCATGGGCGGGCGTAGCCCGACCGGAGCTCGCTATTGCCCGGCTGGTGCGCAGCACCTTAGCGCCGGGCAAAACCACAAACCCCTCCGAACCTTGCAGCACCAATCCCCGGACCACCCCTCGGCGTCACGGTATGCAGGGTCTGGGCGCGCTCAGGGTGAACGCGGAGTGACTGCTGGCCTCGCGACCAGCGTAGTGCGCCCAAGCTGAGCGCGCCCGCGGCGGTGCGTTTTTTTGGTCATCCCGGCAAGCTTCGCGCTTTGCCGAGTCCGGGCTTAGTCGGTTTTACGGACCTGTGATCCAACCTGCGCGGATTGCCGCCAGGTATCCCGGTGCACTGCCCGACTGAAACCGCCAAGGATAGGGAACGGACCCCCACCCGCAGCCTCAGACCGCCGCTCTACCTTCCATCATGCCGCTCATGACCGACCCTGCCGGAAGGAGATGCGGAGGAGTATACGCCGGGTGCGTGAGGGGGCGGAAAGAAAAGCCTGATCGCCTGTACTGGCGGGGGCGTTTTGCGGGAAAGACGTGGTTTGAGTCGCCGCATGGTGAGCGAAGTCGAACCATGAAGGCGTGCGTTCCGGCCCGCGCCCTTCGACGCCGCTCAGGGTGCGGGCCTGGGGCGGATGAAGGCTGCATATTTACTTTCGGCGTCCAAGCAGACATCAGCCAAGCGTCTTAAAACGCCCACAATATTAAAGTCTACTCGCGTTCGACAAAAATATCTAAGGGTAGGATTGCTGTTACGCCGACATTCGGAACGTCAACGAGTTGCCCAATCCGCAGATCGACTGCAACACTGGCGATCACATAGGCTTGCGTCTGGTCATATCCATACTCTGTCATGATGTAGTCGATAATAGCGGCCAATGCATTGCGGGCTGCGAGATTAATATCACCTGAAAGATTACTGAGACCAGCAATTTTGGCGGATTCGAGATAGGTTAGGTTCGCAGGAACGCTACCTTCTTCCTTCAGTGGGAATCCGGTAACGGCATAAAAGCGCTTAGATGGTATCCCAAGCACAGACGCTGGTCCCTCGTAATGTGGTCCGTGAGACATATCAGGCGGGTTATTAACAATCCGAGTGGTGACTGTCAGTTTACCGCCCATCTCGATCGCTGTGCCTGCCACCTCTCCGTCGCCCTGCGCGTAATGAAAGTCACCAACTGACAGGCCGCACCCATCAATGAGACATGGTAAAAATAGCGTCGTACCGGTAGTAACATAGCGGATATCCAAATTACCTCCATGTTCACGTGGTGGCACCGTCCGGAGGCACTCCGACGGCTTCAATCCATCTATCCCACAAATTTCTGCTGGCTTTGCTTCCTCCGGATCGGGAGGAAGAACTGCCCCCCCGGCCACGAGCAGCTGCGTTTCGCGTGCGAGAATGTCAGCATGCAATTTTTTGTCCGGTAAGGTTGTTATGACGCCGGGAAAACTTGCGTTGGGAATGCGTACACCCGGCAATGCATCGCTTACGGCATAGTCGTCATTTAAACGCCAAACGATAAAACGACCATCGGTTCCGAATTGGTCAGATGCAAAACCAAATGGTCCCACTTCCGTCCAGCCGACCTTGGCAGGCTCAAGCGCCTCAATAGAGACAGCTAGCACGTCGCCTGCTTTAGCACCATTGATATGCACCGGCCCGGTCAGCGCATGTACAACGCCGACGCCTTCTCGGGGGTTTCTTTTCGCACTTGAGAACTCATCAGGATCAAGAATTAGGTCGAAAGCATCACGACTAAGAAACACGATGCGTTCTCCGAGATCGGCTTTAGCAACCATTGGGATTTCGGGATGAATGCGATTTACACACGCTGGGTCCTCGGCGCAGCTCACACTGAGATCGCCTACTATTACGCCGGCGCCAACGTCGCTTTTATTTCCAGCTGTCGCGGCACACGCAACAAGTCCGAACATCATTGTAAAAACTATGAAAGTTTTGCGCCAAACCATTTGTTTATACCCCGCCAATGTTGGACTTATCGTTCATAGCAACAGACAAAAGAAAAGCCACAGTCTAATTTGCGCCTGCCACAACATCAAAAAATGATGGTCAGGGATTGAACATCGATCGGCTTACAAAGAAATTGGAATATCATTCCCATTGTTGACATGGGCTCAGTGTCTTAAAATCGCCCCAAGTAAGACTCTCATCTGATATCCCTCACGACCCAAAGCAGACACGCGCTTGGCGTTCCTACTAATCAGGCTTTTCATCACACCATAAATCCCGCATAGCGCGGCGATGATGTCGTTTC
>CAYGPE010000066.1:0-6433 GCA_964351695.1 uncultured Hyphomonas sp. | reverse complement strand
GCCCAGCTGAGCGATTACAGGAATGTGTTGCGTCGATCGGTTGAATCGGCAGGCGGTTTAAGTCACTGTGCTGACGTCCGCTCCGACGCCGGCCTAGCCATCATTCCCGGCCATTCGCCTTGAAAATACAGGCGAAAATGGCCTTCTGTCCGACACCTGTTCAACTGGGTCTATACTCCCGGCCTATGGAGATCCGCTTCACACTCGCTGCTGTCGCCCACGTTCCGGTCTATTTCTGGCCATGGGTGTGGTGGCAATTGTTCTGGCTGCGCGGCTGGGCTGAGGCGGTGGATCGCGAATTGATCTATGAGATCGCCGCCGATGGCCGCGTGCATGTGGTCGCGCTCAGCGATGACAAACGCGACCTACGCGCCTGGATGAGCCGCCAGCGCAAGCTCTACCGCGAGCACTGGACGCCGATGCATGATGCCTCTGGCGAAGCGCATCTCAGCGCGGTCCACTATTGGATGGGCCGCTTCATGGCTTGTGGGCGGCGGCTTATCTGGCGCTGGGTGCGTGTGGTTTGGCGGCAGGTGCCACCCCTTCAAGATAGTTCCTAGTTAAGCCCGGAGCCCTCAGCCCGGTTCATGCTCAGCGCAAAGCGCTGTCGCGGAACCCGCTTCTGCTGCGTGACGCGCAGCGTCTTAGCGCAGCAATATCAGTGCCCCTCCCGCCCAGACTGGCCTCGCGGCGCGCCTCCGCGCACCTGAAGCACAAAAAACGGGTGGCGCTTCACGACAATCACGGATACCTCGCCCACATGTCTCCCGCTATTCGTCTTGGATTTCTGTCTTGCCTTGGCTGTTATGGCATCTGGGGCTGCTTGCCGCTGTATTTCCGCTATCTGGACCATATCGGGCCGACGGAGATGCTGGCGCACCGGATTATCTGGAGTGTGCCAACCGGCCTGATTCTGATCGCGCTGGCCCGCAATTGGGGGCAGATGCGGGCCGCGCTGAAGCCCTCACATGTTGGCTGGCTGACGCTGTCTGCCGCTATGATTGGCCTCAATTGGTACGTCTATATCTGGGCCGTCGGGCAAGAGCGGGTGATGGAGGCGAGCCTCGGCTATTATATCAATCCGCTGGTCAACGTATTGTTCGGGGCGGTCTTCTTCTCTGAAAAGCTACGCCCCGCGCAATGGGTGGCGGTGGCCATTGCGGCGGGCGGGGTCGCCGTGATGGCTTCAGCGCTCGGATATTTGCCCTGGGTTGCCTTGGTCCTGTGTTTTACATTTGCGATCTATTCGCTGATCCGCAAACAGGTTCAGGTTGATAGCCGCGCCGGATTTGTCGTCGAGGCCGCAATGCTCGCGCCGCTGGTCCTGATCTGGATGGGCTGGTTTATCCAGCAGCCGGGCGGGCGACTATTCGGCGAGGGCGGTAGCGATATTTTCTGGCTGATCGCGGCGGGGCCGATTACCGCTGTGCCACTGATCCTGTTTGCAATTGCTGCCAAACGTCTGCGGCTCTCAACCGTCGGGATGATGCAATATATCGGGCCAACGCTGCAATTCCTGATTTCGGTTCTGGTGTTCCGCGAAGTGTTTGGGCTTAGCCACGCAGCCGCATTTGCGCTGATCTGGACAGCACTTGCCATATTTACCACTGACAGCCTGATCGGCGATGCCAAGGCGCGGCGTTTGGCGCGGGCGGCGGGCGCGATCAGATAAAAAAGCCCGGCACGAGGCCGGGCAAAGTTTTGCATGTGGATGAGAGCTTCCAAACTCTGAATTGATATTTGCAAACCCCATGCCAATTCGCGCAATAGGCGAGTCTCATGCTGAAACACCGCTTAACGCGCTGTTGATATCGCAATCCACAAGGCGACCAGAAGCAGGGATGTCGCAAACCCAGCCCGCACGATCATGGCGTTCTGCAAGCCGCGCATATGCCGCCCAAGTCGCGCACCGAGAAGGACAATCGCGATATGTACGATCAGGGAAACCAGAAGATGAATGCTTCCCAGTGTAAGAGTCTGCAGCCAAAGCGAGCCGCGCGTTGCATCAGCGAATTGTCCGACAACGGCAATGTAGAAGACCAGCGCTTTCGGGTTCAGCAGGTTGGCAATCAGACCGCGCCTGAAATTGTCGGCGCTATCGCTTTTTGCCGGGGAATTCTCGCCCGTCTCGACCCAGCTTTGCCAGGCGAGATAGATCATGAAGGCAATCCCGCCCCAGCGCAGGGCCTCGTAAAGCCAATCTGAACTTGCCAGCACGGTTGAGACACCCGCGGCAGCGGCGATCATCTGGAGTGCTAGACCAAGTGTAACGCCAGCGACTGCTTTTAGGCCGACCCGCCGTCCGGATTGGGCTGAAAGAGATGCGAGCCAGCCCATATTTGGGCCGGGTGTAATTTCGACAATCATCATTGCGACGAGAAAGGCGGTCCAGTTGAGGCCCTCAAACATCGCTACAAACAACCATATAACGCCTGTACCAGACGCGTTGCACGTGGGTCGCCTTGCAGGCTGTTGGACTGGCGGTTCATCACATAGGCCGCAGACAGATGCCTTTCAGGATCGCCCAAGGCAAGCGATCCGCCCCAGCCGGAATGGCAGAGTGTGTCCGGGTTCGGGCCATAGAGACCAATATTGTTGCGCATCACGCCAGCCGCAAATTCCGTGACATAAGGCAGGACGAGATCCTGCCCCTTGGTGCGCGATTGGATGAGCGCTTCAAAGCTCGCCTCGGAAATGACCCGGCGGCCGTTCAGCATGCCGCCATGGGCATAGATCCCATAAAGCTGCGCAACCGCCTTGGCCGATCCAATGCCATTGGCGGAAGGGATTTCAATCTCGCGCCAAATCGCCCCGCCGCGATCCGGTGCCGCCCATTTGGTCAGGAAGGCCGCGCGGGTCGCCTCATTGATGTCGCCAAGCTCGGGTAGAGCGCGGGGGCGCTGAATATCCGCAATCCGCGCATGCTCGCTTTCGGGTGTTCCAATGCGAAAATCAATTTCTGCAGGTCCGGCAATATCCTCGCGCAGGATAGTGCCAAGGCTGCGGCCATCAATGCGTCGTGCCAGCTCGCCAATCAAATAGCCCCAGCTCAAGGGATGGTAGCCATGCGCTGTGCCAGGTTCCCACATGGGCTCAAGCGCAGCGAGCACCGCAGCGCAAGCGGGTGGAGCGAGCCAAAGCGCCGGATCAATCGGCTCAATAAACCCCGGTAGACCCGCCTGATGGCTCAACATTTGCGCGATGGTTACATCGCCTTTTCCATTCGCGCCAAATTCCGGCCAGACATCCGCGACCCGCGTTTCATACCCGGCGGGCAGACCGTCCATGATGCTGGCCAGAACGAGCGCTGCAATGGGCTTGGTGGTTGAATAGACCGGAACAATGGTCTGCGCGGTCCAATCATGTGTCTTTTTGCGGTCGGCCCAGCCGCCAAACAGATCAACGACAAGTTCGCCATCTAGAAATGCCGCAAAACCGGCCCCTAATTCCTGATCGTCGGCGAAATTTTCTTCAAACACATCGAAGACGGGCTCAAAGCCCGGAGCGGTGTAATTGTGCAAATTGCTGTCCTTATTGCCCAAGCAAACGACGGCTTATGTTTCGGTCATTTGCTGCGTCTGTGTACGCGAAGAAGTCGCGCATGGTAAGCTGCCAGTCAAACACATCTGATATGTCGAAACGATCTTCCTCGTGCAGGTCAATCCGCAGGCGCACGCAGAATTTCTGCCCGCTGACCGGATCATCAGCGATATGCGCCGCGCCGCGGGCGTCGTTTTGGCTTGAATACCCGTTCGTGACCTCCAGCGCCTGGGCCCGGGTGAAATCTGGATATTCGCGGCAGGAATTGAATGTGGCGGTCTTACATTCGAAACCCTCGCCTTCACATTGGGTCATACGCATCGTCATGCCCTGATTTTCTAAATTGGCTTGAATCACGGGTGACCCGGAAAACAACGCGCTTTGGATCGCCTTCGCTCCGCGTTTGGATAGCTCTGTCTTGGCCTGCTGAAGCGAGACGGGTTCGCCGGCGGCGGTAAACGGCACTAAAATAATTGCGGCCAGACCGCATAGGATATGTCGCATCACACAGTCTCCTGTCGCGTAAAAGCTGATTTTCGCAATGGCGTTATGCCTTAAATCGCCCACTTCAAGCCCTGAGTATGCGCAGTCTCGCGCTGTGCTGCAATTGTCTTGCTCAGTTTGCGCTGCGTCGCCGGTTGATTTCGCGGGCTGTTGCAGGCAGTCGTGACCTGTCTGAAATGCGTGAGGAGACGCCCTATGCCTGCCACTGTCCATCGTCCCCGTCGATCTTGCCTGTATATGCCAGGGGCCAATTCACGCGCGCTTGAAAAGGCCAAAAGCCTTGCCGCCGATAGTCTGATTTTTGACCTCGAAGACGCGGTTGCGCCGGAAGCCAAGGCCGAAGCGCGCGAGACGGCCTGCGCCGCCGTGAAAGCGGGCGGCTATGGCAAGCGCGAGCTGGTGATCCGGGTCAACGGCATGGATACTGAGTGGGGGCTTGATGATATCAAGGCGGCGGTTGCGGCCGGGCCAGATGCGATTCTGGCACCTAAGGTGATTGATGGCGGCGATATTGATCGGCTGGACGATGCGATGAGCCGGGCGCGCGCGCCAGGCGATATGGGGCTTTGGGTGATGATCGAGATGCCCAAGGCGATCCTGAATATTCAAGAGATTGCCGAGGCGGTCGGCCGCACCCGGTTGCAAGCCTTTGTCATGGGCACGAATGATCTCGCCAAAGAGTTTCGCGCGGTCAATGATCCGCCTGTGCGCACTGCATTTCAGACTGCGCTCAGCCTGTCTGTGATCGCGGCGCGGGCTTATGATCTGGTGGCGATTGACGGGGTGTTTAACGGCATTGGCGATGAAGATGGCCTCGTGGCGGAATGTGAGCAGGGGCGACTTCTGGGCTTTGACGGCAAGACGCTGATCCATCCCTCACAACTCGACGCTACAAACCGCATTTTTGCCCCGGACGACGCGGACGTGGCGCAGGCCGAGGCGGTGATTGCCGCTTTTGCCGATCCTGCCAATTCCGGGAAAGGCGTACTGAAAGTGAATGGCAAAATGACCGAGCTGCTGCATCTGGAAGAAGCGCAGCGAACAGTGGCAGTGGCCGCGGCGATTGCCGGGCAGGTTTAAGCCCCGGACCGCCCCTCGGCGTCACGGTATGCAGGGTCTGGGCGCGCTCGGAGTGAACGCGATTGACTACTGGCCTCGCGACCAGCGTAGTGCGCCCAAGCTGAGCGCGCCCGCGGCGGTGCGTTTTTTTGGTCATCCCGGCAAGCTTCGCGCTTTGCCGAGTCCGGGCTTAGTCGGTTTTACGGGGGTGCTGCTGCCGCAGCCTTCTGCGCCTTCATTTGATCCACCGGATCAAATGATTGCTGACGCAACCGGCTACGAAGCCCCCAACCTGTGCGGGTTGCCGCCAGGTGTCCCGGTGCACTGCCCGACTGAAACCGCCAGGAATGGGAATCGGAGCCCCATTCGCAGCCTCAGACCGCCGCTCACCCCTCCTTCCAGCCGTTCCGGAACGCCCTGAGCGAGGGGAGATGAGGAGGAGTATACGCCGGGTGCGAGAGGGGGAGGATAGAAAAGCACAATCGCCTGTAATGGCGGGCGATATTTTGGGGAAAGAGCCCTCAGCCTGGTTCATCGGAGGAGCGCAGCGACGATCGGGAACCTGCTGTCGCCCGGCTGGTGCGAAGCACCTCCCACGGGTGTCTAGCGCCGGGCCAAATACAAGCTCGAACCCTGAAGGCGGGCGTCCCGGCCCGCGTGGTTCGACTTCGCTCACCATGCAGGCCTCTGGCGGGGTCAGGGCTCTTTCCCGCAGGGACCACGGCTTATGTGTCTTGTGAGCCTTCAGCCCGGTTCATGCTTCGTAGCGCCCGGAAATTGATCCAGTGGATCAATTTCAGCGAAGAAGGCCACGGTAGTGGCTGGCGTGGAACCCGCTTCCACCGCATGACGCACAGCGTCTTAGCGCGGTGAAACATACAAGCCGCCCGCTGCAAGATCACAAAACCTGTGGATGATGCCCAGATAGTTCTTGTTATGTTCTGGCGCATGTGCTTTTTCCAAACCTATGAGGCAGACACAGAAATTGGCAAAGTATGGCCGGGTGGGACGGGCCGCGGTGGAAGAGCTTGGGGAGCGCTTCCACCATCGCGGGCGCGGCGCTGTATCGAACCATGTTGGCCGGTTTGAGGCGCAAACACGCGAGGTGATTGATGATGGCTGGGACACGATTGAGGAGGATGCAGCGCCGCTGCGTACAACGCTGACCAAGGAAACGCCGCGCACGATTATCACGTTCAACAAGTCGCCTGACATATCATTTGATCGCACGATCAATCCGTATCGTGGGTGTGAACATGGCTGCGTCTATTGTTTTGCGCGGCCCAGTCATGCGTTCCATGGGATGTCTGCCGGTTTGGATTTCGAGAGC
>CAYGPE010000065.1:0-7393 GCA_964351695.1 uncultured Hyphomonas sp. | reverse complement strand
GCCCAGCTGAGCGATTACAGGAATGTGTTGCGTCGATCGGTTGAATCGGCAGGCGAGAATAAGCCGCTCATATTCGATCTTTAACGACACTAGAAAACCGCTTTCGGCGCGGGCCGATTGAGAAATACGCTAGCTTGTAAATTTTTTTTAATCACGCTGAATTCAATTGCTGAAAATCTTGATCGGTGAGAAAATTGGACTGCCCTCGATTGTCAAAGGGCGCTTGCGTTACGGTTAAGTGACGCACTTTAAGGCACACTGCCATGGTTGATTTCAAACCAAGTAATGAAAAGCATAAATCTGATTCGTCAAACCAAATCACCCGCAATAAACCGCCGGTGACAAAGACGAAGAAACCATCAAAGCCTGGTGAAGCAAAGAAATAACAGGCTGTAGAATGCTACCCCGAACGGCAGTTCGGGGTAGTATGCTGAGATAGGCACAAGACGTGCTCAAAACGCAACCTTGAGAGTTGATACGCCTCAGTTTCCTCTGGCGAATAATCGACGAGTCCCGTTTTTTTGAACGATAATAGGCGATAGTTTGTGTCGGGGAGCTTGGTGAACAACAGGTCCGATAGTGAAATGGCCATAGTCACAGGTAAGTTCTTCCCCGGCGCTAATATCACGAAGCGCCACGCCAATTTCAGGATCACTAAAATCGGTGTTTGGTTTGTCCTTGTGGTTCATAAATCGACCCTCATCAGAATCAAGCACGATCAGCCCTGGATCGCTGGGGTGGGCATAAGTATACCGTTCGAGAAACTCTCTAATGTGTTCCGGCTGCCGTTTGACATAGTCGGTTGAGAAAACTTGATCGAACTCCGGATCAAATCTCCAAACAATATCCCCATGCGATATATGGCTCGTCGAAAAAACTCCCAAACCCTCAATAGTTGAGGGCGCTAGGTAACACCGGACAATCATCATGCAGACTCTCCATGAATTGAACGCGCCGGCCGCTCTCCGGACGCCACAACATGAGGAAAACCTCCCTCGCGTGAGCAGGACGCATTTTCGCTAAGCCTCAAAACTGTTCGTTTGGCAAGCGGAAAATTGCCTATGGCATGGGTCAATCAAAACAGCTTTTTTGGGAGCTTAGCGCGTAGGATTGTAAGCGACCTATTTAGGGCGGTTACAACCGCCACAGGTCCGCACCCTGAGCGGCGACGCAAACCACCTCTTTCCCGTAAAACGCCCCTGTCAGTACGGGCGATTTCGCTTTTCTACCCCCCACCCCTCTCGCGCAGTGTATACTCCTGCCATCCCCTCATCATGCAGGGCCATTCTAGAGCGGCTAGAACGGTGAGAGGAGCGGCGGCCCGGAGCGGCAGGCTGGGTTCCGTAACCCAGCCTCTGGCGGTTCCGGTCGGGTAGTGCACCGGGATACCTCGCGGCAATCCGTGGAGGTTGGACGACAGTTCCGTAAAACCGACTAAGCCCGGACTTTGGGATCGCGCGAAGCGCCCAGGGATGACCAAAAAAACACGCCGCCGCAGGCGCGTTCAGGCAGGACGCATACAGCCTCGCCGAAAGGCAGGCATTAGCAACGCGTACTCTCTGAACGCGCCTTGGCTCTGTATATCGTGACAGCGAAAGCTGGTCCGGGGTTTGGTGCTGGGAAACCGCTTAACCTAGCCTTCAACCAGTAATTTCAATTCCAGCGCAATGCCCTTCAGCGCCTCGCGGATGGCCTTCAGCCCCCCGCCGCGCCCTTTATGGACGACAAGCTGGCTCCACGGGGCCTCGCCCGGATCAGGACTGCGTACCACCAGATGGCCAGAGCGGGGCAGGGCGCTTTTCAGCAGCTTCTCAGATAGCGCGAACCCGGCAACGTCATCAAACGTCCCATTGCGCGCCTCGGCCTCGAAATTCGATTGCTCAGAGCGGCCAACCGCGTTGAACAAGACAGAAAGCTGCGGGCGTTTCGCCGCCTCAACCTGTTCCTCAATCACCTGATTGAGCAGGCGCACACCGCGCAGCGAATAGATATCCGGATGCATGGGCGCCAGCACCCGGTCAGCGGCCTCCAGCGCGCAGCGCGTCAGGAAGGTCGCGTTCGGATTGGTATCGAATACGATCAGGTCATATTCGCTGCGATAATGGTCGATCATGCGGCGGAAATTATTGCCCACCATAGTCAGCGCCTGCGGGCTTGGCGCAAACGCATATTTGGAGATTTCAAACTGGCCAGAGATCAGGTCCAACTGCCCGCCGGGGCCGCCATCGCCCAGCAGGTCATGCGCAATCACGCTGGCTGGCGCAGGCGCGAACGGTTCGGCATTAATCGTCGTCCAGTCTTCGGCGGGCGACGGCGTATTGGCCTTGTGCAGGCGCGAACGCTCAAACAGCGAGATCACCGATTTATCCCGCGCCGAGCTGGCATCGGCATGATCCATGTCGAAAAAGGTCTGGGTCAGATTATATTGCGGATCGAGATCAATCAGCAGCGTGCGCCCCCCGAGGCTCGCCTGCCACGCCCCAAAGACTTGGCTGGAAACGGTGGTTTTGCCGATCCCGCCTTTCAGGTTCATCACCGCGATCACCGGGCAACGGCGCTCATAGCGTTCACGAACATTCTCGGCCAGACGGTCCAGCGCGCCATCATCACTGATCGCATCGGTCAGTTTGTCGGCCAGCGCAGATTTAAACTGGCGCGACAAACGCCCAAGATCGGCGCGGATTGGAAACAGAGTCACGCCGCGTTCAGTCGCGCGCTGCAACTGTGCCTGCACCGCCTTGGACCGGATCGATGAGGCTGAAACCAGCACGACCATGCCAAAGGCGCTGTCGATGGCCTTGTTGACCTCGCTATTATCGGCGTCGCCATCCTCACCCGGCGGTGTGTACCAGGTCGGGATGGAGGATTGCCGAAAGACTTCGTGCACAGTGAGCAGCGCATCGACGTCGCGGGGGCCATGGGCGATAAAAATATGGGACATACGTTGGTCCACGTTTCGGGAGGATAAGTTAGACGCGTATCCTGATTAGCTGATTTAAGCTACACTTTCACGGCATCATTTGAAACTGGCGCTTGAGTTCTGTGGATTGTCTGTGCAAAAAGCACGGCCTTAAGGAGAAGACCATGACATGGACGCCGAATAGCTGGCGCTCGCGCCCAGCGAAACATATTCCGGAAGACTATCCCGATGCAGCTGCTTTAGCTGACGTCGAAGCCCGGCTGAAAGCGTTTCCACCATTGGTTTTTGCAGGTGAGGTGCGAAACCTCAAAAAGCGTCTTGCCAGCGTCGCTGCGGGCGATGCTTTCTTGCTTCAGGGCGGCGATTGCGCGGAGAGTTTCAAGGAATTTTCCGCCGACAATATTCGCGATACTTTGCGTGTATTACTGCAAATGGCCGTTGTCTTGACGTTTGCAGCGTCAAAACCGGTTGTGAAAGTTGGCCGTTTGGCGGGTCAATTCGGCAAACCGCGCTCATCACCGGTTGAAACCAAGGATGGCGTGACGCTGCCTTCCTATCGCGGCGACAATATCAATGGCATGGAATTCACGCCCGAGGCGCGCATTCCGGACCCTGAGCGCTTGATCAGAGCCTATTCGCAATCGGCTTCGACGCTGAATCTCGTGCGCGCGTTCAGTCAGGGCGGTTATGCTGACCTGTCGAATGTCCACTCATGGATGCTCGGTTTCGTTGACCGTTCACCGCTCGGCGAACGCTATAGCGAGATGGCGGACAAGATTTCTGATGCGCTGGCCTTCATGAAAGCGTGCGGTGTGACCTCACAAAGCGTGCCGCAAATGGCGCAGGTTGAGATGTATACCTCCCATGAGGCTTTACTGCTTGGCTTTGAAGAGGCGATGACGCGCGTCGATAGCACATCTGGCGACTGGTATGACACCTCGGCGCACATGCTGTGGATTGGCCATCGCACGCGCCAGCTTGACCACGCGCATGTGGAATTCTGCAAAGGTGTTCGTAACCCAATCGGGATGAAGTGCGGACCGGGTCTGGAAGTCGACGAGCTGCTACGCATCATCGAAACGCTGAATCCGGAAGATGAAGCCGGGCGCATCACACTGATTGCGCGTTTCGGCGCCGAGGGTGTGGCCGAGGGCCTCGCGCCATTGGCCCGCGCCGTCAAGAAAAGCGGGCGCACAGTCGTCTGGTCCTGTGATCCGATGCACGGCAACACGACGACGATGAACGGCTTCAAGACACGTCCTGTGGATAAAATCCTCAGCGAAGTGGGCGGCTTTATCGATGTGCTCAACGCCGAGGGCTGCGTTCCGGGCGGCGTACACTTTGAGATGACCGGCCAGAATGTCACCGAATGTATCGGCGGCGCGCAGGCAATATCTGAGGCTGACCTTTCGTCACGTTACCACACCCATTGCGATCCGCGTCTGAATGGTGAACAAGCGCTTGAGCTCGCCTTTCTGATCGCCGAGAAGCTGCTCGGACTGAAGGATTCCAATCCAGCTAAGGCCCGCGCTGCGGGTTAGATAGAAGAGATACTCCCATGACCCAACGGGCATGGCCCGCATGGGCGCGGGCCTCGGAAATACTTGATCTTTTGCGGCTGTCCGGGCCGATTGCGATCTCACGTCTGTCATGGATGCTGATGGGGCTAACCGATGCAATCGTGCTGGGGCAAGTTGTCGGGCAAGAGCATGAGCTGGCTTTTGTTCTGAACTCATGGCTTCCTATGGGGGTCGCACTCGGCCTCAGCATGGGGCTGCTACTTGGTGTTCAGGTGCTGACATCAGAACTGGTAGGGCGCGGTGAAGAAAAAGACTCTGGCCGAATTTTCCGGCGCGGCATGGTTATGGCTTTGTGGCTCGGGGCGGGGCTATCGGCGCTGACTTATTTCTGCGCCGACGCGCTGTTTGAACTGCTTTTCGTTGAGATCAATCCGAATGCAGAGATGAGCAGTGAGATGAGCCCGGACGTCTTTGCAGCCGAAACGGCTAGCATCACGCGTATTCTGGCGTTTAGCCTGTTTGGTTTCACAATATCCACGGTGTGCTCTTACTATCTGGAAGCGCTGCGCCGTCCGCTCATTGTGACGATTACGGCCTATCTTGGCGTTGTGGTGAACCTGTTTATCGATCTGGCCTTGGTGCTTGGCTGGTGGGGCATGCCGCAAATGGGCGCTGAAGGTGTTGCTTGGGCGACGGTGGGGTCACGCTGGGCGATTACGTTCGCCTTGATTGGCTTTGTGCTCTGGCTGACGCCAGCCCTGAAGCCATCTCCTGAAGCGCCGACCGATGAGGCGGGGCGTCAGCTTAAAGTGGGCAGCGGCACGGCGGCATCGAACGTGGCTGAGTGGGGTGGTTTCAACCTGACCTTTGCCATCGCCGCATTTGTCAGCGTCGCAGCGAACGCCGTTTATGGCTATTCAGTACAAGTCATGGGCTTTTGCTTCATGTTCTTTTTGGGCATCGGGACGGCGACAAGTGTCAGGGTGGCCGAACAGGTTGGGCGTCAGAACTGGCAAGGCGTGAAAGATGCTTCCCGGCTCGGGGTCGCAGCGACCTTCCTGCTGGGCGGTGTGCTTGCGATTGCGATCTATTTGTTCAAAGACGGTTTGGCGCTTTTGCTGGTCAATAGCGAGGCGAGCATTGATGGTGTTCTGCTTGCGCCAGCAATCGCCGCGCTGCTGATCTATGCGGCTATTGGAACGAGCTTTGATGGCTTGCAGGCGACAGCGTCGATGGCGCTGCGGGCGCAAGGCGTGGTCTGGTTTCCGACAGCCATTCACATCGGATCTTTCTTCGCGCTGATGATTCCGGGCTGTTATTACATGGCAATTACGCTCGGCCGGGGCGCGCAGGGTATGATGGAAGCGGTGCTGATTACGCTGTTTATTGCAGGCGCTTTACAATGGGCATTACTGGAATGGAAAACGGCGCGCCACAAGGTGTGACGCGCCGCTTAAGTTTGTCCCCAAAGGAACGGGTCGATCTAGATGTCTTTCAGAGCCGAAGCAGGCTTGAAAGCAGCAGATGTTTTCTCTGCAATTTGGATCTTTTCGCCGGTTGCCGGATTGCGGCCTTCGCGAGCCCCACGCGTTTTCGCGAGGAAGGTTCCGAAGCCTGCAATGGCGACCGATTGGCGTGATTTTACAGCGCCTGAAATCGAGTCAAAAACAGCGTCTACAGCGCGGCCAGCTTCGGCCTGAGACATATCAGCTGCTTCAGCAACGGCTTTTGTCAGTTCACCCTTGTTCATCGGGATCTCCTTTTTGTTTACGGCAATGATCACCGTGTCGGGCATTGTCCATGATTCGAAACGGTTGGATATCCCGAAAAGCCAATAAGTACGGGGGATTCGGCACTATTTTACTAAAATCCAGCCTTCTTCCATCTCAATTTGAGCTATTTTTCCCTTTTCAAGCGAATCGGGCGGCCCGAAGGCTGATCCGAGTCGTCCGGCCAAATCCAGTGTTTGCAGGTGATTCGCGAGCGTTCTGACTTGCGCGGCGTCGTGGATTTCGCCTGTTTGGGGAACCGGATTCACGGTTGATGGGTAGATCTCAGCCAGCACACAAGAGGTGGCTTCAAGATCATCCGTGGTCAGAGCTTTAAAGCCCGTCTCAAACGGCCAGATCTGGCTGCCCTCTAGCCGCGCTCGCAAGTGCGATACGGTGGGAATCCCGAGCAGGGCTTGGCTGCCTACCGCGCCTGCGCCAAGGAGTTGCCAAACAGACTTCGGATTGGCTTTGAAATTGGCTTTGATCCAGCCTTCAGAAAGCCGATGTTCGGGGAGCGATTCAGGCGCTGAAAAATCCCCCTTTTTTGTCGCCAGCGTCGATACGGCGTCGCGCTTTGGTGTGCCCCAGAACGGGTGCGGTCCCCTAGTCATGGCATAATTCATTCCGGCGGCGAGCGCGAAGCGCGCATTTGTGTTGTCTTCGCGCTCTTTGACCTTGGCGGCGAGGTGATCGTGCATGGCTTTCCATGGCGGCATGCCGGATTTTGTCAGACCGATCGCGTCTGCCGTTCCTGCGGGATAGCCCATGGCGAAATCAAACCCGATCAAGACCTTGTCGCCGCGCTTGATCAGTTTTTCCGCCATGTCGCCGATAAACTGACGCGCGGCGAGGCGAGTGCTGGGGTTGACGGATTTATATTGAAATTTCAGCCGGGCATCACGGGCCAGCACGCCGACCCAAATCGAATTCGCGCCTGTGACCGGTTTGGCCGCGGCGCTCCAGTCGACAATTATATAGGCATTGAATAGGCGAGGCATGTTTGAGTCCGGAACTTGGTGTGCGGGGTCGGATTTGAATGAGAGATAGATGGGGAGAGCGCAAGGCATAGTTGCGAACCAGACCGTGCGTAGCACGTCTGGAGATGCAGGGTCTGGGCGCGCTCAGGGTGAACGCGAAGTGACTGCCTGCCTTTCGGCGAGGCTATAGCGCTCAAGCTGAGC
>CAYGPE010000064.1:0-7662 GCA_964351695.1 uncultured Hyphomonas sp. | reverse complement strand
ACTCCAGTTGCTCAAAACTAAAGTGTTGCGATGACCGGTTGAAACCGCAGCCCCAAATAAGACACTGACTAACGACCGCTCGCAGACCCAAAGCGCACAATGCTCGCCTTCACACAATCAAATCATTCCCGATCTGTTTGTCGCTGGCGCGGCGCCAGACGAGGTAGGAATAGACCACGCAGATCAGGACGGAGGGCATCAGGACGAGCGGCATGGCAAGAGCGAGCCAGATTCCGTTGAGCGTGAACGCGGTGATCAGGCCGATAATGCCGGAAAGCAGGAAGAGACGGCCGCCGAGGCGGTGGGTCTTTTCCCATGTGTCATCGCTGGAGAGCGTCCACGGCGTGCGGATGCCGAGGAACCAGTTGGGCCGGGTCTTGGGCAGGTAATTGCCGAGCAGGATGAAGAGAAGGCCGGTCGCAGCGATCACGATTCTGACGAATGGAACGACAAATGCCTTGTCTGTCTCGCCGCCAGTGGCACCATTGATCGTCATCAACCCGATACCGACATGGCAAATTGCCAGCAGCGCCGCTGTCGATACCCAACTAATCGCGTAGACTTTCGAACTCTTCTCGAGATTTGTTTTTCGCGGGTCCAAAGACGGCAGCACGGCGAGAAGCAGTGTCATGAACACGGTCACGACCGGAATAATCGCCAATGACCATAGCGCTTCGGTGCGTGTTCCCCAGCGGTCGGGATCATTGTGAACATTCCAATGCAGCGGGATGCGACCTTCCGGCAAGGCTTGATAGGCCCACACCATGATGCCTGCCATAATGGCGAGCGCGATGGCCGATACGGTGAGCCCTAGGCGGATTGTCTGTTTCATAGAGTTCATTCTGCGGCCTCCTTCAGGTCGTCATCGCCATTGTCGCGGCCGATCAACCCCAGAAGCGAGGTGACGGCGTCTTCAACGACGCTGGTATTGGTGCGGTAGATAATTGATGTGCCGCGGCGCTCGGCGGTGATCAGGTCAGCGTCCTTCAGCACGGTGAGGTGGCGGGTCACGGTGGGCCATGCTGCGTCGAACGCCTCTGCTAGCTCGCCAGAGCTTTTCGGGCCTTGCCGCAGCAACGCCATGACCTGGCGGCGCAGCGGATGACCAAGGGCTTTGAAGACTTCATTTGCCATTTTCGCTAATTAGCAAAAAAGGTAATTATGAGTCAAGCCACAGAAAAACGGCGGCTCCTGTCGAAGCCGCCGCGAGTTGGTATTCCCCTTTGTGTCGTCTTATTATTTCACGTCAAAGCGATCCAGCATCATCACCTTGTCCCAGGCCGCGATGAAGTCGGCTGTGAAGCGCTCTTTCGAGTCGCTCTGGGCATAGATTTCAGCGATGCTGCGCAGAATTGAGTTCGACCCGAAGACAAGATCGGCGCGCGTGCCGGTATATTTGACCCGGCCTGTGGCGCGGTCGCGGCCTTCGAACGTCTCTTCTGAACCATCGGTGGATGTCCACTCCGTCGCCATGTCCAGCAGGTTGACGAAATAGTCATTGCTGAGCGTGCCGACACTGTCGGTCAGGACGCCGTGAGGTGATCCACCCGCATTGGCACCGAGCACGCGCAGGCCGCCGACGAGAACGGTCATCTCTGGCGCTGAGAGCGTCAGCAAGGCCGCCTTGTCGACAAGCAGGGCTTCGGTTGAGCGCGGGTCGGCCGTGTTCTTGTAATTGCGGAACCCATCAAACTTTGGCTCAAGAGGTTCGAAGGATTCAACATCGGTGAGCTCCTGTGTGGTGTCGCCGCGGCCCGGTGTGAACGGGACGCTCTGGCCGCTGGCTTTTTCAATCGCCGCGCAGCCGCCCAGCACGATCAGGTCGGCCAGCGATACTTGTGTGCCGCTGGCATTGAAGTCAGACTGGATGCCTTCAAGGACAGAGATCACCGCGCCGGTTCCGGCATTGATGTCCCAATCCTTTTGCGGGGCGAGGCGGATGCGGGCCCCGTTTGCGCCGCCGCGCTTGTCTGAGTCGCGGAAAGTCGAGGCCGAGGCCCAGGCTGTGTTGACCAGCTGTGAGACGGACAGGCCAGAGCCAAGGATTTTTGCCTTTAGGTCAGCAATCTCGGACGCGTTCACTACAGCGCCTACATGCGCCGGGACCGGGTCTTGCCAGATGAGATCTTCAGCAGGAACTTCAGGGCCAACATAACGGGTTTTTGGACCCATGTCGCGGTGGGTCAGCTTGAACCACGCGCGGGCATAGGCGTCGGCAAACTTGTCTGGATTGGCGAGGAAATCAGCAGAGATTTTCGCGTAGTCCGGGAACAGTTTCAGCGACATGTCCGCCGTGGTCATCATCAGAGGCTGGGTCTTGGAGGGGTCATGGGCCATAGGCGCTTCAGGCGCGCCCTGGCCAGGCTTCGGCTGCCACTGAACGTGACCGGCCGGGCTGGTGACCTGTTCCCACTCATATTTCAGCAGGTTTTCGAAATAGGTCATGTCCCACGTATCCGGCGTTGGCGTCCATGGGCCTTCAAAGCCAGCGGTCGTTGTGTCATCGCCTTTGCCGGTGCCGTGGCTGTTGATCCAGCCAAAGCCCATTTGTTCCATTGGTGCGCCTTCGGGCTCGACGCCAACCAGCGCCTCGGGACCAGCGCCGTGGCCCTTACCAAAGGTGTGACCGCCGGCGACGAGCGCCACAGTCTCTTCATCATTCATCGCCATACGCGCGAACGTGACACGGATATCGTGTGCTTCTGCGATTGGGTCTGGAACCGCGTCGGGGCCTTCAGGGTTGACGTAAATCAAACCCATCATCACAGCACCTAGCGGCGTATCGAGCTTGTAAGCATCGGCGTCCGCGGCCTTGTATTCGCGTTGACCAGCATAACGGCTGTTCGGATTGCCGGAGGCGGCAAGCCATTCTGCTTCTGGTCCCCAGTAAATGTCTTCTTCCGGCTCGAACCAATCGGCGCGACCACCCGAGAAGCCAAAGGTCTTCAGACCACAGGTTTCCATACCGACATTTGCCGCCAGGATCATCAGGTCTGCCCAGGAGATTTTGTTGCCGTATTTTTGCTTGATCGGCCACAGAAGGCGGCGCGCTTTGTCGAGGTTGCCATTGTCTGGCCAGCTATTCAAAGGTGCGAAACGCTGTGAGCCAGAATTAGCACCGCCGCGGCCATCATAGGTGCGGTAAGTGCCAGCGCTGTGCCAGGCCATGCGGACGAACAAGCCGGTATAGTTACCATAATCAGCGGGCCACCAGTCCTGGCTCGTTGTCACAAGCTCAGCCAGGTCTTTTTTCAAGGCTTCATAGTCGAGTGACTTGAAGGCTTCGACATAATCGAAATCATCGCCAAGCGGACTAACTTGCGGCGCGTTCTGGTTTAGAATTTTCACATTCACCTGATCTGGCCACCAGCTGTGATTGGCGACAGCCCCTGTGCCGTGCATTACCGGGCATTTCATATCGTCAGCCATAAGTCGTCTCCTGTTGATTTTGTTTTCCAACGCTATCACGCGCCTATGACAGGAGAATACGCCTGATTGGTGTATAGGGATAATTGATTATTCCGCTATCAAGCAGTGATTTTATTTATGGGGCACATATTCGCCGAGTGAGGCCGCGAATGCGCGTATCCGATCTGGCAAATTGCTAGCCTTGAGCTGGGCAAGGCTGTTCTGCGTCCAAGGTATATGGGCCGCAAGGGCATGTTCGACATCGGCATGCCTGGCTGCATGGCCTCGTTTTAGCGGTAAGGCATTTGCAGCGACCAGCAAGTCTTCCAGATCGACGAGGAGGCGCATCGCTTCAAATGCATGCAGCATGGGCAGGGTGAGCGCGGGGTCGTCCTGCCATGTGCGGCCGCCAAACACATCCTGGGTGACGCGCTGGCCCGCGCCGTGGCAATCAAACTTGATACAGCCGCCAAAGCCTTGCGCGGCGCGCGTGTCGTGGATCTTGCAGCGCCTGTCTGCGCTGAGATGCGGGCAGGGCGTTCCGGCTGGCTTGTCGACGGCAAAGTCTTCCGTGTCCTCGAAGGCGAACATGATGCAGCACAAGGCGGCGCAGCGGCTGCAATCGGCGCGAGAGGTGTAAGGCTGTGTCGGGGCGGTCATCGTTTGATGGGCTGAATCTGAAACCGTCTAGGCTGTTTGCGACAGCAGCGCGGAATCGTTTGAGGCTTTACTCTTCATATCCTCGGTCGCCGCTTTGACAACCGGGTCGATCTTGGCTTGCTCAGCGGCCAGCCTGCGCGCCTTTTCAACTTCCTGGCGGAAGACTTTCGGCGCGCGCATGGTTGGGAAACGGATATCCTTGCCGCTGCGTCCGTTGACCGTCACGGCGCCGAAATTGAACAGGCGGCCCCATGTGCATTTATTGGCGCGGCTGGATTCAATGTCTGCCAGCGCGATGTCTTCAAGCCGCGTTCTGAACAGGCCTTTACGTACCAATACGCGGCGATTGGTAATGCCGAACGACACGGTCGTCAGCCGGATTACATCCTCAAGCGCAATCAGAACGCCGAGCACAAGCAGAGCGCCTGCAACGATATCTGTGATCAAAAGGGCAAGGCTCGCGTCGGCAGCAAAGATGGCATGACCGCCAAAATAGACCGCCGCAGGCACAGCGAGCGCGATCCACGGACCGGCATACCAAAGCCAGTTAAACCCGCCGCGGTACAGGATGTATTCGTCGTCTACCAAGGCGCGGTCGAGGTGGCTGATGGTCTATCTCCCTGAATATACTGCCGTATTGAACCATATTTAGGTCTGTTATCTAAGTAGGATATATCATGTTTAGGTGATAAAAGCGCGGCTAGGGGACGAAAAATGGCGAAACCAGACAATGTGCTCGAAAAACGGATGGTCAATGCCCTGATTAAAGGCGCAGAGGCCAATATGGCGGCGAACAAGCTGCTCGGCGGCGCGGGCAAGGCCGGGCTGGCGGTCGTCGAGAAGATGATGGGCGGGCTGTGGGTTGGCGGGACAGCCTATCTGACGCCGACGACGGTTGAGTTTCACCCCAACGCGCTGAACAAGATGTTCCACAAAGGCGGCGAGGCGATGGGCGTGGTCATTCCGCTGACTGATATAACACGGGTGGAACACCGATTTGGCCTTGCGACCAAGATTATTGATATCGAAACAGCGCAGATGACGCTGAGTGTGCGCTGCTATAATTCGAAGACGTTTGCCGAGGCGATTGAGGCGGCGCGGGCGGGTGCCTGACCACCAGCCATAGCCAAACCGGGCAACCGCGTGTATGGCGCGCGCAAAGATTGATTGTACGCGAAAGCTTCCCGCTATGACTGAACCAAAATCCCTGCGCAATATTGCGATTATTGCCCACGTTGACCATGGCAAAACCACGCTGGTCGACTGTCTGCTCAAACAGTCCGGTACGTTCCGTGAGAACGAAGCCACGTCTGAGCGAATGATGGACAGCAATGATCTGGAGCGCGAGCGCGGTATCACCATTCTGGCCAAGACGACCAGCGTTGTCTGGGGCGATACGCGGATTAATATTGTCGATACGCCGGGACACGCCGATTTTGGCGGTGAGGTCGAGCGTATTCTCTCTATGGTTGACGGCGCGATTGTGCTGGTTGACGCAGCTGAAGGGCCGATGCCGCAGACCAAGTTTGTTGTCTCGAAAGCGCTGAAGATCGGCCTTCGCCCTATCGTCGCGGTCAACAAGATCGACAAGCCTGAGCGCCGCCCGGATGAAGTGATCAATGAAGTGTTTGACCTGTTCGATGCGCTTGGCGCCGATGATGAGCAGCTTGATTTCCCGATCCTGTACGGCTCAGCCAAGAATGGCTGGATGTCGACGCAGTATGAGGACGCGCGCGAGAATATGGACGAGCTGTTTGATCTGGTCGTCAAACATGTGCCGGAGCCAACCGTAGAAGACGGCCCGTTCCGCATGCTGGCGACGACGATTTCGGCTGACAATTTCCTCGGTCGTATCCTGACCGGGCGGATCGCGTCGGGCAGCGCCAAGCCGAACCAGAGCGTCAAAGTGCTGGCGCGCGATGGCTCGCTGGTTGAGCAGGGCCGGATTTCGAAAGTGCTGGCCTTTCGCGGCTTGCAACGTGAGCCGATTGAAGAGGGCGTCGCGGGCGATATCGTTTCGATTGCGGGTCTGACCAAGGCGAACGTTGCCGATACATTTGTCGATCCGAGCGTCACTGAGCCGATTGAGGCCCAGCCGATTGATCCGCCAACGCTGTCCATGACCTTCCGGGTTAATGACTCGCCTCTCGCGGGCACCGAGGGCGACAAGGTTACCAGCCGTGTGATCTGGGCCCGGCTAGAGAAAGAGGCTGAAGGTAATGTTGCCTTGAAGGTCGAGCGTTCAACTGATTCAGAGAGTTTCGTCGTGTCTGGCCGGGGCGAGTTGCAACTCGCCGTGCTGATCGAGACGATGCGCCGCGAGGGCTATGAGCTGGGTGTCTCGCGCCCGCAAGTCCTGATGAAAGAGGGCGATGATGGTGAGAAGCTGGAGCCGATTGAAGAGGTTACCATCGATGTTGATGATGAGTTTTCAGGCTCAGTCGTGCAGAAACTCGCCGAACGTAAAGGCGATATGGTCGAGATGAAACAGTCCGGCGTGGGTCGCACGCGCATGGTCTTCCACGCGCCGACCCGCGGCCTGATCGGCTATCAGGGCGAGCTGATGACCGATACGCGAGGCACCGCGATCATGAACCGTCTCTTCCTTGAATACGCGCCCTTTAAGGGCAAAATTCAGGGTCGCCGCACCGGCACATTGATCGCCATGGACAAAGGCGAGGCGGTGGCTTTTGCGCTGTGGAACCTGGAAGATCGCGGCCCGATGATGATCCATCCCGGTGCGAAAGTGTATCAGGGTATGATTATTGGCGAGCACACGCGCGACAATGACCTTGAGGTCAATGTGCTGAAGGGCAAGAAACTGTCCAACGTGCGCGCCAGCGGCACCGATGAGGCCGTGCGCCTGACCCCGCCACTGCAAATGACGCTGGAAAAGTCGCTAGCCTATATTGCCGATGACGAACTGGTCGAAGTTACGCCCGAAAGCATCCGCCTGCGCAAGGTCCATCTCGACCCGCACGAGCGCAAGCGGGCAGCAAAAGCGGCCAGCTGATCTGCACGTTTGGAAACGAAATTTGACTTTTAATGGCCATATTCTGAGCCTAGGTTCAGGGTATGAGCTTGTTGAAGCATCCGGGGGCGGGATGGTCCATCCGCGCCGCAGACCTGTCTGACAAGGATCGTATTGAGACGATCTTTCGCCAATGCTTGAGCGATTTGCCGTGGCGTCGTTCTGTCGAAGATGAAGTGGTACGTTTGCGCCAATCGGCTGTTTCGGCGCACTTTTTTGTTGCCGAGGAACCAAGCGCAGGGGTGATTGGCTTCCTGACCGTTGAGCAATTGCGGGCCTATGTCCCGCATCTCTTTGTTGACCCGGACTGGCGTTTTTGCGGCGTTGCAGAAGGCTTGCTGAAAGTCGCGCGCGAGGCGACAGGCCAGCCGCTAAAGCTGGATGTTGACCTGAAGAACAAGCCGGCTCGCGCGGCCTATGCGGCGCTCGGCTGGCGGGTACTGGCCGATGCCGAAAAAGCCGGACGCCGCCGCACACAAATCCGGATGGTCGGACCCTAGTCCTCGGCCTTTTCCGGATCACGCTTGACGGACCAACCCATGCTAGTGCCAGTCATGACTGGC
>CAYGPE010000063.1:0-7960 GCA_964351695.1 uncultured Hyphomonas sp. | reverse complement strand
TGCGGGGCGGTTGGCGGCTGCGCGGGCGCAGCTTAACGGGCTAGGTGCATTGGCCTTTGACGCACGTTCCGTGACCAGCCGCGTGCTTTGCCCACTTTGGTCATAGCTTGGCCGCCGCGCCATGCCGCTATCGACCACCACGTACACGCCCTCAATCGTCAGCGCCGATTCAGCAATATCAGTCGCCAGCACGATCTTGCGTTGCCCCCCCGTGGTCGGAGAGACCGCCGCATCCTGCTCAGCGGGCGATAGCGCCCCGAAGAGCGGCGCAATCAACGCGCCTGGCAGGTCCAGCCGCTCCGCCACACGCCGTATCTCCCCGGCCCCCGGCAGAAACGCCAGGATGGAGCCATCTGTCTCGCGATAGGCGCGTGCAATCGCTTTGGCCATTTGATCTTCCAGTCGGTCGCGTGTGCGCCCTAGATAGCGCGTTTCGACTGGGTATTGCCGCCCCTCGCTCTCAATCACTGGGGCCTCAATCCGCGCGGAAACCCCGGCCATATCCAGCGTCGCTGACATGGCCAACAAGTGTAGGTCATCCCGCAGCGCACCTTGCACCTCCAACGCCAGCGCTAGTCCCATATCCGCGTTCAAGCCGCGCTCGTGAATCTCGTCAAAGATCACCACGCTCGTGCCCGATAGCTCCGGATCGCTTAGCAAGCGCCGTGTGAACAGACCGTCTGTTATCACTTCGATCCGCGTCTCTTTCGACACTTTGCGGTCAACTCGCGTCGACAGGCCGACGCGCCCGCCAACTTTTTCGCCAAGCGTCATCGCCATGCGCGCCGCCGCCATGCGTGCCGCAATTCTTCGCGGTTCAAGCATCACAACCCGCCCCGGCAGGCCGTCAATCCCGTCCAGCAATCCCGCCAGCGCCAGCGGCACCCGCGTCGTCTTACCAGCCCCCGGCGGCGCCCCCAACACCAAGCGCTGCGCCGATTTCAGCGTCGCCGCGATCTCAGGGAGCAGAGGTTCAATGGGTAGATCGGTCATAAACGCAGTCATGTCGTGACAGCCAAGGTTTCGCAATCACACAATTTACCCTAAAGGCAGTCCATATTCGTTCGTGGAGTAGCCCGTTTTGACTGATCGCCCTGAATTTTCCGTTATTGTGCCTGTGCATAATGAATCCGGAAACGTCGCCCAACTGATATCAGAAATCGCCGCCGCGCTGGATGGCCGCGCCTATGAAATGGTGTTTGTCGACGATGCGTCACCGGACCAGACACGCGCCATTCTGGCTGAACTAAAGGCTGACTATCCGCAGCTACGTGTGCTCTCGCATCGCAAGAATGCCGGCCAATCGCGCGCTATACGCACGGGCATCCAAGCTGCGCGCAGCCCGGTTATTGGCACACTGGACGGAGACGGCCAGAACGATCCGGCTGATCTGCCTGCGCTCTATCGCAGTCTGACACGGCATGACGCTCCGGAAGACCTCGCCATGGTGATGGGTCGCCGCGCCAGCCGCAAGGATACGGCCTGGAAGCGCTTTGGCTCGCGATTTGCCAACGCGATCCGCAAGCGCATGTTGCGTGATGACTGCGATGATAGCGGCTGCGGTATCAAAGTGATGAAGCGCGAGGTCTACCTGTCGCTCCCCTATTTTGATCATATGCACCGCTATATGCCCGCGCTGATGAATGGCGAAGGCTACAAAGTAGAGTTCATGAACGTGAACCATCGCGAGCGCGGCGCGGGCGTCTCGAATTACAATAATTTCGGTCGTCTGATGAACGCATTTTCGGACATGCGCGGTGTCATGTGGCTGATCCGGCGGCGGCGCAATCCTCAAGGCGCGGATGAGATCTAGCGCGCAGCCTATAAACACAAAGGTCACACTTCGCCGCTAATCGAACAGCCAGCGCCTTTGCAATACCGACAGTTAGAGTTAATTGGAGTAGCGAAGGAAGCGTAATGGCATCAATTCTTTTTCCAGCAGCCGCTGCCCAGCGCCTCGAAGAAAAGAAACGACGGGAGGCCGATAGAAACGGCCAAAGCCCGAAACGAAGGGGAAGACCAATGCGGATATTACTCAGCGCATTTCCATTATTCATTATACCCGTTGGTATCTATGCGATGATCGCGATGGCGATCGGGACAGAGCCAGCTGCCGTATCAGCCACGGGTGAAGTTATCGCCGCGACGACCTCACCGATGATGAACATCCTGTCTGAGCAATTCTTCTCAATCCCGATGATTGCTGGCGATGTCGTCTGGGTCATGACCAAAGGCGACGCGCTTTTACTGCTCTCTATCGCCGTACTGTTCATGGAAATCCTGAAATCAACCAGCACCGGCACAGCCACGATCATGAACCATGCGTTCTCAATGATCCTGTTCATTGTCTGCCTGATGCTGTTCCTGCTGCATCCAAACTTTGCCACGTCTGTATTCTTCATTGTGACGGTTATGGCGCTGCTTGATGTCCTCGCAGGCGTCGTTGTGACCATTGTATCTGCCCGCCGCGACTTCGGTGTGGGCGAGGGCTTTGGCGGTTAAATTTGTGACCACAGCGTCACATACATGCAAAAATTTACCAGCGGGCGCTTCACAGCGCCCGTTTCTGTTCTAGGGTCTCCCTCAACATGAACAACGCACATGCCGGGGAGGCATTATGGAAAACGTCGTAACACTGATTGAGACAGTCAGTGGATTTATCTGGGGCGGGACATGGGGCGATACGCGTCTCTTGCCTGTTGGACCTCTCGCTATCGTTTTGCTTGGCACTGGCATCTATATGATGATCCGCCTCGGTGGGCGACCCTTGCTTCGTTTCGTTCCAGCTTTGAAAGAAGTCTGGGATGGCCGCAAGGCACAAGGCGAAGAGGGCGAAATCACTCCCTGGCAAGCGCTATCGACGGCCCTTTCGGGGCAAGTCGGAACAGGTAATCTGGCCGGTGTTGCGACCGCTATTACACTCGGCGGGCCGGGTGCCATCTTCTGGATGTGGATCGTCGCCCTGTTTGGCATGGCGCTGGCTTTCTCTGAAAGCTCACTCGCCCTCAAATATCGCGAGACGGACGAATATGGCCGCATCAATGGCGGACCGATGTATTATATCAAGAACGGCCTAGGCAAGAATTGGGGCTGGCTCGCGGTTATCTTCTGTCTTGGAACACTGATCTCAGCCACCGCCACAGGTTCAATGATCCAAGCCAATTCAATTACCGAAGCGGCGCTCGAAGTCGGCAGCGCCTCATTTGGTATCAGTATTCCAAACTGGGCTGTCGGTGTTGTCCTGTCAGCGCTTGTTTTCGCCGTGATTATTGGCGGCATCAAGTCAATTGGTAGCGTCGCCGGTAAGGTCGTACCCGTCATGGCAGCGCTATACGTCGCCATTGCCTTCCTCGTTCTGGTTCTCAATTTCGATAAAGTGCCGGGCGCATTCATGGAAATCATCTATTCAGCCTTCGGGTGGAAAGAGGTCTTCGGCGGTGCAGCGGGCTATGGGGTACTCGCCGCAGTGCGCGCGGGTATCGCGCGCGGCCTGTTCTCAAACGAGGCAGGCCAAGGTTCTGCGCCAATCGCCCATGCGGCGGCGCAAACCAAAAACCCGGTCATGCAAGGTGAGATTGCCATGATTGGCGTGTTCATCGACACGATCATCATCTGTACGATGACTGCGCTGGTGATCCTGACCGTCACAGGTGACTTCGAAAAAAGCCCATCGCTGATGGCGGCAAACTATTGCGAAGCCAATGAAATCGCTTTGCCACTTGATCCGGCGGAAGCAGAGAATGAAGGTCGCTATAATATCGGCGCACTCTTCCCATCGGCCTATGAAGATGGCCGCAGTGAAGTGATTGCTGCGAACGGACAGGTTGCGCAGACCTACCTCGCAAGCTGCCGTGCCGAAGGCGTTCAGTTTGATGGTCTGTTTGATTGGTCTGATGAAACGGTCACGGCTATGCGCGCCGCCAAAAAGGCGTTCAAGGCCTCTGACGCGGCGGGCAAGTTTGATGTCATGTCCGTGCCGCAAGCTGCGGCAGAGGAAGAAGCCTTCTTCCAAACCGCGTTGGCGGGCGCCGCCGACCCGAATGTCAAAATCAAAGTTGACCACGCCTGGGAAACCGATGCGAACTCAGCAGCGATCACAACACGAGCCTATGGCGCAGCCCTTCCGGGTGGCCAGTGGATCGTACCGATTGCGCTATTCTTCTTTGCCTTCACCACGATTATTGGGTGGTCCTATTATGGCGAGCAAGCGTTGACCTATCTGACCGGCGAATGGGCCACACACCCCTTCCGTTATCTTTGGGTCGTGGTCGTCTTTGCAGGCACCATGGTGACAAATACCGACGCGCTATGGCTCTTCGGTGATATCGCCAATGCCTCAATGGCCTTCCCGAACCTGATTGCGATCTGCGCGCTCTCAGGCGTGGTGATTGCGATGCACAAATCAAATGGCGAAGGCCATGATGCAAACGCGCCGCCATCGGACAAAGCCAAAGCGAAGGCGGAAGCCGACGAACAGGCTTAAACATCTAGTCCAATCCAAACGGGCGCTCTTTAGCAGGAGCGCCCGTTTTCTTTTGGCTAACGCCCCGGCGCTATAGAGAAGGCATGTCAGATCATGCCCGTATTGAAGCCTTTCTGGAAATGATGTCCGCTGAACGCGGCGCCTCTCCGCATACGCTTGATGCATATGGCCGCGATCTGCTGGATGCCTCCGTCCATCTTGGCGGCGCATTGGTTGGCGCTAAGCCAAATGCGTTGTCCGATTGGCTGCAGTCCCTTGCAGCGCAGGGCTTTGCCGCAACCACACAGGCGCGTAAACTCTCAGCAATTAAACGCTTCTTCCGCTTCCTGTTCGAAGAAGGCGACCGCAAGGATGATCCGACATCGCGCCTCGAGGGCCCAAAGCCGAAACGCGATATCCCTGATGTGCTGACCCGCGAGGAGATGGCGCGCCTGATCCATGCTTGCGGCGATGATGCGCGTCTCACCTGTCTGGTTGAACTGCTCTATGGTGCAGGCTTGAGGGTCAGCGAGCTGGTTAGCCTGACAATGGGTAGCCTGCCCCGGCGGCGCTTGGGCAGGTGGGATACGCGCGATATCATTATTCGCGGTAAAGGCGGCAAAGAGCGGCTATGCCCCCTCGGTGCGCCTGCCCTGCTCGCGCTGACCGAATGGCTTACCGTTCGCGAGGATAGCCTGCCTGAAGGCTCACTCGCACGCGGCCGGGCCGATGCATTCGTCTTCCCCTCACGCGGCAAAAGCGGTCACCTGACGCGGCGGCGGCTCGGCCAGCTGCTGGAAAGGCTCGCCGTGCAAACCGGAATCCACCCCTCACGCGTGCACCCGCACGCGCTGCGCCATGCTTATGCCACGCATCTGCTGCAAGGCGGGGCTGATCTGCGCAGCGTACAGACATTGCTCGGCCACGCCGATATCTCAACCACGCAGATTTATACGCATGTCCTGACCGATGAGCTGGCTGAACTGCTTGAGACCAGCCACCCGCTTGCCAATTAAAACGGCTTCACCGCCCCGAAAAAGGCCGTGCTCAGGATCAATATCCAATAGACATAAGCGACGCTGCGGCCAAGCGTGATTGACGAATTCAACTTGGCTTCTGCTGCTGCATTCGGCCCTGCAGCCAGGATGGGAAACAGCGTCTGCCACTCATGCATGATCAGACGCAGGATCACACCAATGATCAAGGCCAGATACGAAAATGTCTCAGTCTAAAACCCGTCTGATATCGCGACTAATCCGTAAGATTCGAAACATGATGGAGCGACATATGCTGAACCGTGCGACATTAATTTTGACCCTCGGCATGCTGGGCGCTTGCGCTACAGTCCAGTATGATGACACCCCGACAACGCTCACCCAAACCGACCTTTCCGGCTTGATAAGCGATGAGTGGGCTGGGACACTGACCTACCTCAACTACGGTGAGCCGAAGGAAGACTTCACCATCCCGGCTGAACTTGATGTTAAGCTCACTGAAGGTGGCCTCAAACTGTACTTTCAATACCCGGAAGAGCCTGATCAAAACAGCGACGTTACAGTGCTGATCGGTGCAGAGGGGCGAACTCTCAACGGGGACACGGTTACTGGAAAGACGACACGCCCAGATGGCTCCACAGAGGTTCGCACGTCCGGCGCCTGTGAAGATATGGGCCGCGCCGCCATGTGCGAAGTAATTTATACGTGGTCCACATCGGATTTCGAGATGAAGAAAATGGTGACGTACGCAGGCGAAACCGAAGCCTTCCGTCGCAATGCCTACGTCTTTTCGCGCTAGGCCTGCGACGATCCCCCCATTGCCAGTCCTACCTTGCGCGATATGCTGCGCCGCACAAGTGGAGGAACACTTATGAGCCAGAAAACACCGCGCCAATTTTTCAAGCCGCTCGTGGCGGGTGCACCCGCGCCGTATCGCGACCTGCCGGTCAAAGTTGAGCGGATGATCCAATTCGTCCCGCCGCACCTTGCCAAAGTTGTCGCCAAAGTCCCGGCCATGGCGGATACGTGCGATGTGGTGCTCGGCAATCTCGAGGACGCTATTCCCGCCGATGCCAAGGAGGCTGCCCGCGCGGGGATGATCGAAATGGCTGCTATGCTCGACTGGCAGGCCAAGGGAACCGGGCTGTGGAGCCGTGTGAATTGTCTGAACTCCCCGTGGTTCCTCGATGATGTGACCGAGCTTGTGCTGAAAGCGGGACAGCAGATTGATGTCCTGATGATTCCCAAGGTCGAAGGCCCATGGGACATTCACTACGTTGACCAGCTCTTGGCACAACTTGAAGCCAAAGCTGGCCTGACGCGCCCGATCCTGTTGCACGCCATTCTTGAAACCGCTGAAGGCGTGGCCCGGGTTGAAGATATCTGCCTCGCCAGCCCGCGCATGCAGGGCATTTCGCTCGGGCCAGCCGACCTTGCCGCCAGCCGCAAGATGAAAACCACCCGTGTCGGCGGCGGCCACCCCTTCTACCGCGTGATCGAAGACCCGCGCGACGATGAAGCGCCGCGCCAGGCCGCGCAGCAAGACCCGTGGCACTATACGATCGCCAAAATGGTCGATGCCTGCGGTATGGCGGGCATCAAGCCCTTTTATGGCCCATTCGGCGATATTGCCGACCTTGAGGCCTGTGAGCAGCAATTCCGCAATGCCTTCCTGATGGGCTGTGTCGGCACCTGGACGCTGCACCCGAGCCAGATTGCGGTGGCCAAGAAAGTGTTCAGCCCCGACCCGGACGAAGTGGCCTTTGCGCGGCGCGTACTGGAAGCGATCCCGGATGGCGCAGGCGTGGCGATGCTCGACGGCAAGATGCAGGACGATGCAACGTGGAAACAGGCCAAGGTGATTGTAGATCTGGCAGATCAAATCGCGGTTAAGGATCAGGTTTAGTTTTTCACTGCGCTTTGGTTTTCACTGCGCTAAGCGGCTGCGCCGCACGCAGTGGAAGCGGGTTCCGCGCCTGCGGCGCATGAACCAGGCTCAGGGCTGTCGCCGCCCACAAGAACCAGTGGTCGGGGTGCGTGTGAGCCTTCAGCCCGGTTCATGGGCGGGCGTAGCCCGACCGGAACCTGCTATCGCCCGGCTGGCGCGAAGCGCCTTAGCGCCGGGCAAAACACAACTCCCTCCGAATCTCCCAGCGCCAAATCCCGGACCGCCTCTCGGCGTCACGGTATATCTCTCGCCCCGCATATGCAGGGTCTGGGCGCGCTCGGAGTGAACGCGGAGTGACTGCCTGCCTTTCGGCGAGGCTATAGCGCCCAAGCTGAGCGCGCCCGCGGCGGTGCGTTTTTTTGGTCATCCGAGGGCAGCTTCGCGCTATCCCAAGGTCCGGGCTTAGTCGGTTTTACGAGGGTGTCCCCCAACCTCCATGCGCTGGCACGAGGTATCCCGGTGCACTGCCCGACTGAAACCGCCAGGGATAGGGAACGGACCCCCACCCGCAGCCTCAGACCGCCGCTCACCCCTCTTTCCAGCCGTTCCGGAACG
>CAYGPE010000062.1:0-9340 GCA_964351695.1 uncultured Hyphomonas sp. | reverse complement strand
TGCTTGTGGTGGAGGCGGCGGAGGTGATACAGGCGGGACGACGACAGTGGGGGGCGACGTACTGTCGCCACCTCCACCGCCTCCACCACAAGCAGAGAGGGCTAGACTCGAGGCCAGAATCATTGCGATTTTGTAAGAAGCTCTGGTTCGCATTCTGCGCTCCGCTTTATGGTTAATTCCAGGCGCAAGATGGCCCATAAGCGCGGCGACATATATCTAAGAATTGGTAATGAACATATCGCACATGCGAAATAGCGCGATCCATTTCGGTAGCGCATTGAATCTTAAGCAATTAAATTTTATGAAATATTCATGATCGCGCGGAATTTCCAATGTTTACAACGCGTCATTGGGGAGATTTAACGCAAAATGCCGGCGCCACCTTCGCGGGTGCAGCATTTGCGTTCAGGGCGCGAGACCGTCAATGAAGCCAACAATCATCCGGGTTGCGAACGCCGTCGCCTCTTCTGGATCAACCGGGCGACGCTTGAGCATATGGTCTCCCATTTCACGGGCAATGCCGATCGCGGCTGCCGATAGATAATCGGTATCAATATCCAAGCGGCCCGACTTCATGAGGACCATTTCAAGGTCGCTGCGGATCTCGCTCGAGATACTTTGCATTTCAGGTGTGTCGACCCGAACCCCAATAAGGGCGAGATGTGGTGCCCCGTCCTGAATGGCCGCTTCGTTTTCTTGCGCCAGGAAATCAAAGTACACTTTATAGGCTGCGGCGATGTAGGTTTGCAGATCAGTGGCCTCATCACGCACAGCTTGAAGCAGCGGACGAAACCGCCGCACGCTGTCATCTGAAATGGCCTCAAACACCTCTTCCTTGGACTTGAAGTAATTATAGAACGTGCCTGAAGCGAGCGAGGTTTCGCGGATAATGTCGCGAATATTGGCGGCGTCATAACCGATCCGGGCAAAGACTGTACGGGCGGCATTCAGGATTTCACGGCGATTAGCGGCTTTCGCTTGAGCGCGTTTGCCGCGTCTTATACCAAGTTCTGCTAGCTTTGGCATAGCGTCGTACTCCCAATCAGTCTTCAGGGTGTTCTGGTCAGATTGGTGACGGTGCGTCAACTTTTTCCTGCACCGCGCCGTCGAGCGTCATGCGCCGGCGCACCGTCATGATCACGCCCCAGATCGCGCGCAGGCCAATCAGTGCGAGGACGCCAAATAAAGGTTCGCCCAGCACCATAAGTCCGCCCATGCCCGCAAACAGCGCAATGTGAAGCACAATGATACGCCCATAAGGCGCGCTCATTTCGGCTTCGACACTGGTATCGCTGTATTGGCCGCGCATCAGGAAATCGCGCACAAACAGGAAGGCTTGCAAACCGACAATGACGGCAATGAAAAGCGACATGTGCTGGCCACTATTCAGGGCCACAGATATCAGCCCGAGCGGCGACTCAAAATCCGGGCTGCCGCCTTGCCCCATCTCAGCAAAGACGTTCAGGAATATGCCGTGGACGAAACAGAACATGCCATAGTGAAAGACAAAAAACGGGCCGAGAAACAGCATGCCAAGTACGCCAAGCGGGTGCTCTTTCATTGAAGTTGCGAGCATTCTGGCAAGGGCAACGGCGCCGACAATCAGATTTTCAAGCCAATATAAAAAGACCAGCGGCGCAGCGCCCCAGCCAAAACTCAACACGGCGTAGATTGGAAATAGGTCGACAGCCAGAATGAGCAGGGCGACTGGATCGCGATAGGTTCGCGCCAGATAGTCTGGGTCAAAATAGTGCTTCACTGCGGCGCGGTCTCAGCGTCTGTGGAGACGTCCTGCGCCTTCACCTTGGCTTTCAAGACTGGTAATGGCTCGTCTGTTTTCGAATAGGTGAAGCCTGCACCTGGTACCCATGTTCCAGCATCGAGATATTGCGACGTCATGACGGTTGTGCCGTCTTCTTTCAGGATGCTGGTCGAGCGCACGCGTGTGATCGTGTCGTGTCCGGTGACGGTTTCCTCGGCCGCAAACCCGCCATCGGCCAGAAGCTGAATCTCGCCTTCGGATCGATACCCCGCATTGGTGATATAGACATAGACGAGCTTACCGCTTTTCGCATCCTTGTAGACATAGGTATCGCCGCCATAGGAGCCGTCAGCGATCACATGCTCGATCAGGATGGCTGTGCCGCCAAGCGCCCATGACCAGTACTGGAAATCGGTTATCGGCTCCTCGCCGTCACCGTTTGAAATACCCTTATAGGCATTGCCAATATATTGTGTCAGCGTACCGAAGGTTTCGGTCTGCGCTTCTGTCGGGCCGGACGGCATCTCAAAGCCAAGCGCCGTGCATCGCTCAGTGATCCAATCAATAGCCAGTTCAAATTCATCCGCCAGTGCCGCATCAGGTTCAGATTGCTGGGCCTCGGCGCGCGCCTCGCACAGGCCTTGATAATAGCTGTCGGCTGAAACCGGAGCCAAGGGCGCGCTGGAAGAGGAGCCCTCATAGATGCAAGCTGACACACATAAGGCGAGCGCTATCGCCAGTCCTGATCGTATCACCCCAAATCCTCCCGTTTAGCTGCCTCCATTCAATCCGGCCCAGCCGGGGAAGTCCAGTGGGTTATTGGCTTTCAAGCCCCAGGCTTTCTTCGGCGTATTGTAATTGCCGGTCAGGATTTCGTAATGAACATGGATCGCCGTAGCGTTGCCGGTCTGGCCCATCATGCCGAGCGGCTGGCCAAACCCGATGCGTTGTCCGGGGGCGAGTGCAGGGGCAAAGCTGGCAAGGTGTGCATAGCGTGTATAGACGCCGCTACCGTGATCGATCAGCACCTGTTTGCCAAAGCCGGTCAGGGTCGAAACCTCGCGGATAATGCCCGGCCCGGCGGAATAAATTGTCCCGGCAGGGCGCGATTGCAGGTCAATGCCTTTATGCGTGCGGCCATTACGCGGCCCGAAGCCTGACGTCATGCACACATCATTCGCCGGCGCGCTTGCGAGAATGATCCCGTTCACAACAATTAGGGGATTATAGTACAGGATTTGCCCGCCGGGCGACGCATCCGGGCGATTGGAAATAGCAATATTCTGGCAGACAAAAAGGTTGGCGTTCGGCTGGAATGGCCCTTGCGGCGCGCCTATCGCGGATGAGCCCGCGCTGCTGCCGGGATGACGCACGGGCGCTGGGCTGGAGCACGCTGCGGCCCAGACAAGACCGATCATGAGGCCAAGTGTGATATGTATGCGCATGATGCGCTCCTGTGCGGTCTTCGGTAGACGGGCCTTGTTTTGACCAGTTGCGTTACTGAACCGTTTAGACACGCACACCTAACGCAGCGTTCAGAGTATGCGGTGCCTCGCAAGAGTGTTATCGACGCTTACGTGAACGTCAATTTACAGGTCAGTCATGAGTGAAAACCCGCTTGAGGATATTGAGACCCGTCTCACGGTGATGCGTGAGAATATGTCCGTGATAACCGACATGGTGCCGTGGGCGAAAGAAACTGGCTTCAAGATCACACAGATCGAAAAGGGACATGTCTGGGGCGTTCAGCCCTTTGCCGAGCACCTGATCGGCGATCCGCGCACACGGGTCATTCATGGCGGGGCCATCACCACGCTGCTGGATAATCTTTGTGGTCTCGCATGTTCTGCCAAACTGGCCCAGTTTCGTTTTGTGGCGACGCTGGACCTGCGGATCGATTACATGCGGCCAGCCGAAAGTGATCGCGCGATTATTGGCGAGGCAGAGTGCTATAACGTCACCCGTTCAGTCGCGTTTTGCCGCGCGTGGGCTTATCACGAGAACCGCGATAAGGTGATTGCAACGGCTGCAGGCGCGTTTGCGATCAATAAGCCAAGACCGAAATCCGGTACAGGAGCGATTGCATGACCCGTCCTGAGGAGTTGCAGCGCACTTTGGCGGCGATGCCGATTGTCAAAACGCTGGGTATGCGCTGTGAAATTCGCGGCGATGATATGACAGCCGTCCTGCCGTTTCAGGACAAGCTGATCGGAAATTTTACAATCCAGGCTCTGCATGGCGGCGCGATGGGTACGTTTCTGGAAGTTACAGCGATGGCCCAGCTTTATCTCAATACCGAAGTGCCACACCCGCCGCGCACGATTAATGTCACGGTCGACTATCTCCGGCAGGGCCGAACTGAAGACCTGTTCGCCCGCGCCAGGATCATCAAACTGGGCCAGCGGATGGCCAGTGTCCGCGCAGAGGCCTGGCAATCTGAACGCGACCGGCCTGTTGCAGCCGTAATGGCGCATTTCCTCGTGCGCCGCGATGAAGAGATATCTGCCTAGGTATTCCTATGCTGCCGATTATCCACCATAGCGACTATGATGCCTGTTCTGTCGGCGACACGCACCGCTTCCCCATGCGCAAATATTCGCTCGTCGCAGAGATGTTGCAGTCGCGGGGATACGCCTTCGAGACACCGTCTCATGCGCCACAAGAGTGGCTCGAACTGGCGCATGACGCGGATTATATTCAGGCTGTCCTGACCTCATCACTGGATGCCAAGGCAGCGCGGCGTGTCGGATTTGAAATGACGCCCTCAATTGCCGCCCGCTCGCGTGCCTCAGTTGGTGGCACGACACTCGCGGCGCGCCGGGCGCTGGAAACCGGGCGCGCGGTAACGCTGGCGGGTGGAAGTCATCATGCCGACCGTCAGGGCGGGGCAGGGTTTTGCGTGTTTAATGATGTGGCGATTGCCGCACTGGTGATGTTGGCTGAGAAACTCGCCCAGCACATCGCGGTGATTGATCTTGATGTGCATCATGGCGACGGCACCGCGCTGATTTTTGCCGACAATCCGCGCGTGTTTACCGCATCGCTACATTGCGAGGATAATTGGCCGCGCGAAAAGCCGCCATCTGATCTAGATATTGGCTTGCCAAAAGGCTTAGGCGATGCGGCCTATTTGGGCGCCGCAAGCACTTTGATCGAGCAGGTCCTGGACCGGGCGCGGCCGGATTTGGTTTTCTATAATGCGGGTGTCGATCCGCACATGGATGACCGTCTGGGGCTGCTCTCGCTGAGCGATGACGGGTTGCGGGCGCGAGATCGGCTTGTAGTGGAAGCGTGCTCGCGCCGTTCTATCCCTGTCGCGGGCGTATTGGGCGGGGGCTATTCGAAAGATGCCTCCGCTGTCGCGCGGCGGCATACATTCTTGATCGACGCGTTGGACGCTTAGGCGTTGCTGCGGCGTTTCTTGTAGGCGCGGAACTGCTCGCACGCGGCGCGCGATACATTTTCTGAAATCGCGATATCGCCATTCTCGCGCACCAGTCTGAACCGTGTGCGGAAGCCCAAGCGAGCCAGTTTGGTATTTTCAAATGTCGGGCAGGTCTTTTCCAGAAATTGCTCGCGAAAATTCGCTGGCTTGGCCGTCCGGGTTGCGCCCTTGGCGACGATCTCGATATCGATCAGCTTTTCTTCAGCGCTGATTTCCAACTTGTGCAGATCCATGCGCGCGCGGCTCATACCCGACATGCCTAGGCCCTTGCGGACATCTTCAGCTATCGGCCCGACCTGTTCGTCGAGCCAGGCCTGACGCTCGATAGGCGTCGCCGTCTCATAGTCGAATCCGGGGGCCATGGTCGCTTTGGACAGACCCAGGCCGCCGAGACCACATATGACGATTCCACCGATTATCGCGACGGCTTTCATCTGACGTTTCCTCCCAAATTCGCCTCTGACACTAGCAAAAAAGGGTTAAGACCGCCCAAGCTGGGCCGGTGAAATTTGATGGCTTGTTTGAACCATCGATTCCCGTGATGAAAAGGACATGTCTGTGGTCAATGAAACCCAATTGGACGCCGCGCGCGATCTGTTGAAGCGCGTCTATGGCTATGACGCATTTCGCGGGCTTCAGGCCGACGTGATCGCCGATGTGCTGGCCGGGCGTGACGGATTGGCCGTGCTACCCACAGGCGGCGGCAAGTCGCTCTGCTACCAAATCCCGGCACTGCTCCGCGACGGGGTTGGGCTGGTGGTCTCGCCACTGATCGCCCTAATGGCGGATCAGGTTGACGCCCTGAAAGCATTGGGCGTACGGGCCGAACGGCTCGATTCCTCGCTCAGTTTCGACGCGCGATCTGAGGCGCTTGAAGCGGCCCGGCGCGGCGATATGGATGTGCTCTACGTTTCGCCCGAAGCGCTGGCGGGCGGCCTCTCACACGCCCTCGCCAAACTGAACGTTTCGCTGATCGCGGTCGATGAAGCTCACTGCGTCAGCCAGTGGGGCCATGACTTTCGCCCGGATTATCGCGCCCTCGGGCGGCTGAAAGACCTGTTCCCCGGCGTCCCGCGCCTTGCCGTCACCGCCACCGCCGATGCCCGCACTCGCGCCGATATTCTCGCCCAGCTCGACCTCACCGACCCGGCCGTCCATGTCGCGAGCTTTGACCGCCCAAACCTGACGCTGAACGCTGAGCCGAAAGCCAGCCAAAAGACAGACCGCCTCGTCAGCTTGATCAAGCCGCGCAAGGGCCAGAGCGGGATCGTCTATGCCGCGACCCGTAAAAGTGTTGAAAGCACCGCCGAAGCCCTGGAACGCCACGGCATTCCGGCGCTCGCCTATCATGCCGGGCTTGAGGCGGACGTGCGGGCAGAGCGCCAGCGCCGCTTCCTGCTGGAAGATGGTTTGGTCATGTGCGCCACGGTGGCGTTTGGCATGGGCGTCGACAAGCCGGATGTGCGCTTCGTCATTCATGCCGATCCGCCCAAAACCATCGAGGCCTATTGGCAGGAAGTCGGCCGGGCCGGACGCGACGGTGAACCCGCTGACGGTGTCGCCCTGTTCGGGCCCGCCGACATGCGCCGCTCACTCTCATGGACGCTCGACAGCGACGCGGCTGAAGAGGTCAAGCGTGTACAGGTCACCAAAACCCGCCAGCTTTTTGCCTTCCTGAACGGCGATGGCTGCCGCCGCGCTTTGGTGCGGACCTATTTCGGCGAGACGGAGGCTGACACGTGCGGCGTCTGCGATAATTGCCTCGCCGAGCCGGGCGAGACGCATGATGTCAGCCGCTGGGCGCAAATGGCCGTCTCCGCCGTCCTGCGCTGCGGCCAGCGGATTGGGCGCGGGCGTTTACTGATCCACCTGATGGGCCAAGCCAAGGACGGCTTTGACGAAGACTTGTCGCAGCAGTCGACCTATGGCATCGGCAGCGACCTGCCCAAGTCAGGCTGGAATGCGGTGTTTGACGAATTGCTGTTCAACGGCCTTCTGGCTGAGGGCGGCGATGTCATGCGGCCGGTTATCATTGTGCCTGACCATGACGCAATCAAAACTCTGTTCAAAGGTGACCGCACCGTCCACCTGCGCCGCGACCCGGCCACCAAGCGCGCGACCAAGCGGCGTGGACGGGTGTCGAATGTTGCTTATGCCGACCTGTCGAGCCGCGATACGGAACTGTTCGAAATCTTGCGCGGCTGGCGGGTTGAGCTGGCCAAGACCAAAGGCGTGCCGCCTTACGTGATCTTCCACGACAAGACCCTCGCCCAGATCGCCACCGAACGCCCCGCCGACAAGGACGAACTGCGCCAGATCGCTGGCATTGGCGAAAAGAAAGCCGAACGCTACGGCGAAGACATCGCCCGCATCGTGCGTGAAGCGGCATAGCGCGCATCCGGTGTGTGTGCCGCAGGGCGCCTGCTGTGGTCAGGCGCGGGCATACGCCGGTTACATGCCGTCAAATACCAACGTTCCGAGCCAGTTCTTGTAAGGTAGAGACAGTAGGACAGGCCTATTACTTTGTGCTCACCACGCGGCCGCAAAACCTCTCGCGGCTAGAGCTGCAATAAGGCACAGCCCCATAGCGCCCATGCCCATGGCGATAAAATAGGTCGCCCAGGGCCTGGTCCCGTGAGGTGGACGGTCCGGCGAGATTTTCGCAGCGCCAGTGTCGAGCGATAGGATCCACTCGACTTGTTCACGTGGCATGATGAGCCGTGATGTGGGAACCTTGTCAAAGGTCAGTTCTGTAGATTTTGCGTCGAGATACCAACCCTGGTCCCAGCCACGAATATCGCCATAGGGCACGAAGATGGGAGGGTGAAACGGGACGAGGAACTGATTGGGTCGCAGGGCAACTCCATCCGCATAGAGTCCCAGAGCGACAACACCCTTATAGCCCCTGGCCGGACGTCCCTCACTATAGAGGACCAAATTGGCAAAACGTTTCTTCTTCACTGGCTTGCACCAAGGGCGCCCATAAACTTCGGCCAAAGGCGCCCAGTCCTCGGCAAAACGCTTATATATGAAAACGAGCATTCCTCCCGCCATGCAGACCCCCAGGGCAAGCGTGAAAACCGAGCGTAGCAATTCAGTCATCGGCTGGCCTCGCGCATGGCAGTTTCGATAAATGCCTGGACGGTGGGCGGCCGCTCGTTGCTGGCGCGTCGTCGCTTTGGCGTATAGGGGTTGAAGATGGTCGGCGTGCCCTCCACAGTGCGTTCCTCGAAATAGTCGACTAACAGGTCATTCTGTTGCGTAATCAATCGGATCTCATACATCTTGCCCGCCGTCACATTATCCTCACGCAACGAAGTGTGACGCCCCTCGGCAAATACCAAAATAGGCTCCTTCAGACCCAACGTAGCCTGCACGGAATCGGCGAGAGGTCGGCATTGCTGGAGCGCAGTACCCGAAACCGTTTTGTCGCCAAAGCGGCGATGGCATAATTCTGCGCGCCTATAGAGACGGTAAGCTTCCACCAACCGCTCATTTTCGTCCTTGTAGAATGTCGATATTCTGTATTGAGACCGGATGAAGTTGATTGTCTCAGGTCGAAAGTTTCCAACCGCGATGAACCGACGCGGGAGCTGCCCGGCTAAAGTCGTCCGCTCGAGTTGTTCAAGATATATTTGGCGTTCATCGGCTCTGTGTTGAGCACGTCCGTCCATCCCCAAATGGTAGAGAACCGGACTGGCGATTACGAGGATGCCGGCAATTATGAGGAATGTCCGTACGGCAAGGTTTGTCGACTTAAACGCGACGCGAATTGTCCCAAGCCCAAACACAAGAATGCCGAGAAAGGCCAAAATAGCCGCAACCAGTACGGGAAATACCAGCAACCAGAACAGCCCATTACTCATGGAGTCCCCCATTTGATGCCAAGAGCATAACCACGTTTTGATTAATTTGAGGTTGCCACAGCGCGCGCCGTTTGAAGTTCTAAACTCGCGCTCATCCTTTCATGAAACGCAAAAGTCGGCGCTCTACGTTCCGGGCGCGTGATAGGCGATCGAAATCGTTATTTTCATGTCTGCTTCGGCTCGCTTTTCAGAAACCGTGAGAGGCCGATCTAGGGTGCGGTTTCAACCGGTCATCGCAACACTTTAGTTTTGAGCAACTGGAGTGAA
>CAYGPE010000061.1:0-9991 GCA_964351695.1 uncultured Hyphomonas sp. | reverse complement strand
CTCGGCGCGCGCCGAGAGGATGTGCTGCTCGCCAGTAAATGTGTCCTGATGGTGCGTGATGGCCAGCGCGTGATCGATGGCCATCCTGACAGTATCAAAGAGGCCTGTGATGCCAGCCTTGAACGCCTCGGCGTCGATGTCATTGACCTCTACTATATGCACAGGCCCGACCCGAACGTCCCGATTGAGGATTCAATTGGCGCGCTTTCAGAGCTGGTCGCAGCGGGCAAGATCCGCATGATTGGGCTGTCGGAAATGGGGGAAGGGCTGCTGCGCCGCGCGCATGCGGTGCACCCGATCTCTGCAATGCAGTCTGAATATTCGCTATGGGTGCGTAACCCTGAGATTGCGGTAAAAGATGCCTGCGCTGAGCTTGGCGTGACGCTCGTTGCATACTCGCCGGTAGGTCGTGGCTTTCTGGCTGATCCTCCGGTTGATCCGGCTGCGTTTGATCCAGTTGATTTGCGCAATAGTTTTTTCCCGCGCTTCCTGCCGGAGAATTATCCAAAGAACTTGCCATTGCTGGATGAGGCACGTGCCTGCGCAGCTGAGGTCGGCTGCACGGTTGCCCAATTGGCCCTCGCCTGGACCTTGGCCAAGGGCGAGCATGTTGTGCCAATCCCCGGCACGACAAAGATCGCGCATCTGGAAGACAATATGGCCGCCGCCAATATCATTCTGCCAGCCGACATTGTTGAGCGCCTCGATGCCAATTTTGCGCCCGGTACAGCCGTTGGCGGTCGCTATACACCTGCGGGCATGCGAGCGGTAGATTCAGAGCGTTTCTCCTTCGAAGAGGCACACCTTTGAGCGATGAAGACCGGGGCTACCAGAAAGCTGCGACAGGTAAGCCGTTAGCGCTGGAAGCGCGCGATGGCGAAGCCGATGGCCGCTTATTCTCCCCTTCGATTGGGCGTAACCACGACGTCGTTATCGCGGCACTGAATGCCCATTTAAAACCGGATGCGCGTGTGCTTGAGATAGCATCGGGCACTGGCGAGCATGGCGCCTTTGCGACACGCGCCATGCCCAGCCTTAAGTGGACATATAGCGACATTAATCCAGAGAGTATGGCGAGCCAGCGGGCGTGGGCGACGCATGAGGGACATAAGCGCTTAGATGGGCCAATCCAGCTCGATACACGTGAGCCTTGCTGGAATGAGGCCGAGGGGCCGCTCGACGCGATCTTTTGCGCCAACATGATCCACATCGCGCCGTTTACGGCAGCGCAAGGTCTGTTTGCCGGGGCAGGGCGGCTGCTGAACCATGGCGGTACGCTAATTCTTTACGGCCCATTTGGCTGTGATGGTGACATCGCCCCATCAAATGCACGTTTCAGCGAAGACTTGAAGCGCCGCGATCCCTCATGGGGCGTGCGCGATCTTGAGCGGGACTTGTCGCAATTGGCCTCTGACAATGACCTGGTGCGGACGGCAATTATTGACATGCCAGCCAATAATTTGACTGTCATTTATACCAAGGTTCAGGCATAGGCCCGAACGCCCTGCGGTGTACGCGATTCCAGATATGCGACTTCAGCGGTAAGCCATTGATAGTGATCTTCCAGCCGCTGGATCATGGGCATGTCCAGATCCGTGCGTGTCGCAACTTCTTCGCGCCAAGCCTCGAGAATGCGAACTTGGGTTCGTAACCAACTCAGCATGGCTGTATCAGTGATCGTATTGAACATTGTGAAGCTCCTTTATGAGAATCGTTCTCAATAAGCTTTGGCATAAGCGATGCCTTATTGCAAACGATTCTCAATTAAGGTTCAGACAGACCGCCTATAGCGCGGGTTCACGCTATCATCGAGGCGCGGCGTGCGGCCTGTGGCCCATTTGATAATGCGTTCAAGCGTTTGGAAGAATTGTACGCCTTCCAATGCCGGGTTCACATGATTGGTCAGCACGCAATAGTGGCTATCCTTACCTTTGCGGTGATGCGCTGCGTGGTGTTTGTGTGACTGGATAAGGCCGGTTTTCTGCATGAACGTAATGAAGCGGCCATTCTCCTTCGGGCTGCGATGCGCGCTGGCATGAACTTCATTGGCCAGCATACCAAAGGCGACGGCTGATAGCGTAAACAGGTTCAGCCAACCTACCGCCCAGAAGACCGCAAGAAACCCTGCACCAATTGCCCAGACTTCGCGGTTTCGGGTCCACAGATTACCCTTTAGGAAGCTGCGCGGCGTATGGTGGTGCCGCTGGTTTTCGCGAATTGTGTGGCCGATGATCGGCCAGTTTGGATTACCATAGCGATCTTCAAGCCAGTGGATCACACCGGAAATAAAGTCCGCCAAATAGATACCGCCAAAGACTTTCAGGGCGATATTACCGCTCGTCATCAAAACTGTTGCAGACATCGTGGGCTCCTTGCATCTGATGTCGGGCGCATAGGCGCCCCCTAAGTGTGAGCGCTTACTAACATATGCAATGTGGCGAGAATGCGGCAATGTGAGCAATTGGTCACAAAATGAAGGATATTTGAGACTTGAGGGTATGAACGCTTAAGGCTCATTGCCCTCCCAATCGACGATCCAGTCGATCTGGTCTTCGTCAAGAACCGTGTCCTCGCTGACTGTTCGCCCGGCGATAGACTGGCCTTGTGTATGGACAAGGGATGCATCTCCGCTGATCAGGTGATGCCAGTCCGGCAGGCCCTTGCCTTCATTCAGCTGCCGATAGGCGCAGCTCTTGGGCATCCATTTCAGTTCAGAGACGGATTTCGGCGTCAGGATCACACAATCAGGCACTTTCGTTTTGCGGTTCGTATAGTCAGCGCAGCGACATGTTTCTTCGTCGAGCAAGCGGCAATGCAAGCGTGTGTAGGCAATATCGCCTGTATCTTCGTCTTCCAGTTTGATCAGGCAGCATTTGGCACAGCCATCGCAGACCGATTCCCATTCCTCGGGCGTCATCTCTTCCAGTGACTTGGTTTTCCAGAACGGTTTCTTGTCAGCCATTGTCGGGTTTGACCGTGCCGAGCGCCCAATTAAACAGCGTGACTTCCGTGCGCTCAAACAGGCCCGCCTTGGTGTAAGGGTCATCCGCCGCCCATTTCTGCGCCTCCGCGAGCGTGTCGAACGCCATCACAAAGGTAGAGCCGACCATGGTCGTGCCATCTGCAGAGAAGACAGGCCCGCCCATCCGCATCCTGTCCTTATAGGCTGAAGCCCAGTCCAGATGTGCGCTGCGCGTCGCCATCCGCAAGTCTACTGCGCCCGCCTTATCGCGAGCATTGATGAGGTAGAGGGGCATGTGAATCTCCAGAAATGGTCAGGCTATTCGCCTTTAAACGGGCGCGCGAGCAAGCCAATTATCGCGTCATTGACGCTGGCCTCGCCCGATAAAATGGCGTTCACCGCGGCGCTGATCGGCATGTCGACGCCTTCGCGCCTGGCAATCGCCACCATCGCCGGAGCCGTCGCCACACCTTCGGTCACGGTATTACGCGCGGCGAGGATATCAGCAGCGCTCTGGCCTTCACCGAGCGCCTTACCGAAACTCATATTGCGCGACTGGGTGGACGAGCAGGTCAGCACCAGATCGCCCAGTCCGCACAGGCCCGACAGCGTTTCAGCCCGCGCGCCCATGGCGACGCCAAGCCGTGTCATTTCGGCGAAACCGCGCGCGATCAGGGCGGCATGAGCGGATTTCCCAAGCCCCATTCCTTCAACAATCCCGCACGCGATGGCCAGCACATTCTTCACTGCGCCGCCGATTTCCGCGCCGATCAGGTCGCCAGACCAATAAGGCCTGAATGCCGGGCGCCCGATCGCATTCATCAACGCCCGGCCAAGCGCTTCATCCTCACACGCAAGCGTCACGGCGGTCGGCAAATGCCGCGCCACATCAATCGCAAAACTGGGTCCGGAAAGCACGGCCGGTATCGCGTCGGGCAGGGTTTCGCTGAGTACGTCCGTCATCAGGCTGAGCGTCGATTGCTCAATCCCCTTTGAGCACAGCAAGACGGGCGCACCGGGCTTTAAATGCGGCTTAAGCTCAGCAAACATGGCGCGTGAAAACTGCGCTGGAACCACAGCTAAAATCGCGTCACACCCGGCCATATGGGCAAGGTCTGTTGAAGCACTTATCGCCGGCAGCTCAACCTTTGACAGATAGACCGGATTGCCTTTTCCAGCTGACAGGGCGTCTGCGACTTCTGGCTCGCGGGCCCACAGCACGGTCTCGCGCCCGGCCTCCTGCGCTGTGACCGCTAGGGCGGTGCCCCATGCGCCGCCGCCAAGTACGCCAATTTTCGAAAACTCAGTCACCTTGGCACGGTCTCCTTGCAATACGTGTCGCCTAACAAGGCTCTACCGCGTATCACGCCGCGCGCAAACAGCTTGTCGCCAACACAGCGCAAAGCCGTGCTGGCGATCAAATCCATTTATAGCGTCTGGCTTAGCCGGCGCTCATTCTGGTGACAGACGCGGCGGTGCAGCACTTCACCTGCATTTCCAGAACGCGGCTATTGAAGCGGCACTCTTTGTCATTCAGCTCACGCAGGAAAGACAGGCCACCAGCGCGGGTGGTGTAGCGCGTTTGCGTGCAGCCCATCAGCGTGTAGCCCGGCTGGCAGGTGCCAATATTGGTCTTCTGGATCGTGTTGGTGGTGCAAACCAGATCCTTTTCGCGCAGCGCAGCGCTCATCGCGCGGTCTGCTGTGCTTTGGGCGCGATTGGCTACCGACATGGCGCTATCGGCTTTGGCTTGCGCGGCAGCGGCGGCACTTACAGCGCTATCAGCCATTGCACGCGCCTTGCTGAGGCTCATATTGGTTTCGCTCAGCGACGTGGAATTGCCATCAATTTCGACTTTCAGGCGGCAAACATTCTCGCTCGCCTTGTCTGGATTGGCGCAATAATCTGCAACTGACATTGTGCTTGGGATGCTTGTACACCCGACAAGCGCTGTTGCGAGCCCGGCGCTCGCCAAGATGATGAGTGAACGCATTCTGCGTCTCCTATGTTACCCCACCAGAGCAAGCGTGCAGACTTCATGCCACCCGATGTGAACAAAGTTCTGCCTTGGCATCGCCCCAGCAATCATGGCATCTGCGCTATGAAACAAGCGGTTTGCAAGCGGAGACCCCCATGACGCGAAAATATTTCGGAACTGACGGGATCCGTGGCACAGCCAATACGCCCCCTATGACGCCAGAAATCGCGATGCGCCTCGGTATGGCAGCAGGCAAATATTTCCGCACGACCAGCCCGCGCCGCCACTCGGTTGTGATTGGTAAGGATACGCGTCTGTCAGGCTATATGATTGAGCCTGCTTTGGTCGCGGGCTTCACCTCCGTTGGTATGGACGTCACGCTGTTTGGGCCGTTGCCGACACCCGGCGTCGCGATGATGACGCGTAGCTTGCGCGCCGATTTGGGCGTTATGATTTCGGCGAGCCATAACGCATTTGCCGATAATGGTATCAAGCTGTTTGGCCCTGATGGCTACAAGCTCTCGGATGAGATCGAGCTTGAAATTGAAAGCCGGATGGACCGGGCGCTGGATGATAAGCTTGCCGCGCCAGATGAGCTTGGGCGAACCGTACGCGTCGACGATGCGCAGGCGCGTTATGTCGAGATTGTCAAAGCGAGCTTCCCGCGCCGAATGCGCCTTTCTGGTCTGCGTATCTGTATCGATTGCGCCAATGGCGCGGCCTACAAGGTTGCTCCGGCGGCGCTTTACGAGCTTGGCGCAGAAGTGTTCCCGGTCGGTGTCTCGCCGGATGGTTTCAATATCAATCACGAGGTCGGCTCGACCGATACGCGCGCGCTTAAAGCTGCCGTCAGCGCCCATCGCGCCGATATTGGTATCGCGCTGGACGGCGATGCGGACCGCTGCATCATTATCGATGAAGCCGGGAACGAGGTTGACGGCGACCAGCTGATTGCATTGATTGCGGGGCATTGGAAAGCCAAGGGCAAGCTGGCGCGTCCGGGTGTTGTCACAACGGTCATGTCTAATCTGGGACTCGAAAACTACCTCAAAGATCAGGGTATCGAATTACTGCGCTCGAAAGTTGGTGATCGCTACGTTGTCGAGGCGATGCGTGAGGGCGGGTACAATCTCGGCGGCGAACAGTCAGGACATATCGTGATGTCGGACTATTCGACCACGGGGGATGGCCTGATGGCCGCCCTGCAAGTGCTCGCTGTCATGGTCGAAGACGGGGCGGCCCTGTCTGAGATTGCGCACGTTTTTGATCGCGTGCCGCAGAAACTTGTGAATGTACGCTATGAGGGCGACAACCCAATGGACTCTGAAAACGTCAAAACGGCAATTGCCGATGGCGAAAAACGCCTCGCCAAGTCTGGACGCTTACTCATCCGCAAGTCTGGCACAGAGCCACTCATTCGCGTCATGGCTGAAGCCACAGACAGCGCACTCATGGAAACCGTCGTGGAAGACGTCGCTGAAGCCGTCCGTAAGGCAGGATAGTTATCGCGTTCAGGACAGTGCAAAAAATAAGCTTGCCGTCATTGCTATAAGGCAAAGCAAGGTCAATAGACCTAGCGCTACTCGCACCCAGCGAGTGCTGAATCTGTGCCACAGAATAAAAATACCGATAAGCAGAATGGCGGCATCTAATAGCGAACCTAAACCGCCATTGTGTTCGCGGTTCCAGTAGGATATCGGCGACTCGAATCGCCAGTCCGTTACAGGCCAGAAGTGGCGATGTGCATCATCAGCGTGCAAAGGAAAATCAAGCACGCCATGTATGAGTAAGGCAAGTGCGAATACACTGAGTAGAGGCCATTTTCGCCAGACCCCAATACCTAAAAGCAGCAGTGCCAAAGGTGTTGAATTCGTGATGGCACCGATCGTTTGCCACGGCTCCTGCCAATATGTGACGCTCCAGAGCGTGTCGTTGAACTGTCCAGTCGCCAGCGCCCAGACACACATGATGTAGATCGACACATCCGGTACCAGTGCGCCAGCTAGGATCATGAGATTGCGTTTAGGACGCTCTGGTCGGGCCAATATTGCGGCCGCGGCGATGACATGCGTTGGCGTATTCATGGCTTCAGTCCTTCAATCGCAGCGGGACCCGCAAAGGTGCTTATGCGGGCTGCGTTTGTCGGGCCAAGACCGCCTAGACCATAAAGTGGTAACTGAGTTTGCCACGCCAGTCTGGCCAGTCGCAGCGCCCCCATTGGGTGTCCTGCGCTAGGGCTATTTGAAGGAAAGATCGCCGAGACAAGCGCGGCGTCCATACCCGCGCGCTGTGCTCGCCAAATCGCGCAGCGTGTATGGGCGCTTGCGGTCTGCAGCAGGAACGCCCCAGTCCAGCGCCGCGCGTGACCTAATTGCCGCTCTGGCCAGTGTACGCCATCAGCATTTACGGCCAGCGCCAGTTTTGGGTCGGCGGCAATCAGCAGTGTCAAATGCCGCTGCTTTGCAATGCGGGTCAGGTGCTGTGCGACCGAGTATCGGTCCGGAGCCCCGAAGTGGCGATAAATCAGCCCCGCGCCAACCGGGATGTGCCGCGCAAAGGCGCATGCATCGGGGGTGCGTTGCGGGTCGGTCAGCCCGAAAAGTGGCGGCAAATGCTTTGGGAGATGCCGTCTGGCCTGCCGCATGGCGACACATAACTTGCGATTGGTCGCGGCTTGGTGTTTCAACCCCATAATGAGCACAGATACAAAATCCCACGACATTGGCGAGGCCCGCGCGCAGATTTTATCCGAAATCGGCGATGGGGTCACGCTCGTCGCCGCCTCCAAGCGCCAACCTGAGGACCGCATCGCGGCGGCCTTGGCGGCGGGGCAGCGCGTCTTTGGCGAAAACCGGGTGCAGGAAGCCGCCGAGCGGTGGCGCGCCCGTCGGGCCGAGCTTTCGGATATTGAACTACGCCTGATCGGGCCCTTGCAAACAAATAAGGCCGAAGACGCGGTTACCCTTTTTGATGTCATCGAAACACTCGACCGCGAGAAACTCTTGCGGGCGCTGATCAAGGCCGTTGCCAAAACCGGGACATCGCCGCCGAAACTGCTTATCCAGGTCAATACGGGCGACGAGCCGCAAAAGGGCGGGGTCTCCGTGCCTGATTTGCCCGACTTGCTGGCCGCCGCGCGCACTAGCTGGCCTGGCGAGATAGCGGGTCTGATGTGCATCCCGCCAGCTGATGAACCGGCGGCCCCACACTTTGCCCTGCTCAAAAAACTCGCCGACAGTCACGGCTTGCCTCAGGTCAGCATGGGGATGAGCGGCGATTACGCCCTCGCGGCCCGCCTCGGCGCAACGCATGTGCGCGTCGGAACTGCTTTATTTGGTGCGCGCGACGCCTGAATATGTTAGCCTGTGGATAAGACAGGCTGGGCTGGGGCGGCGTTACGCAACATCGCGTAATGTTTTGGCGCTGCTAAGCGGCTTCCTGCTCACTTCGATCAACCACGAAATACCCGCGGCGATGGTCAAACCGGCGCGTTTCTATCGCGGGCGATTCAGCCGCATTGATGGCTTCTTTATAGGTGTTGAACGGGCCGTGCTCGCCCATGCTGTTGACGAGAAAATACGTACCTTCACCCGCCGTAACGTGTGATCTTGGGGCCTGTTGAAGCATAATGCATCTCCAAACAAAGCCCCCCCATGAGTTTGAATCTAAAGTGATTCGTGTGGCGCGAATGTGACGCGCTGCAATTGCTGCTGTGTTTGCCGTCGTCGCCTCAAACCGAAATCTCCAGCAACGTCCCCGGATCACAGAGCGGCAAGACCTGCAACATGTCGGCCTGCGCTAGCGCGATACAGCCTTCTGTCGGGCGATAATCCTCATGCGCGAGGTGAAAGAAGATGGCGCTGCCATGGCCGGGCACAACCGGATCATCATTATAGCCCAGCTCGACAATTAGGTCGTAGACATGATCCTCGCGCCACAGCTTTTCATGTGAGGGGGCAAAGGGCAGGGTGACAGGGCGATTATACAGCGCATGGCCTGGGGCATCACACCAGCCATCGTGCTCACGCAAGGCAATTGCGGGCAGCCCGGTCTCCGGCCGCGCCAGCCTGTCGGCGCGATAGAACAGCCGCCGCATCGGCCAGATCCCCAGCGGCGAGGCCCCATCGCCCTCGCGTTTCAGCTCCGCGCCAATAATCCCGCCTTTGCCGAGCGCGCAGCGAAACGCCATGTTTTCGCCGTTGAAGTCGCCATTTGCGGTCGCCTTGAACATCAATTCGCTCACGGTCTGCTCTCCTTTTTGTGACATCGCCTGATCAAGCGTGTAATGAAATCAATGGACTGGACCTCTATCTGAGGCTCCAGTGAAGAGGGAATAGACTATGGCTGTATCAAAAACGCTCCTGCTTGTGGATGATGATAATGATCTGCGTGAAGCATTGGCTGAACAATTTGGCTTATATGAGGGCTTTACCGTCCTGCAGGCCGAAAACGCGACTTCCGGGGTCACGACGGCTGAGAAAGAGCGCGTCGATCTGATCCTGCTCGATGTCGACATGCCGGATATGGATGGCCGCGAAGCCTGCAAGCTGATGCGCGCCAAGGGCGTGCGCGCGCCGATCATCATGTTGACCGGCCAAGATAGCGACGCGGACGCCATTCTCGGCCTCGATAGCGGCGCCAATGATTATGTCACCAAGCCGTTCAAATTCTCGGTTCTGCTCGCCCGTGTCCGCGCCCATTTGCGCAGCTTTGAGCAAAGCGAAGACGCCACGTTTGATGTCGGCCCGTACGAGTTCCGGCCCAGCCTGAAGCTGCTGGTGCGCGAGGATGACCGCAAGATTCGCCTTACTGACAAGGAAACCAATATCCTGAAATACCTCTACCGCGCGGGCGGCAAACCTGTCGCGCGTGATGAGCTTTTGTCAGAAGTCTGGGGCTATAACGCCGCCGTGACGACCCACACGCTGGAAACTCACATCTACCGCCTGCGCCAGAAAATCGAACCCGACCCCTCGAACGCTCGCCTCCTCCTCACCGAAGCCGGCGGCTACCGCCTGTCGCCGTAAAGGGGGCTATGTCTGCTTTGGGTC
>CAYGPE010000060.1:0-10056 GCA_964351695.1 uncultured Hyphomonas sp. | reverse complement strand
CTTGAGGCGCTGGAGCTGCCATATCGCCGGATGCTGCTGTGCACCGGCGATATGGGCTTTGGCGCGCGCAAGACCTATGATCTTGAAGTCTGGCTGCCGAGCCAGAACACCTATCGCGAAATCAGCTCCTGCTCCTATTGCGGGGATTTTCAGGCCCGCCGGATGAAAGCGCGCTGGCGCCCGGCCGCCACGGAAGATAACCCGAAGCCAAAGCCGGAATTCGTCCATACGCTCAACGGCTCCGGCCTCGCGGTCGGCCGCACGCTGGTCGCGATCCTCGAGAATTACCAGAACGAAGACGGCTCAATCACCGTCCCCGAAGCCCTGCGCAGCTATATGGGCGGCCTTGAGGTGATTAAGTGAGCGGTGCAAGCCCGCATGGTGAGCAAAGCGCTGCCCCAAACTTGATTTGGGGTCGAACCATCGGGCGGCGATGCGGGCACGGTCTCCCGCGTCCTTCGACTTCGCTCAGGATGCGGAAGGTTTTGACATGAGAATACTCCTCACCAATGATGATGGCATTAACGCGCCCGGCCTTGCAGTACTGGAAGGCATTGCCCGCGAGCTGTCAGACGATATCTGGATCGTCGCGCCTGAGCTCGAACAATCCGGCAAGGGCAGGGCAATCTCGCTGACCGAGTTTGTCCGCGTCCGTGAGATTGAGCCACAGCGCTACAGCGTCAACGGCACGCCCAGCGATTGCGTGCTACTGGCGCTCGACGAGTTGATGCCTGAAAAGCCGGACCTCATTCTGTCTGGCGTCAATGCGGGTCAGAATATCGCTGAGGATACGACCTTCTCTGGCACCATCGCCGCCGCTCTGTTTGGCATGCAGCACGGCATCCCTTCGGTTGCGCTCAGTCAGTCCAAGGGCTTTCAGAACCCGCACTCCTGCCCCTGGGAAACCCCTGCGGCCTGGGGCGCAAAGACGCTAAGGCCCCTGATCGAAAAAGGTTGGCCGGATGATCTCATCCTCAATGTCAACTTCCCCGACCGTCTGCCCGAAGACGTGCAGGGCATCATGATGACCCGGCAGGGCTTTCGCGATGAACGAATCATCCGCACCGAAGCACGTGAGGACCTGCGCGGGAACGCCTATTACTGGATTGGCTATCGCGGAAAACTCTCCAATCCGAACGAAGGCACTGATCTTCATGCCATTTATAACGGATTTGTATCTGTTTCTCCGCTGCAGGTTGACTTGACCCACGAGGCATTTCTCGACGAAATGCGAGCGTGGTAGATTTAATCGCTGATCCGTTTCGCGCTGCGCGCCTTGTTTTGTCCCTGCGGCGTCAAGGGATTACCAATGATGGCGTCCTGTCGGCGCTCGAAACGGTCGACCGCGGCGCGTTCGTCTTGCCGGAACTGGCCAGTATGGGCGGCGAGGATTGCGCTCTGCCTATCCTGTGCGGCCAGTCTATCCCCAAACCCGTCGTGACCGCCCGTCTGCTCAAGGCGCTAAACGTCTCGCCCGGTAAGGAAAGCCGCGTCCTCCTGATCGGCGCGGGCAGTGGTTATACCGCCGCGCTTCTCGCCCAGATCAGCCGCCACGTCTATGCCGTGGAGCGCTACAAGGCGATGGTCGATTCAGCCCGTGAGCGACTGGAAAAACTGAAAGTTGAGAATGTCACCATCCGTCATGGCGATGGCCTTGAGGGCCTGACTGAGCATGGCCCGTTTGACCGTATCCTGCTCGCTGGGGCGGTGACGACCATTCCGGCCGCCCTGATGGAGCAACTCACCAAGGACGGGCTACTCGTCGCGCCGCTTGCCGATTCGCAAGGTGATCAGATTCTGCGCCAAATCTCGGCCAGCAAAGATATCGAAGACCAGCCGATGCCGGACAAACTGGGTAAGCTGATCCCCGGCCTCGCGCAGTCCCTGTAAGGCTTACTGCGTGTCGAGGGTCGCGCACTCGCCTTCGATGGCGACGCTCGCGCCCGCTGCGGCGGCTACACATGCATTCGAATAAGTCACGCCGTCACAGCCGCATACCGGGCGATATTCGCGCGTGCAGACTTGCGGGATGGGCTGGCACGTACCGGCTCCGTCCATCACCTCAAGGCACTGGCCCGCCGGATGCTCGCAATAAAACTCAGCCGGACACTGGATCGCTGCGATACCGCCGCAGGTTTCGCCTGTAACGTCAATTTCGGGCGCCGCAGGCTCGGATACAGTCTCAACCTCGTCAGGCGTAACATCGGCATCGACGCCAGCCGGGTCTCCGCCGCCGCAAGCGGCAAGTCCTGCAATGGCTACAATCAGTATGAGCGCTCTCATAACTTACCCCTTTAGTCCCAACACACATCTAGCATAGTTAATAAAAACCGGCCACGCCAGTCGGGCGGGCCGGTTCTGTTTTACTTGAATGATGCAAGCTTAATCAGCCGCCGAGGCCAGCGTCGCTTACACGTGCAAAAATGTTCGCGCCATGCTCGGCACCAGACTGGAAATGCCTCTGCTGCGCTGTATCGGTAATTTCGTCCCATTTGGCGGCGACAGCTTCAACCGTTAGCGCTTCACCTTGCCCGACAAAAGCGCCCTTTGTTTCGACAATTTGCGCCATCGAGAACGCCCCAGCACCCGCTGAGAGGATCATGCCGCTGGGCGCATCTTCCTTCACCAGGTTCATCACACCAGGCGTGACAAATTCCGGCTTGAGCTGATCCAAAACCGCTTGCGGCATCAGGCCTTCAGTCATGCGCGTTGCCGCGATGGGGCATATCGCGTTGATTTTGACGTTATATTTCGCGCCTTCAATCTTCAGCGTATTCATCGCGCCGACGACGCCTAGCTTGCCTGCGCCATAATTGGCCTGACCAAAATTGCCATACAGGCCTGTGGAGGACGTGGTGACAACAATCCGGCCATAGCCTTGCTCTTTCATAATGTCCCAAACGGCCTTGATCGGGCGGAATGTGCCGCGCAGATGCACATCTAGCACTTTATCGATGTCGCTATTGGTCATTTTGCTGAACGATTTGTCGATCAGGATGCCCGCATTACAGATCAGGATATCGATCCGGCCAAACGCTGCCATGGCATCGTCGATCATTTTCTGAACACCGGCCACGTCAGAGACTGACGACCCGTTTGCAATGGCCTCGCCGCCCATGGCTTTGATCTCGGCGACAACTGCTTCAGCTGCTGCCGAATTGCCGCCCGACCCGTCCAGACTACCGCCCAGATCGTTGATCACGACTTTAGCGCCGCGTCGGGCGAGTTCAAGCGCGTGCTCGCGGCCAAGACCGCCACCAGAGCCAGTTACAATTGCAACGCGATCATCAAATCGAATGTCAGACATGTGTGTCTCCCAGAAATATTTTGTGCGTTGCAGCATCCGCTGACGTAAACGTCAACCGTTCGCGTTGGGGAAGCGCTTGCTCAACCGGTTTCTCCATGATGTCGATATGGCGCAGACTTATGGAGAGATGCGATGCTGGCTTATGTGACACTAGGAACGAATAATATTGAGGCCTCACTGGCGTTTTACGATCAAGTATTGGGTGAGCTTGGCGCAAAGCGCGTCTACGATAATGGGCGCATGTATTTCTATGGCGCGGCGAGAGGTCAGCCCATGGTGGCGATTGGCGGACCGTTCGATGAAGCGAGTGCGAGTGCCGGAAATGGTGCGATGGTTGCCCTCGCAGCGCCGGATGATGATACTGTCGACCGGGTTTATGCCAAAGCCAAAGCCCTTGGTGCGACGTGTGAGGGCGAGCCTGGAAATCGGTTGCCAACTTTCTATGGCGCTTATTTCCGCGATCCGGAGGGTAACAAGCTCTGCGTTTGCAAGATGGGCTGATCAGCAACAGGAAATACGGCTGGGGGCTGGCAAGTCGGCAAAGGGCGGGCTAGGGCTTTTCTGTCGAGTTTTCCGGAGGATGGCGAATGGAATGGGGCTGGGATAATGCGCGCGCCATATTGGGTATTGCGCTGATTTTTGCGATTGCCTGGGGGCTGTCAGAGAATAAAAAGGCCTTTCCCTGGAAAATTGTTCTTGGCGCAGTGGGCATACAATTCGCCTTTGCACTGATCCTGTTTGGCATCCCCATCATTCGCGAGGCGCTGTTTGCCGCTAATATTGTCGTCGATAATCTGATCGCCGCGACAGCCGCAGGCACAGAGTTCGTCTTTGGTCGCACATTTGGAACGCAAGCCGGATGGGAAGAGCATACCGGTGCGAAAGGTCCAATTTTTGCCGTACATCTCCTGCCTCTGATCATCGTAGTGGCTGCGCTTTCGGCGATTCTATGGCATTGGCATGTCTTGCGCTGGGTAACGAAGGGTTTTGCCAGCATTTTTCGCCGTTTTCTCGGTCTTGGTGGGGCGACCTCGCTCGCTGTATCCGCCAATGTCTTCATGGGCATGACCGAGGCGCCAGTTCTGATCAAGCCTTATATAAAGGGCATGACGCGATCAGAAATTTTCATCCTCATGACGGCAGGCTTCGCCACTGTCGCAGGCAGCGTTCTGGTCCTTTATGGTGTGTTTCTGAAAGACGTTTTGCCAAACTCCCTTGGCCAGCTTCTGGCCGCCTCACTGATTGCCGCACCCGCCGCGGTAGCGCTTGCTTTGGTGATGGTGCCGGAAACTGTAGAAGAAAAACAGCGCGCGCATGAACCTGATTTTGAATACGAATCAACGATGGACGCCTTTGCGACAGGCGCATCAGACGGCCTGAAAATTCTGGCAAACATCGTTACCATGCTGATCGCCGCCCTCGCGCTGCTCTATTTGGTCAATGCGGCGCTCGGGGCGATTCCACCTTTCCTGACGAATGGTGATGGCGAACCTGTGCGACTGTCCATACAGAAGATTCTCGGTTGGGTATTCTCGCCGATCATGTACATGATTGGCGTGCCTTTGAACGAGGCGGCGCAATCTGGCTCACTAATGGGTATCAAGACAGTGCTCACAGAGTTTATCGCCTTCCTTGATCTTGCCAATGTACCGGCCGATGAGATGACGCCCCGCACGCGCATGATTACAGCCCACGCCATTTGTGGTTTCGCCAATTTCGGGTCCATCGGCATCCTGATTGGAGGTCTCTCGATAATCGAGCCAGCCCGTCGCACTACCTTCCTCGAGCTAGCATGGAAAACGCTCGTCGCAGGCACACTTGCGACATGCTTGTCCGGCGCCGTTGTTGGCGTTTTACCGGTAGCGTTATTCTTCGGAGGATGAGTCCTTTGCGTAGAATAATATTGAGCGGGGCCCTTCTGGTCGCCGGGTTAGATTGCGGGGTCGCTTCCGCGCAACTAGCCTCATTGGATGAGCTGGCGAACGAAATTGATGCAAGAGATGAATTCGAGCTTTGTCTTGCCCGTCAAAATACTTTGAGCACAAGCAACGATACTGACCTACATTGTCATCGATGGTTGATGGGAACTGGTACTCTTCCGGTCATTAGAGTCTTTTCAGATCGAGCACCAAGTAATCCGGGCTCAAATTCCATCCTAACATCCGTCGGCATTATAGATGCTTCTACTGATCATCCGGCACAAATCCTGAACACGCTACCCAGCGTCAACATTCAGATGAATTCCGGACAGGAGCATTTGATTGCAGTCCGCTCACCCGTCCTGACTGGCGGTGCCGGGCAGGGGAGTTTCCTGATCCTAGAAAACGGCGTGCCGACACGCTCACCCGCGTTTGGAAACGTAAATGCCCTGTTTGAGCCGCACCATGAAGTGGCCGATGCCATTGAAGTCGTTCGCGGGCCGGGCTCCGCAAAATATGGCTCCAATGCGGTGCACGGCTTGATCAATGTCATTCATGACGGTCCCCGTAATCGCGATATTGAGGCGAGGCTTTCTGGGTCATCTCTTGGGCGTTACAAGCTGGACCTCATCGGCGATAATGGCGACTGGGGCACAGGCGCGATTTCGGTCCAGAAAGATGTCGGTTGGCGCGATAATACCGGAACAGTGCAAAGCAAAGCGTCAGTCGTTACAGCGTTTGATCTTGGTCCTTGGGCTGTAACGCCATGGGTGTCAGCTTCTAATCTTGAGCAAGAGACGGCGGGCTTCCTTCAAGGACCGGATGCTTATCGGGATCGCGATATTGCCAAGACCAATCCGCGACCTGAAGCCTACCGCAACGCCTGGTCCATTCGCGCAGCAGCCCGATTTGAACGCCAGCTTGACGATGGAACGCTTATCCTCACCCCATTTGTTCGTTCACAGGCGATGGAGTTCAGTCAGCACTTCCTACCAAATGGAGGCATTGAAGAAAACGCGCACCACGCCGTTGGATTGATATCGCGCTATGAGCGTGCTGTTGCTGAAACTCTAATCTGGCGGTTTGGTGGCGATCTGGATTTAGCCTCTGGCGATCTGAAGGAAACACAGCTTGAGCCCTTCGGCTTCTTTCCGGGCGATACGCGTTTCCCCCAAGGCGTTCACTATGATTACGCGGTTGATACAACAGTCGGTGCACTCTGGAGCGAGCTTTCCTGGGATGTTTCTGATCGCTTGAATGTACTCGTAGGGCTTCGTGGTGAAGCTCATCACTATGATTACACCACGGCAGCACCAGCCGGCATAAATGGGCGCTTTCAGGTTCCGGCAGATCGAACCGATGCGTTTGACTTCGTCACACCCAAGCTGGGCTTGATCTTCGAGGCTACGCAAGATGTGTCACTCTACGCCAATTATGCACGCGGCAGCCGCGCACCTCAGGCGAGTGATTTGTATCGGTTGCAATCTTTGCAAGGCGTAGCTGAGGCTGAGGTTGAAACGCTGGACAGTCTGGAGATCGGTGCTCGCGGATCTTCGCTTGAGGGTGATCTGGTGTTTGATATTGCGGTCTATTGGATGGAGAAGGACAAGTTCTTCTTTCGGGATGCCAATGGCTTGAACGTTTCCGATGGTTCGACCCGGCATCAAGGCGTTGAGGCGGCGTTTGATTGGGCTCTTTCTGATCAGTGGACTCTTCGTGGAACAGCCTCTTGGTCGGATCAGATTTATACGTTTGACCGGATCGTTGGAAATGCCTCGGAAATTATCTCCGATGGTAGCCAGATTGATACCGCACCTGAATGGCTTTCTGATCTGTCGCTTGTCTGGTCACCGACTGACAAATTTGAAGCGGCGCTTTCGGCGGAATATGTGGGTGAGTATTTCACCAACCCGGCTAATACGCGGACATATCCGGGACATACAGTTGTGCACTTAAGAGGTGAATATGCCTTTACGGAAGCTATGGACGGGTTTGTGATTGTCCGTAACCTGTTTGATGAAACCTATGCAGACCGGGCTGATTTTGCGTTCGGGAGTGAACGCTATTTTCCGGGTGAGCCGTTAAATGTGACATTCGGTATTCGCAAACGGTTTAACTAGAAGGATGCGACGATGAAACTTTACCACACCCCCCAAGCGATTAGCCCTGAACGGGCAGTGCAATTCCTGAAGGCCAAGGGCAAGCTGGATACGGTTGAGGTCGTCGAGATTTCGATCATGAAAGGCGAGCACAAGACGCCGGAATATCGCAAACTGTCACCCTTCTCTCAATTGCCGCTGCTAATCCTTGATAATGGCACGCATATTACAGAGAGCCGGGCGATCTGTACGTATTTTGAGGCGCTGTATCCCGAGCCAAACCTGATGGGCGAGAGCCCGGAAGAAAAAGCGGTGATCGAGATGTGGGATCGCCGGGTGGAGTTCATGCTGCTGGTGCAATTTGCCATGTGGTTCCGCAATGCGCATCCGATGATGGCGCCGCTGGAAAACCCGCAGATTCCGGAAGCGGCGGAAAAGGGCGAGCGCAATGCGCGGCGGTTCATGAAACGGCTGGATGCGCATCTGGCCGACAATGAATGGCTGGCGGCGGGGCGGTTTTCTATCGCTGACATCACATTCTATCTCTCGGTCGGGTTCTGCGCGGCGATGCAGTGGCGGCCGCGCGACGAGCATGACCATGTTGACCGGCTGTATAAGGCGGTGAAGGCGAAACTGGCCTGATCTACACGGCGCGCAGCCGCCCGCGCGGCCTGAAACAGGCGAGCGGCGTCTAGATTCACAAAAGCCGAATACGCGGCGGCGGGCGCGGCGCGGGGCCGAGCGGCGGCGGACGCGCATGCCCGGCTTGCAGGATTTGCTGCGCCATCGCGGCGTAGAGCGCGCTGATTTGCGTGCCGAAACGCTGCGCCAGCCGGTGCAGGCCGGGCGCGAGCAGGGGGCCGGGGCGTCGCCGCGCCAAATGCCAGGCGAGCCGCCGGGCGCGGGCTTCGGGGGCATCGATCAGGGTTTTCAAGACGCTGAGACGGGCGAGCAGCGGCGCAGCGGGGATCAGCGCGCCGCGCGGCAGCCGATCTGCGGCGGGCCGGGGGCTGTTCAGCGCCGCCCAATCCGGGGGTGCATTTTCTGTCTGCAGCGCGCGAAAAGTGTGGGATTGAGGGGCAGATTTGCGCGGGCAGGGGCGCACCGGGCGCACGCGCGTATCGGCTTTCAAGCCCGGCTCAATCTGCAGCGCCATGAGCAAGAGGACGCGGCGCAAATAGGCCTCAACCGCGCGGATGCCCGACCGCAAACGCCCAGCAACGGCGTGGGTTATCGCGCCGGGGGCAAGATGCATATCATCGCGCGTGATGACGTGTGCACAGAGCTGGCCGCCATGGCGTTTCAAAGTCTCGAACGTGTCAGGCGCAGCCAGCATGGCGAGGAGTATACCATGTGGGGGATGGGCGGGGATTGATTGGGTTGGGTTTTGAGTGGCTGCTTGATCCCAAAAGCGGACGAAAATCTGTATAACTTGACCACTCCCGCAAAGAATCCGATCTAAAAGCATAGAGACAAGGTTCGAACCAATGCAAAAGTGGTTTCAGATTATGAGCATTTTTATTCTGATCATACTTTTTATTGGCGCTCCATTGGCAGTGTTTTCTTTGATTTCGGGCTTCGATCCGCAAGCAATCTTCCGTCGTGAGAGCGGTTTGGCGTCGCAAAGCCCGTATCATTTTACACTGCAACTAGTGATCTGGATCGCAATAGCCCTCCTCGCTTGGGCGTTTTGGTTGAATGCGACCGCGTTCACAAAAGCAATTGAAAGACAAAGTGAAGCTGCGGAGCATCGCGATATAGACGCTAAAACGGAACGACCACCAGCGCCGGTGGAATTGGACCAATCACCAGTCGAACGCACGATACAGCACTACGAAGAACAAGGTTATGAACGGGTTCGCGGTTTTCTAGGCACGGATGACGTCAGTTTACTATTGTTCGCGAAAGACGCTCGCTCCTCTGATGGCCTGTACCGAAGAGAAGGCGCGATTATATATCCCAGCGGAAATTCTGCAAAAATCAATGCGGGCGTACTTCACGACTCTGACTCATGGGAATTCAATAGTGAGTACAAAGTACAACGCGCAAGAATGGGGCGATCCGTTAAGATCAAGACAGCACTGAATCGTCCCCATATCGAGAGCCTAGTGGATAGCAGCCATCACATTTTGACCATCGGGTTAGCTTCGCGCGAAACAGGACAAACGGACGTATCGCGGGACTCTTACCTTTCGTACGTCAGGGGTTACAATCTCGGCTACTCGCTTTGGGAGCTAGGCTGGAAGCCGCCCGAGCGCATATATCCGTTATTTCTAGGACCAGCTATAAAGGTCCCTGCCAGTGAGCCGCTGGAGACGCTGCAACGGTCGGTAGTGATTGTTGGTGTGAATGCCACCGTCGAAGTTCTCTCGTCGGATGCGGTCACCGCGGCCGCGTTGTTGATCGACTCAAACGTTGTGGACCTGAATTCCTATACTTTTCCAGCTGAGAGGCCTGTGCGAACCGAACGCATCAAAACGAAAAAAGGTCTGCTCGATGCCGACGAAATCAAAAAGCGCAGCGATGAAAACAAGGCACGCTCCGAAGATTCACAATTCAATACATCAAGTTGGGCGCCAATAATACTACCTCCTCAAGAGAACGATGATTGAGCTCATGGCTAGCGCCAACATGTCTACTTTTGCTCGTTTTTTAGAATCTGCGAGCGTCCTTTTAGGGGCGAGTTTAAGCCGCTCATTCAAATTCAATTCGTAGCGTCATATCTGGAGTT
>CAYGPE010000059.1:0-11604 GCA_964351695.1 uncultured Hyphomonas sp. | reverse complement strand
CTTCGCGCAAACCAAATAGACTCAAGCATCCGAGGTTTTTACACGGGCTGGGTCACAAGAAGACGTTAGAATTTTGCTGTGATAGAGTGCACTTTTGTATCACCAGCCGGAGCATAGATGCTTAAAATCATATCTGACGATAATGTAGATGCCACATCGTTATCGATTCTGGAGTCACGGGGATTTCGGGTGCGGCGAGAATTGAACGCAGAAAACGGCATCGAGTATGATATAGCCGAATCCGATTCCGGAGAGTTTTGGGGTATCTCGCCAGTTGAGGTGCTGGGATTGACTCAGGTCCATCGAGAGCGTGGCGACAGTTGGCAACCAAACAAACGAGAAGTTCGTCGCTTCAAAGATTACGATGAAGTCCGTGAAACAGAAATTCGAAAAGAGATTTTGAAGGAAACGGTTTCCGAGATCACAAAACCAAAGAACCTTATCAACTTCGCGGCCGTCGCAGTTATATCCGGGTTACGGGTGTTTTTGGTAATCGGCTTCGCCGCAGTCTACTTCAATTACCACCTGAATGCTGCGTCGGCGGTTTCATGGATCACGCTTCCACTCGGGATTATCGGAATCTGGAAATGCTTCGAGGTAATTGAGAAAACAGCCAACTTCTACATGTCAAAGGTCTCAGAGCCGCCGCTCTAATGGCTCCTAAGACGCCGAAAGCGGACATCACCTTACGAACTAAAAAACCCCGCACTTTCGCGCGGGGTTTCGTCCCATTTGGGAGGTAACTACCGGACCTGCCTCTCTCTCGTGTGTGCGTTCAGGGGAAGAGAGATTGTGTGTGGCGAGGCAGGCCCGGTATCTTGGGCGCGCGGATCAGGCCGCGTCGAAGACGACTTGCAGGCCTTTTTCCAGAGACGCTTTGAGCGTCATCTCAACACCGCCAGCTTCGAGCTGAACGCCGTTGCCAGAGAAGCTGGCAAGGGCGGCGATGCTGAGCGCCACGGCGACGAGGGCGGAGGTGGTCATACCGCTACGGATGGCTTTGGCGGGAATGGTTGGGCGTGTCATTTTAGTCCCCTTCTTGTCCGAATTTATCCGGGTTTGCTTGGCTTAAGATTAGTTTTGTTCAAGGTCGCGGAAGGCTTTCTTCAGCCGCCACTCTTCAGAGGTGACGTTGCGCTCAAGATTCCGCAGGCGGTCTTCAAGGTCCATGAATGTGTATTTCAGACCCGAGGCTGTGGTGCGCGGACGATCCGAAACATTGCGCCAGAACTGCTCTTCATCAGGCGCCATATTCGGGGCACCGTGCGGCGCTTTCGGCGTGATCATCGCCATGATGATATAGGCGAGGATGATCAGCGGTCCGGCGAAAATAAAGAAGCTCGCGACGGTCAGGATACGCACCAGCGTGGGCTCCCAGCCGAAGCGTTCGGCAACCCCGCCACAGACACCCAGCCAGACTTTGTCTGTGCGTGAGCGAAAAAGCGTTTTCGGGTTGGGCGAAGTAAACATGCGGTCCTCTGTGCTGCCCCGATGCGCACGATCGCGAAACGGGCGGTGGGGGTGATTGCGTCGTCTGGTCATTCTCTAGTCCTCAAATCTGTCTGTGGTGCGGCGGCTGCGGCGCGGCGCGGGGGCCTCGTCTTCTTCGCTGGCATCCATCAGAGCTTCCATTGTTTCGATCCGGCGTTCCATCGCCTTGGCTGAGCGCCAGAGATCTTCGAGCATCCGCTCATCGTCTGGCAGCAGGGTCTTCTGCTTGCGCCACAGGGTGATGTAGTGAAACACCATGCCGGGGAAGACGATGAAGATCGAAACAACGGCAACAAGGGCGATGATAAACTCTTCTTCCATTAGGCTTTGGCTCCGTTGGCCTTGCGGCGGTCTTCAAGGTGGAGGGCGATCAGGCCCGGCGTGGTGACGGTGACGAAAAAGCCACCCAGAAAGATCAATCCGGTCATCATGGCCTAGGCATCCTTCTTTTCAGTTTTCGCCGGCTTTGGTGCCTTGGTGCGTGACTTTTTCAGGGCTTCAAGCTCTGCTTCGACGGCGTCATTCTGCTCAAGGGCGGCAAACTCAGCTTCCAGGCTGGGCGTGTGCCCCTGGATTGTGTCAGCATAGGCTTCCAGCTCATCGACCTTGCGCTCAACCCCAGCATAACGGGCGAGGGCGTCATCGACGCGGCTGTCATAAGTCTGGCTGCGCACGCGGATACGTTGCTCGGCGGCCTCGCGGCGCATCATCAGGGCGCGGTGTTTGGCTTTGGCTTCGTCAAGCTTGGCTTGCAGGCGAGACAGATCGTCCTGGCGCTTTTCAAAGGCTTCTTCGGCCAGATCCATGGCTTCTTTGCGGCGGTCAATCTCGATATCGGCTTTCTGCTTGGCCAGCAGGGCGCCGCGGGCCAGGTCTTCGCGGCCCTTGTCAATGGCGAGGCCCGCTTTGGTTTCCCAATCGTCGCGAACTTGCGTGTAATGAGCGATCTCGCGCTGCATCTCTTTCTTGTCAGCCATGGCACGAGCAGCGGCTGTGCGAACTTCGACCAGGGTGTCTTCCATTTCCTGGATCATCAGGCGGGCAATCTTTTCGGGATTTTCCGCGCCGTCCAGAATGGCGTTGATATTTGAATTGATGATGTCGCCGAGGCGAGAAAACATACCCATGATAAAATCCTTTTTAGTGTCTCTTGGGAGGTGTTGAGGGAGGGGAGGAAACGTTGCTTGTTATAGTCTTTAGGTTTTCCGGCTGTTTTCAGCTCTTAGAAGAAAAACCCGCCGAGGAAGACGCCCGCGACAAAGAACATCCATGTCTCTGTCGACCGGGTTGAAAGATAACGGCCAAAACGGCCACTCTCACGGCGGGCCTCGTCATAGCGGGTGTCATACGAACGCTCGGTCATTTTTTTGTCCTTCTTGAAACGCCGCCACGGTGGCTGCGGATGCCATATCTATTTCAAGGACCGTGCCAGTTTTTCTTTAACCTCATAGCACACTGATTTTAAAGGCAATATTTCCGCATTGGGCCTATACAGAAAACCAATACTGGCTAATTTTACTATTTATAATGATTGATTAAGTCATATAATTTAGCTATTTTGACCAAATGATAAGCCAGCAAACCCCCCAATTGATTGGTGAAGCTCCGGCTTGGCTGGAGGCACAGGAGCATATTTCGCGTCTGGCCCCGCTCGATCGCCCTTGCCTGATCATTGGTGAGCGCGGGACGGGCAAGGAACTGATCGGCGAGCGGACACACTTCCTGTCGAGGCGCTGGGAAGGCCCGTTTGTGAAGGTCAATTGCGCCGCCTTGTCAGAGGAATTGCTGGATAGCGAACTGTTCGGGCACGAGCGCGGGGCCTTTACGGGCGCGACCGAACGGCGGATTGGACGATTTGAACTGGCCGATGGCGGGACACTATTTCTGGACGAGATCGCGACAGCCTCAATGCGGGTGCAGGAAAAACTGCTGCGGATCGTCGAGTATGGCGAGTTTCAGCGCCTCGGCGGCGAGAAAGTGCTGACAACGGATGTGCGCATTGTGGCGGCCACAAATGTCGACTTGCCGAGCTTTGCGGCGCAGGGAAAGTTTCGCGCTGACCTGCTTGACCGGCTGGCCTTTGATGTTGTCACCCTGCCCCCGCTGCGCGCACGGGGCAGTGATATATCCCTGCTGGCAGACTTCTTTGCCCGGCGCATGGCGCGCGAGCTGGCTGAGGATTTTCCGGGTTTTGCACCGTCTGCAATTGCCGCGATGGAGGCCCATAGCTGGCCGGGTAATGTGCGGGAGTTGCGCAACTTCGCCCAGCGCCTGACCTATCGCGCGATTGCAAAGCATGAAACCGACCCGATCCGCTTTGATCCGGGTGCGATGGACCCCTTTGCCTCGCCGTATCGCCCCGGCGCTGCACCTGCCGCCGCGACAGCGCTGACGCCGGATGAAGCCGCAGCGCCGCCACCTGCGTCTGACCCCAGCCTGCCATTTGAAGACCAGGTGCGCGTGTTCGAGACCAGCCTGATTGATGACGCTCTCGCCATATCAGAAGGCCATCAGGGCAAAGCCGCCAAACGCCTCGGCCTCAGCTACCACCAATTCCGCGGCCTGTTGAAAAAGCATGGCTATGGCAAAGGCGCGGGCAAGGCGAAGGAGCCACCAAGGGAACCTGTGCGGGGGATGTAAGACGTATCCACACTCTGGGTCAGAAGCGGACAAAGGCCAAGCAGCTTACTTGCGGCGATGTTAGGACTCTGGCGTTCCGATTACTATAGGTCTCTAAGCCGCCTAACCGCCAATTTGCTGGTCGAGGCTTTCAGAATAGGCCTCAAGTTTGAACCCCGCCTGGTCGAGAATATCGAGATATATTTCCTGAGTGATGGCGACATTCGTCATTGCGCCGACAAATCTTGGATTGTCACACAGGTTTTCAGGTGTTCGAAAGTCGAACCGATCCAGATCAGCATCCCAACTGCCATGGCTTAGGTTACCACGTTCGGTCACCGAGAATCCGGATTGGGTGACGAGCATCAATTCAAACGCCTGTTTTACGACCACATATCGCGTCCATTGCCGCTCGATGAAATCAAATTCATCGGCTATTTCGGAAATACGGTCGCGCAGATCTGCAGACCCAATAAGCTGTGATCGACCAGAGCCGATAAGCCCATCAATAGTGGACACAGAAAACCGGGGTGGCGGAAAATCAGAGGCCATGAGAGCTAGTCGCTTGTAAGAATCATTGACCTGCGAGCACGCATTCGCATCTCCCAACAGTTTTACAAATTCAAAATTGGCGTCGACGGTTTCGGCGTGAAGGGCTCGGTAGTTAAAAAAGGCAGTTTTCAATTCTGCAGCTTCTTCCGCCAACCGTTGGATCAATTGGCGTTCGTCGGCTCTCTGCAGGCGCGCGTCATTCCAATTGGCAACTTGAAGACCAATGAAAACACCGATGACGACGATCAGGAAATCAAGTCCAACGGCGAACCAGTTTTGATCTTTGACGTGTTTTGTGATGCGCCGAAGGAGCATGTGTATCCCCAATTCTCTTCCATGATAACCATGAAACAAACCGGAGAAATTGCAACGCCTTATGCGGTAAGGCAGCCTCAGGCGTTATAGCGCACGCCCCGCGACGGCATCCAGCTTCGCCAGCATCGACGGGTCGCGTGCACCCGGCGCGGTGATCATCGCATAGTCGAGGCAGGTTTCGATGCCTTGGGGCGATGGCGTGCGGGGTACCCCCTGTAGCGAGGTCGCGAGGGCCGCGATGGCGTGTTTGGCTTTTGCGGTATTGGCCGCCATCACCTCAAGCACATTCGTGACCTCAACCGCCGCTTCATCTGCGCGCCAGCAATCATAGTCCGTCACCATGGCGATTGTCGCATAGGGCAGTTCGGCCTCGCGTGCGAGTTTGGCTTCGGGCATATTGGTCATGCCGATGACGTCGCAGCCCCAATGACGATACATGTGGCTTTCGGCGCGGCTGGAAAATTGGGGACCTTCCATCGCGAGGTAAGTCCCGCCGCGATGGACTTTTGCGGCGGCCGTTTCGGCGGCGTCGCCTGCCAGCATGGATAGACGCGCGCAGATCGGATCAGCCATCGAAACGTGCGCAACCATGCCGGGGCCAAAGAAGCTTTTTTCCCGTGCAAAAGTGCGGTCAATGAACTGGTCGACCATGACAAACTCGCCGGGCGCCATATGGCCTTGGAGTGAGCCGCAGGCCGAGATTGAGAGTATGTCGGTGCAGCCTGCGCGTTTCAGGGCATCAATATTCGCGCGGTACGGCACAGCGCTCGGCGTCAGGCGGTGGCCTTTGCCATGCCGTGGCAGAAAGACCAGCTCGACGTCGCCGATTGAGCCGCGCACCAGCGGGTCCGATGGTGCGCCCCACGGCGTCTCAATGGCCTCGGATCGCATGTCCTCAAGTCCGTCAATTTCGTACAGGCCCGAGCCGCCAATCACGCCGATCGTCCACTTACCCATATCTCTTCTCCACATACGAAAACCCCGCCCTTGGAACAGTCCAGAGCGGGGTCGTCAATTCAAGTCTATGTCAGCGCTTATTGGTGCGCGCTGACTTAACGGCCAACCGGCAACCACTTGGTCGGTCAGCGCTTATTAGTGCTCAACATTGCGCCAAATGCGTTTGTAGGAGAACCAGAGCAAGAGCGCCAGGAAGACCAGATAGAGCATGGTCGGCAGGCCGAGTTTCTTGCGCGCATCCTGTTTCGGATCGCCGGCCCATTGCAGGAATTGAGCAACATCATAGGCCATTTGGCTAACTGTCGCTTCGGTCCCGTCAATATACTCGACACGGCCCTCGGTGAGCTGCGGCGGCATAGCGAGGAAACCGCCATAAGGTACGTGGCGCGGATCGCCGTCCCACTGCGCGCTCGTGTCACCGGCCATATACGGATTGTAATATTGACCGAGCGGCTGAGTCAGCGAGCCGTGGAAGTGATCATCGTTAAACTCGATCGTGTTGACGGCAAGCCCGTCCTCACCAACGCTGGTTTCAATCTCGTCTGGGTCAGGATAGCCCGTCATCAGAGAGTAGATATAGCTTGCGCCATCGCCGTCAGCACCGTGGCCCCGCGCTTTGGTAATCACGGAAAGGTCTGGTGGTAGCGCCCCACCATTGGCCGCACGTGCAGCCTGGTCGTTAAGGTAGGGCGAGCGAAACTGATCTGATGTCCGCGCCGGGCGATAGTCATAGTCGCCTGCATCATTCGGCACCGTATCGAGAATCTCATCGGATGCGGCGAAGGCTTTGACCAATGGGTTATCGTTCGCGTTCGGATAGGCCTCATCATAGAATGGGCCACCCTTTTCGCCGAGATTGCGATAGGAAAGAAGCTTCATGCCATGACACGACGCGCAGACCTCACGGTAGACCTGATAGCCGCGCTGGACGCTATCAGTTTCAAGCTGCCCAAGCGGGCCAGCAAATGGCCAACCCTCTTCAGGGGCGTGAGCGTGTTTTGCGCCGCCTGCGGCCTGCGCCGAGAGGGTCAAAGCCAGAGCGCCAAGACCCGCGGCCAATGTGCTTGCAAGAGTACGGAAAAGAGTCATGTCCGTCGCCCCCTTATTCAGCTGCTACGGCTTGAGCGCCGCTATGGCCACCCAAGACTGATTTATGGATCGAGTCAGGCTCGCCATTCGGCTTCTCGCGAAGCCCCAGAAGCGGCAGGATGATCAGGAAGTAGGCGAAATAGAACGCCGTCAAAATCTGCGCCAGGTGCACGAACTGGAAGGTTGGCGCGACACGTTTCGTCAGCGCAACGCCTGTCGCCCCTTCAACCAGTTTCTCAGCGCGGAACTCAGCCCCAGCTTCGTAGGCGTCGATATCCTTCTTGTCCTTGAATACCGCCTGGCCCGTAATGCCGTTCGCGTCGGTGTAATCGACAACAATCGCATCAGCGCCCTTCAAGGCCGGGATCACAGGATCGTCTGGATTGGAGGCACCACACCAGCCAAGCATCAAGCCACAGGCGACAAAAGCGATGAAGAATTGCTTGGCCACAGGGCGGTAACGCATTGACTTGGTCTTGGCGGTATCGAGCCACGGCAAGAGGAATAGGACACCAATGGAAGCGAACATCGCGAGCACACCGAGGAGCTTGGCATCAATCGGACCAATATCAAAGGTAATCGCTCGCAGGATCGCGTAGAATGGCAACATATACCATTCCGGTACAATGTGCGCTGGCGTCACCAAGGGGTTCGCTTCGATATAATTATCCGCATGCCCGAGGACATTTGGCAGATAGAAAACGAACGCCGCAAAAATTATCAGGAAGATGACGATCGCGAAGCCGTCTTTCACCGTGTAATAAGGGTGGAAGGGCACCGTGTCCTTCTTGACTTCTTTAACTTCAACGCCGGTCGGGTTGTTATTCCCCGGCACGTGCAGCGCCCAGATATGCAGGATCACAACACCTGCAATCATGAAGGGCAACAGATAATGTAGCGAGAAGAAACGTTGCAGCGTCTGATTACCGATGGACGGTCCACCAAGTAGCCACGCCTTGATGCCGTCGCCAACCAGCGGGATGGCTCCAAACAGGTTCACGATCACGTTCGCGCCGTGCAAAGACATCTGGCCCCATGGCAGCATATAGCCTAGGAAAGCCGTGGCGATCATCAGGAAGAAGATCACACAGCCCAATAGCCACAAGACTTCGCGCGGGGCTTTGTATGAGCCATAATAAAGCCCGCGGAACATGTGAATATAGACGGCGAGGAAGAACATTGACGCGCCGACCATATGGATATTGCGGATCAGCCAACCAAACGGCACATCGCGCATGATACGCTCAACCGAGGCAAACGCTTCGTCGACACTCGCCGTATAGTGCATGGCCAGGATGATGCCTGTCAAAATCTGGATCACCAGACAGATGGCGAGAATACCGCCAAATGTGTACCAGTAATTCAGGTTCTTCGGGGTTGGAAAATCTATGAAGCTGTCGCTGGCAAGCCGAATGATCGGCAGGCGCGAATCAAGCCATTTAGTGAAACCGGTCTTCGGTTCGTAGGTGGACTCGTGTCCGCTCATCGGTCTGGTCCTTCCTGTTAGAGTGAAATCTTGATGACGCTGGCGGTCACGTATTCATAATCCGGGATCGGCAGGTTTGACGGTGCCGGACCTTTGCGAATGCGCCCTGACGTATCGTAATGCGAGCCGTGGCATGGGCAGTACCAACCGCCATACTCGCCGACGCTGCCCTGCGCGGGGCCAACCGGGACACAGCCAAGGTGGGTACAGGCACCAGACGTGACCAAAATGGCCGGGTTCAGTTCGCCATCTGGCAAAGGCATCAGACGCTCAGCATCTGATTCTGGATCAGGCAATTTAGCCGAATCAGCCTTGTTCGCGGCCGCGATCTCATCGGCTGTACGGTGGCGAATAAAGAACGGCTTACCGCCGATCAGAACGCGCAGCTCACCGCCGACCTCAATCTTGGAAATATCAACTTCCAGTGCAGACGCCGCTTTGGTGTCGCCTGCTGCATTCATTTGGTCGATTAGGGGGTAGGCAACCAAGCCGCCGCCCGCGACAGCTGCTGCGCCCGCAGCGATATGGATGAAGTCCCGGCGTTCTTCATCAACACTTTCCGGGGCCGTTGTGTGGGAATCACTCACGTTGTATCTTCCTTCGGCAAGTCTCTAGACCGTCTCAATACACATATTGGCAAGGATCATCATTGCGGCGCAGCGCCACATGCTTCCTCCCCAAACTTATCGGGCCGGGTAGCGCGACCGCCGCGCCATTGCAAGCCTGTTGACGCCTAAGACTGTGACGGAATGTGTGCCTGTGCCTTTGCCGCCGCAAGAACATCGCCATAACGCTGCCATCCAGAGACCGAGGCAGTATGGATAGGACGGCGCACCTGCCCAAGGCTCGCGGTCTGAACAGGCCGTGTATTCTCGTGAAAACGAAGCGGCGCGGGATGAGGTGAAAGATCGCAAAACGCAGTGATACGAGGAATTTCAGTCTCTGGCGCCGATACCAGTGTTTCGTATGAGACTTTCAACAGCCGGTCACCAATCACGCTCTGCCAATGCGCGCACAGGCGGTCATGCGCAGCGAGGAACTCAAACGTGTCTTTGAGGCGAGTTGACCATGCGTGACTCAGGCCGAAATGAGCGCGATACGCAGATAGTGCTGCAGCTTCCGGGGTCCGCGTCACCCAGATAAACTTCGCAGCTGGTAAAGCGCGGGCCAGCACACCTGCAAACAGTTGCAATGTCGCGGCTTTATCGGTGACGACAGATGCGCCGCCCGCACGCTTTGAGGCTAATGCCGTGTAGATATTGCCAAGCTGCTGCCACCCGCTTGGCCCGAGCGAGTCAACTTGCGCCAGATCCGCCGGCGAGAGATGGCGGGTCGGCCATGTCGCGATACGGCTGATCAGGGTTTCACCCATGCCGTAGACATCGGGATGAGCGCTGAGAATTTGCTCAATCAGTGTGGTGCCGGTGCGCGGTGCCCCAAGTATGAAAACAGGGCGCGGGCCGGGTGTGCTTGTCGGCAGGCCAGGCAGGATTGAGGGGAACTGGCTGGGCAGCTTTTCCATCAGGCCAAGCAGGCGGCGATCAAACGTTCGGATAGAGCGCTGTTTCTCATTGCCGCGATCCCATGCCGCCATGGCGCCCGCTGTGTCACCCACATCGTCCAGTGCCTTGCCAAAGGCGAAATCCATAGCCGGGGCAGACTTTGTGCCCGCTGCGCGCATCGCTTCGACATCGTCTGGCCGCTGCGCAAAATCGGTAAACGCGCCGAGCTGAACCCATGCATCGCCATGCCCGGGGCGCAGCGCAATCGCCTTACGCAAAGCAGGTTCGGCCTCATCGAACTTGCCCGCCTGCGCCAGAAGCGCGCCATATTCGTAGGCGGCGTCGGCATCATTATCGAAATGCGCACTGACTTTCTGCATGAAATCGAGCGCTTCATCCATCTGCCCGGTACGGACAAGGCGGCGGGCATAGTCAATCTGGCGCACTGTTTCATCAAGGCCCGCGCGGCCATAGAGTTTGGCCACTTTGACGCCGGTTTCCTCGTCGCCAAGCCGATCGCACAGGCGCAAGATGGGTTGCCAGCTGTCGCCATAGGCCGGTGCCTGACTGACTAGCGCGCGTAATTTGGCAACCGCTTCAGCTTCGCGGCCCGCCTCGATCAAGTGGGTTAGCGCCGCGACAGATTGGTCACTAGGGGATTGCACGTGTTTCGTCTCCTGATGCTTTCGACTAAGCCAATGGCAGAATTACAGAAAGCTTTCCACTCCCGATGACTGAAGACATGCTTGGAAGCCGCAAGCGCAAGGCGGCAAAATGGTTTCGTGACCTGCAGGATGACATTACCTCACGCTTTGAAACGCTGGAAACCGAGGCTGAGCGCCCGCTCTACACCGGGGTGCCCGGCACGTTTGAAAAAACAGAGTGGCAGCGCGGCGAAGACGGCGAAAATCTGGGTGGCGGGCGCATGGCGATCATGAGCGGCAAATTGTTTGAAAAGGTCGGCGTACATTTTTCCGAAGTGTATGGCACATTCTCCGAGGCTTTCCGGGCACAAATTCCCGGCGCGGATGCCTCTGATGGCCAGTTTTGGGCCGCGGGAATATCCCTCATCGCACACATGCATAATCCGCGCGTACCTGCTGTTCATATGAACACGCGCATGCTGGTGACCTCTGAAAGCTGGTTTGGCGGCGGCGGCGACCTAACCCCTTTACTGGACTATCAACGTCAGCCCGACTTTCCCGACACAGTTGACTTTCATGCCGCCATGCAAAGCGCCTGCGATGCCCATGATCCGGCCTATTATCCAGACTTTCGTGAACGCTGTGACGCGTATTTTCACCTTGCCCACCGCGATGAGCCACGGGGCACGGGCGGCATCTTTTACGATCGACACAATAGCGGTGACTGGGACAAGGATTTTGCGTTCACCCAAGATGTCGGCAAGGCGTTCGCCGACATCTATCCGCAAATTGTGCGCACACGCATGAATGAAGGCTGGACGCCGGAAGAGCGTGAAGAGCAGCTGATCCGGCGCGGACGCTATGTCGAGTTTAATTTGCTCTATGATCGCGGCACGACATTTGGCCTCAAGACGGGCGGCAATGTCACCAGCATCCTCTCGTCCATGCC
>CAYGPE010000058.1:0-12749 GCA_964351695.1 uncultured Hyphomonas sp. | reverse complement strand
ATCAGGCTTTTCATCACACCATAAATCCCGCATAGCGCGGCGATGATGTCGTTTCTTCGCAATAATGCTCGGTGGATTTCGGGTGGGTTTTTGCTGACCTTCTTCTCCTCGTTTGGGCAGACCTTTTTTATTGGTCTGTCAGGTGAGGAATTGCGGGCGAAGTTTGATCTGACGGATGGCGAATTTGGCGGGATCTATATGATCGCCACGATTTGCAGCGCGCTGACCCTGCCAATTCTGGGGCGCACGCTTGACCATATGCCGGGCTGGAAAGTGGCGCGTTTTGTCATCCCGGCGCTAGCCTGCGCGTGTGTGTTGGTGGCGTTTGCGCCCAACTTGATTGTGCTGGTTGCGGCGATTTATCTGCTGCGCCTTTTTGGCCAGGGCATGCTGACGCATACGGCATATACGGAGATTGGCCGGTGGTTTGTTGCAACGCGCGGGCGGGCCACATCGCTGATCGTGCCGGGGCATCAATTGGGCGAGGCGTTCCTGCCTATTGCCTTTACGGCGCTGGCTGTAACGCTTGGCTGGCAAGCAGGATGGGTGATTGGCGCAGGCCTGCTGCTGGCTGTTGCGCTGCCGATGATTGTGGCCTTGTGGCGGGTCGAGCGCGTGCCGCAGAATAGCGATCCGGAGATTAATGCAGAGCGGCTGGGCGCAGACAAGACAGTGGCGCAAGTGGCGGCTGATCCGTGTTTTTATGCGCTGCTTATTGGTGTGCTGGCCCCGCCCTTCATTGGCACGACGATCTTTTTTCATCAGGATTATCTAATCGAACTACGCGGCTATAGCGCGCTGGCTTTTGCTGCGGCGTTTCCGATCATGGCGGTGACGACTGTAGTGTTTTCGCTGGTCAGTGGGCAGTTGATTGACCGCTTTGGGGCGATCCGTCTTTTGCCATTTTACCTGATCCCGCTGGCCATGGCGTCGCTAACCGTTGGCGTGTTGACGCCGGTATGGGGAATTTATGCGTTCATGTTTCTGGTCGGCGTGAGCTATGGGTTTACCGCGCCGCTGGTCGGGGCGCTGTGGCCGGAAGTGTATGGCGTGCGCAATCTTGGTTCAGTGCGGGCGATCACGGTGGCGGCTATGGTGGCGGCCACGGCGATTGGGCCGGGCCTGACAGGGCTGTTGATCGACCGGGGAACGCCGTTGCCGACGCAGATGATATATATGAGCGGCTGGTGTCTGGCGGCGTGTGTCGTGCTGGGCATGACCGCGCCGATATTGTTGCGGCGGAATGCAGCTGCGGCCTGATCTATTATGCCGCGACATGGCGGGGCTGGGCTTTCCGGCTTTGGTCACCTACATTCAATCTGTCATAGGAGACCGCGCATGGATGCGAGACGCAAAAAGATAAAATTCCGGGCCTGGCGGCGGGGGTTTCGCGAGATGGACCTGCTCATGGGATCCTTTGCTGACGCGCATCTGGAAACGATGAACGAGGACGATTTGTCGGAGTTTGAGCGGCTACTTGCCACCCCGGATTGGGACGTGTTTGCCTGGATGGTTGGGCAGAAGCCTGTGCCGGGGAATTTCGAGAGCCCGCTCCTGCGCCGCCTGATGGAATTTCGCTACGAAGCACATGCCGGCTGAATGACGCAAATTTAGGTGCTGAGGGGGCTAGGCTTTGAGCATCGCCGCGCCTAAGACACGGCGTTTACCCTAAAGACGCCGCCCGGACTTTTTGATGCTGCATCCTTTTTTGAAGACACTTTCCTCGCCAGCTCTGGTGCATGGCGCGCCGTTCGGGTTTGACCTTTTAGCGCTGCAGACGGCGCTTGAGGCGCGGGCGGCTGACGGGCGCGGTGTCGCGCTATATGTGGCGCGTGATGACAAGGCGGCGGCGACGGCGGCGAAGCTGGCGGCCTTTAATCGGCCCGCTATGGAAATTATCAGCCTGCCGGGCTGGGATAATCTGCCTTATGACCGGATCAGCCCGTCACCCTCGACGGCGGCGGCGCGGTGTGCGGCGTTGGCGCGGCTGGCACAGCGCGGGCCGAGCGAAGCGCCGACATTGGTGATTACGACAGCCTCGTCCTTGGTGCAGCGCGTGCCGCCAATAGAGACGATGCGGGCGTCGTCGTTTTCGGTTGGAGTTGGGCGGCAGGTCGATCAGGCGGCGCTGACCTCTTATCTCAGCGTCAATGGCTATATCCGCACCAGTATTGTCACCGAAAAGGGTGAGTATTCGATCCGCGGTGGCAAGATCGATATTTTCCCGCCCACCGGGGATGAGCCTGTGCGGCTTGACCTGTTTGGCGATGAGGTCGAGACGATCAAATCGTTTGACCCGGAGACGCAGCTCTCGACACGCGAGCTGAGCAAAGTGGCGCTGGCACCCGTATCGGAAATCCTGTTTTCCGAAGACACGCTGGCGCTGTTTCGTGAGCGCTATCTGGCTGAGCTGGGATCGCCCGCCGGTGACCCGATGTATGAAGCAGCGCGGGCAGAGATAAGGCGGCAGGGGCTGGAGGGCTGGCTACCACTATTCCATGCGCGGCTGGATACGGTGTTTGATTATGTCGGGCCTGACGCCCTGATCGGGATGGGGTATTTGTCGCCGGAAGCCTCGGCTGAAAGGCTGGTGCAAGCGACGGATTATTATGAGGCGCGGCTTGAAGCGGCGGGCGAAGCACGAGAGGCTAGGGTGCTGGCCCCCGATCAGCTTTACCTGACCGATGGTGAGTTTGAAGCGGCGCTGAGCACGCGCGGGGTAGCGCGTTTCATGCCTTCAGCTGGCGATGGCGGGTTTGACCTTGGCGGGCAGGCTGGGCGGGACTTTGCCCCCGAGAGGGCGCGGCCGGAGGTGAATATATTTGAAGCGGCGGCTGACCATGCGAGTGCGCTGCGTAAGGCGGGCAAGACGGTGGTGTTCGGCGCGTGGACGGAAGGGTCCGCTGAGCGCTTGCTCGGCGTGATGGCTGATCATGGGCTGGAAGATGTTGACCGGGTCTACTCGCTGGACGCGGCTAAGGCGGCCGGACTGGCGCTATGTGAATTGCCGCTTGAAAGCGGATTTGAGAGTGGTGACCTCGCCGTCATTGCTGAACCAGACATGCTGGGCGACCGCCTGGCCGCGCCGCGTCGCAAGCGCAAGGCGGCGAACTTTATTGCCGAATCCGGATCGCTTAATCCGGGTGACCTTGTTGTGCATGTCGATCATGGCGTTGGGCGCTATGATGGGTTGAAGACGCTGGATCTGGCAGGCGCGGCGCATGATTGCCTCGAGCTGCAATATGCCAAGGGCGACAAGATTTACCTGCCAGTTGAGAATATCGATCTGATCAGCCGTTACGGGTCGGAAGACGCTGAAAGCGCGATTGATATGCTCGGCGGGGTTGGCTGGCAGACGCGCAAGGCCAAGGCCAAGAAGCGTATTCTGGAAATGGCCGCCGAACTGATGGCGATTGCGGCGGCGCGTGAGCTGAAGACTGCCGATGCGGTGCACTCTGGCGACGGGCTGTACGAGGAATTTGCGGCGCGCTTCCCGTATGAGGAGACGGATGATCAGTTGAATGCCATCGAGGACGTGCTGACCGATCTCAGCTCTGGCAAACCGATGGACCGGCTGGTGTGCGGCGATGTTGGCTTTGGTAAAACCGAAGTTGCGCTACGCTGCGCGTTTGTTGCAGCGATGGCTGGGCAGCAAGTGGCGATTATTGCGCCGACGACGCTGCTGGCGCGCCAGCACTACAATACGTTTGCCGCGCGGCTCGCGGGGTGGCCGCTGAAGGTGCGCCAATTGTCCCGGCTCGTCACAGCCAAGGATGCGAGCGAGACAAGGGCCGGACTTGCGGCGGGGACAATTGATGTCGTGGTCGGTACGCACGCGCTATTGTCGAAACAGGTTGAGTTTAAACGGCTGGGTTTGCTGATCGTCGATGAAGAGCAGCGCTTTGGCGTGAAGCACAAGGAACGGCTGAAAGAGATCAAGGCCGATGTGCATGTGCTGACGCTCTCTGCAACGCCGATCCCGCGCACACTACAAATGGCGCTGACAGGCATTCGCGATCTTTCGATTATCGCGACGCCGCCTGTCGACCGACTGGCCGTGCGAACCTATCTGACCGAGTTCGATGCGGTGACGATCCGTGAGGCGCTGCTGCGCGAGAAATATCGCGGCGGGCAGAGCTATTTCGTGGCGCCGCGGATCAAGGATCTCGACTATCTGGAGCAATATCTGAAAGCGAATGTGCCGGAAGTGAACTTTGTCGTCGGTCATGGGCAGATGCCGCCTGCGGAGTTGGAAGACCTGATGACGGCGTTTTATGAGGGCGAGTATGATGTCTTGCTCTCCACCACGATTGTCGAGAGCGGGCTTGATATTCCGCGCGCCAATACGCTGATCATTCACAAGGCGGATCGGTTTGGCTTGGCCCAGCTCTATCAGCTGCGGGGGCGCGTCGGGCGGGCGAAATTGCGGGCCTATGCCTATATGACGACGGCCAAGGATCGAGTGATTTCAGTGGCGGCGGAGCGGCGGCTGAAAGTCTTGCAATCACTGGATAGTCTGGGGGCCGGGTTCCAGCTTGCCAGCCATGATCTGGACATGCGCGGCGGCGGGAACCTGCTCGGCGATCAGCAATCTGGTCATGTCCGCGAGGTCGGCGTCGAGCTGTATCAGTCTATGCTCGAAGATGCCGTCAACGCGCTGCAATCTGGCGCGGCGGAAGCCGGGGATGTGGTGGATGACTGGTCGCCTGTGATCAATCTCGGCATGTCGGTGCTGATCCCGGAAGGCTATGTCGAGGATCTGGGTATCCGGCTCGGGCTGTATCGACGGCTGGCCGATACCGATACTGAGGAAGCGCGCGAGGCGTTTGCGGCAGAACTGATCGATCGGTTCGGCCCACTGCCGGAAGAGACCAAGCAGCTCCTGGATGTCACAGCGGTCAAAGTGACCTGTAAAGCGCTGGGGATATCGAAACTGGATGCCGGGCCAAAGGGTGTAGTTGTCACGTTCCGCGATGATACGCCGGTTGATCCGGGTCAGTTGATGATGATGGTGCGGGCGCGGCCAGCCAAGATGAAGCTGCGGCCTGATAGCAAGCTGGTTGTGACCGGATTGCCGCCGGAGCCACGCGCGCGGGTTCGGGCAGTGAAAGGCTTGCTGGCGGAGATTGCCGAGACGGCGAAGGCGGACGCCTAGGCTGTTTGCTGGGTGCGCAGGACGCGTTTCGCGGTTGTCGCACTGATCAGGGTGCGCACGGTGTGAAATTGGCGGCGTTCAACGGCGCGCCAGTCCAGCGTGGTTTGGGCAGCCGCTTCAATTCGCCGGGCGAAACTGACAGAGCTGCGATACGGCGTATTTGGCAAAACGACAGAGATATGCGCCGGGTCAAGCCGCGCGGCGAGATCATTATCGCGCAGATGTGGTTCGATTAGGCGCGCGAGAGCTGTGGCATCGAGAGCTGGCGCACTGAGCTGAAACGTGACCATTGAGAGCGGCGCGCCCGTTTCATCGAATGCAATGAACAAGGTTTGCAAATGCGCTTCCAGAAAATCTCGGGCATATAGGCCTGTCACCTTGTCATGCGTTTTTGGTGAAAGCCGTGTTCCGGCCGCAGGGGCTGCGGGGCGGGCAACATGTTTGTGCAGGCGGGCGGCGAGCGCGTCATGACTTATCTCAGCATCGAAAATGTCTGTCAGCATGTCGCTGACCGGCGCCGGGATATCGAGGCGGTAGGCCTTGTCTTCCATGAGAAAGAGGCGAGAGGTGCGGCCAAACAGGTCAGCCTGATTGTGAACCAGAAATTGGCTGGCTTCGTCGCCCGCGGCGCTGGGATGAACGATGACGCCATCAAACTGGCCGGATGACAGATAGTCGGCCGCAGTATGTCGTGTCAGGGCCGCAACTACGTCAATGCCATGCTGGCTGAGTGTGAATTTGAGCGGTGCGAACTGGTGTGAACGGGTTCCAAGATACAGGATGCGCGGCGCGGCCAGAGGCTGTTGGGCAGCAGGGGCGGTGCCAAGGCGTTGAAGCGTCTGGGCGCGCAGGCCTGCCTCGATCTGGCGATTATGCTCGCGCTGGCGAATGGCGAGGCGTGTGGGTAGGGAACGGATTTGTTCTACTTCGCGCAAGTGCAAAACCGGGAAGGCGGCGAGGGCATCAGGCATCTCGCCCAGTACAATCAGGAGGCGCGAGGAGCCGAGCGCGGCCCAATCGCGGGCAAACTGGCGGACAATGGCGGGATCGTCAGCCGTCACCATGTCGAGCAGGAGCGGAGCCGGGGTCGCCGGATCAAGCGGCATGGGGGCACGCACCGGGCGCATACCAGCCTGACGCAGGCGGATTTGCAGCATTTCGAGGCGCGGGCTGGTCGACAGAATGTCAATCGCGGGCGCGTCAAACCGGTTTGTGTCTCGAATCATCGCGCGCTCCGCTGTGCGTTGAGGTATACTGTTCTTGCGCGTGCAGGTCTTAAAGTTCGGTTTAATGTGCGCAGGGAGAAGGTGGCGGGACGATGATTTTGAAAGAATCGGTCGCAGCTTTTGGCTAACCTGAACACTCTGAACGCGATCTGGCGGTAAAATAACTGATTTTTGGAGCTGAAACTGAACGAGTGTTCAGGCAAAGGCCGAAATATCCGCGAAGATGAACAGAAACCAATAGTTTGGCTCCGACCGCGTTCATCTTGGTTCAGCTAGAAAGAACCTGTCGAACGGGAGACCGGACTTTCTGGACAACCGATCGACGTCCTTCTTGCTTGACTTAAGGCCGCTCTTTTTGGAGCGGCCCTTTTTTTGCGCAGATCGCTTCGGCGCGGCGGGTCGCGGCGTTGAGGGACGTCTCAAGTTCAGCGCGCAGCACTTCCCGCTCCTTATCGGCGGGCTGGATCGCTGCGCCAAAAACAACTGCGCCGCGCGAGAACGGGTAGGGGATGCGCAGACCATCCCATGTGCCGAGGCGTTTGGCCGGTGCGCTGGTAATCGCATAAGGCAGGATGGGTGACCCGGTACGCTTGGCCATAATGATAGGCCCGTTCTGGGCGACTTCTGCAGGGCCACGCGGACCATCCGGTGTGATACAGATTGTACCGCCCGCCTTGAGAAGTTTTAAGGCTTCGGCAAGCGCACGGCGGCCCCCTTTATCATGGGTCTTTTTCTTGTTGTTGGACGATCCACGCACGGCGACCAGGCCAAGGTGCTTGATCGCTTTGGCGACAGCCTCGCCATCGCGTGACATTGAGATCAGCATGGCGGCTCGTGTTTTGGGAGGCCAGCGGCGGATATAGCGGTTCCAGCCGGATGGCAGGAGGAGAATACTGGCATGCCACGCAGCGATGACAACACCGCCACTTTTCGTCCACATGTCGCAGGCTTCAGCGTCGCCTTCAACGCGCCAGCGGATCGTGCGGTTGCAGATCGCCATATAGAGCCAAATCACCCAGCCAAGCAGGCTGGAGACGACCGGGTTACGCAGCAGGTTCTTCATGGCCAAGCGTGTAGCGCGCCCCGGCGATTTAGCAAACCGCGCAATGCAAAGCGCCCGATCTTCGCATTGAAGACCGGGCGCCTGCACTCACGAGGAGAATTTTATCAGGCTAAAGCCTATGGCACGAAGGCCGTGAAGGTGACTTCAGCTTCAACCGAGCCAGCGCCTTGTGACAGGTCATAACCTGTTTCGCTACCCAGCGTGTAGGTGGCGTCAAGGCGGATAGACTGGGCAATAATGTTGCCAGCGTTTTCAGCTGTACGCTTGTCTGACGTGAAGACCGTTGTTGGGCCTGCAGTGTTCAGAGCGTCGAGATCAGTTGGAACGCCTGTCGCTGTATTGGTCAGGTCGTTATACGCGGCTGAACCGAAGCCAGTTGCGTCTGCAGCGTCAGCCAGGGTGGCATCAAATGCAAAGCTAACGTCTGACAGGTCGAAATCACCAGCTGTATCGACAGTTGAATCGGTAACTTCAGCCGTGATGCCGAAGACAGTGTTCGACGCAACATAGAAGCTTGAATCATATGTCAGGGCGTCGCCTGTCAGGCTTTGGCCCGTGACATCAAAAGCGCTGAACGTGTCGTCCAGATCCAGATCACCGTCAGCATCGCCAATTTCTGTGCCGTTCAGGCCCAGAGCAGCAAAACCATTGCTGGCAATCGCAGCAGCGTCAGCTGTTGGTGTCAGCGAACCGGTGACAACAGTGCGGCCATCAGTTGCGATCAGATCAGTGTCGTTTGTGTCGCCGATGATGAAATCGTTGGCGATAGGCTGGCCAGCATTTGTGCCATCATCGCTAGCACCCCAGACGATAACAACGCCCAGAACTTTGAAGTGTGGACGATCGATGACTGACGCGCTTGCAGGGGCAGCCATTGCAGCTGAACCAACTGCCAGTGCAGCACCAGCCAGAAGTAGTTTACGGAAGCTCATTTTTATTTCTCCATGTGTGTGCAACACTTGTTGCAGTGCGGGCCTTTTGACCTCGTCCCACAGGTTTCTCATGAAATGTCTTAAATCACGCTAACTCGGAAAAAGAGTTTCGCGGTTTGCGTTAACCAAACCGTAAGCCACTTTGTTAGTCGTCTTGGTCTGCCAAAGTGGCGTATTGGCCGCCATGGTAAACCAGAGGACGGGCGGTGCGGTCAGACTGCATGCGTTCGACACGTGCAATATAGATGACATGGTCGCCGGCTGGATGGCGCCCATATATAGAGCATTCGAGTAATGCGGCGCAGTCTGGCAAGAGCGGTGTATCACCGAGGCCGAGGCTGGTTTCAAGCGCGCTGAACTTGTCAGCGCCCGATCTTGCGAAACGCTGCGATAGGGCGGCTTGATCATCGCGCAGGATGTGAACCGCGAAATTATTGGCGGCCTCAAATGCAGGCAGGCTAAGTGATGTATTCGCGATCGACCAGAGAATTAGGGGTGGATCGAGCGAGACAGAGTTGAACGAATTCGCAGTAATTCCGACACGTTCGCCAGAAGGCGCTTGCGTCGTGATCACTGTAACGCCTGTGACGAACAGGCCGAGTGTGTCGCGCAGGGTTTCGGGCGTAACAGTCATGTGGAGAGATTACTTTCTGTCATGCTTTTCTAATTGGCGATGAATTGCAAAAGGTCCAGTGGCAGTGCGCGGAATGCTGCTTACGCGCGGGGGCGTGAACAGGATGATGGCGTGGATTTGTTCAGGCAATCGCGAATCGGCAAGGGCTTTGTCCATGGCTGAATATACCTTTGCGGCAAGGCAAATATGCATTGCAGGTATGCGAATACGGGATTTAGTGGTCGGACCACTCAGTGTCGGTGATCTTGTGACTGCGGTGTCATCGAAACGCGTGACACTGTCAAACAAGGTAAGCTCTGCAAAAATGACAGTAATATGAACGCAGCGTCATACGATTAACGAATATGAACAGACATTCATTATGAACAGCTGTTCAGGAAAGAATGATGGTCAAAATTTCATTTAAGAAATTGCTTGAAAGTGAAACCGACCGAGGGCATCTAGGCCTCATCAAGAGCGGGCAACAAGCCCCAAAGTGCAGTGAAGGACATCTTTTAGCAGTTGCTCAAAAAATGAAGCAATAACAGAGATGTGGAGATTATAGTATCATGAAAGATTGGTGTAACGATGATGGCGCTAAGCGCCTTCAGCAGAAGATTGCGGAATATTGGTCAGAGCGCGGCTATGAAGTTGAAGTCGACCTGGTCGATGCCGGTTTCGTACCAGCCATGCGCAGCGCCCGTACCGACGTTCGCAGTAATATGGTTAACGGCATGCCACGCCGTAAGGTTCTGAATGCGAATGAAATTCGCAATGAGTACCGCCCAGACTAAGCGTCTGTGACAATATCAAGGAGCGCGGTTTCCATAGTCTGCCAGTGATCGATCACCGTCAGACCGTCAAATGGCTCTCCTGACAATACCCCGTAGCCAAAGGTTACAAACACAAAGGGCAGTCTCGCATCGCGGGCTGCCCTTTCGTCTGTGTCGCTGTCTCCGATCATGATCGCGCGCGTTGGTTCGCCCTGCCCGTTGGCAATGGTTTCCAGGATATGCTGACCGCTCGGCTTTGAGATGCTGGCCGCATCGCCGCCAAGCACAGCCGAAAAATAGTGGTCGAGTTTGAGGCCTTTCAAAACCTCCTCCGCGAGATTTTGCGCTTTGTTGGTACAGACAGTCAGATTGGCGCCGCGCGCAACCAGCAGATCAAGTACATCGCCTGCGCCGTCATAGAGGTGACTGAGCCGACATATATTATTGAGATAATGCTCAATGAAGATCGGCCATAAGTGCTCGTTGATCTCGATTTCGTCCACGGGGCGGTCATGGAAGGACAGGCCTTTGCGGATCAACGCTTTCGCGCCATCGCCTATCATCATACGAATCTCGTCAATCGGGATGGGGCCAAGCCCCTTTGCCAGCAGCGTGTGAGTGAGCGCGGCATGTAGATCTGGTGCCGTTTCAACCAGAGTACCGTCAAGGTCGAAGACTAGTGTCCAACCGTCAAAATCCTTGCGCATACCCATTCCTCTTTTTAATGGAAGGCGTGTGATTCCCCAATATTTAGGGCGTTTCAGGTCAAGGTGCGAGGAAGAAAGCCATGTCAGCACGTGCAGCGGTCATTCTGGCGGCGGGACAAGGTACGCGGATGCGCTCAAGCCTGCCCAAGGTTTTACACCATGTTGGCGGCCGCGCGATGCTTGACTGGTCGATTGATCTGGCGCGGCGGGTTGGCTGTGAGACGATAATTGTGGTGGCTAGCCCAAGCGGTGAGGCCGTACAGGCGCACGTTCGCGAGGTTCTGGGCGAGAATGCGCTGGCGATACAAGACTCGCCAATGGGTACCGGGCATGCGGTGAAATGCGCGCGCGCGGCGCTGGCTGGCTTCGATGGTGAACTTGTGGTGCTGTATGGCGATACGCCGCTGATCCCGGCGCTTGCGGTTGAGCATCTGTTTGAGGAGATCGAGGGCGGTGCGGCAGTCGGGGTGCTTGGCTTTGAAGCGGAGATGCCCGGCGCTTATGGGCGGCTGATATGTGATGAAAGCGGCGATCTGAACGCCATTGTCGAGGCGCGCGAGGCGACGCCGGAGCAATTAGACGTGACCCTGTGCAATTCGGGCGTCATGGCGGCCCCGGCCATCAAGATGTTCACCTTGCTGGAACGCGTGACCAATGAGAATGCCAAGGGCGAGTATTATCTGACCGATATTGTCGGTCTGGCGCGTGAGGATGGTGGCAAGTGCCGGGCTGTATCCTGCGCAGAAGATGATGTGCTGGGCGTCAACTCGCGGGTTGAACTGGCGCAGGCCGAGCACGCGTTTCAAACACGTCGCCGGGCCGAGCTGTTGGTGAGCGGCGTAACGATGACGGCGCCAGAGACGGTTTTCTTCTCTTATGACACACTGATCGAGCCAGATGTGATCATCGAGCCACATGTTGTCTTTGGACCGGGCGTGCATGTGCGCAGCGGCGCACGTATCAAGGCGTTTTCGCATCTGGAAGGCGCGCGCGTTGATGAGAATTGCGATGTCGGGCCGTTTGCGCGTCTGCGTCCAGGGACTGAATTGCTGGCGGGGGCGAAGATCGGCAATTTTGTCGAGGTCAAGAACACGCGTGTCGGCAAAGGCGCCAAGGCCAGCCACCTGTCCTATTTGGGGGATGGCGAGATCGGCGCGGAGGCGAATATCGGGGCGGGGACGATTTTCTGTAATTATGATGGCTTCCTGAAATACCAGACGCGCATTGGCAAAGGCGCGTTTATCGGATCGAACTCGTCCCTTGTCGCCCCGGTTGAGATTGGTGACGGGGCGTTTATCGGTTCGGGGTCTGTTGTGACGAAGGATGTGGCCGCGAATGCGCTGGCTGTGGCGCGAGGGCGGCAAAAAGAGGTGCCGGGCTGGGCGACGGCCTTTCGCGATAAAATGGCTGCGATCAAGGCAGCAAAGAAAAAGGGCTGATGGAGCTTACGCTGATGGCGAATGAAAACGAGAAAGAGAATGCTGCTGCCGCGGCCATGGACTATGTTGAAAATGACATGGTCATCGGCCTTGGTACGGGATCGACCGCGAAATTCTTCGTCGAGTATCTGGCCGAAGAGATCGCTGATGGCTTGAAAATTCGCGGCGTGCCCACCAGTGAGCAGACAAGGGCGCAGGCGGAATCGCTGAACGTGCCGCTGATGAATATTGAACAGGTGGACCGCATTCACTTGACGGTCGACGGCGCTGACGAAGTCGACGAGCATGCGCAGCTGATAAAGGGCGGCGGCGCGGCGCTATTGCGGGAAAAGATCATTGCGAATGCGAGCGATCTGATGGTGGTTATCGCAGACTCATCGAAAAAAGTTGAGGCATTGGGGCAGTTTCCGCTGCCCGTTGAAGTCACGCCCTTTGGGTACACGATCACCGCGAAGAAAGTGTATGACGCGTTGTGTGCGGCTGGCGTGCTAAAGCCGCGTATCAAAGTGCGAACTGGCGTGGGTGACGCGCCACTTGTCACGGATGGCGGCAATTTTATTCTCGACTGCCAGTGCGGTGTGATACCGGATGCCCCCAAAGCGGCAGCTTATCTGGCCAATGTGCCTGGTGTGGTTGAACACGGATTGTTTATCGGAATGTGCCGCGCTGTGATCATCGGCGCTGAAGATGGCGCTACGATTTACGAGTATTGAGCCTATATAGACCGCGCGGGCGCTGAGCCTTCAAAACCAGAAATGACAGGACGAGCGCATGACTAATCGCGAGTATGACTATGATTTGTTTGTAATTGGCGGCGGCTCGGGCGGTGTTCGGGCGGCGC
>CAYGPE010000057.1:0-12876 GCA_964351695.1 uncultured Hyphomonas sp. | reverse complement strand
AAAACCCTCTCTTAGCACAGACCTAAATCTGAGACACAAGCGCTGACGTTAGACAGAGGGTCAGCGGTTCGAGCCCGTTATCGCCCACCAGATCTTTCAGGACTTTAGGCGCATTTCTTCCGGGGCATCAGAGAATGCCCGGCAGGTTCAGTTCTTTTTCGCGGGCGCAGGCCAGGGCTTCGTCATAGCCGGCATCGGCGTGTCGCATGACGCCTGTGGCCGGATCGTTCCACAGCACGCGTCCAAGACGCCGCGCGGCGTCTTCTGTGCCTTCTGCAACGATCACCATACCAGAATGCTGTGAGAACCCCATGCCGACGCCGCCGCCATGATGCAGGCTGACCCAAGTGGCACCGGACGCTGTGTTCAAGAGCGCATTCAGCAGGGGCCAGTCAGAGACGGCGTCCGAACCGTCGCGCATCGCCTCTGTCTCGCGGTTCGGGCTGGCGACTGACCCGCTATCAAGATGGTCGCGGCCGATCACAACGGGCGCGCTGAGTTCACCGCTGGCCACCATTTCATTGAAGGCAAGGCCGAGGCGATGGCGGTCGCCCAGGCCAACCCAGCAAATCCGCGCTGGCAGGCCCTGAAACGCGATACGCTCGCGCGCCATATCAAGCCATCGATGAAGGTGGGCATCATCGGGCAAAAGCTCTTTGACTTTCTGATCGGTCTTATAGATGTCTTCCGGGTCCCCAGACAAAGCGGCCCAACGGAACGGGCCGATACCGCGGCAGAAAAGCGGGCGAATGTAAGCGGGCACGAAACCCGGAAAATCAAACGCATTTTCAAGGCCTTCGTCTAGTGCGACCTGGCGAATATTGTTGCCATAGTCGAGCGTCGGTACGCCGGCATGCCAGAAGTCCAGCATCGCCTGGACTTGCACTTTCATAGAGGTGCAGGCGGCTTTCTTGACCACTTGCGGATCGCTTTCACGCTTCGCTTTCCACTCCGCCATGCTCCAGCCAAGTGGCAAGTATCCGTTGACCGGATCATGCGCCGAGGTTTGATCCGTTACCAAATCCGGCCGCACGCCGCGTTTGACGAGTTCAGGAAATATTTCAGCCGCATTACCGCACAGCCCAACGGATTTCGCCTCTCCCGCCTTGGTCCATTTTTCAATCAGCGCCAGCGCCTGATCAAGACTGTCGGTTTTCTCATCTAGGTACCGGGTGCGCAGGCGAAAATCGATACTGTCAGGATTACACTCCACGGCCAGGCAGCACGCGCCGGCCATCGCGGCGGCGAGCGGCTGTGCGCCGCCCATACCGCCAAGCCCTCCGGTCAAAAGCCACTTGCCGGTCAGGTCTCCGCCATAGTGCTGGCGACCAGCCTCAACAAAGGTTTCATATGTGCCCTGAACGATGCCCTGCGTACCGATATAGATCCACGACCCAGCCGTCATCTGGCCGTACATCATGAGGCCCTTCTTATCGAGTTCGTTGAAATGATCCCAATTGGCCCAATGCGGTACGATGTTTGAGTTGGCGATCAGAACGCGCGGGGCATCCTTATGGGTCTGAAACACGCCAACGGGCTTGCCGGATTGGACCAGCAAAGTCTGCTCCTCAGTCAGCGTTTTGAGCGCCCCGGTGATCCGGTCAAAGTCTTCCCATGTGCGGGCAGCGCGCCCGATGCCGCCATATACAACCAGCTCATCTGGATTCTCAGCAACATCATGGTCGAGATTATTATGCAGCATCCGGAACGGCGCTTCGGTGGTCCAAGACAGGCAATTTAGCTCTGGGCCGATAGGGCTTTTTACCTCGCGGGCATTTTTCAGTCGCCGGGTCATGTCACATCTCCCTCTCGGATTTTAAGATCGCAATATCGTGAATGGCATTCAGTGCGGCGCGTAGAACTGCGCGCAGTGGCGCGGCTTTTTCCGGCGCATAGGCAAAAGGAGGTGTCTCTGTTTCCAGGTAGGTGCGCTGGGCAATCTCCATCTGGATCGCGTGTACGCCTGTTTCTGGCCGTCCATAGTGTCGTGTCGTCCAGCCGCCCAGAAAGCGCCCGTTCAGAATATGAGAGAACTCGCCTGTCTCTGAGCAGGCCTCAACGATGGCATCAGTGAACGCGCTATCGCAGGTCACCCCATGATTATTGCCGATGTTTAGGTCAGGTAGTTGGTCGTCGAACAGGTAGGGTATTCTCGACCGGATCGAGTGACAGTCATACAGCACGGCCAGACCATAGCGTGATTTCACGCGGGTAATCTCTTTGCTCAGGGCTTCATGATAGGCGCTGTGATAGGTTGCCAGCCGCTCGGCGATATCGGCTTTGGACGGGGCTGCCGTCCAGATCGGTTGATCGTCAAATGTGCGGGTGGGCACCAGCTCAGTTGTGTTCCGTCCGGGGTAAAGGCTGCGCCCTTCCGGGTCGCGATTGGCATCAATGACATAGCGGCTGAAATTCGCCCGCACCACAGTCGCGCCGTCCAGCAGGCCTTCATAGAGCGCCGGGATATACCAGTCCGTATCGCGCAGCTCGCGGCCAAAGCTGTTCAGCTGCGCGCTGATATGCGGCGGAACAAAGGTTCCGGAATGCGGCTGTCCCAAGATGATCGGGCCGTCGCCCCGTAGCACTGTCACAGGCGTCATGGCATCAGCTCGATGGGGCGAATATCACTGCTGGGTTGGCTTAAGGCATCGCTAGATTGCACCAGTTCTGCGAGCGCCTGTATATCCCGGCTGACCATCCGGTCCTCTGTCAAAGGCGGGCAATGCTCACGGATTTGCGCCATGCATGCGGCCAAGCGATTGCTGGTCTTGAGTGGGCCGCGCAATTCAATCCCCTGTGCACCGCTCATCGCCTCAATGCCCAGAATGCCAGCCAAATTCTGGTTCATCTCAAGCAGCCTGCGCGCGGCATGACAGGCCATGGAAACATGGTCTTCCTGATTGGCAGACGTCGGTGTGGAATCAATCGAGCGCGGGTTCGCCAGCGATTTATTCTCGCTCATCAATGCGGCGGATGTGACTTCAGCAATCATCAGGCCGGACTTCAATCCGGGATCTGGCGCGAGGAAAGCGGGCAGTCCAAAGCTAAGTGCTGGATCGACGAGAAGCGCAATGCGGCGCTGGGCAATACAGCCAATTTCAGAAATGGCGAGCGCGATCTGGTCAGCGGCCAGTGCCACAGGTTCCGCATGAAAGTTGCCGCCCGAAACGATTTCACCATTTGACAGCACAAGCGGATTGTCTGTCACGGCATTGGCTTCAATTTGCAGGGTGGCCGCGGCCTGACGTAGCTGGTCGAGGCATGCGCCGATCACTTGTGGGGCGCAGCGCAGGCAATACGGGTCCTGTACGCGCTCGTCTCCTTCACGATGGCTTTCGCGAATCTGCGAGCCCTTCAAAAGATCTCGCAGCCGCTGCGCGCTGGCAATCTGCCCGGCATGTCCGCGCAACTGATGGATTTCGTCGCGAAACGGCGCGCCCGACCCCATTGCCGCGTCGATTGAAAGGGCGGCTGTGGTCAGAGATGTCAGGGCCAGACGCCATGCGCCGAACAATCCGGCTAGGGCGAGAGCGGTTGAGGCCTGCGTGCCGTTTAAGAGCGCAAGACCTTCCTTGGCACCCAGCGTGATCGGCTCCAATCCTGCGGCCTGCATCGCTTGTAGTGTAGGCATACGTTCACCGCGATAGAACACCTCTCCTTCTCCGATCATCGCCGCAGCCATATGCGCCAGCGGGGCAAGATCACCTGAAGCTCCGACAGAGCCTTGCGAGGGAATGACGGGCAATATATCGGCGCGCGCCATGTTCTGAAGCTGTTCGATGACGATAGGGCGTACACCCGAAGCGCCGCGTCCCAGTGACAGGCATTTCAGCGCCATAATCAGTCGAACGATTTGCCCTGAAAGCGGTGCGCCGACGCCAGCGCAATGTGATCGCACCAGATTGCGCTGCAGCTCAGCAAGCCTGTCATTGTCGATGCGGATTGAGGCGAGTTTGCCGAAACCTGTATTGACGCCGTAAATCGGTGCGTCGCCCTCAATACGCCTGGCTAGCGTGGCGGCAGCCCGGCTGACGGGGCCATGCGCGCTGCCGTCCAGTACAAAATCGTCACCGCTGGCGTAAAGCCGTTCCAGCTGTGCCAGTGTCACATGTCCCGGGCGGAGCGTGAGCGTCATGCGGTGTGTCCTTGCGTTATCCGATGAGATAGGGGCGAGCCGCCAATCCAGTAAGACAGCTGCGCCGGATGCTCGACATTCCAGACGGCAAGCTCGGCTGCGGCACCGGGGGCAATCTCTCCATACGTACCGGCTAGGCCGAGTGCTTTGGCAGCGCAGCGTGTCGTGCCGGACAGCGCTTCTGCAGGCGTGAGACCAAACATCGTGCACGCCATATTCATCGCCGTCAGGATCGAAGAAAGCGGTGAGCTTCCCGGATTACAGTCAGTCGCAACCGCCATGTCGATACTATGTTCGCGCAGGCTATCGATGGGCGGCAATTGGGTCTCACCAAGTGTATAGAACGCGCCCGGCAGCAGCACAGCGACACTGCCTGAGGCTGCAAATGCAGGCACATCCTCTTCGGCAAGATATTCCAGATGGTCGGCAGACAAGGCGTGATACTGCGCCGCAAGCAGCGCGCCTTTCTGGTCAGATAATTGTTCGGCGTGAAGTTTTACGGGCAAGTCCAGAGCCTTGGCAGCCCTGAACACGCGTTCAATCTGCTGTGTCGTAAACCCGATGGTTTCACAAAATCCGTCGACGGCATCGACCAGCCCCGCGGCTGCAGCTTGCCGCAATCCCGGAATGACGATCTCATCAATATAAGCATCAGCTTTTCCGGCATATTCGGGGGGAATGGCGTGCGCAGCGAGCCAGGTCTTTATGACTTTGACTGGCCTTAAGGTTTCGAGCTGCTGGGCCACAAGCAGTATGCGAATTTCGTCATCTATGGTCAGGCCGTAGCCTGACTTGATCTCAACAATGCCGACGCCCTCCGCTATCAGATGATCAAGGCGACCTAGCGTGCTGGCAATCAGGTCATCTTCAGACGCTGCGCGGGTGGCTTTCACCGTGGACATAATCCCGCCGCCACTGCGGGAAATCTCTTCGTAGCTGGCGCCGCCGAGCCGCTGCTCAAACTCACGCGCGCGATGGCCGCCAAAGACCAGATGCGTATGGCAGTCTATCAGAGCTGGGGTCACAAGGCGGCCGCCCAGATGCTTAGATGGCGCATGCGCATAAGTGTCAGGACAATCAGCAGCCGCGCCGACCCATGCCACGCGGCCGTCTTCTACAACAAAGCCTGCATCATGGATTAGTCCATATGCTGACGTGCCCTGTGACATCGTCGCGAGTGTGCAGCCTGTGTAGAAAACCGTCTCGTTCATAGATCTTGCTTGGTTGCTTAACTGTGTTATTATGTATGCACATAATAATCTGAGGCACAAGCGCCATGGCGACAACCATCTCGGCAAAACAGGCGCTCACCGCAGAGGGCTGGCGGCGCGATGTCACCGTGTCAGTCGATGACGCTGGAACGATCTCAAACATTGCTGAAACCTGCGCGCCTGCAGATCACGCCGTTGATATTCTGCTACCTGCCTTGTCCAATGTTCACAGCCACAGCTTCCAGCGCGCGATGGCCGGGCTGGCCGAGCGGCGGGGTCCGAGCGCGCATGATGATTTCTGGACGTGGCGCAAGGTCATGTACCGCTTTCTCGAAATCCTGACACCTGATGATGTTCAAACCATCGCGGCACAGGTCCAGCTGGAAATGCTGGAAGCAGGCTACGCCGCGCAAGCCGAGTTTCATTATCTCCACCATGCGCCGGGCGGGCAGTCGTACGACCGCGCCGCCGAGACATCGCTTCGTCATTATGCAGCCGCACGTCTGACCGGGATCGGCTACACGCATTTACCCGTCCTCTACATGCAAGGCGGGCTGGATGGGCGCGCGCTGGAAGGCGGCCAGTTGCGGTTCGGCTGCAGCATTGACGCTTTCCAAAATATGTATGCGGATATGGCCCTGCAGATGGCCGACATGCCATCCGACAGTGTCCTTGGCATCGCGCCGCATTCATTACGCGCTGTGTCGCAAAATGGTTTATCCGCATGCCTTGAACTGGCTCCGCACGGCCCCGTGCATATTCATGCCGCTGAGCAGGTCGGCGAAGTTGCTGAAGTGACAGCGGCACTCGGTGCCCGCCCAATCCGCTGGCTACTTGATAATATGCCTATCGATCAACGCTGGTGCTTTATTCACGCCACACACATGGACGACGGCGAAACACGCGATCTGGCTCAATCTGGAGCGGTTGCAGGCCTCTGCCCGATTACGGAAGCCAATTTGGGCGACGGTATTTTCAATGGCCGCGCCTACATGTCTGCATGCGGCGCGTTCGGCATTGGCTCAGATTCCAATGTTATCATTGCGCTCAGCGAGGAGCTACGCATGCTTGAAGTCTCGCAGCGCTTGCGAGATCGCGCCCGCGTCGTGCTAAGCGACGAGCATACTGCTTCAAATGGACGATACCTCTACGAGCGCGCCGCGCGCGGCGGGGCGCAGGCCATAGGCCGCAATGCCGGGCGCATTGAGGTCGGCGCGCTGGCCGATCTCACGGCGCTAGATGGCACGCACCCTGCCGTCTGCGGACTGACTGAAGACACAGTCCTCGACACGTGGATATTTGCTAGTGACGATACGCTGGTCAGCGATGTCTGGGCGGCGGGCCGCCATAGGGTCAGACAGGGCCGGCATATCCATCGCGGCACTATCACAGCCGCCTTCACGAAAACGATGATGCGATTGCGCGCGGTATTATGAGTGCGATTTCCCATCACACGATACGCCAATCTATTCTGGCGCGCATTCATGCTGGCGAGTGGGGCTTGGGCGAGCGAATGCCGGGCGAAATCGACCTTGCTGAGGAATATGGCTGCGCCCGCACAACGATCAATCGCGCGCTCCAGGCTCTCGCCAAAGAGGGATTGGTCGTGCGTAAACGTAAAGGCGGCACACGTGTGCGTGAGACGCCGCTTCGTCAGGCCAAGTTCGAGATTCCTGTTCTTCGTGAGCAAGTCGAAATGTCGGGCGGCGTTTATAGCCATACGCTTCTGACAAAGCGGCTCAAGATTCCACCCGCCGAAGCGCGCAATCGCCTGCGTATGAAAAGTGGTGCGAAAGCGCTCTATCTTGAAACGTTGCATCTCGCTGACGGTCAGCCCTATGCTTTCGAAACGCGCTGGATAAATACCGCAGCGGTCCCGAATATTTTGGAGGCACCGCTCGATCGCATCAGCGCGAATGAGTGGCTGGTTCAGACCGTTCCATTTTCCAGCGGGGATGTCGCGTTCTCGGCCGTCAATGCGGATAAGGCGGTAGCCAATGCGATCAACACAGATATCGGCGCTGCGATCTTCTTGATTGAGCGCACGACATGGCTCGAAGACGAGTTTATCACAACCATGAAGCTCTACTTCAAACAGGGCTACCAGCTCTACGCGCAATTGTGAGAAGCCCTTTACGACGCCCATCAGGGCGGTGCAAAGTAGATCAATAGTTTTTGATCGGAACGTCATGTCCAAGAAACCCATTGGCGGTGGTCCAAAGAAGGTCCTCTACACCCTAGAGACAGTCCGTCGTATTGGCCCGCTTAAAGCGACCAAGGCACTGGCCGCAAAGAATACCTGCAAAGCTTGCGCGCTAGGTATGGGCGGTCAACAGGGCGGGATGACAAACGAGCTCGGTGAGTTTCCCTCCGTTTGCAATAAGAGCGTTCAAGCGCAATCGACGGATATTCAGCCAGAAATTCCGAGCGAGATTTTCGCCCATACACTGGATGAGTTACGCGAGCTGACCCCGCGCGAACTGGAAACGCTTGGGCGTTTGAATATGCCAATCCATAAACCAAGCGGTGAGGATCGGTATCACCCGATAAGCTGGGAAGCTGCAATCTCGCTCGCAGCTGCACGTCTGTCAGAGCATTCTCCTGAGCGAGCCTTCTTCTATTCATCAGGTCGGTCTTCGAACGAAGCTGGCTTTCTGTTTCAGTTGCTTGCGCGAGCCTATGGCACCAATAATGTCACCAATTGCTCCTATTACTGCCATCAGGCGACAGGTGTTGGTCTCGGATCGGCAATTGGCACCGGAACGGCGACTGTTGAGCTTGCTGATCTCGGTATCAGCGACCTGATTTTTGTGATTGGTGCCAATCCGTCTTCCAATCACCCACGCTTCATTCATCAACTCAAAAACTGCCGTGACCGGGGCGGTGATGTGGTTGTGATCAACCCGGCCAAAGAACCGGGCCTGGTCAAGTTTGCGATCCCGAAAAGCCCAAAATCAATGCTCGCTGGAGGTAGTGAGATTGCCTCCGCCTATCTCCAACCACGGATAGGTGAAGATATGGCGCTGCTAAAAGGGATCGCAAAAGCGGTGCTTGAAAATGGCGCTGAAAATACGGCATTTATTGGCGCGTATACTGAAGGGTTTGAAAGTTTTCAGCGTGATATCGAGCATCTAGGTTGGAGCGAGATCGAGGCGCGCACTGGCATTAGCCAGACTGAAATCAAGCGTATTGCGGCGCTCTACACAAAGGCTAAATCAGCCGTTTTTGCATGGGGTATGGGCATAACACATCATGTTCATGGCACCGACACTGTTGAGACGATTGCAGCGCTCGCTTTGCTTCGCGGTATGATTGCTCGCCCCGGTGCCGGGCTTCTGCCGTTACGTGGGCACTCCAATGTTCAGGGGGTGGGCACTATCGGTGTCAAACCAGTTTTGCCGGAAGATGTTATCGCCCGCATGGAGCGCTATTACGACATTGCTTTGCCCACGGCAGAAGGCCTCGACACGATGGCATCTATGCACGCGGCCGCAGATGGTGAGATTGATGCAGCGGTCTTTATGGGCGGAAACTTTTACGCCGCAAACCCAAATGCTGCATGGGCAGAACGGACGCTCGACAAGATTGGATTCAAGCTCAGCCTAACCACCACATTGAATCAGTCACATGTCATCGGTGTTGAAAGTGGTGAGAGTCTTGTTCTTCCTGTCACTGCGCGAGACGAAGAATGGGAACCGACCACGCAGGAATCCATGTTCAATTATGTTCGCATGAGCGATGGTGGGATCACGCGTCTTAGCAATGCGCGTCCGGAAACGGTGGTTTTGAGCGATTTGGCCATGAAGCTGCTTCCTGACAGCCCGATCGATTTTTCAGTGTTCAAACGCCATCGGCATATCCGTGAAGCTATCGCTGAGATTGTTCCGGGTATGGAAGCCCTCGCGGATATCGATGTCGCCAAGCAGGAGTTTCATATTTCCGGCCGTCTGATCCATCAGCCCGTGTTCAAAACGCCTGGCGGTAAAGCGTATTTCCGAACCCGCGCGCTGCCCGAAAAGTCGCAGAAAACGAAAAATAGTTTCACACTCTCGACGATCCGCAGCGAGGGGCAGTTTAACTCGATCATCTATGAGGAGAGAGATACATATCGCGGTACACAAACGCGGTGGTGTGTCTTCATGAATGCAGACGATATGCACGCGCTGGGCGTCGATGAACAGGATGTGGTGACGCTTGAATCCGCACATGGTGAGATGCGCGATGTGCGCGTCAAAACCTACGACATCCCACCGGGGGATGTTATGGCCTATTATCCTGAAGCCAATGCGCTGACTGGAACACAGGTCGATCCGCGCAGCAAAACGCCATCCTTTAAGTCCACAGCAGTAACCATAAAGTCGGCACCTTAGTATTATCTGTTTGCGGTTTTCTCGCGCGCCGACAGCAGTGTGCTTGCAATCTCGAGGTCTTGTGGTGTGTTGATGTTAAAGAACGGATCGATATTGCCCAACATTGAGAACGCGGCAACTCGAGCTCCGCATGTCTCGACCCACGCGTGAACAACCCGTAGGCCATCGCCCATGGCGGTCTCAAGTTGAGGAGCAAGGTCGGTGCGCCAAATGCCACAAATCGGATGTATTCGGCCTTGGCTCGACGCCACGGCCGTTTCGCCACCAGCGCTAAGTGCTTCAATGTAATTGTCTGGCAGGAAGGGAATATCGACGGGGGATGTAACAACACATTCAAACCCAAGGTTTCCCGCCCACGTCATGGCAGCATGTAACCCGGTCAGCGGTCCGGCGGACAATTCCAACTTGTCCTCAATGAGATGATCGAAACTATTATACACGCTCGTTTTCGGCGCATTTATCGCAACTGGGCCGTCTGTTTGGGCGCAAAGCTTGCCGTACAGACGATCAATCAGTCGATCCGGACCGATTTTCGCAAGGCCCTTAGGCTGCCCAAATCGTTTAGACGTCCCCCCCGCAATCACCACGCAAGGCCATTGTGATTTCTCAAGAGATGGCATCAATCCCCGCCTCGTCGACTGGGGTTACAATGCCAGAACCGGGGCGGATAGGCTATCGGGGAAGACGTGCGATGCGAGCGTCTGCGCGCCAAACCCGAATTGCTCGGCCAGTACAGCTTTGAACAGACCGCGCAAGTCTGTTGCCGGGCGCAGGTCACGATTCTCGTAAAGCTGGCCTTCTTCAAGTCCTGGCCAGTCACCGAGAATCTTGCCGCCTTTCACCGCGCCGCCGAGCAGGAATGCCGCACCTGCGGTGCCGTGATCGGTGCCGCGCGTTCCGTTTTGGCGGACCGTTCGGCCAAATTCAGTGACGACGGCAATCTGCGTTTTGTTCCAGGCCGCTCCCAGCTCAGTTTTCAGCGCCGCAAGGCCTGCATCAAGATCGCCCAGCCGGCGACCAAGGGCGCCGTTCTGATTGGCATGCGTGTCCCACCCGGTTAGGGCGACCACGGCAATATCCGGCCCGTCTTCAGCCGACAGCAAGCGCCCGGCGGCCGAGAGCAGGATCGCGTCTTTTGGCGTACCGCGTTGCCGCTCCATCATATCGCCAGCAACCTCGTCAATTTCTGTCGCGGCAAGCAGGGCAGGGCCAAGCACCTCGTCATTTGCGTACATATCCATAAGGCGCGCAATCGTGCCATCATCGGCTTCGGGCAGAACTGGCGGTGACCAGCTGGTAATGGCTGCCTTTCCGCGCAAGACAAGCGGCGTGGTCGAGCCGATAGATACAGCGGTCAGCGGCACCGGCGCGGCTTGCAGGGCGCGGTTCAGCCAACCGTCCTCAACAATATCGCCTTGCGTCCCGGTTTCCAGCAAGTCCTGCGCAAGAAAGTGGGAGCGATTGCGGTGGGGTGCAGCGACAGCATGCAGAATAGAGGCATCGCCCGATTGATAGAGCTGGTGCAAAGTCTTCAGCGCCGGGTTCAAGGCGAAGCCGTCTGAGAGGTCAAGGGACTGATTGCTGACAAGATCGCGGCGATAGTCACGCAAACGGTCCTCACTGATGCGCGGTACCGCGCCGAGGCCATCCATCGCGCCGCGCAAGATGACCAGTACCATTTTGTTCCCCCCTGCTGCAGAAGGCGCGGCCAAGGCACCTGCGCTGGAGGCGAGTGTGACACCGCCAATTCCAGCGAGAATGGCGCGGCGGGTAAATGTGTTTAGACGGATGGTCATAGTCTATCTCCGCTGAAATTCTGGGGCCATCAGGGCGAGGGTTAGGCCCTGCACCCGGCTTTCCGCGCGGCTGACCGCGCGGCGTGTATCTGCACTGGCGAGCGAGCCAAGGGCGATATCAAGGAAAGCGCCGGGGTCTTCAACTTGCCGGGCGCGGCGGGCGGCGCGATTGGCCCATTCAAGTCGCTTCTTGATTGCATCAGGCCCGGTCCAGTCAGCCATCACATCAGACCAGCCATCGGGTGAGGGGGCTGTGAATGGTGCCTGACCAAGCGACTCGTAGACCTTTTTCGCTTCGCGTCCGAACGTTGAAGACAGGCCCAAGGCGCGGCCAGCTGAAACGAGTAATTCCTCGGGTGTCTTGAATTTAGGCTGGGCCGGGGTCCACGCTTCGTCCAGATTGATAATAGCTGCGGCCATCTCATTCAGATTGCCATCCGTGCTCAGGTAAGTTTGCTGCAGACGATCAATGGCGCTTTGTGGTGGATGATCATCCACAAAGTGGCGCGCTAGCTTCGTTGCGAGATACCGCGCGGTTGATGGGTGCACTGCCAAATCATCAAGAATGGTTTTGGCTTGGCGCTCATCCTGCTGCGTATAGTTTTTGCCCAGGACGCGATGCGCGCCGGGCTCGTGTAGGCGGCCAGCAAACAGCGTTGTACCAATATTCTTGTCCGTCAGCGGCGGCCGGGCGAGCGTCCAGCCAGTGAGGGCCTTCGCAAATGAAGTGACGTCCTCCTGATCATAACCGCCATCTACACCCAGCGTGTAAAGCTCAAGCACCTCGCGAGCGAGATTTTCATTCAGGCCGCGCCGATTCTTCTTGCGGCGACGTGTGCTAGGCCCGACTGATTTGTCATTGTCGAGATAGACCAGCATAGCCGGGTGAAGCACGGCGGCATGCAACAAGTCTTTAAACGACCCAAATACGTGCGGGCGAATGGCTTCGCGTTCATAGCCACCAACAATAGGTATGATTTGCGGTTTGCGGATCGAAACCGTGAAATGGTTCGACCAGAACCGCGCCCATCGTTCAGCAAAGCTGTTTGGCGTTTCAACCGCAGCGACATTGCGCGCGACTAGCCAGCGCACGAATTCCTCACGGTTGCCCCGGCGCATGCTGCGGACTTTCGCTTGAGCCGCATCAGCGTCATCACTCTGGCGCATTTCGCGCACGGCCATATTCGTCATCAAGGCGCGCTCGGCGGCTTGCTGTGTGGAACGTAGGCCTTCAGCTTGAATAAGCGGTGCGTTGCCCGGCCCGATCTGCGCCAACAGCCAACCGCGGGGATCGGATTTGGCAGCCGCGATCTCACCTTTGGATGCACCTAGTCCGAAGCGGGTGGTGGCAATCGCTCCCAGCA
>CAYGPE010000056.1:0-15901 GCA_964351695.1 uncultured Hyphomonas sp. | reverse complement strand
AAACCAACCCATAAAGTGATTTGCGGGGTTTTCACACAGGCTCGGTCAGGAGCGGCGGTTTATCGAATGTCTTGAAAGGGAGCGATATTTGGACGCTCAGCGCATCACGGGAGGGCTTTTTTCCAGAGCAGATTTCAGCATTGACGTAATCCCAAAAGCGCCTAAGCGTCGCCCGATGGATACGAAGAAAAACCGAGCATCGCTCTCTGTTCGCAACGCCGTCGCGGCAGACATTCCCACTTTGATCGAGTTGTCACGACGAACCTATCCGGATATCCCACCCTATTCGGCGGGCATGCTCAGCGGGCAGATAACAAATTTTCCGGACGGCCAATTCGTTGTCGAATATGATGGCGAAGTGGTTGGCTATGCGGCGTCTTTCCGGATTTCCGAAGACCTGGCCATGGCGCCGCACACTTGGGCTGATATTACTGGCGGCGGCTATGGCGCGCGCCACGACCCGAATGGCGAGTGGCTCTATGGTATGGAAGTCTGCGTTGATCCGCAGCGTCGCCGATTACGCATTGGTCAAAGGCTTTATGATGCGCGCCGACAATTGTGCGAAGGCGAATACCTGAAAGGTATTGTCTTTGGCGGACGGATGCCGAACTGGACCAAGCGACGCAAAGACTATCCCGATCCGATGTATTATGTCGAAGCCGTTCGCGAAAAACGGGTTCAGGATCCGGTTGTGAACTTTCACATGCGATCGGGCTTTGAACCGATCGGCATCCTTGAGAACTATCTGCCATCGGACAGAGGCTCGGGCGGCAACGCCACCCATATGGTCTGGCGCAACCCCTATGCCGAAGAGGTGGTGACAAAAAGCTCTCTGCCCCATGGCCAGAAAGAGGCCGTTCGCGTCGCTACAGTGCAATTCCAGCAGCGCATGATCTCAAGCTTTGACGAATTCATTTCCAACATTGAATATTTTGTTGATGTCTGCACCGACTATCGAAGCGATTTTGTCGTCTTTCCGGAACTGTTCACCCTGCAATTGCTGGCGCTTGAGCCAGAGCCCTTGTCGCCTGCAGCCTCAATCGAGCGCCTGACGGAGTATACGCCGCGCTTCATTGAAGCGATACAAAAGATGGCGATCAGCTATAATATCAACATTATCGGTGGATCGCACCCAACCCTGACAGAGGAAGATGAAATCCAGAATGTCGCCTATGTCTTCTTACGGGATGGATCTGTTCATGCACGTGAGAAAATCCATCCGACGCCGAATGAGAGACACTGGTGGGCCATTCAGGGCGGCGATGAGGTCGCTACCATTCTCACTGATTGTGGCCCGATTGGCGTGATGATTTGCTATGATAGCGAATTTCCAGAACTCGCGCGCCGCCTGACCGATGAAGGTGCGCGCATTCTTTTCGTACCTTTCTGTACGGACAGCCGCCAGGCCTATTTGCGGGTGCGATATTGCTGTCAGGCCCGCGCGATTGAGAACCAGTGCTATGTCGTGATGTCCGGCAATGTGGGCAACCTACCCCGGGTGGAGAATATGGACATCCAATATGCACAATCCGCGATTCTCACGCCGTGCGACTTTCCGTTTGCGCGCGATGGTATCGCCGCAGAGGCGACAGAGAATGTCGAAATAGTGACGATTGCCGATCTGGACCTGACGGACCTGTCCTGGGCGCGCGCGCAGGGCACGGTTCAGAATCTGCGTGACCGCCGCTTCGACCTGTACACGACAGTCTGGTCAGACTCGTGAACTACGTCGTTTTGACCGCCTAGATCGTATTTAGCGCTTGAACTGACGATTGGAGTTTAACCGTAACGCCGATCTGCCTCAACGCGATATGATTGGATGATCTTCTCGACGGCGAGCGCCGTGTTGGCGCGGGCGAGGAGGCTCAGCACGGGGTTTTTGAACTCGTAATCGATATGGAAGTGGATACGGGTTTCGAGCTCGCCTATCGGCTGGAAGGTCCAGCGGTTGCGCAAGTGGCGAAACGGGCCGCGCGCGAGTTTGACATCGATTTGACGTTTGGCCGGATCAGCTTTGACATGGGTCGAGAACCGTTCCTGAAAGCCCTTGAAGGCCACGTTGACAGTGCCGGTACAGGTATAGATGCCGCTATCTTCCGTCTCGTCGGTAACGTCGAGCCTTGTGATCCAACGGATGAATTCAGGATAGCGGCGAACATCCTTTACGAGATCGTAGAGGTTTTCCGGCGTGTGCGGAATCAGGATTTGTTCACTGAGCCGCGGCAAGCTGTCCGAGTTTCTCGTCTCTGGCGGCGCGCAGGCGGGCAAAGTCTTCGCCAGCATGATAGCTGGACCGGGTCAGCGGCGAGGCGGAGACCATCAGGAAGCCCTTGGCGCGGGCGATCTCTTCATAGGCGCCGAACTCGTCTGGCGTGACATAGCGATCAATCGCGGCGTGCTTACGGGTCGGCTGCAGATATTGGCCGATAGTCAGGAAGTCGATCCCGGCTGAACGCATATCGTCCATGACCTGCATGACCTCTTCCTTGGTCTCACCAAGGCCAACCATCAGGCCGGATTTGGTGAACTGAGACGGGTCGCGGTCTTTGACTTTTTCGAGCAGGCGCAGCGAGTGGAAGTAGCGCGCGCCGGGGCGGATGGTGAGGTAAAGACGCGGGACGGTTTCAAGATTGTGGTTGAAGACGTCGGGCCGGGCGTCGATGACTTTTTGCTCCCAGCCGTCTTTGCGCAGGAAGTCAGGCGTCAGGATCTCAATCGTCGTGCCGGGTGAAGCGTCGCGGATGGCGTTGATCGTGTGGACGAAATGCATCGCGCCGCCGTCTTCCAGGTCGTCGCGGTCAACCGAGGTGATGACGACGTGCTGCAGGCCCATCTCGGCCACGGCGAGACCAACACGGCGGGGCTCGTCAGTGTCGAGGGGTTGCGGCTTGCCGGTAATGACGTTGCAGAAGGAACAGGCGCGCGTACAGGTGTCGCCCATGATCATCATGGTGGCGTGCTTCTTGTCCCAGCATTCGCCGATATTCGGGCAGCCCGCCTCTTCGCAGACGGTCACGAGGTTCTTGTCTTTCACGAGCGCGCGCGTCTCAGCATAGCCTTTGCTGACCGGGGCTTTGACGCGAATCCAGTCCGGCTTGCGCAGGAGCGGCGTATCGGGCCGATTGCGCTTCTCAGGGTGTCGGTGCTTGGGCTTGTTGTCGATGATCGTGGCCATAGCGGGTAAATGGACCGAAATACCGGAGAATTCAAGCAATACAGCGACATGCCTGCTGCGCAATATTGCCTGAATGACCTTTAACGGCGCGCTGTTGTCACGAGATGTGACATTTTATTGCATGATCTTCACATTCGAGGTCATATAGGTGTCATGAGCGATTTACAGATTCCTGCCCCCCTGCCCTGGAAGGCCGCCGCCGCCAAGACAGACATTTTCTCTGCGCTGCTGAAAGCCTCGCGCCGTCACGGTGCAAGCAAGATTGCATTGATTGATGGTGATGGCACGCCATTCGATTTCAAGACAATTGTTCGCGGTGCATTTGCGCTGGGCTCAGCGATAGGGCGGCAAACCCGTAAGGGCGAAACTTTAGGCATTATGTTGCCGACAGGCGCTGGCGCTGTGATTGCGTTCTATGCCGTTCAGCGGGCCGGACGTTTGCCCGCCATGATCAATTTTTCGGCCGGGTTTGAGAGTATTAAATCCGCCTTGAAGGCTGCGCAGATCACTAAGATCATAACGGCTTACAAGTTCATTGACCTCGCCGGACTGGAGGCGTTGGTCGCTGAGCTCGAAACGGGAGCAGAGTTTGTGTATCTGGAGGATGTGCGTGAGAGCCTGTCACTTGGTGACAAGATTTCAGCGGCGCTTGGCCCAATGCTCCCCAGCCTGTTCTATCGCAGCCAAAGCCACACTAAGCCCGGTGTCGTACTCTTCACATCGGGGACTGAGGGTGAGCCGAAAGGCGTTGTGCTTTCGCATCACAATGTCATTGCCAATGTGGAGCAGGTTCGATCCCATATTGGGCTGTCGCCTGAGCATGACAGCGTGTTTAACCCGCTGCCCATGTTCCACTGTTTTGGCCTAACAGTTGGAGCGATTTTGCCCTTAATGGCGGGCGTGCGGGCGATCTTCCATCCAAGCCCCTTGCAACCACGTGAGATTGCAGCGCGAGTGGCTGAAACGAAAAGCACAATCTTGCTGGCAACAGATACATTCATTAATCAGTATTCGCGGGCGGCTGGTGAGGGGGATCTGAATTCGATCCGTCTAGCTGTTTGCGGGGCTGAACGTGTCAAGGATGAGACGCGCCAAATGGTGCGCCGCAAGTTCAATATCGAAATTCTCGAAGGGTATGGGGCCACTGAAGCTGCGCCCGTTGTGGCGGCAAATAGCCTTGAGCTGAACAAGCCGGGTACAGTCGGCCGCCTACTCTCGGACATGGAGTATGATCTGGTCGATGTCGATGGTATCGAGGAAGGCGGCAAGCTGCGCATTCGCGGGCCGAACATCATGATGGGCTATATGCGATCAACGGCACCGGGCGTCATCGAGCAGCCGACCGAAGGCTGGCATGACACGGGAGATATTGTTGTCATCGACGAGGATGAGTGCATCCGGATTGTTGGCCGGGTGAAGCGTTTTGCCAAGATTGGCGGCGAGATGGTTTCGCTGTCCGTTGTTGAAAACTGTGCCAGTGCAATCTGGCCTGAGGATATGCATGCCTCAGCCGCTGTGCCAGACCCGCGCAAAGGGGAACAAATTGTATTGTTGAGCACATCGCAGGACGCGGATCGCGCAGCTTTACTGGCATGGGCGCAATCACATGGGGTGTCCGAGCTGTCAGTGCCGCGTAAGGTCTTCATCGTTGATGAGATTCCCGTGCTCGGCACAGGTAAAGTCGACTATGGCGCGGTCAATGCGCGCGTAAAAGCGCTCATGGAGGGCTAGTGAGGGCAGGCTTATGCCCGGCGTTTTGCGCCTGCCGCCCCCAACCGCAAGGGGACGACTGACCGACTTTCAGGTTGAATTTCGGTCTCAAGTGACCTGAGCGTGATCAAATGGCCAAGTTCTTCAAGTGGCTTCGGACGACTGATCATATAGCCTTGCAACTCGTCGCAGCCATTGTCCGCGAGGAAGATGCCCTGCCCGGTGGTTTCGACACCTTCGCCCGTACACCGCATGCCGAGCGCCTTGGCGAGGTGGAGAGTCGCGCGGGTAATCGCCCGGCTGTCTTCATTGCTCTCTAGATCTTCGGTAAAGCTCTTGTCGATCTTCAGCTTGTCGAATTGGAACTGGCGCAAATAGCTGAGTGATGAGAAGCCAGTTCCGAAATCGTCAAGGGCGATGCGCAAACCGATTTCCTTCAGCTGCTGAAGGCGTTTCATGGTAAATTCGGTATCGGAAATCATAACCGATTCAGTGATTTCGATCTCCAAACGATCGGGCGCAATGTCGTTCGCTGCGAGGGCATTGACGATTGTCGGGATCAGCGTCGCGCTATGAATCTGTACGGGGGAGATATTTACAGCAATTCGAATATGGTTGGGTAGTCGGCGGGCTTCAGATAGCGCCTGACGTAGCACCCATTCGCCGAGACGGGTAATGACGCCGCTATCTTCAGCAAACTGAATGAAGGAATCCGGGGATATCAGGCCCTTTGTCGGGTGCTGCCAACGCAGAAGAGATTCGCAAGCGACAACCGCCTTGCTTTTGGCGTCGATGATCGGCTGATAGAATATGCGCAGTTCGTCTTGCTCGATGGCATTATTCAGATCAACCTCAAGTTCACGCATGGCGCGTGCCTTGTTTTCCAGAGCCTGATCGTACAGCGCCCACGAGCCTTTTTGATGTTTCTTGGCTTTATATAGCGCCAGATCAGCGTGCTTGAGGACTTTGTCGACGCTGAAACCAGCACCGGTTATGATACGCACACCGAATGACGCCCGGCAGAGGACACTGGACCCCCAGATTTCATAGGGCTTGGCCATATAGGCCTGTAGACGATCCATTTTTTTCTTAAGCTGGTCCTGGCTGCCAGCTTTGAAGATTAGAGCAAATTCGTCGCCGCTAATGCGCGCGACCATGCTGTGATCCTTGACCAATGCGCGCAAACGTACACCGACACTGCGCAAGACTTCATCGCCGGCCTGGTGTCCCAGCGTATCATTGACCCATTTAAAATTGTCGAGATCAAGCCAGGCCAGCGCGTAGTTTCCGGGCCATTCGCCTTGTTGTTTCGACATGTTTTCAAGCTTTTCAGCAAGACTGCTGCGATTGGGGAGCCCTGTTAGCGTATCGAAGTGCGCCATATAGGTCACGCGATCTTCTGTTTGCTTTGATTGGGTGACGTCGGTGGCGACGCCGCGATAACCCTGAAAAACGCCGAGCTCGAAAAGCGGCTTACCGGTTACAGACCACCATGTGTCGGGATTGCTGGCGACTTTGACAACCATGTCCTTGAATGGATGGTACGATTTCAAAGCAGACATTAGGTGTTCGCAATTCTCAGCGGCCTGGATCAGGTTGGCAAAGGGTTCGCCTTCAACAATCAATTCATTGCTCGCGGCTGCGCCGACAATATCATTGGGGAGCTGTACAAAGCAGCCTTCGGCATCGATTTCCCAGAGCCAGTCTTTGGTCGTTTCCTCAAAATCGCGCAGGAGAAGGCCGATAACTTCTGTCTTTTCTTCAAGCGCACTTTGATTGAGGAATTGACGCGTGAACTGGGCCTGAGCGAGCCGTGACGCGAAATATAACAGGCCTGCAGACGCTAGAATAAGGACGGTCAGCAAATCCGTGCGCGGGTCTTGCTTGAATTGCAAGCCTATCAAAATACCGAACACAATAGGCAGAACAAGGCCCATAGCGGCGCCGGGAACGCGGCCAATCAACAAGACAGCTCCGAACATCATCCCCATTAGCAGCATAGCTACGGCAGTTACGCCAATGCTGTCGCCGAGCGGGAAAACCATCAATGGAACAAGCGCCCAGAGAATACCTACAATGGTCGTACCCCGGACGAGACCCGAAAGCTTGCCTTTCAGGTTTCCATTGAAAGGTTCTTTGCGTGTGCGCTGGCTTGCATAGATGACATAGGCATGCACCGCGAACATGAGGCTGCCCCATGCGGTAATAATCTGCGCTAGATTTGTTTCCCGGAATGAAACGACCAATACGGCGACGTTCAAGAGACTGGCGAGATTTAACACCCAGGAAAGGTCAGCAACGGCGGCGAGCTGAGCGACCCGCAATTCACGTGTTTGCTCATGGCTCAGCGTGACGGGCGTCTCGAGCGACGCAATGCCCAAGGATCGCTTAAATTTGGCTAGATACTGCCCTGCCATACTACCCTACTGCCCCACCCAACAATTGCGAAGGTTCAACTTTGGCACGAAGAAATGAATATCCATCCAGTCCGATGTGTGAAATTTGATCTAAATGCCTGACTATGCTCCAACATTTTTCGAAGTTTAACTGAGGCTGCGTATGACGAACCCTTTGATTTTAGCCCTTGATCAAGGGACCACGTCCAGCCGCTCCGTGGTGATTGATGCGGCTACGCGTGTTGTCGCATCTGCGCAGAAAGAGTTTACGCAGCACTATCCGCGCGATGGCTGGGTGGAGCATGATCCGAACGATATCTGGGAGAGTATTCGCGAGACAGCCATAGATGCCCTTATGCAGGCTGAAAGTAAGGCTGACGGCCGGGTTGAGGCGATTGGGATAACCAATCAGCGCGAAACGGTTCTAATTTGGAATCGCAAGACCGGTGAGCCTGTTGCCAATGCGCTGGTTTGGCAGGACCGTCGCACCGCCGATATGTGCGCACGCCTGAAGACGGACAGGCATGAGGCTTTGGTCACGGAGCGCACTGGGCTTTTGCTGGATCCGTATTTCTCGGCGACGAAAGTCGCCTGGATCCTGGACAACATTGCTGGTGCTCGAGAGCAGGCACAGCGCGGTGAGCTGGCTTTCGGCACTGTAGACTGTTTCCTGATTTGGAAGCTGACTGGCGGAGGTGAGCATGTAACCGATGAGACCAATGCGTCGCGCACAATGCTGTTCAATATCCATACCGGGGCGTGGGACCCGGATTTGCTCAAACTCTTCAATATCCCGGCGGAAGTATTGCCTGACGTGAAGATCAGTTCGGATACGTTTGGTGAAACACAACCGGAGCTGTTTGGCCGCTCTATACCGATCTGTGGTGTCGCTGGTGACCAGCAGTCAGCGGCGTTCGGCCAAGGTTGCGTCTCGCCCGGCATGACCAAAGTGACTTACGGGACGGGTAGCTTCGTTTTGGTGAATACAGGTGATACCGCCCTTCCCTCTCACAATCGGTTGCTGACGACGCGGGCCTGCCGGGCCAGTGGGCCGCCGCAATTTGCGCTGGAAGGGTCAATCTTCATTGCTGGCGCGGTGGTGCAGTGGCTTCGCGATGAGATGAAAGTTTTGGCGACGAGCGCTGAGAGTGAGGCGATTGCGCGTGAACTAGGTAGTAATCAGGGGGTGTATCTTGTTCCGGCCTTTACGGGGCTTGGCGCGCCGCATTGGGATGCGCAGGCGCGCGGAGCGATCTACGGTTTGACGCGGCAATCGGGGCGGGAGGCGATCACGCGAGCCGCACTGGAATCTGTCGCATATCAAACGCATGATCTTTTCGTTGCGCTTGCGGCAGATGGGATGGCGCCCAGCATTGTGCGGGTCGATGGCGGTATGTCATTGAACAACTGGCTGGTGCAATTTGTATCTGACGTGACGCAAAAGCAGCTAGAACGGCCCAAGAATGTCGAAACCACAGCCTTGGGCGCGGCTTTCCTAGCTGGCTTGAAAGCTGGCATCTGGCCTGATCTTGATGGTCTGAAAGCGCAAGTCGAAGATGATGCATCGTTTACGCCGGATATGGAAAGCGAAGAACGGAATGGCTTGCTGAAAGAATGGGATATTGCGGTGAAGACGACGCGGTATCGCGCAGCGTTACAAGCCGAGGCGGGTCAGTCGGCATAAGGCATTTCGACCGACCATCCATCATAAGCTGGCTCTACACCCTCTGGGAGTTCACCCAGTAGCGTTTGATAATCCATATCGACGTGCAGGTTGGTTAGCACAGCTCGTTTGGGCTCCAAGATTTTGATCCACGCCAGAGCCTGTTCAAGGTGGGCATGCGAGGGATGCGGCGTGTAGCGCAGGGCGTCGATAATCAGGATATCCAGATCACCTAGATGATTGAGAGTTTCACTCGGTAAGCCATTGAGATCATTGCAATAGGCGAGCGCGCCAAAGCGGAAACCAAGTGATCGAATACGACCATGCTGCTGGACAACTGGTAGCGTTGAAATCTTGCCACCCTGCCCCGTAAAAGCGACGCTTTCATAGGGCCGAATATAGGGCTGCAGGTCCAGTATGGCCGGATACCCACCTGAGCCTTCGAACACATACTCGAACTTTGGGAACAAAGTTGCAGCGGTTTCGGCATCCATATAGGTCGCGATCTGTTTTCGGTGTCGGATCGCCAATGCGCGCACATCATCAATACCATGCGTCTGGTCAGCGTGGTCATGCGTGTACAGGATGGCGTCGAGGTGGGCGACATTCTGGGCCAGTAACTGCATGCGCATATCAGGTGATGTGTCGATCAGCAGCCGGGTTTTCACGTCAGCTGTTTGGACGTTGTAGACATCGACCAAGGCTGAGCAACGCGTACGGGCGTTCTTTGGTTCATTAGGATCACAGGCGCCCCAATCATTACCAACACGAGGCACCCCGCCGGATGACCCTGTTCCGAGCAAAGTGAAGCGGAGGCGCCTGTCGGTACTCATTGAATTTTGCTGAACAGGCGTAGCGCATTGGCTTCGCAGGTTGAGGCGATTTCATCGCGTGTAAGGCCATGCAATTCCGCCAGCGCATCGGCAACATATGGCAGGTAAGCGGGTTCGTTTCGGCGACCACGATACGGCACAGGCGTGAGATACGGGCAATCAGTCTCAAGGATAACGCGATCCAAGGGCACGTTCTTTATCACAGCGCGCACAGCCTTGGCGCTGTTAAAGGACAGTATGCCTGAAACGGAAACGTAAGCGCCTAAAGCGAGGCCCCGCGCCGCGAGATCAGCACCGCCAGTATAGCAGTGCAAAAGAATCGGAAAGGCACCTTTACCGGTTTCATCCTCAAGGACTTCAGCGGTCAAGTCATCCGCCTCGCGGGTGTGTACAATGACAGGCAGGCCGGTTTCACGTGCGGCGGTGATATGCATTCGAAAACTTGCAGACTGCTGGTCTAATGGACTGTGATTATAGTGCAGGTCCATCCCGGTCTCACCAATGGCGACGACTTTCGGGTCTTGTGCCAGTGCTACCAACTCGTCTGCACTTGTGTTGGTGAAGTCTTTGGCATGGTGTGGGTGTGTGCCAACGCTGCACCAAATGTCGCGATTGGCGGCGGCAATTTCACGGACGCGCGGAAAACTGTCGAGGCGCTCACATATGGCGAGCATACGCGTTATGCCCGCGTCTCGTGCGCGTTGCAGCACATCGGCAAGATCATCCTCATAGGCAGAGGCATGCAGGTTGACGTGTGTGTCGAACATTACGCGGCAAGAACCTGTTTTTTCAGGGCATCCTGCAGGACGGCGAGGAGCTTAGAGGCGGTTTGAAGCGGCGTCATGTTCATCTCTGTGGCGGTCGCACGTATATGGTGCAAGTCCATCCACGTTTTTCCAAGCGCGGGGGTTTGTACGGCGTGATCAGCTGTCCATGACAGAAGCGTATCTGTAAAGGCGGCAATGGACCCGGCATCACGAGACGCGGCTTGCAGGGCCTCGGCGACCACGCCAGATGAAGGCTTGTCGATTGATTTAAGGAGCGTGCGCGCAGCCTGGACGGCAGCGCCGCCGCCCGTTTCCAGCAAGGCCATGCCATAGCCGGGGCGTCCGCTCGCGAGGGATGCGGCGAATTTATCCTCTATGCCTTGCTGTTCGAGTACGGTTTTTGTGTCCGCGTCCGAGAGCTGGCCAAGGCGTAAAACCTGACACCGTGAGCGGATCGTGGGCAAGAGCGGCTTTGTGCAATGCGAGATAAGCATGAGGAGCGCATTTTTTGGGGGCTCCTCCAGTGTCTTTAGCAAGGCATTGAGCCCTGACGCATTCGATTCATCTAAGGCATCGATGATACCGATGCGCCAGCCCGACATGGCTGGGCGCAACGCAAAGAATTTATTCAACTCGCGTATCTGCTCGACCGAGATATCCTGTTTGAGCTGGCCCTTGTCGTTCAGCCCGCGTGTCACCCATTTAAGGTCAGGATGGCTGCCGGAAATGACTTTCTGCATGACACTGTCATCGCCGGGCGCATCCGGGCTATCAGCCCCAAGCATGAGCGCAGCGAGGCGGCGAACAAAGCGGGCTTTGCCGATGCCAGATGGGCCTTGAACGATCCAGCCATGATGCAGGCGGCCCGATTCACGCGCGCTTAAGAAGCGGCTTTGCGCTTGGGCGTGGCCTATTAAGGGAAGTGCGGCTGTCATTCCGCGAGTTTTAGACGTGATTCAATCTGGTGCAATGCATCGGCAAGTACTTGCGCAGGGGATTGGTTGGCATTGATGATCACGCAACGGTCTGGTTCACCCTCGGCGATTGATAGAAATGCAGCGCGAACGGCTTCATGAAATGCGATGTCGCGCGCTTCAAAAGCGTCTGTCGTGCCGCGCTCTGAGCGCCGCGAAAGCAGGGTTTCGGGCGGTGCATCAAGAATGAGTGTGAGGTCAGGCATTGTATCGCCAACAACAGCGCGCTCAAAGCCTGTGAGTGCGGCATGTGAGACGCCATCTACACTCTGATAGGCACGTGTGGAATCGGCGAAGCGATCACATAGCACCCATGTCCCTTGCTTGAGTGCGGGCCGGATTTTCTTCTCAAGATGATCTTGGCGTGCGGTGTTCATGAGTAGTGCATGCGCCAGCGGGCTCCACGTTTCGCCGCCGGGTGGATGCAGGGCAAGGTTGCGGACGGCTTCAGCCAGCGGAGTGCCACCGGGTTCGCGCGTCTGCAAACAGGCGATGCCCTGCTCTTGCAGCGCGTCTGCAAGCCCTGCGATCAGCGTTGATTTGCCGCTGCCCTCGCCGCCTTCGAGTGTGATGAACTTACCCGGCATGCCTTGTTAGCTCTCGCCGCCGCCAAGTTTGCGGCTAAGGCCCTCAATGGCTTTGCTGAGAAAAGTCAGGCGTGCGACAGATTCTGTTGCCAGCAAGGGTGTTTCTATCGGGTCCTTACCCTCTAGCGTGATGAGCAGCGTGGCGATTTGATCGCCTTCGGCGATTGGGGCTTCGAGCGGCCCGGTGTAGATGATTTCGGTTTTGGCGCGCTCAAAGGCTCGCTTATGCGCTGTGATACTGACAGGTTCAGCCATTTTGACGCCGACGGTTCGCGCTTCGCCCATCCAGACATCAAGCTCAGCGAGAGGCGTGTCTGACGGACTTGAGGTGCGCTTTTCAAAGGCTGAAAAGGCCAGCCGCATCAGGCGCTCAGCTTCAATTGCGCGGTCTTGAACGCTGTCCATGCCGTTGATGACAATGATCCGGCGTTCGCCATCGCGCTCTGCAGAGGCAGTCAGGCCGTAGCCAGACACGCTGAGATGGCCTGTCTTGAGGCCATCGACGCCGTCCATTTTGCCGAGCAGTGGATTGCGATTGCCCTGCTTAATACCATTCCATTCAAAGCTCTGCTCCGCATAGAGGCTGTAGAGGTCTCCAGCATCAGTGATTTCAGCGCGGGCGAGACGGGCCAGATCATTGGCGGAGATGCGATGCCCTTCTGCGTCAAGGCCGCTCGCATTCTTGAAGGTTGCGCTGGTCAGGCCCATGCGCTGGGCGAGTTCAGTCATTTCACGGGCGAATGCCTCTTCGGAGCCGGACAGGCCTTCTGCGAGAACGATGCAAGCGTCATTGCCGGAGACGATGATAACACCGCGTAGCAGCTCAAGCACGGTCGGTGTGTCGCCAATTTTCAGCCCCATAGTCGATCCGCCTGTGGCCCATCCACCCTTGCGCCAGGCATTTTCGCTGACTGTGAATGTGTCCTCAAGACTGATCTCGCCGCGCTTGAGGCGATCAAATACGAGGTGGGCGGTCATGATCTTGGTCATGGAGGCCGGGATCATCGGTGTGTCGCCATCCTTGGCGTAGAGAATGTCGCCGGTCGCATAGTCCATGATGACGGCGTATTCAGCGTCGGTTTCAATGATTTGTGCCTGCGCGAACGGGGCAATGAGAAATACGAATGCCAGCGCGGCGGCGCGGTTTATCCACAGCATAAAATACTCCTTTGCCGAATAAAAAACCGGCCCTTCTTCCTGTACTGGAAAAAGGGCCGGTTTGGGGCAAAGGTCAATCTTTGTTGGCGGTTAGCGCTCTACGACCAGACCATCGACTATTCCAGAACGTTGTAGCTGGGCGCGCTGGACATCGGCTTCACGGCGCGTTGAGAACGGACCGATCATAACGCGGAAATAATCAGCATTACGGACGCGGGCTTGCGTGATCTCGACAGACAGGCGACGACCGAGCGCATCAGTGAGACGTTGCGCATTGCCTATATCGGCGAATGAGCCAGCTTGAATGTAGAAATTACCCTGCTCTGCGCCACTGAGCTTTGGCTCAGAAACGGGGGGATTGAACGGCGCAGCCATGCGTGCGGGTTCTGGTGTATAAGCCGCAGACTGCATCGGAGGCACAGCAACCGGGGCAAGCGATTCTTCCATCACGTCAGTTGGCGCGGCTGCATTTTGAACCTGCGCAACGGGTGCGGGGCCAAGGTAGCGAACACGTACATTTGCGGTTTGACCTTCAGCATAACCAAGCATCTGGGCGGCACGTGGTGTAAGGTCGAGGATACGGTTGCCAGCGAAAGGTCCGCGATCATTGACGCGAACAACAATCTCGCGGCCATTATTTTGGTTGATCACCTGAACAAGGCTTGGCAACGGCAAAGTTGGGTGAGCAGCTGTCATGGCGCTACCTTCATAAATCTCACCATTGGCCGTTGGGCGACCTTCAAAGCCTTCCGTGTAAACCCCGGCTTTACCTGCCTCTTCAGACATGGTGGCTTCGCGGTTGACGCTGACACGCGAGAGCGTGAGCGGCTTGCCTACAGGCGTAGCATTGTTTGATGCATTTGCGGTGACGCGGATTGGCTGCGTCGGGGCTGCGGCGCGCTCTTCAGCAAAACGGGCTGCCGCAGCGCGGGCATCAAAGCCACCTGATGTGATATTTGGGTCGCTCGGCACGATTGAACGCGGTGCTGCTGGCATTAGAGGGGCCTCAGGCAAAGCGGCAAATTGGCGAGCCTGAGCTGGATCAATCGCAGCGGTCGACGACGAGAAAGCCATTGGGGCATTTCCGGCTTCAGCAGCGCGCGCGCCCCCGTCTCCATAATAAACGTCTGGCTGGTCAGGATACCGAAACTCGAGGCGGCGAGACTTTGCATCGCCGGGCGATAGCGAGATTTGCGCTTGAGGTGCTGATGCAGCCGGTGCTTGATACGGTGCCGGGGCTGGCGCGCCCGCAGCTTCACCAAAGACGATCGGCGCGCCTTGGCGTTCAGCCTGGGCCGGAGCGACAAGAGCCAAAGTTGAAACGCTGGCAATGGCCAACAAAATCGGACGGGTAAAACGGGCAGTCATCTTCAACCTCATTCTGCGGTTCTGATCCCCGGACTTTCGGTTCGGGGGGATGAGCTTCAGCTCTTCCTTCCCCATCCGTCTATCATGGCGAATTGGATTTATGGTTAAGTCACCAAATTAGTTTCCAGCTGCTTGGATAGATTTTATTAACCATGAAGCGGCGCAAAGCGGGCAATTTCATGGCAGGGCTTGCAATCTTCTGCAGACTGTAAGAAACGGTTGTTCCCGCGGAGGGATGGCAGAGTGGTTGAATGCACTAGTCTTGAAAACTAGCGAGCGTGCAAGCGTTCCCGGGGTTCGAATCCCCGTCCCTCCGCCACCCAGTCCACCAAATTAGTGGGTATTATATCATTTTTGAGATAGTGCCCTACTTTCCGGGACTTATTGCCCCTATCAGCGAAATTTCGTTCTCCAATCCCCGCTTGATTGTCTCCAATTGCCTTTAGCAGGGCATTTGTCTCCGTCGCGCATAAAACTGGTCACGTTTGGTATCATATTTCCCTGATAAGGGCCCACTTACAGGGAAATTCGGCATTTTTGCCTGTTAATCACCGGCTCAGTCCGCCCAGAAGGCCCGTAGTGACTGTAGATTCAGAGTAACTTCCCTACTCAACGGAGCAGGGAATTAAATCGCGCGATCAGGGAAGTGTTTTGAGTTTTCAGGGAAATTGTCTGGCGAAACAGACAAGGCTCAATCAATCTAAAAACAGTCTGTCCTGCTCACTCCATTTGGGCGGAATACTTAGTTTGGATATGCGGCGAGCGCAGATGTCAGTCCGCTGCGTTCCATTGGCGAGTGCGAGCAGAATTTTAGGTGATACAAAACCGAGATCAATGTGATGTGTAATATGGCCCGGCGTTATATTCTCGCGATCTGCAATACTGGATATTGTGTCGCCAGCTCTGAGCGCCTCGATCCAGTCCATCGCGCGAACAATGCGCTTGATAAGCGCAATGTCAGGATCGCGCTTCTGGCCACCCGCGAGTACAATTCTAGATTCCACACCGCGGCGGCGCAGCGTAAAAGGAACGGCGACACGTCGCTCATCCGAATTTGATGTCACACGCAGGGCGATCTCTAAGGTCTTGATCCGGAGCTCGACTGATGTGACCTGCTCAAGTGACAGCATTTTGCCGGATCGTTGGCATTCGAGCCGGGTCTCGGGAATTGTCAGCGGAAAGTGAGCTTTAACCGCCCTGCTCTACGGTCGTTCCATGACCAAGAACCCGTTTCGCTATTTCAAAACATCGCCTGAGATTATCCAGCTCG
>CAYGPE010000055.1:0-16143 GCA_964351695.1 uncultured Hyphomonas sp. | reverse complement strand
GCGCCGCCATGGCGGCGCCGCAATCGGTGGCGTCGCGCATGACATGGGCGCGTTTATAGACGAAATCTGCGCCATCATCGTGAAAGCGGCCATCGTCGCATGTCCCGTCAAATGCATACTCGCCTTCATCATTTCCGAAATCGAGTGTTGCTGGAGCCAAGGCGGTTGACGGTTCTGCTGGGGTATCCGCGTCATACTGAGTTGCGTGGAGAACAGTTTTTTCGCCAAGTTGCAGCAGCGTCTGGATGTTGATCCTGACATTTTCGAGCGTCATGCCACCATCCAGGATGAGGTAGCGCGATACGCCAATTACAGTTTCAGTTGCCCAGATATTCGCCGCGGCATATTTCACATTGGCTGCGTTCAGGCCCTCAGGGGTGACACTATCCCCGCGCGTGAAGGTCATGACGATGTTGATGCCGTTGCATCTCTTGTCGCTATTGCAGGCAGTGCCCTGCATGGAATAGGTTTTATCATCTTCGGTCTGCGCAGAGACCAGTGTGCTGTCATCATCGCTTCTGACAATGATGTGGTCGAGTGACATGACTACAGCTTTCAGGTCATCCGTGGTGACGCTTCGCACAATACGGTTATCAGTTTCAGGGGCGATGTCTTGCGCTACAGCTTTTGTCGCGATGGGCAGGGTCAAAAGGGTAGCGGCAACGAGTTTCATCAGCATGGAAAGACTCCGTCCGGTTGATTTTTGCGTGTCTTCTTCCCGGTTTAGGCGAGCTTGGGCGTTGTGAGAAGCACGAAGATCACAAGCGCGTGATCGTCAAAGGCCTTTGGGCCAAATACGGGAAAACTGATTAGCGGATGACCGCGCAGGCGACACGTGGGCCGGCGCCGCCAATGGGCTGGGTCATGTGGTCATCGCGGCCTGCATGAATGATCAGGGCGGCGCCGTCTTCGTCTGCAAGGTCAGAGAGTGAGAACAGGCTTGAGAAGGCTTCATAGCCCGCCGCGCCGTCTGCATTGACCCAGATGTTCGGGAGATCGCCGCCTTCGGGGCCTTTCGGGTTCAACAGGCCATGGCCGCCATCGACCTTACCGACATGCCCGCCGGAATTGGTGAACACGCCGAGATCATCGCAATTGCCGACCTGATGCAGGTGTAGCCCGTGCCAGCCCGTTTCGAGGCCAAATGTGTCGATTGAAACTTCCAGCATGACGCCGTTCGGGCCGCCTAGCAGGTTGACGGTGCCGACATTTACGCCCTCTGCATCGATAATATCGCCGGTCATCCGCATAATGCTTGGAAAAACGCCTTCATCAGGGCCGGGTAGATCGGCTTTTGACGGCAATTCAGCGCCATTCCCGCACGCGGCAAGCGGAAGAAGGGCGGCGAGAAGGGCTTTACGGATCATGCGTCTGGCTCCAGTAGCGTGTTGAGATGAGTGTAGGCATTTACACGGAGTTGTCAGCCTTGAATGATGAACGTGACCGCGCCGACAAAGTTCTTGTGGCTGGCGGGTATTTCCCGAGCCGGGCGAGCGCGCAGGCGGCGATTGAGGCGGGCGGGGTGCGGGTGAATGGGCGCTTGATTACTCGGGCCTCAGAGAAAATCAGCCCCTCCGCCAAGATTGAAGCGGTTGCGGCGCATCCATGGGCATCGCGCGCGGGGGTGAAACTGGCACATGCTCTGGATGTGTTCGAGATTTCTGTGGCGGGCCTGCATTGCCTTGATATTGGGGCGTCGACAGGCGGGTTCACCGACGTGCTGCTGTCGCGCGGGGCTGCGTCAGTCGTCGCCGTTGATGTCGGCCGGGATCAATTGCACGCCAAACTGCGCGGCGATGCGCGTGTGACTTCGCTGGAAAGTACGGATGCGCGCGGGCTGACGGCGGCGCAAACGGGGGAGCCGCAACTGATTGTCTGCGATGCCAGCTTTATCGCGCTTGAAAAACTACTCAGTACGCCGCTGTCTTTGGCCGCTGCGGATGCCAAGCTCGTCACACTGTTCAAACCGCAATTTCAGGTTGGCCGAGCGCATGTTGGTAAAGGCGGGATCGTAACAAACCGCGATGCGACGCAGGCCGCCGAAACCGCGTTTGTGGATTGGTTATCGGCAGAAGGTTGGCAGGTTCGGGCGCGCGCCGACAGCCCGATAAGGGGCGGTGACGGAAATGCAGAGCGGTTGATTTACGCGGATCGCGCCGCGCCCTAATCGTCCTCGCCAGCAATCGGAATGGGCCAAGAGCCTTTGGAAAGGGCCGGCACGCCCAGCATATCGGCAATACGGGTGATGAAGTCTTTCTCGTCGCGGTGCACTTCACCATCGGCAAAAGACATTTCCCAGAGGTCGGCGACGATATTGGCGCGAAACTCTTCCGGCTGGGCTTTCAGCCTTTCAATTGCTTCAGGCAGGTTACTGTGCTCAGCAATGGCTGCACCCCAATCAGCAGGGGATTTCCCGGCTTTCTCAGCCGTGCGCTGCAAGATACGGCGGCCCGCCTCGATCTCCTCCGGTTTGACCAGCAGATCGGACTCCATAACGGAGGCAAGCAAAATGGCGTGGGCTTCACGCGTGTTCATAATGGTCAATCCTAATTCTGCTATGTGTCGAGTTCAGGTAGTGAAGGATCAATTTGCTTGATGGTCGTGATACTGTTTCGTCCGACCTGATCAACCTGGCCTTGTAGCATGATGCCCGCTAGGCTTTCACGCTCCTGAGCGAATTCAGACGGATAAGTCATACGTAGTTTGACGCGCCAACCTTGATCGTCCTCCAGTAAAACGCTGTCACGCACCTTTACGCCCGAGCTATTGGTCGATTCAAACCCGTTGGCCACGTAAGTCGGTGAAGGTGGAATCCGGTACACATCAACCTGCTTGGCGGTAGGTTTGCGGTTTTGGATATGCCCCGACGCTATGTCGAGTTCTTCGGCTAGCGAAACGGATGATTGATAGACGTAAAATGTGAAGCTTGAGTTCAGCGATACGCTCATATAGTTGCAACCAACATCGCTACCATCGCGGCGATATATGGTCGTTTGTGAGCGATCGAATTCACCCCATGTTTTTGGGCAAATACCACCAGATTGTATATGCGTGATGTTGCCTTCGGTATCTGTACTCCAGATTTCCTCATCAGATAGTTCCGCGCCATTCTGTAGTCCGCTCGTCAGCGCAAGTAACATTTCTGCTTCAGGACTACTGACCTCATTACCGTTTCCATCGACGGCGATTAACTGACCATCTGGACCTTCGATAACGCGAATCATCCCGGCCGGGTTGTCATTTACGGGGGCCGTTTGACACCCCGCCAGCGCATAAGCTGCGATTATTCCCGCAGCGGCAAACTTTAGTTTAAGCATTCTCGTCTCCCCATGTCTGGGGATACTCAAGCCAATGCGGCAGGATTTGTCCAGCGCTTAGCCTGCGGGGCCGCGGCGGGTTGTGTTCTGGCGGTTTTGCAGGAAGGCGAGGCGTTCGAACAGGGCGACGTCTTGCTCGTTCTTGAGGAGTGCGCCGTGCAGGTGCGGCGTCAGCTTGTCTGGATTGCTTTCGCGCATGGTTTCCAGATCCACATCCTCGTTCATCAGCAGTTTCAGCCAGTCGAGCAGCTCACTCGTGCTCGGCTTTTTCTTCATGCCGGGGACTTCGCGCATGGCGTAGAAGGTTGAGAGCGCATCAGAGACCAGCTTATCCTTGATGCCGGGATAGTGGACATCGATGATGGCTTTCATCGTCTCTTCGTCGGGGAATTTGATGAAGTGGAAGAAACAGCGGCGCAGGAACGCGTCCGGCAGTTCTTTTTCATTATTTGAGGTGATGATGACGATGGGGCGCTGGGCCGCTTTTACCGTCTCGCCGGTCTCGTAGACGAAGAATTCCATGCGATCGAGCTCTTGCAGGAGGTCGTTTGGAAACTCGATATCGGCCTTGTCGATCTCGTCGATCAGCAGGATGGGGCGGCCCTCAGCGGTGAAAGCCTCCCACAATTTGCCTTTGCGGATGTAATTCTTGACGTCTTTGGCGCGTTCCTCGCCCATCTGGCCGTCGCGCAGGCGCGAGACAGCGTCATATTCGTAGAGGCCCTGCTGCGCCTTGGTGGTCGATTTGACGTGCCATTCGATCAGTTCAACGCCGAGCGCCTTGGCGACTTCGATGGCGAGGACGGTCTTGCCGGTGCCCGGCTCGCCCTTGATCAGCAGCGGGCGTTCCAGCGCGATGGCGGCATTGACCGCGACGCGCAGGTCATCGGTGGCGACGTAGTCTTCAGTGCCTTCAAAGCGCATGGGGCGGTATCCTGTGGTGCATTTACGTTGACGCTAAGGATAGGGGCGATGGGCGGAAGGGCAAGGGTTTACGGTGGGGGAGGGTTCAGTCGTCCATGCGTTCGAGGTTGTCACAGGCGCCCTCGTACCCACCATTGCAGGCTTTTGTGTAGAGGCGTTTGGCTTCGGGCAGGTTCTGCCGGACGCCCCTAAGAGCTAGATGGTAAGCGAAGCCGAGATTGTAGCAGGCGAGCATATCTCCCGCGATGCAGTTATCGGCGTCAGTCTGGTTGACTGGATCGGTTAGCCCCTGTGCCCAAGAAGGTATGACCGTCGTGGTTGGACGTGGGCGTTGCCATTCTTCAATCTTGGCAGCGATGCGGTTGAGCTCCTGTGCGGAGGCTGTTGTGAACCGGATCGGAGATTGGTCGCTGCCTGATTGTAGGTAAAAGGCACCAAGCGCCTGCTCCGTGGCAGGTCCGGCAACGCCATCAGCGCTGCCACGCATGAAATCCTTGTTAATCAGCGCCTGCTGCAGGCGGATTGTAGCATTTTCCCGGGCTTGATCAGCCTGCGTCTCTTCCAGCGATCCGAGCAGTTCGCAGCCATCCTCCGCGCCGCCTTTGCAGGCCTTGTCGTAATAGGTGCGGGCGGTGTCATAGTCTTTGGCCCGCTCAGCCGAGATGCCTGCGACCCAGCAGGTTTCCATGTCGCCAAGATTGCAGCCCATATCGTAATAGGACATGGCGACGTACTGGTCTTTCGTCGCGCCGTCCTCGCCGTAAGCATAGGCGGTTGCCGCGCTCATACAGGCGGTTGCGACGCCGTCGGCGCAGGCTTGCTCGTGATAGGCGACGGAGTTGGTGTCCGCGGTTGTGGGGTTGATGTCTGCGCCGCGTAGTGCTTGTTCAGCAGCGTTGAGCGCGTCGCCGGTTTGTTTTTCACCCAAGATGCCGGGAAGAAAGACCAGAGCGCTTACGGCCGCGGCGACGAGCACGATTGTGCCCGCAACCAATGGAGTTTTGCGGCGCGGCGAAGGTGGCGGGGCTCCATACGGGGCTTGGGTTGGCGCGGGTGAGGGGGCTGCCTCAGCTTGCTCCAGCGCGGTCAGTTTCGCCTCGACGACATGTTCCAGCGGGGTGCCGCGGACGGTTTCGAGGAAGCGGCGGATCGCGGCGGGGTTGCCTGTATCCTTGATTTCCTGCCAGACGCCGAGGCCCGTGGCGCTGACTTCGGCGACGGCGGGCTGGTTCACCTGCGCCGCAAGCTCGGCCTTGGCATTGCGCATATCGGCCATTTCGGCGCGCAGAGCGGCGAGTTCCTCGCGCACAGCGGCGTCATCGCTGGCGGGTTCGGCGGCCTGGGCGGCGCTTTCGCGTTCGAGCAGGTCCCCGCGGTCCAGCGTGCGGGCGAGGGCGCGGATGAAGCGTAGCCAGCCAACATGATCGGGGTCGCCGTCAAAGTCTGACAGGTCGGCAAACTGGATGTTCCAGAAGGCGGCGGGGCGGTCAAGGTCTGAAATCTCTTCGATCTGTAGCGGCACCAGGACGCCGCGCGTTTTACCGATATCGCACTCAATCTTGACCCAGGGGCGGGTCAGCGCGTGTTTGCTCCAGACGCCGACAATAGCGCCAGCGGTTTTCAGCTCGCGGTCCAGAATGTCGGGAAACACATCGCCGCCATCGAGGCCTTCGGTGTCGAAGAATACGTTGAGGCCAAGGCCCTCAAGCAGATCCTTGATCTGGCGCGCGCGCTCCGTGTCCTGACGGGCATAAGAGAGGAAAATGTCATAGGCCAAGCGTTAGTCCCCGAGCTTCTGTATGCAAGTTTAGCAAAGTCGTTGGTAATGGCTAGTTGGGATTTAGAACGTTATGGCGCGGGCTCTTCGTCAGCCACGAGTTCGCGAGTAATCTCGGCAATACTGCAGCCAGTTTCATATCCGCCGTTACACGCCATTTCAAACAGGCTAAGCGCTTCTTTCCAATCGGTTTCCACGCCCTCGCCACTAGCGTATTGGACGCCGAGATTGAAACAGCCGCCCATGTTTCCGCCGTCACAGGCCTTTTTGTAGAAAGCATTGGCGCGCGTATCGTTTTCCTCGACGCCCTCGCCATTGGCGTATTGTACGCCGAGATTGGTGCAGCCCCTCATCTGGCCGCCGTCACAGGTCTGCTTGTAGAGGGCATTCGCTTTGGTATCGTCTTCTTCGGCGCCGTCGCCACTGGCATATCGCAAGCCGAGATTGTAACAGCCAGCTATGTTCCCGCCGTCGCAAGCTTGCTTATAGAGGGCATTAGCCTTGGTATCGTCTTCTTCGACGCCGTCGCCATCGGCGTATTGGTTACCGAGACTGAAGCAGCCGAGCATTTCTCCGCCGTCACAAGCCTTTTTGTAGAGGTCAGTGGCACGATAATTGTCTTCCAGGACGCCTTCTCCATTGTTATATTGGTTGCCTAGAGCATTGCATCCAAGCATCTTCCCACTGTCGCAGGCCTGTTTGTAGAGGGCATTGGCACGTGTTTGATCTTTCTCAACGCCTTTACCCACGGCGTATTGGACGCCGAGATTGATACAGCCCATCATCTCTCCGCCGTCACAGGCCTGTTTGTAGAGAGTATTGGCACGTGTTTGATCTTCCTCAACGCCTTCACCCTCGGCATATTGGGCGCCGAGATTGGTACAGCTGCCCATTTCCCCGGCGCCGCAGCCCTGTTTGTAGAGGTCATTGGCGCGTGTATCGTCCTCGGAGACGCCTTCGCCATTGGCGTATTGGTTGCCGAGATTGCTGCAGCCACGTGGATACTTTGCATCACAGGAAAGACGATAAAATTCTACGGATTTTGCAAAGTTTTGTTCTACGCCGCCTTCGCCGAAATAATAAGCCCAACCTACGAGCAGGGCGGCACGGGGGTCAAGCTTGCTGGCACGTTCAAGTTGGGACAGTTCGACATCATCAAGAATTACAGACAGTGCATTTCTTGCATCTGGGGCGTTATCATCAAACATCGCAATTTTGCGACTGACGGATATCCATTCCGGGCTACCCAAGTAGACCCGTAAATCTTGCTGTGCCTGCTGTTGTTGCCACCCCCACCAGGCCGCGGTACCCGCAATCGCGATGGTTACCACAGATACGAGACCTAATTGCCAACCTCGCCAGCCGCCCTTTGACTTTTTGAGCTTTTCAAGCCGTTCGCGCTCGGACTTGAGCTGGTCTTCCAGTTTCGCGGCTTTTTCTTCGACTTTGATGCGTTGTTTGCGGGCTTTGATGAGGTCGGGGCGCTTTAGCGTGCGGGCGAGGGCGCGGACGGTGTCTTGCCAGCCTTTATGGTCGGCGTGGCCATCGAAGTCTGTCAGGTCGAGGCGGTGGAGCTTTGACAGGGCCAACGTCATCACGTCATCGCTGATCGGACCGATTTCGACGGGGATGAGGTTTCCGGCCTCGCGGGCGATCTGAACCTCTTTGCGGACCCATTCGCGGGTCAGGGCATGGGTGTTCCAGACGCTGATGGTCGCGCCTGCCTGCTGAATCTCGCGGGCGAGGACATCTGGGAATACATCGCCGCCATCAAGGCCATCAATATCGAAGAATACGGTAAGGCCGAGCGCTTCGAGGGCGTCCTTGATCTGAACCGCGCGATCAGCATCGGCGCGCGCATAGGACAGGAAAATGTCATAGGCCATGTGCGCATCCCCTAGCTTTTGGCGGTGCTGGTTACTGCAAGATGTTCCAAGTCTTACAAATCGGCAAGGCCGCGTTAACCAATTGGGCGCATAGTTTCCGGCGTAGAACAGGAATCAAGCTATGCCGCTGAAGCTGTCATTGAAGCCGGGAGAGGCCGTTATTGTAAACGGCGCTGTGCTGCGCAATGGCGAACGGCGCGGTACGATGCTGCTGCAGAATCAGGCCCGCGTGCTGCGCGAGAGCGATGTTATGGAGCCTGAAGCGGCCCAGACGCCGGGCGAGCGGGTCTATTTCGCGATTATGCAACTCTATCTGATGGGGCAGCATGATGGCGCGGTTTATGATCAGGTTGCGGCGGCGCTGGCCAGCGCGCTGAAATCGGCGCCATCTGACATGCAGCGTGCGTCGCTAGTTGAGATGTCACGCGCCTGCGCGGCCGGAGAGACCTATATGGCGCTGTCCAAATGCCGAAAGTACATGAAGCGTGAATTAGTAGAGTCTGAGGTTCAGGGGCATGGCTGACGGGGCAAATTATTTGCATTTTTCATCTGACATAGCTGCAGTCGATCTCGACACCGCCATTGCGATGCTGGAAGCCGGCGACGCAAGCGAAACCATTCTTGTTGATCTGGGCGAGGGCCTGGTGGCGCGGGCTGACGGACGGCTTGGCCTCAAGGGCCTACTGCAGCGCCTGCGCGGGCACAGGTTGCTTGCCGCTTTGGCACACGCCGAAGCGCCGGAAAGCGTCACGCAATTGCACAATGACGCGCCGGAAATGCACCCGGATGTGGCCGTCATACTCGACGCGCTCAAAAACCGGAGTTAAGGGCAGAGTTTACCACTCATAACTGTCCCGACGGAGCGCCGAATGGCTGCTGAATTCATTCCATTGTTTACCGCGTCTTTTGTGACGTTTTTCGTGCTAATCGATGCGGTGGGTGTTGCGCCGGTTTTTGCGTCTCTGACCGCCAAGGGGACGCCGCAATATCGCCGGTCTATGGCGGTGCGGTCAGTGATTGTTGGTTCGATCATTATTTTCGGTTTTGCCTTTGGCGGCGCTTGGCTGCTCGATAAGCTGCACATCACGATTGATGCGTTTCGCGCGGCGGGCGGTGTGCTCCTGTTCCTGATCGCGCTCGACATGGTGTTCGAAAAGCGGACCGAGCGCCGCGAATCGCGCGCTGAAGAAGTGTTGGCTGACGAGTTAGAGAGTGGAAAGATGGAAGATATTTCGGTCTTCCCGCTGGGTATTCCGATGCTGGCTGGTCCGGGTTCGATCGCCACCGCGATGCTATTCATGTCCGAGAGCGGAAGCTGGGTCGCAAAGAGCGCCGTTCTGGCAGGGATCGGCGCAAACATGGTGCTTTGCCTGATAATCTTCCTGGCGGCGGGCCCGCTTGTCAAAGCGATGGGCGATAGTATCGCGGGCGCGATTACGCGGATATTTGGCGTCATCCTCGCGGCGCTGTCGGTTCAGCTGCTTATCGATGGAATCAAAGGCGCGTTCGGAATCTAGCGCCGGGCGGGACGGATCGTCTCGGCCTGTGTGAATGCCGAAAGTGCGGTCCATATCAGGGCCATGCCGAGCGCCATCAACCCCATAACCTGCAAGACCAGTGCGCGGGTCCACTTAACCCCGATCTGCGCGAGGTTCAGCACGTCGGGGCCCATTTCGCGGGCCAGTGCGACAGAGCGCTCTGCGCCTGATTCTGTCAGCAATTGCGCCCGGCGCATATCATCTGGCGTCGCCGCAAGCTCAAGCAGGGCAAGCGCGCCAGATGTATTGTTGACCTCTGCCAGGCGGGCAATGATTTCCATGTCGCGTATCAAGCGTGTCAGGCCGTCTGGATTGATCGCTGACTCAAAGGCCGCCAGCACTTCCTCTCCGCGCTGCGTTGTCGTCATGACAGGCTCAAAAGCCGGGGCGAGCGCTTCACGTAATTGCTCGTCGGGAAGCGCGCCTTCAATCCGGCCCGAAATGTAATTCTCGAAGCGATCGTTCAGGCGCCCGGCACGTTTTGCGGCGCGCAAGACCGAGGCGGCGCGGACAAATTTTTCACTGGCTGGGCCGGTTTCGCGTTGCTTCATCAGGCCCAGTGCGCGCAGCCGTAGCTGGGTTGAGTCGACGGGTTCGTCGCGCAGCCAGCGTTGGCTCTGGCGGGCGAGGTCAGCCGGATCACCGAGCAGGAAGAAGGCGCGCTGGCTGGTGAACGGCTCGGCCACAACAGGCGCGCCGCCGCTCAAGTCGGGTTCGGGAGCTGTATCAGGCTCTACGGCGCTGTCGGGTGCGTCTACTTCGGGGCTCATCTCGATCTCTGGCGGGGCGACAGCGCGCTCATAGGCGGCGCGAACCGGATCAGGCAGGAAGAGGAGCGCTGCGCGGGCAAGTCTCTGGTCTGCGGTGCCGGTTTCTTCGGCTTCGGCAGCCGCAAGCACGGAGAGGGAGTTGGCCTTGTTCAGCATCAGCGGGGCCGCGAGCAGGTAACCGCGCGCTGCAGCAAAGTCACGCTCGCGCAGGGTTTGCTCAACACGGCCAGCCCAGTGATCGCGCTCACTTCCAACGGGCCCGGCAAAACCGCGCAAGGATTGCTCAATCTGCGCGCGCGTTTCCTTGAGTGCCTCCACTCCCATAGGGTCGGTTGCAATGTCCGACGTATAAGCCCCGATAATGATTCGCGATGCGAGAATGGGGAGTAGCAGAAGCAAACTGTTGAACAGCAGGGATTGGCGCCATGATGAGGGGCGTCCTGATTCGCGCTGTCGCCAACGAGATGTCATCAGATAGTGGTCCATTCCTGCTTTTCGGAAAAAGGGGGTATTTTTCCGTATACCTATAGCGCACAAGCTGGGCTCTGAAATCAAGGGCTTGATCACGTTGTGACTGCAAATGACATGCCCGCGCCCCGTCATTGCCACAATTTAACGTCAGTTCGGCCCCGTGCCGCATGATGATTGCGATTGCGATTATCAGGATGTCGATATATACGGCGCGCAAACTTCTAGGCGAGGACGTAATCCATGACAGAAGCAGGCATCAAAGGATACAAGCCATCCAAGGATGAGCCATTCATGAGCGACAGGCAGAAAGCCTATTTCCGTCAGAAGCTTGAAAGCTGGAAACTAGAGATTCTCGACGGCGCCAAGACGACAATTGGCAACCTGCGCTCTGATTCGAGCAATCACCCTGATCTGGTTGATCGCGCCTCGGCGGAAAGTGACAAGGCCCTTGAGCTGCGTACGCGCGACCGCCAGCGTAAATTGATTTCGAAGATAGATGCTGCAATCCGGCGTATCGATAATGGCACTTACGGCTATTGCGATGATACAGGCGAGCCGATTGGCCTCAAACGCCTTGAAGCACGGCCAACCGCGACGCTCAGCCTCGAGGCGCAAGAGCGTCATGAGCGTAACGAACGCACCGTTCGCGACGACTAGGTGCGATAACTGATTCCCTTGAGGGACTCCAAAATCCTAACGCTTCATTAACCGGTCCGCCGCAAGGTCTGGTGATTGGTAAGGCTCGGGCAGAATGCGTGACAAAACAACCGGACTCTTTGCAGAAGATGATTGGGCTATGGACACCGGCGTGTCTGTGGACGGTCACGATATGGCTGAGCCGATGATGCCAGAGCCGCGCTTTCCAAATAAATCCAATGTTCTGACGCAGGCCGAGATCGAAGCCCTGCTGCGCCCGCAGCTGGATGATGAACCGCCGCAAATGGCGACACCGCAACACGTTGAGCCACGCCTGCCAGTACGTTTTGATGGGCCGGAGCATGATCCGGCGGCGATACAGATGCGCCAAGAGGCTGGTGTTCTTGCTGCAAGGCTTTCCATGGCGCTCGGACAAGGCACAGGGGTCAAAGCGGCAATTGCGATGCGTGATGTTGCGCCCGTGGCGACAACACAGTTGCCGATGCTTATGGCTGGTAAATCCGGCGCGGTGGCATGTTTCGGTGCGAGTGAGACCGACACACGTTTGCTTGTCTGTTTGCCGGGGCCGCTTGCTGATGCGTTGATTGCTCGGGCATGTGGCGCGCGTGGATCAACCGGGCGGATAGGTGATGGTTGGACCTTAAGCGCTATCGATTGCGCGCTGCTACAGCAGCTATTGTCACCGCTTGCAGACGTGCTTGGATCGAATTTGCGTCTGCACGGGATCGAGACCGATGTGCCTTACGTGGCGAGCTTGCTACCTGCCGGTGAAGTTATCATTTCCGAGTATAGCGTTGAGGCTCCGGGCCTGCATAGCGAGTTGGCGGTGATCCGTTCCAGCGTGCAAGAGGACCACAAACCCAGCCGTGATGATACTGCGGAGAGACCTCGTGCTGTAACGGCTGTTGTTACAGCGCGCATTGCCAGCCTGTCTGTGCCGATGAGCCATTTGACCAGCCTGAAAGCAGGCGCAACGCTCTTGCTGGGGCTGCCCGGTGATCAGCCAGTTGAGGTCCTGTCGGGCGATCGAACTGGCCCCGTAGCGTTTGAAGGGCAGGTTGGACGCAAAGGTAACAAGGTCGCTGTGAAGATTACCCGTAAGCTGCACGGCGTACTGGACTAGGTATTCCGCAAAAAGAAAGGGCGCCGTGAAGCGCCCTTGTTAAGTTGAAGTAGGGGTATTTTCTCGGAGTTATTCGAGGTGCCTATTGGCCAGCAAATGCCCGACCGACAGGGATATCGTGGCCTGTTTTCTGACGATGAACATCCGCGATATCCTGATTACCAACCCTGGCGACAAACTGATCGAGCAGATCGGTTATGCAGGGCTCGGCAAGGCGCTTGGCCGTCAGCAGGCTGACGCCGCCAACCTCGCACGCTGAGGCGGCTTTGGTGTGTGCGGCGCGATAATTATCTTCAGCTGATGCTTGCAGGTCTTATTGGAAGGCGACGTTGAGTGTCGTTTCGACGGGAGACGCGCTTGCAAATGTCGTGAAGGGTAATGCCGCGGCGGCGACGAGAGTTGATTTGAGGAAACGTTGCATGGTTTTTTCTCCTTTGGCTCGACCTCGTGTTTGGGCCGATGAGGAGAATGTGGCTGACTATGAGCGATTACGGAATCGCGAAAAAAGTCATGCCTATATGAGAAAAAGGAATGGTGACGCGTTACATCGGAGCGGCCGCAAATTCAGCGTGTAGCCATGCGATGACGTCTTGCACTTTGGGGCGTCTGGCGACCACAGGCAGGCAAGCTGTATAGAAGGCGCGGTCCCAGGTTACATGGCTGCGCGAGAACGTGACCAGTGTACCGCGCGCGAGATAATCGCGCACCAGTATCTCAGGCAGGAAACAGTAGCCTTGCCCTGTCAGCGCTGCATTCAACGCAACTGTAAAGTCTTCCATGACAAAGCTGTTTGAACTTTCAGGCAGGTCAATTTGCGACAATTCTTGCCAGGATTTCCACTCATTAGCTGAGAAGATCTGTATGCGGCGATGATTTATCAAAGCGCTTGCATCGTCTTCGACGGGGCCGTTTGGGATCATGCCGGGGAGGTATACAGGCACCAGTATATGATTGCTCAGGGGCTTGGTCACGACATCGTTTCAGTCGCCGCGACCGTAGCGGATACTGATATCTATCTCCTCGCGTTCGAGGTCTACAAGTCGATCAGAGGCGATAATTTCAAGTTCCAGTTGTGGGAAAGCATCACGGAATGCGTCGAGTCTGGACACGAATACGTTGGATGCAAATGACGCGACGGTTGCGATGCGAAAATTGCTGGCGCGTGGCGGGCGGCGTTCAAATCGAGAAAAGGCCGAGCCCAACATGTCAAACGCCGGGATAATAGTTTCCTTGAGCGATTTGCCTTCATTGGTGAGGAGAAGGCCGCCCGGCAAGCGTTCAAACAGACGTGTGCCGACATGATCTTCCAAGGCAATGATTTGCTTGCTGATGGCGCCTTGGGTGACGCCAAGTTCCTCAGCGGCACGTGAGAAGTTCAGGTGGCGCGATGCCGCATGAAAAGCCCGCACAGCGTTAAGAGGCGGCAGACGGGTGAGAAACTGATCGCGTTTATTTATCATGACGGGGGCACCATAATGTGGCGACGCGTATAAGTGCCATGAGTTTTTCTCATACTGGGTATGAGATATTTGCGAGACGATCTAGGTGCTGAGGAATATTGGCTTATGATCTCCGGCCAGCACCACAGCGGTGAGTTTGCCGCCCATGGTGGCGCCCGTATCGACATTGATTCTGCGACCGTCTGGCGAGACTTCTGGCTCATAATCATCAGTCGGCGTGTGGCCGTGGATTACTTTGCATCCCGTCAGTTCCGGGCTTTCCCAGAAGGCTGTGTCGAAGAAGCGGCGTGAGCGGGTCCAGATATATATATCTTCGCTTTCATTCGGGAAATATACCGGGTGAAGGCCAGCATGAACGAAAATCAGATTGGTATCGTCTGGCTGGAACAGACGGGGCAGGCTGCGCAACCATTTGAGGTGGTCAGGTGGTAGGTCGCGCGCGTCGTCGATCCCGTAGCTTCCCAGCGTCTCGTAGCCACCATTACGAGACCAAAAACTGGCCGCTTCGGTTTCGCCGCTTGCCGCGTCCAGCATCATCTGCTCGTGATTGCCCTGAAGGCAGGTCACGGCACAAGGGTGTGCCGCTTGCAGCTCCATCAGGAAATCGAGCACGCCTTGGCTGTCTGGGCCTCGGTCGACATAGTCGCCGAGCGCAACGATGTGCATTTGGTCAGACGCATGCATGGCGGTATGGAAGTCTGTTATGGCGTCATACAGCTCGCGCAGCCGGACGCATTCGCCGTGAATGTCGCCAATCGCGTAGAACACTGTCGCTTGCGGCATGGTTGCGTTATGGTTCTGGGCGAACCATAAAACGACCATGGCGCGCCATTGAAAGACTAACCGATATTCCCATGCTTCGCGATGTGGGCATCGACAGCCTTGATCGCATCGTCGACTTTGTTGCCAGCGCTTTTTAGCTCCGCTTCGCGCTGTGCCCAGAGGCGTTTCTGGTAATTGGTCGAGATGATATCGGTAATAACTAGTGTTCCAACGACGAGGTAGAAACTGGCTTTGCTCATCGCCTCGATCGGGAAGCTGAACAGTTTGAGGTGGGCGAGATGCGCTCCCTCTGTGACCAGCAGGACGCCAACGAGGAACAGGATGAACAGGCCGAGCACTTCGTACATGCGGTTTTTCTTGAGGAAGTCTGCCACATAATCGGCCAGCAGGATCATCACGATACCTGACGCGATAATGGCGATGGCCATGATCCAGACCTGATAGTCCTTGCCGGGCTGACAGCCGACCGCGCCTGCAATCGGATTTGCTATCAGGTCGGTTTTGCACTGTGTGACCGTGCCCGTGAACTGGCCAAGTACGTCGCCGCTTGCATTGACAATATTGGCGATTTCAACATTCGCAATGGCCATAGCTGAGAGGATGGAGTCGAACGAGAAAACCAGATTCATCGCCACGATCATGATGATGGCCTGCGTCACGGATTTGCTTTTTGAGCCTTCCGAATGCTCGATATGGTCGACGGCGAGCAAGTGGGTAATCTCTTTGATTGCCGTATAGATAATGAAAGCGCCGCCGCAGAGAGTGACCAGGGCTTGCAGGGTGAATTCGCCTTCAATGAAGCCTGTCAGGCCGATATTAAAGAGCGGTTTGGCCAGCGCGCCAAACAACAGCACAATCACGACAAGCAGGATGATCCGCAGCGCGACTGCCAGCCCGATGCCCCAGCGCCGCACCATGCCAGCCTTCGCTTCGCCAACACGTTTGGATTCAATCGAAATATAAAGCAGGTTATCAAACCCAAGAACCGCCTGCAGTAGCAGCAGCATAAGCAGCGTAAACAAGCCACTGGTTGAGAAGACTTCAGCAATAATTTCCGCCATGGAATTTACCCCCTTTAAACAATTGGTGACGATTTTGAGCGGACCTTACGCGGAGTCTTCGTGGATGGAAGTGGGCCGGTGATAAAGGCGCGTCGCATTCCATCTGTAATGGGTAACGTCACGTATTAATTCGTGTCCATATGCAGTCCAGAGTGGGCTTCGTCATTTTACGTACATCTGCGGCGCACTATAGACTTATGAAAATCGCCATTTGGCGGCACAGGGAGACAACATGAGACGAGATGCCTCGAAGAGCAGAATGAAAACGGCAGCGCGCGCCGTCGCCATGGTTTTTGTCGCGGGGGGCGTGTGGGCTTGGGGGGGCGGAGGAGGCGGAGGGGGCGGAGGACGTGGAGGACGTGGAGGACGTGGAGGA
>CAYGPE010000054.1:0-16781 GCA_964351695.1 uncultured Hyphomonas sp. | reverse complement strand
GCGCTCTTTTTGGGCGTCGCTGCCAAATGTGTAGATCACGGGGCCAACCATTCCGACGCCAAACGGCATTGGCATAATGGCATCAGCGCGGGCGTTTTCTTCAGACCAGATATAGCGCTGGGTCGCCGTCCATCCGGGGCCACCATACTTTTCAGGCCAGGCCGGCGCGGACCAGCCTTTTTTACCGATAATCTTGTGCCAGGCGAGATATTGCTCACGCGTCAGGTCTTCACGTGTGCCCAGACCCTCTAATTCTTTGGGATAATTCTCGGCAATGAAAGCGCGGACCTCGTCGCGAAAGGCAATGTCTTCTGGTGAAAAGTCGAGTTTCATGAGCGGCTTCCCTATGGCATGTATTGTTCTTATCTAACCCAATAAAACCACAAGTTGACGCGAACGTAAACGTCATAACCATGTCGAAACGGTGCATAACGTGGCGTCAGGTGCGTGTTTTAATCGTCGCTGTCGGCTGGTTTGGCCAAAAATGGCGCGCAAGCTGTCTTGAGCAAGCCGATTGCAGCGGCCGAGCCCATGCCGCCACCTGTGTTGAACTCAAGATCAATAAGAGGTGTCAGACCGATACGCTCCATCGCCGCCTCATGTGCTGGGCGGCGTGTTTGGTGCGCGGCGCGAACATGGTCAATCGCCTGCGGGTCAATCGCATGGACAATGCCAGCTGCGATCGTGGTGGCGAAGCCATCGATCAATACGGGTACACCCTGATGGCGCGCCGCTATAATCGCACCAGCACAGGCCGCAAGCTCGCGCCCGCCAAGGCAGCGGAGCGCCTCAAGCGGATCATCCATATGGCCTCGGTGAAGCCTCAAGGCCTCGTTGACAAGTTCGATACGTTGCTCGCCCATTTCCTTCGGAATTTGCGGACCTGGACGAACCCAGTATTCAGGTGATCCGCCATATAGTGCGCACGCGACAGCGGCTGCGGCAGTGCCGATCCCTGCCCCGATAACACCAAGCGCTAGCACATCAGGCTCGCCTTCAAGCGCCTCAAAGCCATAGGCAATCGTGGCCGCGCATTCACGCTCGGTCATCGCCGCAGCTTCCGCAATATTCGGTGTTGGCCGGTCAATTGCGAGTTCGAAAACCCGAATATTCGCGCCGACTTGTGTTGCAATAGCAGAAAGCGGTGAACGGCCCTCGCGCAGCGCATCGACTTTGTTGCGTGTGCTGGCATTCGACGATAGCGAGACCCCGCCATCCGACACGCCATGCGATCCCGCGAAAATGGCGAGAGTCGGCTGCTCAACACGCGGCGGATAGCGCTTTTGCCACCCAGCGAGCCATGCTGCAGCGTCCCCCAGCTTTCCGAAATCCCGTTCGCGTCCCATTGAGAGAAGTGCGTCACGAACCTGCTGCATGGTTTCAGCATTCGGCGCACCGGGTCGGGTCACCAGTTCGCGAACATCATCAAATGGATTCGCAGCATCTGCAGCGTTTTGCACGGTCCGACCTCAATTTCCAGCGAGCCATAAAAACCCACCAATCTTATGCTAAGTCAATCAAATATTTGGGTTTTCACTTAATCTTGACGAGTTTTAGTGCATATAGTGTACCAGTAGATTACGAGACCCTGATGACTGTTTCCCGCATAGAAAGCCCGTGCATCAAAGTTTGCGCCGTTGATGGCGCCAGCGGCTTGTGCGTCGGCTGCGGTCGAAGCCTACCGGAGATTGGCGGCTGGATGCAGCTTGGCGATGCAGGTCGCAGCGCTGTTATGGCGGAACTGCCAGCGCGACTAAAAACGCTACAGGACAAGCAGCAGGCTGAGGAGAAGCGCGCATGAAGCCGGGACAGATTTTCACGACGCTGCTTATCGCCGCGCTGATTACAGGTGCGGTTTCGCTTATCCTGACACCGCGTTTGGACGCAGCCGACGCACGTACGGACAGCGCCGCAACGCTAATCGAAACATCTGAGGCTGCGCCAACAAATGATCCGCGCCGAACTGCTCGTCTGAGCCTTCGCGATGATGGCCACTATTGGGCGCGCGCGCTGGTCAATCGCAAGGCGAGCGTCGAGTTCATGGTTGATACCGGGGCGAGCGTGGTGGCGCTAAACTATCGCGATGCGCAGCGCATGGGGCTGCGACCTGAGACACTGGACTATAAATGGAGTATTCGCACTGCTGGCGGTGAGACGATGGGCGCAAGTGTCGTGATTGACTCAATCAAACTCGGACAGGTTCATGTCCGCGACGTCGAAGCGATGGTGCTGAAGACGGATTTGGACCAATCGCTGCTCGGCATGAGCTTCCTGTCCCAGCTTTATTCTTACGAGTTTCGGGGCGATCGGCTGATTATCCGGCAATAACCCGCCAGATCATTCGAACCGCAACGACTACCAGCAAAATCGCAAATAGCTTCTTGAGCCGTTCTGCATCCAGCGCGTGCGCCAGACGCGCGCCGACGGGCGCCATCAGGACAGTAAAAACTGAAATCAGGATGAAAGCGGGCAGATTGACATAACCTAGAGAAAATGGTGGCCGGGCCGCAACATCCCACCCGGCCGGAATCGCTGCCAGCGCCGCTGGCAGACCAATCGAAATGCCAAAGCCTGCACCGGTCGCGACAGCCGTATGCATCGGGCGGCCAAATACCGTCATCAGGCTGACGCCGAATGTGCCGCCGCCAATCCCCATCAAGGCAGACAGCCCGCCAATACCCGTGCCGAGCCCGGCGCGTGTAATCCCCACCGGCATGTTTTCACCCAGCCGCCAGCCGGGGCGACCAAAGAAGAGCTGCGCGGCCAGCAAGAAGGCGACAATGCCGAATAGAAGTGTCAGCGCCGTTCCGGAAATCTGCGATGCGGCAAGCATGCCCATCCCTGCGCCAAGTACGATCCACGGACTCCATGTGCGGATAATGCCCCAATCGACCGCGCCGCGTTTATTGTGAGCCATTACCGAGCGCGCCGAGGTCAACACGATGGTTGCGAGCGATGTCGCCACCGCCACATGTTGCGCTGTGGCGTCATATCCCAGCCCGGAAAACAGGAAGTAGAGCACGGGCACAATGACAGCGCCGCCACCTATTCCAAATAATCCGGCAACCAGGCCGCTAAACAGGCCGCAGGCCGCAAGCGCCGTAATCAGCATTCCATATTCAGCGAAAAAAACATCCATAAGCGTTCGCGTACGCTGAGATGACGCTGAGGGAAAGTGGTCTAATTGAACCTGGCAATGACACTTTCAATATCAGCGCCGGGGCGATCCAGCATAGCTGCGACCTGCGCACGCTGCTCAATCGCGAGCCACACACCGGCAAACTCCAGATCAACGACGCGCCAGTTGCCGCCGCGCTGAATAACGCGCCACCGCAAGGTAAGCGGGTCATTGGAGCGTTCAACCACAGTCGTTACAATGGCATCACGCGCATTACGGGCGGATGTTCTGGTAATTGTTACGTGGGCGCCGGCAATCTGGTCTGCATTGGCGCGGATCTGGCGGCGAAGATAGGCTTCAAAGGCCTTAGTGAACCGATCACGTGTTGCCGTGTCCAGCGCTTTGCCGTGGCGGCCTAGCGTGAAGCGAGCAATGGCGGGGGTATCGATATTTTGCAGGATTGCATCGGCAATATGCTCGCGGTCGCTCTGCTCAATCTGGGCGACCGTGATTTCAATAGCGGCTGTTGCGGTCTTCGCGCTTCTCACATCAGCCGATGCGAGAGGGGAAATGACCAATATAGCCAAGGATGCGAATAAGGCTCTCAACATGATAGGCCCTTCCATGCAGTTTATGCGCCAAATTGCGCTTCGGATGCATAGATAGAAAACGCCCGCTCAAGTTTGAACGGGCGTTTATCGTATAGGGACTATACGCAGACTGAATGGGCGCTTAGCCGCGGGCTTTTAGGACCATCTGGAAGATATCATCCATTGCAGAGCCATCGCCGTCGGCGTCGAACAGCGCGCTAAGACCAGCAGCTGCTGGCGCAGCCTGTCTTTGTGGCTGACGTTGACCGCCAAAAATTGCGCCCAGCAGCCCACCAATACCGCTTTGCTGGCGCGACGCGGGCTGCGGTGCGCCGCCGCCCAGAGCGCCCATAACCTGACTAAGGACATCCGGCTCTTGGCTACGCTTGGAGAGCTGGCCCATAACCAAGGTGGCAACAACCGGAAGCATCTGCTTCAGCAATGTCGAGTCGATGCCGGTTTTCTGAGACGCATGAGAGGCAACAGAGCGGCTCACTTCTTTCGAACCCAACAGGTGACCGAGGATGCCATTGCCGTCTTCGACAGTTTCTGGTCGGCCAAGATATTCTGGCTGATCCAGATATCGGCTGTGATTACCCTTTTGCAAAGCACCGAGTAGCCCCTCTAGGCCGCCCTGCTTGCTTGCATTCGACTTCAGGCCCGCCGAGAGCGCCGGGATTAGCGCCTTGAGCGCCATTTGAGTCATGTTGTCATCAAGCCCGAATTGCGCGCCGAGCTGCTGTTTCGCCGGCTGCGCTTGCGGGCCGCTTAAAAGATCGAGAAGTCCTGCCATGTAAATTACCCCTTTATTGACGGGGCGACCTTAGGTGGCAAAGCGGCCGCAGGCAAACCTGCAACCGCATAGGCGCTGTAATTCTATTCAGCTGGCACAGCGGCCGCAGCACGCGGGGCTGCAGCACGGACTTCAGCATCGACATAGCGCTCGAATTTTTCAAAGTTCGAGACAAACATGCCTGCCAGCTTTGCCGCTTGCGCGTCATAGGCTTCACCATTCGACCAGGTGGAGCGCGGATCGAGAATCTTAGCGTCAACCCCGTCAACAGCCCTAGGCACCATAAACCCGAAGGTCTCATCCTCGCGGAAGTCCGCTTGGTTCAGCGACCCATCAAGCGCGGCGTTCAACAAGGCCCGTGTTGCCTTGATCGGCATCCGGTGCCCCTTGCCATGCGCACCGCCAGTCCAGCCCGTAGAGACAAGCCAGCAATTGACGTTATATTTGGCGATCAACTCGCCGAGCAGCTTGCCATACTCACTCGGGTGGCGGGGCATGAACGGCCCGCCAAAGCAGGTTGAGAAGGTCGCCGTCGGCTCGGTCACGCCTTTTTCAGTACCCGCGACTTTCGCTGTATATCCCGACAGGAAGTGATACATGGCCTGCGCTGGCGTCAGCTTGGCAATGGGCGGCATCACGCCGAACGCGTCGGCAGTGAGCATGACGAGGTTTTTGGGTTGACCGCAGCGGCCGCTGAGCGAAGCATTTTCAATCGCGGAAATTGGGTACGCACCGCGAGAATTCTCTGCCAGTGTGTTATCAGCAAAGTCGAGGTCGCGCGTGACAGGATCCATCACGACATTTTCGAGCACTGTGCCCCACATGCTGGTGGTCGCATAAATTTCCGGCTCGGCTTCAGGCGAGAGATTGATCATCTTGGCGTAGCAGCCGCCTTCGAAATTGAAGAGACCGTTCTCAGACCAGCCATGCTCATCATCGCCGATTAATGTCCGGCTGGCATCAGCAGACAGCGTCGTCTTGCCTGTGCCTGACAGGCCGAAGAAGATCGCCGCGTCGTCATTTCCGCCATCATTGACCGAACAATGCATCGGCATCACGCCCTTGGTCGGCAGCAGATAGTTGAGAATTGTGAAGACTGATTTTTTCGTCTCGCCCGCATAAGACGTGCCGCCAATCAGCACGACCTTCTTCGACAGATTGACCGCAATGACGGTCTCAGAGACGGTACCATGCCTGGCCGGATCAGCGCGGAAGCTTGGGGCGTTTATGATGGTGAACTCATGCGCAAAACCGTCATATTCTTTCGCCGTTGGGATGCGCAGCAAGTGACGGATGAAGAGTGAATGCCAAGCGTATTCGTTGACGATACGAACCGGCAGACGGTGATCCAGGTCAGCGCCGCCAAATAGCTGCTGTGTGTAAAGCTCCTTGCCATCAAGATGCGCCTTGAAGTCTTCCCATAGCGCATCGAAATGAGCTGGCGTCATTGACGCGTTTTCGTCCCACCAGACGGTGTCTTCGGTCATCTCGTCGCGTACCGTAAACTTGTCCTTGGCTGAGCGCCCGGTATGCAATCCGGTCTCAACCAGAAGCGAGCCACCCTTTGCGACGCGCGCTTCGCCAGACGCGACGGCACGTTCGTACAAACGTTCTTCGTTCCAGTTCTTATTGATTTTTGCGGCGCTGATTCCGAGATCAGCCAACTCTACAGATTGATCGAACACGACGTTTCCCCTGAGTGGTTTTGGCAATTCCTAGCAAGTCACGCGCCACGAAAATGCGCGATTTCTGCTCATAGTGCTAAATCTTCAAGACCAGTCGGGACTTTGTGGCCACCACCCGGATACACAAATTGCCAAGGTAAACGCTGTCAATTCGAAGGTAAGCGCTGTCAATTGGAACAAGTGCGGAATATTGATCCGGTATCGTCATATGTTGTGACACTTGTTTTGTGGCAGTTGAGCCATTTCGGGGCAGTTTTTGCCCGCGCGATTCGTCTCGGCCTTTGTCCGGCGCATCGCGCCCATTTGCCCCATTGAAGGGCCATGCTACAGGGCCGACATCAGCAATGCAAAACACTTCCAGGAGCCCCGGATGTCCGACCGCAACACATCTTCCCGCACAGAAACTGACACTATGGGCCCTGTAGAAGTATCAGGCGACAAATATTGGGGGGCGCAAGCACAGCGTTCGCTTGGCAATTTCAAGATTGGCTGGGAGACACAGCCACAACCGTTAGTGCGAGCACTGGGTATTGTGAAGCGCGCCGCCGCTGAAACCAATATGGCCCTCGGTAAACTCGACGGCGATCTCGGCAAGGCCATCATCACGGCCGCTAATGAAGTCATCGAAGGCAAGCTCGACACGCACTTCCCGCTGGTCGTCTGGCAAACCGGGTCAGGTACACAGTCGAATATGAATGCCAATGAAGTGATCTCCAATCGCGCGATCGAGCTGCTTGGCGGAGAGATGGGGACGAAAACGCCCGTCCATCCGAATGATCACGTCAATATGAGCCAAAGCTCAAACGACACGTTCCCGACAGCGATGCATATTGCCTGCGCCGAAGAGGTGACGCACCGCCTGTTGCCCGCGCTTCAACAGCTCAACAATGCGCTAAACGATAAGGCGCAAGGCTGGAAGGACATTATCAAGATCGGCCGAACTCACACCCAGGATGCAACGCCCATCACGCTTGGTCAGGAATTTTCTGGCTACGCAAAAATGGTCGAGAATGGCATCGCCCGGATTGAAAGCGCCCTGCCCGCTTTGCTGGAGCTTGCACAAGGCGGCACAGCGGTGGGCACGGGCCTATCGACACCGATCGGTTTTGCGGAAGGTGTCGCCGAGAAAATCGCGCAAATCACGGGCCTCAATTTCATCACGGCGCCGAACAAGTTCGAGGCTCTTTCTGCCCACGATGCGATGGTCTTTGCGCATGGCGCGATCAATACTGCCGCGATGTCGTGCTTTAAAATTGCTAATGATATCCGTTTCCTCGGCTCTGGCCCACGCTCAGGGCTTGGCGAACTTGCCTTGCCGGAAAATGAACCGGGTAGCTCTATCATGCCAGGCAAGGTCAACCCGACCCAGTGTGAAGCGCTGACGCAAGTTTGCGCGCATGTGCATGGCAACAATGCCGCCATCGGGTTTGCCGGAAGTCAGGGCCATTTTGAGCTGAATGTGTTTAATCCGATGATGGCGTATAATTTCCTGCAATCGACACGCCTGCTGGCCGATGCAGCCGTGTCCTTCACCGAGAATTGCGTCGTTGGGATTGAGCCGCGGCTCGACAATATCCAGCGCGGGCTGGAAAACTCGCTGATGCTCGTGACACCGTTAAAGGAAAAATACGGCTATGATCGCGCCGCCAAGATCGCCAAGACAGCCCATAAGAATGGCACCACCTTGCGCGAGGAAGCGATTGCAGATGGTATCCCAGCAGAGGATTTCGACGCGATTGTTGTACCCGGCAAAATGATAGGTCCAGGGTGATTGGCTCAGACCTGACGCCCACATTATAAACCGCTACACTGCGACCAAGAATCACTTTGACGAAAGACCCCGCCCATGAACGATGCTCCACAAGGCTCAAAAGCCAACCCTTCAGAATTTGATGCTTACGCCAAGCTGGCTGACGACGAGCCCTATTTTGTGCTTTCAGCCCATGATCCGCTTTCGAGCGCGATTGTTGAGCTGCACGCCTATATTGGGGCGGGCCAAGCTGGCGCGGCGCATAACAAACTGGCGGAGATTATGGCGCTGACATCGGCGCGCCCACCACGGCCAGCTTCAAGCCCCAAATATCGCGAGACGTTTGCCATTTCGCTGGCTATGGAACAGTGGCGCAACGCGCAGTAACTCATAGAAAGCTGCATGGCAGAGCCGATCAATCTCAACAAGGCCCGCAAGGCCAAGGCACGCGCGGATCGCCAGAAGCGCGCTTCTGAGAACCGGATCAAGCATGGTCGTACGAAGGCTGAAAAACAGCGCGATGCACTCGCCGCGAAACGAGCGGAGAAGACACTTGATGACGCCCAGCGCGAAGACTAGAGCCGAACTTTCGTCTTAGCTCCCAGCCTCGTCAACTTTCGGTGCCTCAGGGCTGTCGACTTCAGGAAGCGCGGTCAAAGCCTGCAAGATCTGTTCATCATTGCGCTGATTGGATAGTTTCTGCAGTGCCTTGATGAAGGTATCGCCAGCAATGCCTGTACCGGTATATTTGACCGACAGTTCTGATGCTTGCGCGTATAGCCCCTGAGCCGCTTGAAAATCGCTCGACGCTTCTGCGCACGCGCCCATATTATGGATCACAGCAGGGGCTTCTGGATATTGCGCAGCCATTGCGGTCCATGCCTCACACGAGGCAAACGGATTGTCCGAGGCAAGTTCTACCGCATTCTCGAAACGCGGATCTGCCGCTACAACCGGATCTAGAGCCTCGGTAATAAAGGTCGCGCGCACCGTGGTATTGCGCGGCGCGATATCACGGCGGATTGGGCCAAGTGTTTCACTCAGCGCCTCATAAACCATATCTGGCGGCGGTGTACCGCCCCCAAATCCAAACAGTCCCCCACCGCCCCGGCGGTAATGGTGACCATGCTTGCCCGTCTCATGACAGTCCTTGCGCGAGCTATCGCCGCCATACGATCCTGAGAACACGGTTCGGCCATCAGCTGCATCAATCAGGCGCGGTGAGACGCGCACGCTGACGCGGTCCACGATACAAAGCTCCTCGACATCGGCGCGGCGCTCACAATCGAACAGGCCGTCCCACTCGACGCATTTACGAACCGTGCGGTAATATTCCTCAGTCGTGTAATCAGTGATGTCGATATGACCTGTATAAGTCCCGGCGCGCTCGTTTCCGGTGTCGCTATAATCAAAATTGGCGAGCTGAAACCATGATTGCCCGTCGAGTGTTGTATTGGCGAGCATGGCTTCAAACCTTCCAGCATACCACCCCCCCGCTGGGCCGCGGAACGTATCGACCTGTACAAGCCGTGTGGCCGCCGCATCGAGATTGGCTGGCATCACGCGGGCCTGATAGTCAATTCCCGGCGTGGCGCAGGCGCTGAGGCCTGCAAGTCCAGCTAGCGTGGCTGTACGGGCGAATACATTTGCTGGCATTGTCTTTCACCTTTTTAACTTGATTTTATCTTGCTGAATACAACTGAACCCTTTCTGAACACGGTTTGCTAAAATTACGGCACTCTTGTGGCACCTGCCTTAGCGGCAACGCTTGCATTTGGCTGGTAGGATCAACACATCTGCGCAAGATTCATCTTGGAGTACGCCATGACCGACACCGCCCCCCTCTTTCAGCCTCTGAAACTTCGCGGCCTGACGCTCCCCAACCGGATTGTTATGGCGCCCATGACGCGCTCTTTTTCTCCCGATGGCGTTCCGGGCCAGGATGTTGCTGATTATTATGCGCGGCGGGCGGGTGCTGATGTGGGCTTGATCGTCACTGAGGGCACGACGATCAACAGAGGCGGCGCGTCGAACGATCCGCGCGTACCGAACTTTCATACTGAGGCAGCGTTGGCTGGATGGCAGAACGTCACTGAAGCGGTGCACGGCAAAGGCGGCAAAATCGCGCCGCAACTTTGGCATGTCGGCATGGCGCGCAAACCCGGAACTGGTCCTCACCCGGACGCAACGTCTGACAGCCCGTCTGGTTTGACCCATACAGGCAAGCAGGTTTTACCTGTGCCGACCGAAAGCGAGATCGCGGATATGGTCGCGGCTTATGCCAGCGCTGCGGCAGATGCGGCACGGCTAGGGTTCGATGCGATCGAGATTCACGGGGCCCATGGCTATCTGATTGACGAGTTTTTCTGGAACGTGATGAATCAACGCGAGGACAAGTATGGCGGCGGGTTGGCAGAACGGGCGACTTTCGCGGGCGAGATTATTGCCGCATGCCGCAACGCTGTCGGCGAGGAGATGCCCATCATCCTGCGCTTCTCGCAGTGGAAACAGCAGGACTATGACGCTCGGCTGGCCGAAACACCGGAAGCGCTGGAAGCGTTTTTGAAGGTCTTTGTCGATGCTGGTGTTGATGTGTTGCACGCCTCGCAACGGCGCTGGTGGGAACCAGAGTTTGCTGAGATCGATGGTGACAAAGGTCTCAACCTCGCGGGATGGTGTAAAAAGCTGACAGGCCTGCCATCGATCACTGTCGGCTCAGTCGGTTTGTCGTCTGACTTTATTGGCGCATTCATGGGGCAAGATTCAAAGACCCAGCCAATATCTGGCGTTATTGAACGCCTTGATAAGGGTGAGTTCGATATGATTGCTGTAGGCCGCGCCCTGCTTCAGGACCCATTATGGGCGCAGAAAATCAAAGATGGCCGGATAAATGAACTCACCAATTATGATGCGAAAGCACTGGCGACCCTCTATTAGCGACAGGTGGTAAGTTACGCACCAAGCCTTGCATTTTAGTCGATGTGTGGTCTGCTAATGGCATGAAGTCGTTTTTGCCTATCGCTTGGTTCGTTTTAGCCGGTTTCATCCTTTTGGGAAATCTGGGCGTCGTACAATACGTTTGGCTACAAGACGCTATTCCGGGCATGGCAATCTCTCGGTTACCATTGGTCCTGTCATCCATTTTGACGACTCTGGCTTTCGGTGCGGCTTATCTTGTGATTGCCAAAGTCACCCGCCTGATTGTTCCAGTGGTCTTTGGCTGGATACAGCTCATCGCCTATACACTCGCGCAAGCCGCAGGCATTTGGGCCTTTTATCTGCAGTTTCAGTTTATGTCGCAACGTGACACGACAGACATGTCGGACTTTGCTCTCGCAAACGGCGTCCAGATGGGCTTCTTTACGATATCAGCACTGTTCTTTTTCGCCGCAATGCTGAGCGCCGCGGTGACTTTACCCTCACGCGCCTCCGCGCAGGACTTCGACTAAGTACGGCGCTTTCTGGATTACGCCCAAACGACCCAAACCTATAGCACCCTCATCTCATCCAATCGCATATGCCCATCGTAGAAGCGCTACAGAAATGAAGGTATTCTGCCATGCGCCTGACACGTCTATTTGCTTCTGCTGTCGCCTTCCCGGCCACGGCTGTAATGTCTGCCTGTATAAGCCCGAGTCTTTCGGACTTTCAGGAGGCGCCTCGCGAGCTTATCCTGGAAGAGTATTTTGACGGCGAGATCACCGCCTATGGCATATTTGAGGATCGCTTTAACAAGCTGCGCCGGGCCTTCAAGGTTAACATTGTTGGCACGGTTGACGGGAAGATTCTGACACTGAACGAGGACTTCATCTATGATGATGGGGAGGAATCGACCCGCGTCTGGACAATCGAAATCCTCGGCGATGGCCGGTATCGCGGCACAGCAGGTGACGTTCCCGGCTACGCTGAAGGACGTGTCGTCGGCAATGCCTTCAACTGGAGATACCGGGTTGATTTGAAAGTCGATGATTCAACCTGGAATGTCGGGTTCGACGACTGGATGTACCTTCTAGACGATGGCGTATTGATGAATCGCGCCTATGTCAGCCGCTTTGGCGTACTGATTGGTGAGGTCACGATCTCATTCGACAAAAAGGTGGCTATTTAGCATGCCACCATTCCGGACACCTCGTGCTTACTGGCAGATGAAAGAGGGGTAGGAAAAGCGAGACGCGCAAGTCAGCGAGCTTTAACGCGCCGATAGTTACCAGCTACCCGTATTTTCCATACTTGCCCAAGGCTCTTTCGGCGCAAGATGTTCGCCCTTTTGCAAGAGCTCAATCGAAATGCCATCAGGTGAACGTACAAAGGCCATATGGCCATCACGTGGCGGGCGATTGATCGTCACGCCGAGTTTCTGAAAACGTTCACAGGCGGCGTAAATATCATCCACGCGATAGGCGAGATGGCCAAAGTTCCGGGCACCGCCATAGTCTTCTGTGTCCCAGTTATAGGTCAACTCTACCATTGGAATATGGGTATGGGTCGGACGTGTACCCTCTGGAATGCCCCCGTGGCGCGCGATGTCTGCTGGCGACGCCATGAAGACGAGCGTGAACCGCCCTTGATCATTGTCATTGCGGCCGACCTCTTGAAGACCCAGACCCTCTCCGAAGAAACGGGTTGCTGCGTCAAGGTCGCTAACGCGAACCATGGCATGAAGAAATTCGGTACTCATGCTGCGATCACCCTTCCAGCCGTTTGATTTCCTGTGACAAGCTAGGCGGCACATTGCGATAATAATACGCTGTCACCGCATATAGCATGAGTGCAAACACAGCCATGATAAGCATGACCAAAATAAAGTCCTGCGCGATCTGACCCAAGCCATAGGGACCAAAGCCAATACCGAGCCAGCGCCAGATCGTCTCAAGAACATTGCCGAAGACCGAAACGAGAATGGGCAGCATGATCAGGCTGACAAAGGCCGTCGCGCAGCGAAACACGCCGAGGCGTGGAAACTCAGCGCGGACAAAGCTTGCAATATAGTCATCGCGATCAATCTTGGCGCTGAGCAGATTTTTCTCGACATTGGAATCATATACCTCGCCAGCAAAGGCTGGCATCGTTTTCCAGCGCCATGCGAGAATGCCCGCCCAGGCAATTACGGCTGCGAGCATGCCAAAATACAGAATTGAGACGATCAGATAGTTCATAGTACCACTTTCACAGGTGCAATCGCTGCGTCAGGCAACATGCACCTTTTCATAGGTCAACATAGCGCGTTTGCGCGCTGTCCCCCAATGGTAATTATGTAACCTTCCGTCAGATGCAAGCGCTCTGTGACAGGGAATGAGCCACGCAATGGTATTCGCGCCAATTGCAGTGCCTGCAGCACGCGCCGCTTTTGGGTTACCAGCTTTGGTCGCGACGTCACCATAGGTCCACGTTTCGCCTGCCGGAATATCCAACAAGGCGCGCCAAACCTGACGGCGAAACGGGGTGCCGTACATCGCCAACGCGACCTCGCCGCCATCGCCAAAAATTCGGCCTGCCCATGCAGCTGCTTCTGTGTCGTCTCGCTTGAAGTCCGCGTTCGGATAACGGCCTATGAGGTCAGTGAAGACTTGGGCCTCGGGATAACCCGGATGGACAAATCCCGTCTTGGCCTGAACGCCATCATCAGCAAAGCCCAAGCCGCAGAGCCCGCGCGGCGAGATCAGAAACACGCCTGTGCCAAACGGGGTTGCAGCTCTGCCAATCGTCAGGTCTGCACCCTCCCCGCCCGCTTTGGCTTCGCCCGGTGACAAGCCCTCATGCGCGATAAACAAGTCATGCAATCGCGACGGCGAAGATAGCCCGGTCTCATAGGTTGTATCAAGAACACTCGCGCCCTGACGAAGGAGATCACCTGCCTCGGCATGCGCGAGCGCGCTCTGGAATTGCCGCGGACTAATGCCCGCCCAGCGGGTAAATTCACGCTGGAAATGCGAAGGTGATAGGTCCATCGCACTCGCGCATTGGGCCAGATCCGGCCAATCGCGCCATGTGTCGCCCAGTTTTGCCAAGGCCTGCGCCATACGAGAGTAGGCGGCTGAACGCTCAGAAATGGGAAATGAAGTTGCCTTTGTCATAGCCGTACTGTGCCGCCCTTTGTCTGCCTCTTCCACCCGAATCTTGCGGGCCGTCTGCTAATCAGCAGAGGCGAGTTCGGCGCGGCTTAGAACCTGATCGAGGGCTTCATCCAACACTTCAAGCCCCGCACCCGGCTTCGGCGCCTTCTCGCTCAGAACACGGCGCCACAAGCGCGCGCCCGGCTGGCCATTGAATAGTCCCAGCATATGGCGTGTCATCGAGGATAGTTTTATACCCTCATCAAGACGGGCAGTTATGTAAGAACGGTAACGTTTAATCGCCTCATAAGGCGTCACGATTTCGGCGGCTTCGCCGAACAGCCTGCAATCCACTTGCCCCAGCAATGAAGGGTGTTGATAGGCGGCGCGCCCGAGCATGACCCCATCAAAACGCTTTAACTCTGATGCACAGGTTTCCATCGTCGTTATCCCGCCATTCAAGACAATTGTGAGATCGGGCCGGGCCGTTTTCAATTCTGCCACAAGCTCATAGTCTAGCGGCGGGATATCCCGGTTCTCTTTTGGACTCAGGCCCTTCAGCCAAGCTTTGCGGGCATGCACGGTGAAAACTGTGCAACCAGCATCTGCGACGCGATCAACAAAATTGAACAATGTCTCACGCGGCGGGTCCTCATCAATGGCAATCCGGCACTTTACTGTCACAGGGATATCAACTGCTCCACGCATCGCCGCTACGCAGGCTGCGACCGTCTCAGGCTCACGCATCAAACAGGCGCCAAATGCGCCTGACTGAACCCGGTCGGATGGACAACCGCAATTGATATTGACCTCATCATAGCCAAAGCCTTCAGCGATGCGCGCTGCTTCAGCCATCTTCTCAGGCTCGTTGCCGCCGAGCTGCAATACGAGTGGATGTTCAGCTTCAGAAAAGCCTATCAATCGCTCGCGCTCGCCGTGAATGACTGCATCAGCAGTAACCATTTCTGTCCAAAGCAAAGCACGCTTAGACAAGGTCCGGTGGAACGCCCGGCAATGGCGATCCGTCCAGTCCATCATAGGGGCGACCGAAAACGTATAGTCTTGATTTTTATGCATTTATTTTGTACTTTCAAGGCACTAAACGAGAACGTGCACGCAAGTTTTCACTCAATTGTGCACGGATGTTCACGGTATGTCACACCATTTTTCATGCTCGGTGTGCTCAGAGCGTGCAAAAAATGAAGTGTGAGAAGGTAGAAAATGGCAGGCATAAACAAAACCAGTTCTGGCAAATGGCGCGTCCAGATCCGGAAGCATGGTCTTTATACGTCGAAGACCTTTCATTTAAAGTCTGACGCTGAACAATGGGCGCGCGAGACTGAGCGAAAGATCGATCGCGGCGAAAGTCATACCCGTCGCGGCCCGAGCCGATTGCGAAGCTTTGCCGATTTGGTCAATCTCCACATCGAAGACATGCACGACGTCGGTAAGCAATTGCGCCGATCAAAAGCCTACTCTTTGAAAAAACTTAAAAGCCGCCTCGGGAGTCATCCGTTTCATGAACTGACGCGTCAACGTATTGTCGATTATGGCCGAGAACGCGCTCGGGGGGGCGCTGGTCCGGCCACCGTGGCGGCAGAGATTTCATACATCAAAACAATTCTGACGCATTGTGCTGCGGTCCACGGCGTCAATGTCCCATCTGACCAAATAGACCTCGCGAGAATCGCCCTTAGTCGCCTGGGCATTGTGGGCAAGAGTAAGGAACGCAATCGCCGCCCTACTCAAGACGAACTCGATCGTCTTTTCGATTACTTTGATAACTGGCAGCGACTAACCTTTCCCATGACCCGAATCGTAAAGTTCGCGATCGCAACGGCTATGAGGCAGAACGAGATATGCCAGCTCAAGTGGCCAGACTTAGACAAACGTCGCCGGGTCATCATTGTTCGCGATCGAAAAGATCCACGTATAAAAGATGGCAACGATCAGATCGTTCCGCTTACAGACCTTTCAGACTATGACGCCATAGCTCTTCTTGAAGAGCAAAAACGGATCGCGTTCTCGGACAAGGGTCGTATTTTTCCTTATAACGGTCGCTCAATAGGCACCGCCTTTCGTCGAGCATGTAGGGCGTGCGATATCGAGGGTCTCGTTTTTCACGACCTTCGCCATGAAGGAACGAGCCGCTTTTTTGAAGCCGGTCTTACTATCGAAAGAGTGGCGCTAATTACCGGCCATAAGGATTGGAAGATGCTGCGCAGGTACACGCACCTTGCACCAGACATGGTTTTCCAAACTCGCGCGATTTAGGGAGCGAACTGTATCCGCAGCTCGTCCCAACGTCGTCATATATTGACGCTGAAAACTCGCCTACTAGGCGAGTTCTATTTCTATAACTAGTGCAGTCGAAAATGTCCGGAGGCGGATGGGCGCGGGAGTGGCGCGGAGGGCAAGATAAAAGAGAACAGCGCTATTTCGCCTATAAACACTTGTCTGTACATCATTTTTCATAGCGCCACGAAATTTTTGGCAGCGCTGTATAATTAAGGGATCCAGTGCGATCATAGCAGAAGCACGCAGCGCCATTTCACGGTCATTCTTCACGAGTTTCGGACTCTTTTTTGGGGAATTCGGAATCCACAGAGCACGGATCTTGAAGACACTATACATCTCTGCGAACATTCTATGTTCGAGACATCAAGCAGGATTGGCTGCCCTCCGGTTTGAGGCGGATTGCAATCATTTCCGATCATTCTCGCATCTCAGCAGCCATTGAACCGCCCCGGTAACCTCGGAGGCTATTTGGTTGGGGTCATGCAGCGATAGCG
>CAYGPE010000053.1:0-17363 GCA_964351695.1 uncultured Hyphomonas sp. | reverse complement strand
AGATGCCGATCTGGCTACGTATACTTATTGCTGCAGCTGTCACAGCGGCGATCCTCATTGCTCTTGCCTATCGCCGACCCCTGACTAAGTGCCCGACATGCGGCGAGGCACAGCCAAGATTTCGCAAACCTGCAAACAAGCAGGAAGCTCTTTTTGGAGGCTCTACTTGCAAATCCTGCGGAGTGCAGATGGATAAGGACGGAAACCCAAGAGGTTTCAATTAGCTCAGCCGCCTCGCAGCCCGCTCACGCCCCATCAAGACCAGCATCTCACCAACACTAGGGCCGCGCTCCATCCCGGTGAGCGCCTTGCGCAGCGGCATGAACAGGCCTTTGCCCTTGCGGCCCGTTTCGGCTTTCAGCGCGGCCGTCCATATGCCCCATGTCTCGGCGCCCATCTCGCCCTCAGGTAGTAATTTACCCGCAGCGGCGATGAAATCCTTGTCCTCATCGTCAATCAGCGGCGTGATCTCGCCAAAAGCGACAGGTACGAAACGCGCGGCATCTTCTACAATCTGACAATTCTCACGCACCAGCAGCCAGAAGGCTTCACTTGCTGCTTTGGGATCAATCGCGGCGAGCCGATCTTTCACCGCCTCAAACGGCATAGCGTGTGTCAGCGCAGCGTTTAGGCCGACAAGCTCATCCTCGTCAAAGCGGGCTGGCGAGCGGCCAATCTTTCCGAAGTCAAACTCTTCGGCGAGTTGCGTGAGGCTATCTCTTATCTCGACATTGTCGCTAGTACCGAGCTTTCCGAGTAGCGAGCAAATAGCCAGCGGCTCGATACCCCGCTCGCGCAGCGTGCCCATACCGAGCGAGCCAAGCCGCTTTGACAGGCCAGAGCCATCGGCGCCGACCAGTAGCGGGGTGTGCGCCATAGCTGGCGCCGTCCCACCAAGGGCGTTGAAAATCTCAATCTGTGCGCCGGAATTGGTCACGTGGTCTTCACCGCGCACGACATGCGTGATGCCCGCTTCGATATCATCAACGCAGCTTGGCAGCGTATAGAGATAGGAACCATCAGCGCGGATCAGGACCGGGTCAGACAGGCTGGACGTCTCAATCGCCTGCTCGCCGCGCACAAGATCGGTCCAGGCAATGCGCTCTCCTGACAGCTTGAACCGCCAGTGTGGTTTGCGACCCTCAGATTCCAGCGCAGCCTTGTCTTCAACGGACAAGTCCAGCGCGGCGCGATTATAGATTGGCGGTTTGCCCTTGGCGCGTTGTACTTTGCGCTGGCGGTCCAGCTCGTCGGCGGTTTCGTAGCACGCATAGAGCAGTCCCATGCCGCGCAGCTTGTCGGCGGCAGCGTCATACTCGGCAAAGCGCTCAGACTGTTTGAACGTCTTGTCCCATGTCAGACCGAGCCAGGTGAGGTCTTCGCGTATACCGTCTTCATAGGCTGCCGTGGAGCGCTCTGTATCGGTATCATCAATCCGCAGAATGAACGTACCACCCTGCCCGCGCGCAAAGAGCCAGTTAATCAGCGCCGTGCGGACATTGCCGACATGCAGCTTGCCAGTGGGGGATGGTGCAAATCGTACGACAGGTTTGGTCATTGAAAAACGGTCCATGAGATCAAGCGCCCCTTCGACACGAAAACGCCGCGATTGCCAAGCCATCCGCGCCACATTTGACAGCCACACTGACTCAACCAACATGCTTACAGACATTCTGGAGACACTGATGATCCGTTTCACATTCGCTTGCGCAGCTACCGCACTTAGCCTCAGCGCGTGTTCTCCGACTACGGACTCTGATGCGCTGGATATTGACGCGCCGCCCCCGGCATCTGGAACTGAAGTCGCAGCAGATATCGCGCCCGATATCATTCCAGACGGCCCCACACGTACGGCGGGATATGATGACAACTGGGCCCATTTCGATTTCTGGTCAGGGGAGTACCCGAATGGATTTGCGATTGCTGAGGCTGGCGTCACTGTCATGGGTCATGCCGAGATCAATCGCGACGCCGAACCAACACTCGCCTGCCCGCTGCCGCACAAAGCCACATACAGCCCGTGGAATGGTGGCCGGGTAGAAACTGACCAGCTGGAATTTATCTCAATGGTCTACCAGACGCCGATCACGATTAATGAGGATGTCACAGTCGATAGCTATTTAGGCGATGTCGGGGTCAAACTGACCCTGAAAGCGGGTGACGTGCTGACCTATCGGACCTATCTCGGTGAAGGCTATTACATGGCCGAGAAAGATGGCGACGAGTATGAGCTCGGTCAAAGTGATTTGCCCGAAAGTACCGTCTTCGGCGAGGGTCTGCCCGATGAGGAATGGGTACGTGTTACCTGCGCCGACGCCGCCGGTCGCCGCGCGTGGCTACGTTATGAGGATGCACTGGCGACCACAGGTGTCGAACGCTACAATTATACTGGTTATGGCGAGGCGGCAGATCTGCCCTAACTCAAGGCGCCTGTAACGTCGGTGATTGGAATGATGTATTGTCGGCTGCAGAACTGGCAGTCGACAATGAGTGTACCATCCGGCTCAACCATGTCGTGCAGGGCCTCGTCGCTCATACCTTTCAATGTGCCGACCAAGCGCTCTTGATTGCACGTACATGCATCGACCACTGGTTGCGGCGCATCCATGGTCACGCCGCCTTCATGGAACAATCGATAGAGTAGCTGTTCGGCTGGCAGTGCCTCGTCGAATAATTCGTCGGCGGTAAGCGTCGCAAACAAAGCCTCTGCCTCGCGCCAGCCCTCTTCGGTATCGCCGCGTGTTTCATCGCTGGCAATGCGCTGGATCATCATCGCCGCGCCTGACCAATCGCCCTGCGGGGATTGGCGCACGCCCAACATAAGATGCGTATCAACCTGCTCAGACTGACGAAAATAGTCTCGCGCACATTCGGCGAGTGAACCTTTCGCAAGCGGAACGATGCCCTGGTAGGGCTGCATGTCGGGATTGTCATGCAGGATGATCAGGCCGAAACGCCCCATCGGTCCGAACAATTGCGGCATATGAGGTTTGTCGCCTTTGTTGACCTTTTCCAGATGCCACCAGCGATCCGGCTCATGCCGCGCAAATGCGCGCACGCTGCCATTTTTATGATACTCGCCGACCAGCATTGAAACAGGACCATCGCCTTCAGCCTGCGCCAGAACTTTGCCTTCGATCTTCAGACCCGACCCGATAATCGTCGACAAGAGCAATGCCTCACCAAGGATCTCAGCCAGGTGATCAGGATAGTTATGTCGCTTCAGGATGGGCGACAGGCTGGCATCCTTCATCCGCACAATACGGCCACGCACAGGTAGCCCCAGCGGCGTAAACCCAACGACGAAATCATCCAGTATCAAATTGCTTGGTGTCATGACCCTGCCCTTTGTCTTGCGACACGGCCATGTGGCAGCGCGTACCGCCAAGCGCAAGAGGGCGCTTGCAAGGCGCATCTCTCGTTTTGGTGACGTGTAACCCACATTTCTCAAAAAGTCACCTTGACTACTCTTTTTAAGGTCATCATACATGTAACCTGTAGGTGACAAAAGGGAATCGCTATGGACCAGATTGAAAAGCTTTTGAAGCAACGCACGCAAATGCTGCAGCTTACCGTCATGGGATTTTCGCTGTGGCAGGGCAGCTGGCTCGCGTCTGACATCTTTACACTGTCGGGCACTCCAGCAACCGTCTTGAGTACAATCACGGCGATTGGCGGGGTGATGTATGCCCTGTCTTTGCTGCGGCTGATTCAGCTTGGATTGAATGTTCGCAAGCACGAAGCCGAAGGTATCATGGCTGACGAATTATCGCGCGAGCAACAATACAAAGCCTTCTTCTTCGCCTATTTCGTCGTCGCCGGCCTCGCAGCCTTCTTGCTAGGGATCGAAGCCTTCATTCAAATCGATAGTACCGTCATCCTGCGCGGCCTTGTTCTCGCGGCAGTATTAACGCCATTGCTGGTCTTCCTCTGGCTCGACAAGCAAGCTGACAAAGAGGTGGCCTAGGCATGATGAAAACATACACGCTGGGTAATCGTCTCAAAGAAATGCGGGCGCGCGCCGCGATGACGCAAAATGATCTGGCTACAGCAGCTGGGGTCACGCGCAAAACCGTCAACACGGTTGAGAACCGGGTTTTCACACCGTCCGCACTTTTAGCGCTGAAGTTTGCGCGCGTCCTTGATGTGTCCGTTGACGACCTGTTTTATCTCGATCAACCGAACCGATAGAAGCCATGAACATGATCCATCCTGGCATGAAGTGACGGCGCGTGACCTATTTGCGCATCGCAGCGGGGTTGGAAATGAAACACCTGTTTGGCTACTTACTATTCGCCTTGGCTCAACTGCGCTTCCGCAAAAGCGCCTAAACACTGCGCGCGACACACTCTCCAAACCCCGTGTGCGCGAGTATGGTGAGTTTCATTATGCCAACCTGAATTATGTCATCGCAGGCGCCATGATGGAGCAAGCCACAGGTAAATCATGGGAAACTCTGGTGCACGACAGCAAGATTGGTCAAAAGATGCGCGCAGGCAGTTTTGGTTTTGGCCCACCGCAAGGCGAAGCGATTGAAGGGCATAGGCGCTCAGGCAAGACAGCCAAACCTGTCGGTCAAAGCCTGTTTCGCGCCGATAATCCGGCAACACTTGGACCAGCTGGCACATTGCACGCCGATCTTCGGGCATGGGCTAGGGTTGCAGAAGCGATGCTGGCTCCCGGTGAAACAATCAGCGAAACAATTCATGCGACCGTTACACAGCCTTGGGGCGGGTCTGAAACCGGCTATGCTCTCGGTTGGGGCCGCCAGATTGACCCAGACCTTGGGCCTATCCTCGCGCATGCTGGGTCGAATACGATGTGGCTCTCGCAGATTGTTATTCTGGAGGATGCCAAGCTTGCCGTTTTGGTCGTAACCAATCTAGGCGGCAAAGCCGGACAAGACGCGGTGACAGGTCTCACCCGCGACATCGCACTGTATGCAGCAGATAGCGCCTATAGTGCTTCGCCACCTAAGACAGATAACTAGACCGCATACTGCGATAGGCATTTCAGCATGGTAATGCGGCGCGCAATTGCCTGCCACATTTTGGTCGCGACTTCGGTGCAAGGGGCGAACAGGATCAGTTTTGGCAGAGTTTCGACATGAAGTATCGCTTTTTCCCCGCGCTGACATTTGGCCTGATGGCGGTTGCCTGGCCGGTTCAAGCGCAGCAAGATCGCGTCCCTGAGGATGAGGCAGGCACGTTTACCTTCGTCTGGGAAAACGACAAGTTCACCAATACTGATCGCAACTATACCAATGGCGCGCGGCTGTCCTGGCTATCAGGAACGCAAGAGACTGATGGCCTCAGCGGCTGGATTGCCCGCAATCTTGTGCGTGCCGATGAAAGCGCTGTGCGGCGCGGCGGTATCGCGATTGGACACTCCATTTTTACGCCCGAAGATACCCAGGCCACTGAACCCCTTCCAGACCAGCAGCCCTATGCAGGTTGGCTCTATCTAGAAGCCAGCGGACTGATCGAGCAGAAGAATGTCGTCGACCAATTGTCGGTTCAAATCGGGGTGGTTGGTCCCAGCGCGGGCGGCGAGTGGGTACAGAACGAATTCCACAAGCTGATCGGCGTTGATAGCGCCAAAGGGTGGGATAATCAGTTGCAGGATGAGCTTGGCGTCGTCATCAACTATGACAAGAAGCTGCGCCGCGTAGGCTATCTCGGATCAACTGATTTCGGCGCTGACATCACGCCAAATATCGGTCTTGCACTTGGCAATGTTTACACTCATGCGCGGGCCGGACTGACCCTGCGTGTCGGTCAGGATCTTGCGAATGATTATGGCCCGCCGCGTGTGCGGCCCTCGCTTGGCGGCAGCGGTTATTTCACCCCTGATGACAAGTTCAGCTGGTATCTGTTTGCCGGGATCGAAGGCCGCGCTGTGGCGCACAACATCTTCACAGATGGCAGCCTGTTCTATGCCGATGAGGTCAATCTCGATACACGGCCCTTTACGCACGATTATCAAGGCGGTTTGGTTGTTCAGTTCTGGAAAACGCAAGTCGCGTTGACCTTGGTTGAGCGCTCGCGCGAATATGCCGAACAGTCTGCCCCGCAACGCTTCGGTGCGTTCAGCCTCAGCCAGAAATTTTAGTCCTGCGCGCAGCCATAGCCAAACCGCGCTGTTTCGACTAAGCAGCGCGGTAGAGACGCCCGTGTTCGGATCATCGAGCCTATGCGTAGACATGATCCGAGAGATACACACATGACCGAGTCCAACGGTGGTGCCCCTGCGCACGCTGATACAATCCCCGCGCCATTAGCCGAAGCCATTGCCAGCAAAGGCTATGCTAGCCTGACCCCGGTTCAGGAAGCCGTGCTACATCCTGACCTGATCAATCAGGACCTGCTGGTCTCGGCGCAAACCGGGTCTGGCAAGACCGTGGCATTTGGCCTTGCCTTGGCCTCAACTCTGCTCGGTGAAGCTGACCGACTGCCACCTGCGCGCGACCCTCTTGCCTTGATCATTGCGCCAACACGAGAGCTTGCCCTGCAAGTGATGCGCGAATTGGAATGGCTCTATGCCGGTGCTGGCGGACGCATCACCTCATGTATTGGCGGTATGGATGTGCGCGATGAACGACGCGCACTGAACAAAGGCGTGCATGTCGTCGTTGGCACGCCGGGGCGGCTGGTCGACCACATCAAACGCGGTTCCCTTGTGCTTGATGATATTCGCGCCGTGGTTCTCGACGAAGCCGATGAGATGCTCGACATGGGCTTTCGCGAAGAACTTGAACATATACTTGGCGAAGCGCCGATAACCCGCCGCACGCTGATGTTCTCCGCAACAGTCTCTAAGCCAATTGCCCGCATGGCAGAAAATTTTCAGCGTGATGCGGTGCGCGTGAACACGACATCCGGCAAGAAGCAGCATGTCGATATTGAATATCAGGCCCTGACCGTACATCCGAATGATACTGAAAATGCGATTATCAATGTGCTGCGCTATCACGAAGCGCAAACCGCTATCGTGTTCTGCTCGCGGCGAGATGCCGTCAACAGGCTAACCAGCCGTTTGAACAATCGCGGCTTCTCTGTTGTTGCGCTCTCTGGCGAGTACAGCCAAAAAGAGCGGACCAATTCGTTGCAGGCGATGCGCGATGGCCGGGCGCGTGTTTGTGTGGCCACCGATGTTGCGGCGCGCGGGATCGATTTGCCGGGGCTTGATCTGGTTATCCATGCCGACTTGCCGCGCAATCAGGAAGGCTTGCTGCACCGTTCTGGCCGGACAGGACGCGCGGGTCGGAAGGGCATTTGCGCCTTGATCGTCCCGGTTCGCGCCAAACGCCGCACAGAGCGCTTGCTGCAAGACGCCAAGGTCACGGCGACATGGGCAAGCCCGCCATCTGCAAAAGATATTGCCGCGCGAGATGACGAGCGCCTGCTCTCTCATGCGGCTCTGGAAGAAGGCATTCAATCAGGCGAGCAATCGCTGGCTGCAGCTTTGCTGGCAAAGTATGGCGCCGATCAGGTTGCCGCCGCGTTTATTAGGATCAACCGTGAAGGCCGCTCGGCTCCAGAGGACATTGGCAAGGTCAAAGACACCGGACCAAGCGAACGCGGCCCACGCGAAGATCGGTTCCCACGTGAAGACAAACCCCGATCACGCAAGCAGGAACCTGATTTCGACAATGGATCATGGGTGACGCTAAGCGTCGGACGGACCAATAATGCCGACCCAAAATGGATACTGCCCATGCTCTGCAAGGCAGGCGGCATTGATCGCAAATCCATCGGCAATATCCGTATCGGGCCAAAGCTCACACATGTTGAATTGAAACCTGAGGCGGCGAGCAAGATCATGGATAATGCTGGCGCGGATGGTCAGATTGACAAGAGCCTGATTGTCAAACGCGCCGACGAACCACCTGCCGATGATGATGGTGGCTTTGAACGGGGTCGACCGCGCAAGTCATTCAATGATCGCGGACCGCGCAAATCTTTCGGCGGCAAAGACGGCGGCAAGCCCGGTTTCAAGGGCAAACCGCGCCTGGCAAAAGATGGTGAAAAGCCACGCTTCAGCAAAGCCGATGGTGAACGCCCGAAGAAAGCGCGCTGGTCTGATGATGATCCGCGCAAAGCCAAAAACAAGTCCAGCCCCAAGGACAAAGGCAAAGGCAAGTGGGCACCGGATGCGGCAGGTAAGAAGCCACGCAAACCTCGCGCTGCGCCCGGCAAAGCCAACAGTGGCGGACCTAAGATCGTCAAAAAGAAAAAGCGCGCTGACTAGCTATTTGCCGAAGCACCAGCGCAGGATCGCTTTCTGCGCGTGCAATCGGTTCTCAGCTTCGTCAAACACGAGCGATTTTGGCCCGTCAATAATTTCCGCATCGACCTCTTCACCGCGATGGGCAGGCAAGCAATGGAGAAATTTCGCGCTGTCTTTGGCGAGATCCATCAAGTCTTCAGTCACTGCGTATGGGTCCAGCTCGGCAAGGCGAACTTCGGCATCCTTGTCGCCCATGCTGACAAACGTATCGGCAATGACGACATCAGCGTCCATCACCGCGTCTTCCGCATTGTCATATAGTTCAATCCGTCCCTGCATCTCGCGCGATAGTTTCACATCCTCTTCATCAGGCGCGTAGCGTTCTGGTGTGCCGACAGCCAGCGTAAAGCCAAATTTCGGCGCCGCATGCATGAGGCTGGAGCAAACATTATTTCCGTCCCCGACCCAGGCGAGGCGTGCGCCATTCAAAGACAGACCGTGCTCTTCCAGTGTCATTAGATCAGCCATGATCTGGCAGGGGTGCGAGCGGTCAGTCAGGCCGTTTATAACCGGGATGCTTCCCGTTTCGGCAAAGGTCTCAACATCGCTGTGATCATTGGCGCGGATCATCACCGCATCGACATAGCGGCTGAGTACGCGCGCCGTATCTTCAACGGTTTCGCCGCGGCCGAGTTGCATGTCGGCCGCTGTCGCAGTGATTGTTGTCCCGCCGAGCTGGCGCATCGCCATGTCGAAACTGAACCGAGTGCGTGTTGACGACTTCTCAAAGATCATCGCGAGTGTGTGCCCGGCAAGAGGTGCATCAGCATCCACCTTGCCTTTTGGCCAACCTTTTCGGGCACGTTTCATCGCATGGGCACTATCTAGAATCGCACGCAGCTCTGCGGCCTCCAATTGCCAAATATCGATGAAATGCCGATGGGCCATGATCTATCCTCACTTTTGGGGAAGCGGCGCTCATAGCTGAATTTTAGAGTTAACGCTACTCCTGCTTTTTCTATACATTGCAGGCTGTTTACCAACTGGCGGGCGGCGTCTATCTCCAGTACAGAATTTCAGACGAAACAACAGGCTATAGGGGTTGACTAGATGGACCGTGTTTTAATCATTGGCGCCGGAGCTGCAGGCTCGGTCGTCGCGCAAAAATGCGCGATGGACCGAGACATATTCAAACACATCACGCTGGCCAGCCGCCGCTTCGTGTCCTGCGAAAACGTCGCCGCTATGTGCAAAACACCCATCGAAATTGCGCAGGTAGATGCCGACAATGTTGCGGAGGTCGTCACGCTCATCAACAAGGTCAAACCTGACCTTCTGATCAATATGGCCCTGCCCTACCAAGACCTGCCCATCATGGATGCCTGCCTCGAAACTGGCACCAACTATATGGACACTGCCAATTACGAACCGCGCGACGTCGCCAAGTTCGAATATAGCTGGCAGTGGGCCTATCAGGATCGCTTCGTCGACAAGGGCATCACTGCCATTCTCGGCTGCGGCTTTGACCCGGGCGTCACCAACATCATGTGCGCTTACGCCCAGCAAGAGGGCCTGTTCGACGAGATTGAATATATCGACATCGTGGATTGTAACGCAGGCGATCACGGCAAGACGTTCGCCACCAATTTCAACCCGGAAATCAACCTGCGCGAAGTTACCCAAGACGGCAAATACTGGAAAAATGGCGAGTGGATCGAGATTCCCGCTCTCTCGATCAGCACGATGATCGACTATCCAGAGGTCGGCCCGAAAGCCTCTTACCTGATCTATCATGAGGAAGAAGAAAGCCTCGTGAAACACATTAAGGGCCTGAAGCAAATCCGCTTTTGGATGACCTTTGGCGAGGAATACATCAAGCACCTCGACGTGTTCAAATCCATCGGCCTCATCGGGCTTGAGCCGATCAAGCATAAAGGCATGGACATTATCCCGATGGAGTTCCTGAAAGACCTACTGCCAGTGCCAAGCACGCTGGCTGAGGGCTATACAGGCAAGACCAGCATCGGCGTCATCCTGCGCGGCACAAAAGACGGCCAGCCCGTCACCAAGATGATCTACCAAGTCTCCGACCACGCCAAGACGAATGAAGAGGTCAGCGCCCAAGCCGTCAGCTACACAACCGGCGTCCCGCCCGTCTCCGGCGCCGCCATGTTCTTCAAGGGCGAATGGCAAGGCAAAGGCGTCTTCAACGTCGAGCAATTCCCGGCCAAGCCGTTTCTGGAAGACGTCGCCAAACGCGGCCTGCCCTGGCATGTGATTGACGTGAGCGAAGGTGACCAAGAGGCACTGTTTGGAATGGATACGTAATTTCTTCACTCCTCCCATTAATGGGAGGAGGAAAGGTCCATATCACCCACAACACGCCTTCACCTTATCCCTCGCCGCTTCGCGCTCAGCGTCCGTCATCGGCTTAAACGCAGCCGCTTTATCCCAATCCTCGCCATCACGCATGTCATGGCCATAGGTCGGCGCGCCGCTCATTGTGTGAAACATTTCCCAGACGACGCCTTGCGGGTCACGCGCCCAATGCTTGTTGGAATTGGCATAGCAACAATTCGCCCCCGGCTCAGCCAGTGTTGATTGCTCAGCTGCTTGCAACGCGGCATTGATACCGTTCAGCGCCGCTTCGCTATCAACTTGAATCCCGACATGATCGACGCCGCGTGTCGCCCCGTCGCGCTGGCTCACCGCGATATTCACGAACGGATCATCCAGCATCCATTTCATATAATCCGGCTTATCAACCGTTGGCGCTTGCCCAAACAGAGCCGAGTAAAAGCGTTTCGTGGCGTCCATATCGGCCGCGCTGATGTGAATATGCAGGCGTTTCATGAGGTCTCCAATTCGGTTGTTTCAGTCGCAAAGACGCCTTTGCAGCAATCTTCCATCAGGAAGCCGACAAGGCCGCGAATGGCGTCGTAATTCGCATAGGAAATCAGGCTGCGTCCGGCCCGGGTTTGCATGACCAGCCCGGCTTCGACCATCGCCTTTAGGTGATGGCCAAACGTCGTTGCAGGCATGTTCAAGTGCTCGCGCATATCAGTGACGCTTAAACCGCTCGCCCCGGCCCGAACCAAAAGACGCAAGATATCAACCCGACTAGTATGGCCAAGGGCAGCAAAAGCGGAGGTGGCAAGTTCTGTGTTCACAAATATCTATATATCTAGTATTTTAGATAATTCAAGCACTTTCACTGTTTCGCACTTTTTCATCCTCTATCCACATTGCCCCACACACATTAGACACGCCACATGCATACTCTCGACACCCCCTCCACCCCCACCTTCCTCCTCGACACCGCGCGTCTGCACGCGAATCTCGAAACGGCGCGGCTCATTCGCGAGGAAGCGGGCTGCAAGATCCTGCTCGCGACCAAGGCGTTCGCCTTGCCTGCCGTGTTCCCGCTGATGCGCGATTATCTCGACGGCACGACAGCCTCTGGCGAGCAAGAAGCGATCATGGGCGCAGAGGAGTTTGGCAAAGAGGTGCACGTCTACTCGCCAGCCTATACCGAGGCAGAAGTTCAGCGCCTGACCAAGGTCGCCCAGCACATCTATTTCAACTCCGCAGAGCAACTCTCCAGCTTTGGCCATATCGCTCTAGATGCCGGATGTCATGTCGGCCTGCGGGTCAATCCTGGCTATTCGAACGCGACGCTTGGCGGCGCACTTTACGACCCATGCGCGCCCGGCAGCCGCTTTGGCGAAGTGCCCTCTAAGCTCGATCAGATCGATTGGGACGGTGTCGATATCTTCCATGTTCACGCGCTATGCGAGAGCCTGCACGAAGGCTCAGTTGGCCTGATCAACCATGTGGCGAAAAATTTCGCGCGAGAGGTGAGTATGGTTAATGCCGTCAATTTTGGCGGTGGTCATTTCATCAACAAATCAGGCTATGACGTCGAAGCGCTGATCAACGCGATCAAGGATTTCAAGGCACAATTCGATGTTGAGGTCATCCTTGAGCCCGGCGCAGGCCTCGTCGTCAATACAGGCGAACTGCATGCCAGCGTTCTTGCCCTGCACTGGAACGAGACTGACCTTGCCATCCTCGATGCCAGCGCCTCAACCCATATGCCAGATGTCTTGGAAGTGCCCTACCGCCCGGACATTATTGGCACCGGTGCGCCGCAAGAAAAAGCCCACACGTATACGCTCGGCGGCAAGACCTGTATGACAGGCGACGTGATCGGCGAGTACAGTTTCGATGCGCCGCTTAAACCGGGCGACCGCCTGATCTTCACCGATCAGATGCATTATAGCTTCGTCAAAACCAACACGTTCAACGGCACGCCGCTGGCCAATCTCGCGATCAGGCATGAAAGCGGTGAGATCGAAATGCTCAGCGATTTTGGCTATGCGGAGTTTCGCAGTAGACTGGGGCGCTAGCACCCCTTCAAAGTGGGAACTCATCTGTCTCCGCGATCAGGTCGATCTCAACTGCCGTGTGGAGCACCTGCGCCACGTGTTGTCTGAGATCGACGAGCTCCGATTCAATCGAACGCGAGACAAAGGGCCAGAAGACCCATCGTTTTGTTTTCTCTGTAAAAAGTGTGACCGCAAATTCGCACGCCGTACTGTTCTGATCGACACCATAAACACCGATCGCCATCTTCGCAGGCAGCTTTGCCACACCGACCCACCAGCCCCAGTCTTCGCGAACTGGATCGACCGTATAGCCAAAAGCTTCCAGACGCATCGTCAGAATTTGCAAGAGCTGCTCATCGCCCTCAATCGCGTTTTGATGCCGACTGGGGCGCAGGTGAAAAAAGTCTTTGCCAATCATATCAGTGCCTTATGCGACGTCGCGGGGTTGTCATTTATCGTCCAAGCGGTCATCTTCATCCCACTGGATCCTTGGATCAGTAACCGATGATTTTTCCGAACCGTCGAGATCGGTCCAGACAAAAAGCCGCCCCTCCCCTTCGCCGAGGAGGGTTACGCTTTTATAGCGCTTGAAACGCCGCCAACTCCACCGGATAAACCAGAGCCCAAAAACCGGCATGAGTGACAGAATGTAACGCACATTAGAATGATCAGAAAACTCGTCACCACGCCACATGGCAATGATACCGATCGTGCACAGAGCGGTCCAGATGATGCTGAAACCAAGCGTCTTTTTCATATGCGTTACTTAATGCTTTTCACTTAAAGCATTGGTGAAAATTACAAGTGCATTTTCATTGATTGCCGCTACCCTACTCGCGCCGTAAAAGCAGGACAAGTCTCTCACGATGACATCGCCTTCTTCCCCTCGCGTCGACGATATTCTCGCCGGCACCCTTCTCTGGATCGAGCGCCCGCTGGCCAACCTTGCCATCCGCCTCGAGGATGGACGCATCGAAATGCTGAGCGATTTTGGCTATGCGGAGTTCCGGCAGCGGTTAGGCCGCTAATACGGCCCACGCTTCCCATACATGTCGTCCTTGCTCGGACGCGGTCGGATGCGAACAGGCGCGTAAGAGCCGTCGCGGCGATCAAATTCATCTGGCGTTCGCACAGTTGGAATGAAGTCCCCGGTGTCCTCGATCCAGCTATCGAGCAGCGCGCGATGCTCTTTCAACACTGCCGCATAGGCTATATCGCCTACCAGATTATTTAGCTCCAGCGGGTCGGCATCCACGTCGTACAATTCCTCCTTCGGGCGCGGCGCGAGAAACGGGCGGGCTTGTTGCGCGGTCAGAGCGCCTTGCTCGTGCAGGCGGAGAAGTTCCCACCAGGTTTTATGATAGACCGTGTCAGCACTCGGTGTCGCAGGCAGGTCATTATAGGTGTTGCGGATATAGCGATATTGCGCCGTGCGAACCGTCCGGCCATGGTCCTCAAAATCGTGCCAATTGCGTTCAGATGCGGCAAACTGGCGGAACGAAGCAGACGGCTCATCAAACAGAAGCGTTAGGCTTTTACCCTCAAGCTTAGTTGGCATTTCGGCCCCGGCAAGTTCAAGGAATGTGGGCGCGATATCGACGGCGCTGATGATGGCATCCGAGACCTGCCCGCCGGAGATTCCATCGGGCCAGTAAGCTATAAACGGGGTCTTCAACCCACTATCATAGAGCGTAGACTTGTCGCGCGCATAGGGGCGCCCATTATCGGCGATCACGATGATCAGAGTGTTATCGGCAATGCCTTGCGCCTCAAGTTCGGCCACCACTTTGCCAATGTTATCGTCAAAGCGGGCAATCTCGTCATAATACTCAACGAAGTCATTCAGGTAGAGTTCGGTCGCTGGGTAGTAAGGCGGCAGCACAATATCACTCTGGCTGTGCTCATACGGCGATGGGGCTTCCGAGAACGGGCGGTGCGCATCCCATGCCGCATACCACATAAAGAAGGGTTGGTCCTTTGGTCGCTCCTGTAGCAGTTTAACCCACTCAGCTGAGCCAGACGGGTCTTCGGCGCCAAATTCGGCTTCACGCACCACGTCAAAGCGGTCGATGACATCCGGCCCAAGATGCCATTTGCCAGCCGCCGCAGTCCAGTAACCCGCCTCCATCAGTTTTTCCGAAAACGTGATCTGGCTTGGCGGCAGCGGCCAATGGAGTTGCTCCGCATCGGTATTGTGCGGATACTTACCTGTAATCAAGCTGGCCCGGCTTGGGCTACAGGAACTCGCTGTCAGATAGGCATTGGTGAACAGCATGCCCTGCTCGGCCATCTTGTCCAGAACCGGGGTATGGATTGTCGGATGCCCATAAGCGCCAAGATCATCCCAGCTGACATCATCGGCAATGATCAGGATCAGATTCGGCTTCTCAGCTTCTGTCTGTGATGTAGCAAGACTTATACAGGAAGATAATCCTGAAAGCGCTAATAAGATACCCAGAAATTTATACATCCGACCCCCCCTATTGTTTATAGTTAACAATACAGAAAGACTGTAGCGGCGCAAGGAAATCTGGAATTAGGCGCTACCCTTTCGGTTCCCATAGCTCAATCGGGTTACCCTCAGGATCATACACACGCGCGAACCTGCCATTTGGATAGGCCTCCGGGTCGACCTTGACCTCATTGCCGTTCGCCTGCAGTTGCACGACCATCGCATCCAAGTCTAACACCCTGAAATTCATCATAAATTGTTTTGACATATCGTCGCCAAAATATGTCGTATCCGCTCCGAATGGCGCGAACACAGTTGGCCCTTCGGTCTGGTGCCACGGCTCAGTCTCATAATCGCTGGGTACGAGATTAATCCCAAGATTATCCCGGTACCAAAGGGCCAGCGCCTTGCTGTCAGCGCTGCGAAAGAACAGTCCACCTAAGCCAAGCACGCGGTGTTCCGGCATATTGTTATTTGGCATCTTCACCCCCTTGCTGATTGCCCATCAGGAAACAGCGAAAACGCGGTGTGCGCAAGTCACCGCATTTATGCCACGAAACGGGCGACACACCGCCATGCCTATGCAACAGAGACAGAGCATGACCGAGCCGCATCCATCCCGCGTCGACCAAGTCCTCGCCCGTACTTTACCACCTATTGAGGTCACGCTGTCGCGCGCTTTGCCGGGCTGGCTAACCCGCGCGCTGATCGAATTTCTCGTTTTTGGAATCAAGCAAGCCTGGGCCTGCCTGTTTGGCGGGCTTCTGCTCGCGGGGATCATTGCCAGTACTTATGTCTACCCCGAGAATGCTCCGCTGACGCGATATGATGCCCTTGTCCTTTATGCGATTGCGATACAAGCGGTGTTCCTGATCACCAAGCTCGAACGTCCAAGCGAAGCCGTTGTTATCCTGATTTTTCACGTTGTGGGTACCGTCATGGAACTGTTCAAGACGCAGGTCGGTTCGTGGAGCTACCCGGAAGCCAACATCTTACGTATTGGCGATGTGCCGCTATTCTCGGGCTTTATGTACGCGGCAGTCGGATCATACCTTGCGCGTGTGGCGCGCACGCACGATTTTCAGTTTACGTCCTATCCGCCGCTTTGGCAGACGGCTGTGCTCGCCACGCTGATCTACGTGAACTTCTTCACCCACCATACCTTACCTGACATTCGCTATGCGCTGTTTGCAGCTTGCGCTCTGATCTATTGGCGCACCTGGGTGCATTTCAGCGTCTGGCGCTGGCAGCATAAAATGCCACTCTTGCTGGGCTTTGGGCTTGTCGCTCTGTTCATCTGGATCGCCGAGAATATCGGCACCTACACGCGGACATGGCTATACCCTGGCCAAGAAACGGGCTGGCATATGGTTTCGCTGCAAAAGATGGGTAGCTGGTATCTGTTGATGATCATCAGTTGGGTTCTGGTGACTTTGGTACATCGACCGAAACAATTGACCGAAACGGCGGCCCCGCCTACGGCTGCAGTGCAGCCGGGGGTCACACTATGAAACGCCTTGTCAATAAAACCGCGCTCATCACGGGCGCCGCACGCGGCATCGGCGCGGCTATCGCAAAGGCCTTCTCGCAAGAAGGCGCGTCCGTCATTGTCACCGACATTGATGACGACGCAGGCGAGACCACGGCCGCAGCTATTGGAGCGCGTTACCTCCATCTCGATGTGTCCAGCGAGGCTAACTGGCAAGCCGTCGAAGCGGCAATCCCGACCCTTGATGTGCTGGTTAACAATGCGGGCATCACTGGTTTCGAAGATGGCCCTATGGCCCACGACCCGGCGACTGTATCTCTAGACGAGTGGCACCGCGTTCACGCCGTCAATCTCGATGGCACCCTGCTCGGCTGCCAATATGCCATACGCGCCATGCGGGCGGCGAAGACTGGCTCGATCATCAATATCTCGTCGCGCTCTGGCCTTGTCGGCATCCCCGGCGCAGCGGCTTATGCCAGTTCAAAGGCCGCGATCCTGAACCATACGCGGTCAGTCGCGCTCTATTGTGCCCAGCAAGGGTGGCAGGTCCGCTGTAACGCGATCGCGCCAGCTGCAATCCATACAGATATCTGGGAGCCGATGCTGGGCGATGGCCCTGATCGCGCAGAAAAAATGGCGGCGCTTGTCGCAGACACGCCGCTCAAACGCTTCGGACAACCTGTCGAGGTCGCCGCCATCGCCGTAATGCTCGCCAGTGACGAAGCCGCTTATATGACCGGAGAAACACTCACGTTGGATGGCGGTCTGCTGGCCGGAAGCGCAGCCTCACCCGGCAGCTAATTAC
>CAYGPE010000052.1:0-17441 GCA_964351695.1 uncultured Hyphomonas sp. | reverse complement strand
TTCCAAGTCATTCGGCACGGAAGAAACGCTTTATAATCTCGCCCGCGCGCGGGCGTGGCTCACACAGGCGCTTGGTGCGGATACAGCTGCGAAACACTTGTTGCTTGTTACCGCCAATCCAGATCGGGCCACGACGTGGCTGGATGGAATTCCAGCGACCACATTGGATATGCCGCTCAGTGTTGGCGGACGCTACTCAATATGGTCAGCTGCATCTGTAGCCGTCATGACGAGCTACGGCGTTGAGACGTTCAATCAATTTCTGACAGGCGCCGCAGAAATGGACGCGCATGTTAAATCTGCGCCGCTTTTATCAAACCTGGCAGCACGCCTCGCATTGCTTGATTTTTGGAATACGAGTTTCATGGGTTTTGGCGCGCGTGCTGTGCTGGCTTATTCTCGGCGCCTACGTATGTTGCCGACCTATTTGCAGCAACTTGAAATGGAATCGAACGGCAAATCGGTTGGGCCTGATGGCGATGCTGTGACCCTGGCGACGGCACCTCTTTTATGGGGCGGTGAAGGCTCTGTTGGACAACACTCTTACCATCAATGGTTGCACCAAGGCACACATGTAACGCCAACAGAATTCATTCTTGCGCCGGGTAGCCGCAGTGATGAGGCGGGTGTAACAGCGCTAACAGCACACGCATTGGCGCAGGCCGAAGTGCTCGCGAACGGTCGGTCACTGGATGAGGTCAACGCCGAAGAACCCGGCCTGCCCGCAAATGTTGCCGCGCAAAAGGTGCATGCGGGTGGGCGGCCCTCAACCATGCTCCACACGGACGTCTTGACGCCGCATGCTCTCGGCGCGCTCATTGCCCTATATGAGCACCGCACGTATCTGGCGGGTAAACTCTGGGGCTTGAACAGTTTTGATCAATGGGGCGTTGAGCGCGGCAAGACCATGGCGGCGCGTTTGAAGCCTGTACTGTCCGGAGACGCCAAGGCAGATGACCCGGTAACGGGTCATCTGGCGAAGCAAATCGTCTAGGCGATCTTGTCGACCTGTGTGTAATCGAGATCGACAGGCGTTGCCCGGCCGAAGATTGACACATTGACCTTTAGGCGACCCGTTTCCGGATCGAACTCGTCGACATTGCCTTCGAAGCCCTGGAAGGCGCCTTCGTTGACGCGTACTTCTTCGCCAACTTCGAAATTGACGGTTGGTTTTGGACGTTCCGCCATAGGCTCATCTGACGTACCGAGAATGCGATCGACTTCGCGCTGTGGCACGGGCAAAGGCTTCTTGCCGCCATCCGCGCCGAGGAAACCTGTCACTTTCGGTGTATCTTTTACAAGGTGATACACAGCATCGGTCAGATGCGCCTTCATCAGCACGTAGCCGGGGAAATAGCGCTTCTCGATGGTTTTCTTTTTGCCGCGGACAATTTCGACCACTTCTTCGGTCGGCACTTCGAGCTCTTCGATGTGATCCTCAAGGCCTTTCATACTGGCCTGATCGCGAATCGCCTGTGCGACCTTTTTCTCGAAATTAGAATATGCGTGGACGATGTACCATTTAGCCTCAGCCATGGGTGATGCGCTCCTTAAAGCGATTAGGTCAGCTGCCGCCAAGGCCGGTTAGAAACCGAATGCCGAGTGAAATAAACTGATCGGAAACGAATAGGAACAGAGCAACGATCACGGACATGATCACAACCATAATGGTTGCTTGAATGGTTTCTGGCGTTGAGGTCCATGTCACTTTGCGGCCCTCGGCATCTACCTGCCGGGCGAAGGTGATAGGTCCAACGCTTTTCTTTTTGTCCGTGTCGGCCATTCTTTCGAGTTCCTGACTTTTGGGGGTTTTAACGGGGTTTAGTCCGTATCCGGTGTGCCATACTGCGCAATTGCGCTCTTGTGAAGTCATTTGGGTGTTAAGAATGCAATCAGCAAGTGTTCGTGTTCTTAGAGTTTCCCGCCCCAATCGCCTATTGCAAGGCCTGGTGTCTCAACATCGAGTGCAAAAAGGCATCCTGCAAACGGTTGCCGATCTAGCGCACGATCACTGAGACCTGTTCGCGCTGACGTAATATAGAGTGTTTTCAGGTCAGCGCCGCCAAAGGCACAACTGGTCGGCCGGGATACCGGTAAAGGCACGATCCGGTCAATTGCACCGTCTGGCGCATAGCGTACGACGCGCGACCCTGCCCATTGTGCATTCCAGAGGTAGCCCTCGGCATCCATGGCAGAACCGTCCGGATAGCATCCTGCTTGGGCGGTAGAGGCAAAGACGCGCCGCTCAGTCAGGACACCGCTTTCAACATCATGATCGAAGGCGAGGATTTCCTGAGCCGCGCTATCGCTGGTATAGAAGGTCCGTCCATCTGGTGAGAACTCAAATGTATTAGTGACTGGCACGGCATCGAGGCCAAGATGCTGGATTTGCCCGTCACGGCCAAGGCAGTAATAGCGCCCTGTGGCCTCTTCTCCGCGTTTATCCATCGTCCCGAACCAGAAACTGCCATCCGGCGCGATACCCCCATCATTGGTGCGATTGCTCTCCGGCTCGTTCGGCAAGCTTGCCATCCGGCGATACTCCTCAGTGGCCGAATCATAGATGCCGACCTCATGATCGCCGACCATAAGCAGCTCGCCCTGCCACATCGCCATGGCACTGGTATGGATGGGCAGATCATAGCGCCGCGTATTGCCTGTTCGCGGGTTGTGGCGGTGCAGTTTGGCGCGCTTGATATCGACCCACCACAAATAACCATCTGTGGGGCTCCATAGCGGTCCCTCACCAAGGAGGCAGCTTGTCGGTGCTACACAGACTACTTTATCCATCGTGATTAGTCCTCAAGCCCGAATCCAAGCATCCAACTATCCCGATATAGACGCTGCCGCCAAGTCGCGATTATCTGGGCTATGCCGCTGGAGAAACCGTATGCCGTCCGAAACGCCGAAAAATGCCCCTAACCTGTTTAAGGATCTGGTCGATATCATGCGCCAGTTGCGCACCCCGAAAACCGGGTGCCCGTGGGATTTGGAGCAGGATTTCGCCAGCATCGCCCCCTATACAATTGAAGAAGCCTATGAGGTCGACGAGGCCATAAAATCGGGCGATATGGGCGAATTGTGCAGTGAACTTGGGGATTTGCTCCTGCAGGTCGTGTTTCACGCGCAAATGGCTGACGAGCTTGAAGAATTTTCAATCAGCGACGTGATTGAAGCGATCAATACGAAAATGATCCGCCGCCATCCCCACGTCTTCCAACCGGGTTTTCAAGAGCGGAGCGCCGACGAGCAAACCCAAGCCTGGGAGGCGCTTAAAGCGCAGGAGCGCGCAGAGAAAGACGCAAAGACCGGCGCTGACATAAGCGCCCTGAGCGGTGTTGCTACTGCCTTGCCTGCCCTCATGCGCGCAGAAAAACTACAGAAACGCGCTGCAAGAACCGGTTTTGACTGGACGGACCCGGCTGACATCTTCGCCAAGCTGGAAGAAGAAACACTGGAAGTGAAAGATGCGATACGCCGCGAGAATGCCGATGATATTGAAGATGAGATCGGTGATCTCTTATTCGTCTGCGCCAATCTCGCGCGCCGCCTGAAAGTCGATCCAGAAGTCGCCCTGCGACGTGCGAATGATAAGTTTGAGCAGCGTTTTCGGGCTATGGAAGCCTTGACGAAATCTGAAGGCGTCGCTTTTGATACCCTGGATATCAACGCGCAGGAGGCCTTATGGCAACGCGTTAAAGCGGCGCGTAAGACAGCCGCGCTTTAACCGCCGGAAAACTCGCAATGAGTTGCCCCAAATCTTTCTCCGACAGGGTCAGGTAGTAGGTCATCACACCGTCAGCGGCGACATCTTCACTGTCCACCACTCCATGGGCGTGCAGCCAGGCCCGCAGCGCGCCATCATTATGAGTCCCCTGCAAGACAAAGGGCTCAACACCTGCGCTGAGGACCGACTCGATTTCGACCAGAAGCGCCTCTACCCCTTCGCCCGTCAGTGCAGATACAGGTACGCCGACAACCTCGTCGTCTTCAGGCGTGTTGCTCAATGAATCTCGAACATAGTCCGGCAGAAGGTCTATTTTGTTCCAGGCCTCAATCATTGGAGGCAACGGCCTGTCCCCTGTTTCGCTAAGCTGGTTCAAGACCAAAAGAACATCACGTTTCTCATCTTCGTCAACAGCGCTCGCCCTGTCGCGGACATGTACCATGAGGTCAGCGTCCAGCACTTCTTCCAGTGTAGCTCTAAAGCTATCGATGAGATGGGTTGGCAGGTCGGTAATGAAACCAACCGTATCCACCAATGCGGCTTCTCCGAGTGTCGGTAAGTCCAGCCTGCGAATTGTCGGGTCCAGGGTTGCAAAAGGCATATCCTTGGCCAGAACATCCGCGCCGCTAAGGCGATTAAACAGGGTCGATTTGCCCGAATTGGTGTAACCGACCAGCGCAATCACAGGCTTATCGCCGCGTCGTCGTCCAGCCCGTTGCACGCTGCGTGTACGCTTCACCTCTTCGAGATCCCGGCGCAGTCGCGCCAGTTTACGGTCAATCATCCGCTTATCGGCCTCAAGCTGTGTTTCACCTGGGCCGCCCAGGAAGCCACCGCCGCCGCGTTGACGCTCAAGGTGCGTCCATGTCCGCACAAGTCGTGAGCGCTCATACAGCAAGCGTGCAAGCTCGACTTGCAGGCGGCCTTCCTTGGTCAATGCGCGAAGGCCAAAGATTTCAAGTATCAGCCCGGTTCGATCAATAACTTTGACGCCAAGCCGCTTCTCAAGGTTACGCTGCTGGATTGGGCTTAGCGATGCATCAATCACCACCATCGTGCAGCCATGATCGGCGACATCTTCGGCGAGACGATCAAGCAAACCGCCTGACAAGAGATAACCGGGGCTCGGTTTGCGGACATTCTCTGGTCGCAGGAATGCAAGCTCGCATCCAAGGGCTTCAACCAGACCTGTTGTCTCAGCTACGCGGTTGGCAGAGGTGCGCTCAGTAAGCGACGTCCATGGAATAATGACGCCGGCGATTTCCACTTCAGGTGCGTGGTCGTAGCCACCCATATTTAGCTGCTAGCGTCAGCGTCTTCATCAAACAGCTGAACTGGTGCGCCTGGTGCGATTGTTGAAATAGCATGCTTGTAGACAAGCTGCGGCGGGCGGCCATCGCCGCGCAGTAAAACACAGAAATTATCAAACCACGTGACAACGCCCTGAAGCTTAACGCCATTGACCAGAAAGATTGTCAGGGGCGTCTTTGATTTACGGACGGCATTTAGGAAAGTATCTTGGAGGTTTTGTTTTTTATCAGTCGACATTGTTCGGCCTGTTTCTTGTTATAATTCCAGCGGCTATCGCGATTGAAAGCCATTGGCAAGGGGCAGGCCTGGCCTATCTGGACCAAAAGCTCGGATTCAAGGCAGGGACGAGCGCGATCACCTCCATACGCCCAAGAATCATGCCGAATGCCAGTCCAATTTGTGAAAGCGCCGATATATCTTGCGTCATACCGCCAATGATGTGGCCAGCATTCGATAGACTGCCAATAGCGGCGCGTGCAGAGTCGTCAAAAGACAGACCTAAAACGGCAAAGATCATAATCCCGGCCGCGCTCGCCATGATATAGCCGACAAGATAAACCCACACGCCCATCACAGTGCGCTCGCTTTGCACTCTTCCGCGAAACGTGAAGCGCTGGACACTGCCGCGATAGCCTAATTGCACGAATTCAAGCCCAACGCGTTTGAGCAATACGATCATGCGCGCCAGCTTGATGCCGCCCGCAGCCGACAGCGCAGAGCCACCGATAAGCACAGGAAAGAGAATGAAGACGAGCGGCAAACGTTCCAGACGGCCCGGGTCAGTTAATGCCATTCCACTCGTCGACACAGAAGACAGTGACCATCCCGCACTGTTCAAGAGTGGCAACCCCGCTAGTACGGCCAGCAGTGTCACCCCGATTAAAACAAAGAACAGTGTGAGAGTTTCTGGGTCGCCAATGGCGCTGACAAATTTGCGTTGGCGTATATGGTCCAGCACTACCAAGCCGAGGGATCCGGCAATCAAACCAATGGAGAGCAGCAGCGAATGCACGATACCATGCTCGGGGCCTGCTACATCCGAATACGGGTCAACCAGGCCTGTGCTAATGGCACTTACGGCGCCGCTGAGGGCATCTCTTGGCGCGACACCGCTCATCAGCAGGGCGCTTCCGAGTAGCAAGACCAACGTCGCTACCATGACCAGTGTCATACGCACAACGCGCGGAATAGTATCGAAGAAGCTGCCTTCAGGAATTGTGAAAAACCGGCTCTTGTGAATTCCCGGACCGCCCAAGTTGAGGGCCGCCAGTACAGTCGCGGCAATCGTGATCGTCGCGACCGTGCCGAGCAAATGCAGCACTGCGCGCCACAGGAGCAGACTGGCGGGCAAGCCTTCGCCGCTCTGTGCGACAACACTGTGCCCAGTTGTGGTCAGGCAGGAAACGCTTTCATAATAAGCGGCGATGAAGCCCCCTTCGCCCATAATGGGCACGAATGGAATCGCGCAAAAGACTGGGACAATCAGCCAAAACAGGATGGCCACGGCCAAGCCGTCAACAGCCCGCGTCTTTTGAGTGGGTCTATTGGTGAGCAACAGTATGATTGCGCCAACCGGCCCGCAGACAGCGCTGGCGACAATAAACGGCGCAGCATATCCTGTCTCTGCCAAAGCATAGGCCAGGACACCGCAGACAAGCAGAAGCCCTGCGAGCCATATCCCCAAAATGGACAGGATACGTGTGATGGCGAGGTGGTTCACCGTGAGCCTCTTCGAGCCAACTAGAAGAAATCCGCGCTTACACGGAAGTACTGCTCGACTTTGCGTGTCGAGGACGTCTCATAGAACATGATCACGCGGTCATCGGCCTGAACGGTCACTTCACGGCCGGGGAACAGAATCTCATCACCGCGAATAATCGCCGCTGCGACAACGCCCTCGGGCAAGTCATCATAGTCGATGGCGAGGCCAATCAAAGGCGAAGACGAAAGTGTTATACCTTCAGCAATTTCGGCCTGCCCATCCTCTAGCGACTGAACATTTAAAATACGTCCGCGGCGCAGTTTGGTCAGAATGCGCGACACGCTGAGGGCGCGCGGGTCAAGCACTGCATCAATGTCCAAATCCCGTGAAATGGCGACTAGTTCATAAGAGTTGACCAGCGCATGCGTGCGTTTCGCGCCCATTTGTTTGGCGAGCTTACCGATCAGCATATTGGTTTTGTCGTCATCCGTTACAGCGATCACGATATCGGCGGATGCCGCGCCGGCTTCTTCCAATATGGCGCGTGATAAGCCATCGCCATTGATGACAATGGTTTGCTTCAGGCGCGAAACAATCATATCCGCCTGTTCTGCCTTGGCTTCAATCAGGCGTACACGCACATCACCATCACGTTCGAGCTGTTCTGCAACGTAAAGCCCAACATTGCCGCCGCCGACGATAACCACGCGGCGCAATTGATCGCTCTGGCGATTGAATAACTTGTTTAGCCGATTGGCGTGTTTGCGCCGCACCGCGACATAGGCTGTGTCATCAACTTGCAATTGATCATTCCCGCGGGGGGCAAAAACGTGATCGCCGCGTGTGATCCCGACGACACGCGCCGCTAGGTCAGGAAAAAGTTCAGGAATCTGGTCCAAAGCCGTATCAACGAGTGGACTATCGTCACGAACACGCATCCCCAGAAGTTGAATCTGTCCGCCATCAAAACTGATACTCGAAACCGCGCTCGGGCTGCGGAACCGCCTCAGAATGGCTTCGCCTACCTCGACTTCCGGTGAAATGACCAAATCGATCGGAAAGCCAGATTTGGAGAAAATCTTGCTATTATCTTTGTTCAAATAAGCGCGCGCCCTGATGCGGGCGATTTTGGTTGGCACAGAAAACATTGTATCTGCGATCTGGCAGATGACCATATTGATCTCGTCAAAATGTGTGACGGCAATCAACATGTCCGTGGAGCCTGCCTCAGCAGCGCGCAATGTCTCCGGATGTGCGGCATGACCAACAACGCCTTTAACGTCATAATCGGTCAAGACACGATCAATCAGGTCGGCGTTCTCATCGACCATCGTAATGTCGTGATTTTCCTGAGACAGGTGCCGCGCAATACCTTGCCCGACACGCCCTGCCCCACAAATGATGACGCGCATCTATCTCGTTTCCGGCCGCTTCGCCGTTGTATCTACACCAAGAGCCTTTAATTTTCGGTGTAACGCGGAGCGTTCCATGCCGATAAACTCTGCTGTTCTTGAGATATTTCCGTCAAAACGCGTAATTTGAAGCGTCAGATACTCACGTTCAAATTGCTCGCGCGCGACACGCAAGGAGAAGCCGACCAGATCTGCTGACACGCTAACCGCATCGCCATCATTCTGACCATTGCGATCAAGTGGTAGCTCGTCGACCTTGACCGGTTCGCCGTTGCTCTCTCGCGACATAATCAGGACACGCTCAACAAGATTGCGAAGTTGGCGGACATTCCCGGGCCACGGCATTGATTGCAGAACAGCAATGGCTTCCTGAGAAAAGGGCCGTGTGTTCAGGCCGGAACTATCAGCGATGCGGTTGGTAAAATAGTGCACCAGATCCTGAATATCGTCGCGCCGCTCCGAAAGCGCGGGCACATGTAGCGGGACAACATTTAGCCTGTAATACAGGTCCTTACGGAACCGACCTGCCGCAATTTCTTCCTCCAGATTACGGGTCGAGGATGACATGACGCGGACATCAACGGTTACGTCGGAACGGCCATTAACACGCTGAAAGCGCTGCTCAGTTAGAACGCGTAATATCTTGCTTTGGGTGCCGATGGGCATGTCACCGACCTCATCGAGTAGCAATGTTCCATTATGCGCTTGCTCAAACACGCCGAGCTTGATCGGCAAGCCATCAGCGTCTTCTTCACCAAACAGCTCACGCTCCATTTGGTCGGCGGCAATACTGGCCGCGTTTACGACAACGAACGGCCCCCCTGCCCGATTGGAATTCTCGTGGATCAGTTTTGAGCACAATTCTTTGCCGACACCGGCCTCGCCCGTTACTAAAACGCGTGAATTGGTCGGCGCGACCTTTTCAATAGAATGTCGCAGCGCTAGCGCTGCGGCGCTGTCGCCAACCCAGTCGGCAATCGCCAAGCTCTTCGTGCGCAGGGTATTGTTTTCACGTTTAAGGTCGGCCGCTTCCATAGCGCGCTCAACGAGGTGCAGCAGGCGATCAGCCTTGAAAGGTTTCTCAAGGAAATCATACGCCCCCCGGCGAATGGCGGCGACTGCCGTTTCGATATTTCCGTGCCCACTAATCACGATGACCGGCAGCAATGGATCGATTGCCTTCAAATATTTCAAGACAGTCAGACCGTCCATGTCGCTGCCTTGAAGCCAGACATCCAGAATGACCAGATTTGGAGCTCGGCTACGCACGGAAGTCAGCGCTGCGTCTGCCGTTGCGGCTGTTCGAACGGCATATCCGTCATCTTCCAATACGCCCGCAATTAAATCACGGATATCGGGTTCATCATCAACAATCAGGATATCTTTGCTCATACTACACTCTCCAAACGCTCGGGGGACTTGGTTTTGGTTTCGGCCAGTTCAACGGGCAGGACGACCCGTACAAAAGCACCCGGCAGGCCGTCTGGCCGATGCTGCAAATTAATAGTACCGCCATGATCCATGATGACGCGGTTGACGATGGCGAGGCCAAGACCTGTTCCGCCCTCCTTGGCGGTCACATAGGGCTCTAGCAACTGCTCCTTGGCATCTGGCGGAAAACCCGGACCATTGTCGCAGAAGGTGATCTCAACGTGGCCATCTTTCAGACGCTGCAAGGCGATGGAGATTTGACCCACAGTCTCGTCATCTTCCGGGCGCGAAGACAGGGCTTCAGCGGCATTTTTTACAATATTACCAAAGGCTTGAGCCAGAAGGCGCTCGTCGCCGAAAACCTCGATACCTACGGCATGATTATTGAACTGAATGTCGAGATCCGGGCTGACGACGCGCTGCGAGAAACAAATATCTTCGATCAGAACCGGCAGCTTGAAAATTGATGGTGTCGGGTTCGGCATACGCGCAAAATCAGAGAATTCCTTGACCATGCGGCCAATGTCATTGACCTGCCGCATGATAGTATCAATGCAGCGCTCAAACACGCCTTCAGGGTCGTCAATCTTGCCCGAATAACGCCGTTTCAGTCGCTCGGTGGAGAGCAAGATTGGTGTCAGCGGATTACGTATCTCGTGGGCGATGCGCCGGGCCACATCGCGCCAGGCCAATTGACGCTGGGCGTTCACGAGCTTGCTGGCATCATCAAATGTCAGAACATAGCCGTCATCATTATCTTGCGTCACCTTGAGGCGGATATGGCGCGTCCCGGCTTCGCCCTCAAGGTTCAGAGAGGCATCAATCGCCTTACCCGTATCGATTGTTTGACGTGCGACCTGAGTTAGTTCTGGTGCAATATCGCTAAGTGCTTTTCCCGCAATGTCGCTCATACCCAGAAGGCTTTCAGCGGAGCGGTTAGCGATGGTGATCACCCCGGCCTGATCCAGGCGGACCACGCCAGCACTTAGATCAGCGAGGAGTGTTTCCAAGAAGACTTGCCGCATCTCAGCTTCTTCGCGCGCGGCGATGAGTTCGGCGCGGCGGTCATCCAGTTGAGACGTCATGACGTTAAAGGATTGCGACAAGGCGCGCACTTCATCATCGTCAGGCGGGAGTGGAACCTGCACCCCCCGGACGCCCTCACGCACATCATGCGCGGCATGGGCAAGCCGGCTGATCGGACCTGAAATCCGTCCTGCCGCCTCCTGCGCCAAGCGAATAGAGAGCAGCAATACCAGCGCGACGATCTGGAAATAGGCGATCACAAAAAGCCTTTGCAGTTCATCACTACGCTCTTCAGCCAAGGCATAATCATCAAACGCGCTCTGTGCCCGGCGCAGTTGGCTGATCAAGTTCGTATCGAGAGATTGCGCCAGATAGAGATATTGCCCGTCAATCGCATCCAGCTTGAGCAGCGCAAAGGCAAAACCCGCCTGCTCCTGCAGCGAGAGCACCACTTCGCCGCTTTCTGCATCCCCGATCGTTTCCGGTGAGGCGCGGCGATAATAGCCGGGTTCCACCATATTCTCAGCGGTCACTGTTGGCAGGCCGTCCTGATCGACGATATAGGCCGCTGACATGTTTCGCAGATAGGATTGAATGCCGAGATATGCCGCTAATTGCTCACGCTCATTTTGGTAAACTTCCATCCCCGCATTGTTGATGTCGACGGCGACAAGCCGGGCATCTTGTTCGAACCTGTCGCTGAAATCTGAAATGTAAGTATCGGCGAGCGCACGCGACTCATCGACTAGTGTGCCGACACGTTGCCCGAACCATGTCTCAATACCGTTCTCAATCGTCGCCCACAAGAAAAGCGACACGACGACGGCAGGAATCATCGAGCTTAAACCGAAGAGCAGCATGAAACGGCGCGCGAGCCGCCCTCCCCCATCACCAGTTTTGGTCGACTGCAGGGACAGATATCGGGTCACAACAATCCAGCCGAGAATAAGCAGGACAACCGTATTCAGGACCAGCAGGACGAGGACTTCCTGCGGTACTTTGGCAATCGGGCTGGTGCGTGCCAAGGCGATAAAGCTCGCCGTTGCGCAAATCACGGCGGCAAGGACGAACAGGCCCTGAAACCAGCCACTACTTGACTGTTTGATTTGATTAACCACACCGTTCGGCATGCTTGACCTCTACACTGCGCTGTATCTTAACAGCAACAGTGAGGATTTAGAGCAACACTTGTGCCAAGCGTCAATCACCCTTTTCCAGTTCAAGCGCGTTTATCCGCGCCCGGAGCGTATTACGGTTAACACCAAGCAGCGCAGCCGTGCGTAACTTGTTGCCAGATGTAACGGACAAGGCGAGCCGGATCAGGGGACGTTCAACCCGCTCCAGGACAGTTTGGTGGATTTTCTCGCCGTCTTCGGCGCCCTTAAGCAGGTCAGCCATGACATAGCGATGCAGCAAAGCTTCGATTTCGCTCTCAAACGTGGAATTGCTGCTCAACTCTTTCAGCGATTCCGCGCGTAGCTCGCGTTCAATATCACGCTGTGAGATTGTATTGTCTGGGCCCAGGGCGACAAGTCGGAAGATCAGGTTTTCCAATTCACGCACATTGCCCGGCCAGTCATAGGCCAGCATCAGGTCCATGGCGCCCGGATCAACTTGCTTTTCGGTAAGACCGCGCCGCTGCGCCCGGATCAGGAATGTTCGAACAAGCTCAGGAATGTCGTCCTTGCGACGGCGCAAAGGCGGCATGTCGATCCGAACGACATTAATTCTATAGTATAGGTCTTCGCGAAAGCTGCCTGCGTCGACCAGCGCAGAAAGCGGCTGACGTGTCGATGCGATGATGCGTGCCCCGCCCTCTTCACGCATCAGCTTGACGAGTTGAGTTTGCGCTTCCGTCGACAAATCCCCAATCTCATCAAGGTAGATCGTTGCGTTGGCCTCATACGCGATACCGGGCGCGTCCGAAGTCCCGAAGAGCTCACGGTTGACGTCTTCGGTGCGCATCGCGGCCAAATCAAGCGAGTGGAATTTTCCCGTCTCGCCGTCGCCAAGCTGATGGATCGCCCGCGCAGCTAGCTCTTTACCCGTACCAGACTCCCCTTCGATCAGGACAGTCAGATCCGTATTCATCACTTTCGTGATGATCCGATAGACTTCCTGCATAGGTTCAGAACGCCCTGTGAGCGGCAAAGCCTGGTCTTCCTCGCTGACCATGGGCAGTTTTGCTTTAGCCCGCGAAGTCCCCTTGAGCGCACGCCCTACAAGGTCAGCCAGCTGATCAATGTCGAAGGGTTTCGGGAGATAGTCAAAAACACCATGCTGCGCCGCTGAAGCCGCCGTCAGGATCGTGTTCTGGCCACTCATAACGATTATCGGCAGCTCGGGTCGCACAAGTTTGAATGATGGCAAAAGCTCAAATATCGATGTGTCTGTCAGGTAGACATCCGTCACCACCAAATCGCCTTCACCATTTCTGATCCAGCGTTCAAGTGCATCGGGGGAGCTGGTTGCGCGGACAGCGTAACCAGCACTAACAAGGGTCTGATTGACGATCAGACGGATGCTGGCATCGTCTTCTGCAAGCAGGATTGTTTTCTGACTCATTTATCGCGCTTTCTTCAAGATTGGCAGATAGACTGAAAATCGCGTCTCGCCAGGTTTGCTGTCGACTTTCAGGCGGCCACGATGAGCCGTAACGATTTCACTTACAACATTGAGGCCAAGTCCGCGGCCGCCGGACTTTGTCGAGGTGAAGAGATCAAACATCTTTTCACGCTTCTCTGGCGAAATACCTTCGCCATTGTCTGTGACCGTAACCCGAATAGCGCGTGCAAGGCGGCCTTCAGGACCACCACCAGCAATCGCAAAAGAAGTTTCAAATGCCGTCTCAACCCGTAAATTTGCGGACACGCCGCCCGCTAGCGCCGCTTCGGCACCGTTTCGCATAATATTCTGAAACGCCTCATGCAGGTGGTCTTGATCGCCTTCAATGTCGGGTAGCGAGGGATCATACGCCCGTGTCACCGCGACTTGCCCGCCATGTGCGGCCTCTTCTGCAGCGATTACCTGATCAAGTAGCGCGTGAATATTGAACGGCGCATAGCGCGGCGATGAGAAAAGCTCAAAGGCTGAGAGGCGCGAAATTAAACGCTCAATCCGCTTTGTTTCGCTTTGAATTATGTTGAGCATTGGCGTCTGCTCATCATTTGATTTTCGCAGCAGCAGCTGTGCCGCGCCAGAAATGCCAGCCAGGGGGTTTTTTACCTCATGCCCAAGGATGCGCCCGAAAGCTGCAACATTGGCCGGGTTATCAACGATATCATGCCCTGCATGTGGAATAAGCGCGATGACAACACCGCCATCTCCAGCAGGCCGCAAGCGTATATCCAGATCAATCTTTCGCGAAAAGGTTGGACCGTTTAGGCTAATACCGTGCGCCGTGACATCGCCATCAAGCTTCAAGCAGCGATCGATGAGGTCGAACAAGAGTGAGTCATGGAACACGACTTCGCTAAGCGGTTTGCGCAGCATTGTGCGCTGTGATTGCCCAAGAATAGTCTGGGCTTCCGGGTTAGCGGCCCTCACCCGTCGTTTGGCATCGACTTGCATCAATGCGAATGGCGCTAAACCAGCAAGATCGACGAGAGTTTTCATGCGGCGATCTCGGATTCGTGTTCGAAATACAATTTATGGAGACGATCAAAGAGGATGTCCGGATCCTCGATCCGGCAGAGCTCGCTTCGCAGACGCCGTCGCTCTGCGTCATCAAGCGGCAACTCAACCTTATCAATGCAGGCGGCGATATGCTTGCGCACCGTGCGCAGGCCCAATCTGTCGCCATATAGAGCCATGCTGTCTACAATTTGCTCGCTAAGGCTCTCGCATTGCGCCGCGAGCGTAGGCGTTTCAAATGGTCGACCTTCAAGGTTCGCTGAAATCAGTCCGGGCAGCCAGGGCTGGCCCATTGCAGCGCGTCCTATCATTACACCGTGACTGCCAGATAGATGCATAGCTTCTTTTGCGTCTTCGACAGAGCCAATATCGCCATTCGCAATTACAGGAACTGCCACTGCGTCCACTGTACGCCGAATAGCTTTCCAATCTGCCTTTCCTTTATAGAACTGGCAGCGCGTGCGTCCGTGTAGTGTGATCATGCGTATGCCACGCTTTTCAGCTTCGAGGGCGATCTCTGGCGCGTTCAGCATCCCGTCGTCCCAGCCAAGGCGCATCTTCAGCGTAACGGGTTTACCAGCTGCACCTTCCAGCGCGGCATCGATGATACGCAAAGCAAGGTCTGGCTCGCGCATCAATGCCGATCCAGAATTTCCGCCTGTGACCTGTCGTGCGGGGCAACCCATATTAATATCAATCACATCGACGCCCGCCTCGCGCAGCAATTCAGCCCCGATCTTCATATGCTCCGGCGCGCGCGCAGCGAGCTGTACGATCCAGTCCCCCTCGCCTTCGTGACGGCACGTGCGGCGAACGACATCGGGCCTTGCCTTTGCCAGTGTCTCGCCCGCTACCATTTCAGAAACAACAGCAGGCGCGCCAAACCGCACCGCCTGACGCCGGAACGCAGCATCAGTAGATCCGGACATTGGCGCGAGCCAGACTGGCTTTGCCTCATATGTGTGCGAGTGCAGCATAAACACGTTCAATCACACATCCGTATTGCACAAAAGTAAGGCAACGTAGATCAGCTGTAGTTTCCGGCATTCATTGTGGCCTTTTTACATCATTATGACTAGGAAAAGCCAATGAAAGTCGGGATGATAGTTGTTGCAGGCGGTAAAGGCCTTCGCGCTGGGGGCGATGTTCCCAAACAGCTGCGATCGTTCCTCGGCAAACCACTTTATGTGCATGCGTTTGAAGCTGCGCTGTCTCACGCTGCGGTCGGTCCTGTTGTGCTGGTTATCCCTGAAGGTTTCGAATCGGCCTTCAGGGAAACTCTACCTGCAGGTGTGACGTTGACGTGCGGGGGGCTGACACGCAGTAAATCTGTTCTTGCTGGACTAAAAGCGCTCGACATGAACAGCGATGACAAGGTTCTGGTGCATGATGCAGCTCGGCCGGGCCTTGAAGCTAGTACAATCAGCGCGCTTATAGCAGCGCTTGACCGCGCTGATGCTGCCGCGCCTGCTTTGCCTGTCTTGGACGCCCTGAAGCGGTGGCGTGATCGTACCACTCAGACAGTAGACCGAAGCGATCTCTACCGCGTTCAGACACCTCAGGTATTTCGCTATGGGCGGCTCTTGAGGCTTCTGCAGGCGTCTGACGCCGATTTGGTTGATGATCTTGCCGCGATAGAGGCGGATGGTGGGACTGTGGAGCTAATCGCTGGTTCTGAGAGGTTAGGAAAAGTGACATTAGCCGAGGATTTTGCCCGTATGGAAAACGTGTTGCGCCCTGCGCCCCCTGCCCTACGCGTGGGATCTGGATTTGACGTCCATGCTTTCGGCGAAGGAGATCGCGTTACGCTGTGCGGAGTTGAAATCGCACACAGCCAGGCATTGTCTGGGCATTCTGACGCGGACGTTGCGTGGCACGCGCTGACGGATGCGATCCTAGGGGCCTTGGCACTGGGGGATATTGGTGACCATTTTCCGCCATCTGACCCACAATGGAAAGGCGCGGCGTCGTCGGTATTTCTGAGCCATGCGGTTAAGCTTGCTGGTGAGCGTGGTTTCCGGGTTGAGAGCTGTGATCTGACGATTATTTGCGAGGCGCCGAAGATTGGCCCGCACCGGGATGCAATGCGTATCGAAACCGCGCGTGTCTTGGGCCGGCCTGTCGACATGATCAGCGTCAAAGCGACGACGACTGAGCGGCTGGGCTTTACCGGCCGCGGCGAAGGCATCGCGGCGCAGGCTGTGGCGGTCTTGATGCCGATACAGTCTGCGGATTAGGATCAGCCCATGTTTCCTGACCGTATCCGTAATCTTGCCCTTCTGGTCTCTGAAGAAGCTGCCGAGCGGCGCGTCAAGATCGCGACGGCGGAGAGCTGCACAGGTGGGCTAATTGCAGGGCTTTTCACAGAATTTGCGGGCTCCTCGAAAGTGCTTGAGCGCGGGTTTGTGACCTATTCCAATCAAGCCAAGGTCGACATGCTGGGCATCGCTGGTGATGTTATCGCCGACTATGGCGCGGTTTCTGAGCCTGTGGCGCGGATGATGGCCGAGGGGGCGTTGGATAATAGCCGCGCCAATCTGTCTATAGCCGTAACCGGGATTGCTGGGCCGGGCGGTGGTTCACCAATGAAGCCTGTCGGCACTGTGCATCTGGCCTGCGCCCGAGAAAACCGGGCGATGCTGCACGAGATGCTGTCGCTGGGCGATATTGGCCGTCATGAAGTGCGTATGGCGACGATAGAGAAAGCGCTGGAGATGATCCGCGCGCAGATATAGTGGCAGCACCGAAAACCGGGCCAGCTTACGCCGCCACGGGATAGAGAGCTGAGGTGCGTCCAGAGTGAACGCGAATGACTGCCGCTCTCGCGAGTCGGCTTTTAGCGCCCGCTTTGGACGCACCTCGCGGCGACACGTTTTTTTGGTCATCCGAGGGCGGCTTCGCGCCATCTCAAGGTCCGGGCTTAGTCGGTTTTACAGGGGTGTCCCCAAACCTCATGGGTTGCCATGAGGAGTCCCGGTGCACTGCCCGACCGGAACCGCCAGAGACAGGGTTTCGGTGTCCCTATCTGCAGCCCCGGGCCGCCACTCCCCACCCCGGTCCAGCCGATCCGGGTCGCCCTCTATGAGGTGGAGATACGGGCATTATACGCCTTGCGACATTGGGGGCGGAAAGAATTTTTGGAAATGTAATGGTGGCGGGCGATATCGCCGATTATGATCGGGACTGGCGTCTGTTTCTG
>CAYGPE010000051.1:0-17600 GCA_964351695.1 uncultured Hyphomonas sp. | reverse complement strand
AGGCGCAACCCCTTGCGGCGCTACTGTTGTTGTATCGCTGCCGCCACCGCCGCCACAGGCAGCAAGGCCGCTTATCGCCAGTGCAGCCAGCAGAGCGCTCGCAGTCCTGACGCATTTCGCTTGGGAGGAAAGCGCGTATGTTTCTTGGTGTTTCATGGCCTCTGAAATAATTCAATCGAGAGGCGATGTCGCTTTATCTTATGTTAAGGTTTTATAGCCTTGTAATTACAGGGCATTATACGTTTCATCCTGCTTCACGCACCGAGTCATCGTCCAATCCATACTCACGTACTTTGCGATAAAGGGTCGACCGGCCAATGCCTAAACGGCGGCTGACTTCAGACATGTGGCCCGCATAATGCTCAATCGCATACGCGATCAGATCACGCTCAATCTCGCTCAGGCTCCGGACATCGCCTGCATCCATTATGGGTACGGGGCTTGTTTCAGATGTGGCGTACTGCACGGCATCAGCATCCTGCACAGGCTGGTCATTGGCCACAACTGGACGCGTCACCTCTGGTAGCGCGGCAATATCCGGCATGACGCCAGAGATTTGTGGGAAATCATGCGGCTCAAGCGTATCGGTTTCGCAGAGCACAACCGCCCGGAACACAGCGTTTTCCAGCTGACGGACGTTACCAGGCCAATCGAAGGCTGACAGCATTTTTAACGTATCATCTGAGGCACTGGCAATGCGCGTACCCTCTGAGGCGTTGAAACGTCCAATAAAGTGATCAACTAGCGCCGGAATATCCTCGATACGCGCGCGCAAAGCGGGCATTTCCAAGGGGAAAACATTCATTCGGTAATAAAGGTCCTCACGGAATGCGCCTTCTTTAACACGGGTCGCAAGATCACGGTTTGTCGCCGAAATAATGCGCACATCGACTTTCACAGGGCGGCGCGCACCAACCGGATCTACTTCGCCCTCTTGCAAAGCGCGCAGCAATTTAACCTGCGTATCGAGTGGCAGCTCGCCAACCTCATCCAGGAACAATGTCCCACCATCAGCCTCAACAAACTTGCCAGCGGATCGCGCAACAGCGCCCGTAAACGCCCCCTTCTCGTGACCGAACAAAATGCTCTCGACCAGGTTTTCTGGGATCGCACCACAGTTCACCGAAATAAACGGTTTTCCGGAACGATCCGATGCACCTTGGATACAGCGCGCAATAACCTCTTTACCGACACCGCTTTCGCCCAGAATCAGAACTGGAATATCAGACGCCGCAGCCCGCTGGCCGAGACGCAGAACCTGACGCATGATTGGCGCAGACGCAATCATATCATCAAAGCTCATCCCGCCTTCTGATTTGCGGGTCAGGCGTTTTACCTCACCGCTTAGAGATGACAGTTTCAGCGCATTGCGGATTGAAACAACAACCCGTTCAGGGCTGGCAGGTTTGACAACAAAATCGACCGCTCCGGCGCGCATGGCTGATACAATCGTATCGATGCCGCTGGTTGCCGTGAGCATAATGACCGGCATATCCGGGCGGCGCTCGGTTAGCATTTCGAGTGTATCCATGCCTGAAAGGCCGGGCATCGTCAGATCGAGCAACACCACGTCAGCGCCAGCATTGGCATCGGTCGCGATCGCAACGCCGGTCTCGCCATCCGGCGCTGTGCGGCAGGCGAACCCGGCCTTTTCAACAGCAGCTGTCAGCAGACGGCGCTGTGTTGGATCATCATCAATAACCAGTACGGTCTTGGCCATAGTCGTCACCCTTGTTTGCCGCCGCATTAGGCGCGGTGGCTCATTTCGCTACGCCCCGTAATGGCACATAGAGGTGAGGTTATGGTTCAGACGATTGTTTGAATTTGATGTAATTTCAAAAACTTGGCGGCGACCCGGTCAAGGCTTGGCTGTACGAGCAAGATCGATCCATTGGCGTACCTCGCCCTCATCAACCTTGCTTTCCGAGCCCCATAGGACGCGTGACCCACTCGGCGTCTCAAGAAAACTTGTAGCCGCTTTCAGTACCGAACGCGCCGAAGCATTAGCGAGATCCTTGGCACTGCGAATTCCGGCACCGACCAGGATTTGGCTATCAAGTACCCTCAAGCCGGGAGCTTCCAGCATCAGGCGTGTCTGATCCTGCCAGTCTGTCAGTGTATCAGTTGTGATATAGCGTACATTCAACGCCGTCGCGGTTTCTTCAACGTCAGCCGCCAAGAGATCACCAATCGTGGTGATGCCGACTTTGCCAAGCCGAGCGGCCGTTTTCGGTCCAATCGAGGGTGCATCAACAACCGGAGAGTCTTCAGTCAGCCGATCGGCGCGCTCCGCCTTACTCGGTTTGGACACTTTTTTCGCTTCAGTCTCTTTGTTAGCAGCCGCACCAGCCTCGGCTTCCCGCTTTTCCTTGGCAGCCTTTTCTTCAGCCTCAGCTTTGACCAGAGCTTCCCATTCTGCTTGCTCGGCGGCGTCTTTCTCAGCTTTCGCTTTAGCCGCGGCTTCATCCGCCTCAGCTTTGGCTTGAGCTTCGAGCGCCTCAGCTTCCTCTTTCGCTTTCGCTTTTTCTTCTGCCGCTTTAGCTTCAGTCTCGGCAGCTTCCTTCTCAGCCTTTGCTTCTGCTGCAGCTTTCTCTGCTTCAGCTTTTTTCGCTTCAGTCTCCGCGGCCTCTTTCGCTTCCTGCTGCGCGCGCGCCGCCTCTTCAGCCGCCTTCGCCGCTTCAGCCTCTGCCTTGGCTTGCGCTTCTTTGGCTTCGCGTTCAGCTTTTGCGGCTTCCTTCGCCGATTTTGCGTCCGCTTCAGCGTCTAACTCGGCGAGCAGCTTATCTGCCGCCGTTTCAGAAACGTCCTCTTCAGCCTCATTCTCAGCCAGCGCAGCCAATTGAACGAGCTTGCCTTTGGCATCAGCCACCGCGTCTTCCGCACTCGTGGGGGCATCAAACACTTCAGGATCAGGCACAAGCGCAGACCTTGTGGGCACCTGCATCGGCGCAGCTGTGAGTTTCGACCCGCCAAATGGCACCGGCACCAATTTTAGCACATATTCGACAGGCTTTGGCAGGCTTTTCATTGGCTTATGTTTGCTGCCGATTGGCTTCAGCTTCTGCGCGTCCAATTCATCCATAGACTTTCGCAAGACCTGAGTCGCATGCAGCTTTCGGATCGCTTTATCGTCAGCTGGCAAGGTTTTGATGACTTTGCCGGTTTCTTGCAATTCGGCGTACATCGCCTCAACGATTTTGCGGTCTTTCGCATCGGCCATGCGTTTGGTGAGCTTGCGGATCGGAATATCCAATGCCGCGAGATACCCCGGAAGATCGAGATCGATCTTGGACGGCTTTACTGCGGCCTCTTCGAACGCACGCTCAAACAAAGTCGCCACGCCAGCCGTCGCATAGGCGATCAGATCGGCGAGGATATCCAGCAAAGTCTCATCAAGCCCCATCTCGGGATTTTTGACACCAATATCGATATCGTAATGGTCAATGAATGTCTGATAGTGTGGGTTGGAATATTTCGCGCCCGCCAGAACCATATCAGCGACAAAACCAGCATCACGGCCCGCCGACACAACTGGATAACCACGCGCATCGATCATCGCCTTGATCGTGTCGCGCGACTTGGCAATGCTCCACTCGATGGCGCGATGTATAGCGCCCTCTTCCTCGGTTTGACCTGTATGGAAAGGCTGCACCGGGTCGGCATAATAGTGCGTCATCACGCCGAGCGCATAGACCGCATCGGACCATTTTTCCTGGCGAAGCGCCGCGACGGCTTTACCATACCATTCCATTGCCGCGTCACGCGCGCCGCCCCATTCACCCTCCTGGACATGCAGGACGTGATTATGGAAATCGCGGAAGGTCGTATCAGGCGCTTTAGCCCCTTTGAGCAGGCTTTCATGATAGCGCAGGACGAGATCGTGCCACAGCACCGCATCCTTGCCTTTCAGCAGAGACAGCGCGTCAATTGCGATGAAATGATGAGTCGACCGACAACGATGGGCGATAATCACCAACTCTAGCAATGTCATATTCGTTTCCTTCAGCCCCGCACGATTCACGATTCTTAGCGTGATTCGTTTTGAATGCGATTTGGAAGACGCATGAAGCTGGGGAAATGTCGCCTTAAATTTGCTTAGGCTTCGACCTCAAAAGTCAAACCTGCATTGGCGCGCAGACGTTTAAGCAAAGGCGCAGCCATAACTGGCGCAGGGGTCCATACGCCGCCCTGCGTATCTATAGCATCCTTGACCAGCGTCAGGGCTGCTTCAGCAATCATCTTGCTGGTCGAGCCATATCCCGGATCACGGTCGCCCGTCACGCCAACCTTGATGACACGGCCATCGGCGGCAGTGCCATAGAACAAAACGTCGTAAAAACCCGCTTCACGCTCTTCCGCGCTCGGGCCCTCGCCCGGTTTCGGCCCATCCTTGCCGCCCATACTATTCATGCCCGCGACGTGCTCAGCCATGGCTTTGCCTTTATCACCGGGGCCGGTGAGCATCATCTCATCATAGACAAAATCCTCGCCATAGGGATGGCCCATGAGGGCGTTCGAGCGATGGATGTTCTTGGTATTGATGACCGCCATTACAAAAGGTGCAGCCCAGCTGCCAATATCCTCATCCTCAATCGGCTTGTTTCCGTGCGGTTGCGGCGGGCCTTCACCTTTCGGGGTCAGGCTGTGCGGATTGATCAGGATGCCCATCAGCGATGGGTCCTGCTGTACAGCCTTCATCGTCAGCTGCGAGCTATAGGCTGTGCCGCCTGAGAATGTGCCCTGCATCTTGCGAACCCGGCCTTTGATGCGCGGCACAGGCGCGCCAAACTGACGCTTAGCCTCTTCTTGAAGGAACCAGACACCCAGATCGAACGGGATCGAGTCAAACCCGCAGGACAGCACAATCCGCGCGCCCGAAGCTTTGGCCTTATCCTGATACTTCCCGATGATGTGATGCATCCACAACGGCTCACCGCACAAGTCGACATAATCCGTCCCGGCCTCGCAGCACGCGGCAACCAGGGGTTCACCATAGAGGCTGTAAGGCCCAACCGTCGTCGCAACACATCCAGCGCGCGCGGCCATGTCAGTCAAACTAGACTGGTCACTTGCATCAGCAACAATCAGCGGCGTCTCAGCAGGTGCGCCAATCTCGTCACGTACGGCAGCCAGTTTTTCAGCGCTGCGCCCAGCCATCGCCCATTTGACTTCACCGCCCACACCATAGGTCCGTGCCAGATAGTCCGCGACGAGGCGGCCTGTAAAGCCTGTTGCGCCGTAAGCAATTACATCAAATTCGCGACCTTTGGCCATGCGAGCCTCCCTCTTGTTTTATCTTACAAACAAGGTGGCGCACGTGCTGTCTAAGCGCAATCAGTATCCCAGCGTCAAAGCCCCAGAACGTCGTCCATACCATACAGACCGGGGCCTTGGGCCGCGGCCCATTCCGCCGCCTTTATTGCGCCATGCGCAAATACAGCGCGATCGAGCGCTGTATGCGACAGGCTGAGAATCTCGCGGTCAGACCCGAACGTCACTTCGTGCTCGCCGATGACATCGCCGCTCCGGCGCACTGCGAAACCAATCTGGCCGGCCTCACGTTTGGCATCCGGGCCGTCATAAGGTGCGCTGCGGAGCTGGCTTAGTGGCTTGCCCCGGCCTTCAGCAGCAGCTTCGCCGAGCATCAATGCCGTTCCTGAGGGTGCATCCAGTTTCCGGCGGTGATGGGTCTCCAAAATTTCGATATCCCAATCTTCGCCTAGTCGCGCTGCGGCCAGTCGCACGAGCGCCTCAAGCAGATTGACGCCGAGCGAAAAGTTACCCGCTTTGACAATCGCAAGCCTGTCTGCAGCCGCTTCAATCTTCTCCTGCTCAGCAACGCTAAAGCCTGTCGTTCCAATGATAATGGCTTTCACGCCCACACTTGGCAGCACATCAAGCGCCGCAAGCGTCGCCTTGGGGATTGTAAAATCTATCCAGGCATCCGCGCCTTTAGCCGCTTCGGCAATGCCTGCGCGCGCGTCAACACCAACCGAAGAAGTGCCCGCCAGCACGCCTATATCCTGCCCCAAGTGGGTTGATCCCGGTGCCTCGCTTCCACCGCTTATCGTATGGCCCGTATCAAGCGCCGCACGCACGAGCTGACTGCCCATCCGACCGGCCGCACCAGCAACAGCAATATTGAGGGTCTGTGTCATACGTCTCGTCTCGTCTTGCATACCCAGTAAGGGCTTCAGCCTGCATTCATGGCAAGGATGTGTTAACTATCGCCAAACCCGCTAACACAGGCGGACATTGGGAGAAACACATGTTTACGCGACTGGCTTCACTGACGACCGCAGCGCTGCTCTTTAGTGCGCCCGCTCTGGCCCAGCACTTCACACATACACATGGTGGGCATACGCACAGCCACGACATTACGATGGAAAGCACGCATGGATCGTGCTGCCATATTCAGACATGTGATCGCCGCATCATTTCACGTTCCAGCGAGCTGAGCGGCGCGCCAGCCCAGACGTCTAGCATAAAGCGTACCTTTACGCGCACTTACGTGACCACACCATCACGGTCTGATGACGCTCACATGACCCATAGATCACGCTCTGAACGCAGCGTTTTTCACCGCGAACGCGGCCCAATCGCGCCTGTTTACACCCACCGCGACCGCGATCAGGCTTGGGCGCATTATGATCGCCGCTGGAAAAGCCGCACCAATACAAGGTAATCCTCTCTGTTCGACCATTGCAGAGAGTGCTAAAGCCGCCGCATGTATCAGATCACAGCTCGCGGCTCTAAAACTGCAATAGAATCAGCGTGGGACACTCTCGCCTGGACCGATCCTTCGCCTGCTGAGGCTGTCGATGCAAAGGAGGATACACGGGTCACATGGCGGCTGGACGCGTACGCGGCGAGCGAAGCGGCGGCGCAAGCTTGTGTCGCTTTGATTGCTGATGTCGCCCCAGATCTCAATCCGGTTATCGAGGCTGTCCCAGAGCGCGATTGGGTCGTCATGTCGCTGGAAGGATTGCCGCCTGTGCGTGCAGGGCGGTTCATTGTTGCAGGCAGTCATGCGCTAGCTGCAAACTCACCCGGCAAAACGAGTATCCTGATCGAGGCGGGTCCAGCCTTTGGTACGGGCCATCACGGCACAACACTCGGGTGTCTATTAGGCTTTGAACTTGTTTTACGCAGCGGCGTCCCGCGTACAGTTCTAGATGTTGGCACAGGCTCAGGCGTACTCGCCATCGCGGCCATCAAGGCCGGAGCGCAGCGCGCTATCGGTACGGAGATTGACGCAGATAGCGTGCGCGTTGCAAATGAAAATGCACGTAAGAACGATATCGGTTCACGCTTCCGCGCATATCTGACACGCGGGGCTAACAGCCAGCTTATCCAAGCTAGCGCGCCTTATGATCTAGTTTTTGCAAATATTCTGGCGCGGCCGCTGATCGGGCTTTCACCCAGTCTCAGCGGCCTTGTTGCCAAAGGCGGCCATGTTATTCTTTCAGGCCTACTGACCCGTCAGGAACCGCTTGTACGCGCCGCCTATACGGCGCGCGGGCTCACCCTCGTTAAACGTATCCGCCGTGACGGATGGTCAACGCTGGTGCTGCGACGCGCTAACTAGTGATTAGCGCGGCGTGACCAACGGTTTGCGCGGCGCATCAGAATGTGCGGACGCTCCGTCACGCTGACACTATTGTGCGCTTTAACGCCGTGCAGATTGGCTGGGGCGCCTTCCAGAGCATTCTTGGAAACATTGTTGCCATTTGCTGAAGCTATAAGGTTTGCCGTGTAAGTAGAGGGTTTCATTGTTTTACTCCTGGGAGGAAAGTTGCAGTCTTTTTTCTTATGCATGGGATATAGGACGCGTTCCTTTACAAACAATGACCTTGCCGTCATCTTTGCAATGCAAATATGCATATCTTGAATGCACCTTTGCACATCGTGTATTTGTCGCTACTTAGTTGAGTATGAAACAATCATTTGATGTCAAAGGCGGGCCCCAAATTGGCCACGCCAACCTGCCCAGCCTTCGCGCCGAAATGGCAAAGCAATCGCTTGATGGATTCTACATTCCTCACGATGACGAATATCAGAATGAGTATTTGCCAGACGCCAATGAGCGCCTGATGTGGGCTACCGGGTTTTCCGGGTCCTATGGCTCAGCTTTAATCTTCGCAGACACGGCCGCACTTTTCGTTGATGGCCGCTACACGATCCAGGCTGCAGAGCAGACAGATCACGACCTGTTTATTCGCGTTGGCGTGCCCGATCCGGGTCCGTTCGGTTGGCTCGCGGCGCAAGACTTGGTCAACAAGACGATTGGCTATGACCCGGCGGTGATGACACCGAATGGCGTTGCAGCCCTAACCCGCGCAGCGCGAAAAGCTGGCGCTAGCATACAGGCCGTAAGTCAAAGCCCCTTAGACATTGCGTGGACGGATCGGCCGCAACAACCAACCGCGCCTATTCACCCGCACGATATCGCCTTTGCTGGTCAATCCGCCGCCGACAAGCGCGGTACGATTGCAAAAACGCTGGCTCAAGACGACGCAGACGCCGTCATTATCACAGCGCCCGCGAGCATCGCCTGGCTGTTTAATATTCGCGGCGGCGATGTTGCCTGCTCGCCCCTACCTTTGGGCCGCGCGATTATGCGCAGCGATGGCCGCGCAGATCTGTTCATCGATCCATGTAAGGAAACAGAAAACCTGCGCGCGCATCTCGGGAATGAAGTTACCTTACGCTCAATGGATGAGCTGGATGGCGCGCTCTCAGAATTGAAAGACCAAACCATCAGCCTTGATCCTGATCTGGCGTCCGCATGGTTCTTCCAGACACTTGAAACAGCAGGCGCTACTATCATCAGGCGGCCCGACCCCGTCTTGCTGCCGAAAGCCTGCAAAAATGCAACGGAGATTGCGGGCACAGCTGCCGCGCATCGCCGCGACGGCGCCGCGCTAACACGGTTTCTGCACTGGCTCGATACTGAGGCACAGTCTGGTGACGTGACTGAAATTGATGCGGTGTTAAAGCTGCAAGACTTGCGCAGCGAGATTGAAAACTTGAAGGATATTTCGTTTGAAACCATTTCTGGCGCAGGGCCACATGGCGCCCTGCCCCATTACCGCGTGTCTTCGGCTTCAAACCTGAAACTTGAGCGCGGCGGCCTCTTTCTGGTCGACAGTGGCGGCCAATATCCGGGCGGCACGACAGATGTTACGCGTACTGTACCAATTGGCGAACCCAACCCGGAGATGCGCCGTCATTACACGCTCGTCCTGAAAGGCCATATTGCGCTTGATTGCGTGCGCTTCCCAGAAGGGACGACTGGTACACATTTGGATATTCTGGCGCGCCATGCGCTGTGGCAGGCGGGACTGGATTATGATCATGGCACCGGCCACGGGGTCGGCGTATTCCTCGGCGTGCATGAAGGGCCGCAACGTATCGCCAAACCGTGGAACAGTATTGCGCTGCAGCCCGGCATGATTGTTTCAAATGAGCCTGGTTATTATAAAGAAGGTGCCTACGGCATTCGCATCGAAAATCTGCAATATGTTACCCCTCCAGAAGCGATCGACGGCGGTGAACGGGAAATGCTTGGCTTTGAATGCCTGACCTTTGCGCCTCTCGCCCGGGATTTAATCGATACGAGCCTTCTGACCGCGCAGGAACGCAACTGGGTGGATGACTATCACCAACGCGTACTGGCAGAAATAGAGCCGCAGCTTGAGGGCGAAGTGGCTTTGTGGTTGCGCGCGGCGTGTGCGGCGCTCTAAAGCCCATCAATAAGCTCTAACCATTCTGTTTCGCTCATCACTTGAACGCCGAGCGATTCAGCCTTTTTGAGCTTCGACCCGGCGCCTGGTCCAGCAACCAGAATATCAGTCTTGCTGGAGACCGAACCGGAGACTTTAGCCCCAAGCGTGGTCGCGCGGGCTTTAGCTTCATCGCGCGTCATCGCCTCCAGCGTTCCGGTAAAGACCACTGTTATACCAGATACAGGGCTACTGGATTGAGGGGCCTCGCCATCCAGAACGGTAATTTGGGTGAGCAACTCAGCCAGCATGTCCCGATTATGCGGTTCGCTCGCGAAGGCTTTTAGGCTGTCTATTGCAGCAGCGCCGATGCCATCAATGGCAAGAAGTGACGCCTCAGCCTCTCCCCCCGGACCCTCAATCGCGCCCTCGACCGCAGTCCAGAAGGCCGACCAGGTGACGAAATTCCGCGCAAACAAGCCAGAACTTGTCTCGCCGACATTGCGAATACCCAGCCCGTTTAAGAGGCGCGCGAAAGGTACCTCGCGGCGCGCATCGATTGCCGCGAGCAGCTTTTGGACTGACGTTTCGCCAAACCCCTCCCATTCAGATAATGGCGGCAAGCCCGCGGCTTCGATTCTGTCAGGAAGCATGAAAATGTGTTGCGGCGCCGAGATGACACCGCGCGCTTGAAACAGCTCGACCTGTTTCGCGCCCATACCGTCAATATCCAAGGCTTTGCGAGAGACGAAGTGTTTCAACCGTTCCACCGCTTGGGCCGGACAGGTCAGCCCGCCTGTACAGCGCCGGCGCACGTCCGGCTCGCCTTTGTCGTCAACAGCGCGCACGGCGGCAGAGCCACATTCCGGGCATATACGGGGCATGGCAAAAGCTTCGCCGCGACCAGCACGGTCCGGGTCAGTGACGCGCAAGACTTGCGGGATCACATCACCTGCGCGCTGAATTTCCACATGGTCGCCAATCCGCACATCAAGGCGGGCAATTTCGTCCTCATTGTGCAGGGTCGCATTCGATACAACGACACCGCCGACTGTGACCGGTTTCAGCCGGGCAACCGGCGTCAGGCTACCGGTGCGGCCAACCTGAATATCAATCGCTTCAAGCTCAGTTATCGCTTTTTCGGCTGGAAATTTATGGGCGATGGCCCACCGCGGAAAGCGGCTGACCTGACCAAGCCGCGCCTGCCAGTCCAAGCGGTCAACCTTGTAGACAACCCCATCAATATCGTAGCCCAAATCCGCGCGCTGCGCTGCGATCTCGTTATAGGCCGCAAGCAGGCCTTCCGTACTGTCATGTACCGAGAAGAGCGGATTGACCTTAAAACCCCAATCCTGGAACGCGGCAATTGCCTGAGACTGGGTTGTGGCAAAGGGGGTGATTGTTTCGCCCCACGCATAGGCGAAGAATTTCAGGGGCCGCGAGCGGGTAACGGCGACATCGAGCTGACGCAAACTGCCAGCCGCAGCGTTGCGCGGATTGGCGAATGTTTTGCGCCCCGCTTCTTCTTCACGGGCATTGAGCGCCGCAAAATCGGCGTGGCTCATATAGACCTCGCCGCGAATCTCGATCCGGGCGGGCCAGCCTTTGCCGCCGAGGTGTTCAGGTACATCATCAAGACACCGGGCATTCGCGGTGACGTTTTCACCAACCCGGCCATCCCCGCGCGTTGCCGCCTGTGCCAGGGCGCCATTCTCATAAGTCAGGCTGAGTGAAAGCCCATCAATCTTGGGTTCGGCGGTGAGAATGACTGGCTCATCAGCTGACAGTCCAAGAAAGCGGCCAATCCGCGCGGCAAACTCATGCACATCGTCGTCAGAGAAAGCATTATCGAGCGATAACATTGCAGCGCCGTGCGTAATCTTGCCGAACCCGTCAGCAACGCTGACGCCAACCTGATCGGTTGGGCTATCCTTGCGTTTCAGGTGCGGGAAACGGGTTTCGATTTCGAGATTTCTCTGGCGCATCGCGTCATACTCTGCGTCGCTGAGATGCGGTGCGTCGTCCTGATAGTAAGCGGCGTCTGCGAGTTTGATTTCGGTGGCTAGTCGCGCCAATTCCACACGCGCGGCGGCTTCATCCAGATTATCTAAATCAGTGCTGCCACTCATGCCGCCTCCAGCAATTTCGATGCAGCGGCGCGCGCTTCATCGGTTATGCTGGAACCAGATAACATTCGGGCGATTTCTTCAAGCCGCTGAACCTCGTTTAACTGCGCGACATGGGTACGCAGGCCGCCGCGATCATCAGGCAATTTGCGGACCCGCCACTGACGACACGCGCAGGACGCAACTTGAGGACTATGCGTGATGGTGAATACTTGCCGCCCTTGTGCAAGCCGCGCGAGGCGCTCACCAATGGCCGCGGCGACAGCGCCGCCAACACCTTGATCAGCCTCATCAAAGATCAATGTACCCGCCCCGCCAACTTCGCTGAGCGCACATTTCAACGCCAAAGAGAAACGGGCCAGTTCACCGCCAGAAGCGATGGCTCGCAGCGGTCCGTAGCCAGATCCGGGATTGGTCTCGACCTCAAACTCAGCGCGTTCTACACCGCGGGCACCGCTTTCATCCTCACCAATTGGCGTAAAGGCAATTTTGACTTTAACCCGGCCGAGATGCAGCGGGCGAAGCTCTTTCATAATCGCTTTTTCCAGCTTTACAGCGCCGGCTTGGCGCGCCTTGGACAAGGCTTGCGCCGCAACTTGCCAAGCGCTGCGGGCATCCTCCTCGGCAGCTTTAGCCATTTCCAACGCTTCGGTATCTGCCTCGCACAGCGCTAAATCGGCGCGGTGGGCTTCAAGCACATCGTATAGCTGATCGGGATCAACATCATACTTGCGCCCAGCTGCACGCAGCGCGAATAAGCGGCCTTCCACCTCATCAAGCGCCTTACCGTCATGGCCAGTGTGAATTTTCAATGCCGTAATGGCACTGCGCGCCTCAGCCAGCTCGATCAGTGCACGCTCAATAGCTTCAGCCGCCTCGCTGGCGGCTTTTGCGACACCGCCCTCCAACAGCTCAAGCCCCTGAATGCGCAAAACCCGCTCTGTAGCTCGCGCCGCTTTGGCAATACCGCCTTCAACAGAGCTGGCAGAGATAGCACTATCGGCATCATCGATATTCTCGGTGAGTTTTTCTGATTGCAGCAAAACGCCGCGGCGCGCGCCCAGCTGCGCCGCTTCGCCGAGCTCCGGTCCTAATTTCTCCAGATCCTCAACAGCAAATTCAAGCCAATCTCGCCGCTCAACGGCGCGCGCCGCTGCGGCTTGCAAATCGCGGCGTGCTTGACGCGCAGATTCGTAGTGTGACCATGCCACCATACAAGTCGTCACTAAGTCTTCGTTGCCGGAGAACGCATCAAGCAATCCGCGATGGCTGGCTGGCCGCATCAATCCGGACGCCGCGTGTTGCCCATGAATTTCAACCAGGTTCTCGCCAAGCGCCGATAACAGCGCAGCATTTACAGGTTGCCCATTCACAAAAGCCCGTGACGGCCCTTTCGCCTGTATAACACGATGCAAGGTCAGCGTTTCGCGAGTTCTTGCGTCAATGCCGCTTTCGGACAGCATATCCCAAACCAGATGCGTTACTGGAAGCGAAAACTCAGCTGTGACAGTCGCCTGGGCCTCGCCCACGCGCACCATTTTTCGATCGGCAGCGCCGCCAAGCACAAGATCAAGCGCATCAAGAATAATCGATTTACCCGCGCCGGTTTCCCCGGTCAGCGTAGTTAACCCTTGATCAGCCTCAAGATCCAGCTGATCAATCAGGACAAAAGAACGTATAGACAGCGCAATGATCATGCGCTCCCTTATCACCAGAACAAAAGAGGAACAATAATTATTTTCCGCCGGGGATAAGTTTTTGCAGCCAGGTGCGTTTTTGCGCTTCGCTCGCCGCTTCTGGATCCAGTCCTTCATTACCAAGCAAACGATAAGTATCGCGATACCAGACGCTCTCTGGGTAATTGTATCCGAGCACAGAACCCGCAACGAGGGCTTCTTGCTTCAAGCCCAGAGAGAGATAGGTCTCAACGAGGCGATGCAAGGCCTCCGGTGTGTGGCTAGTCGTGTCATAGTCCTTGACTACAGTCCGGAAGCGATTGACGGCTGACAAATGCTGATTACGGCGCAAGTACCAGCGACCGATCTCCATCTCTTTACCAGCCAGCTGATCCTGAACCATGTCGAGCTTAATGCGCGCGTCACGTGCATAGTCCGTATCAGGATAACGGCGTACCACGTCGTTGAGCGCATCCTTGGCAAGCTCGGTGGTCTTCTGGTCCCGGCCAACATCCATGATCTGGTCGAAATAGCTGGCGGAAATCAAATAGTAAGCGTAAGGCGCGCCCTGACCGGCAGGATTGAGCGACAAGTAACGCTGCGACGTCGCAATCGCATCATCATAGCGGCGCGATTCGTAAGAGGCGAAAGCTGACATCAGCGAGGAGCGTCTGGCCCATTCTGAATAAGGGTGCTGGCGCTCAACTTCATTGAATAACAAGATAGCATCATCATAATCGCGCTTATCCAGCTCAGATGTAGCGCGTTCATAAAGTTGCTCTACAGGCCGCTCGACATAAGCGACTTCCTGTGATCGCCGCGCATTCTGGCATGCGGTTAATACCGTCGCGGTTGCGGCGATAAGAATGAGTGTTCGCGAAGCTCTACGCATATTCAAAACCCAACTTGGTTATTTGAGGTTCAATGTCATCAGCTACTAAGATTTGTAAAGACCGGGACTGCGGCAATCGAAGTGAATTGAGTGTGTTTGAACAACAGGCCTAGCTTGTAATTTTGGCGTAAATACGAAAGTGGGGCAGGCAAACTATTGAATAGAAAATATATTTTACTGAAGATTCAACCCTAAAGTTATGTTATATCGTCTTTAAGTTATTGTTTTTGTTGACTATTTGATTCTACGATCTATGCCAAGCCCATGAGTACGCACTCCCATTCGCACGGTTCCCATGATCATCACGGGCATCACCACCACCATGCAACGCCTGATACAAAGGGCGGAAGGCAACGCGTCGCATTTGCCGCCGTGCTGACCCTCCTCTTTATGCTCGCGGAGGTCGTTGGCGGCATAATATCCGGTTCGCTCGCCTTGCTTGCCGACGCGGCGCACATGCTTACAGATGCCGGATCATTGGGCCTGGCATGGCTTGGCTTTAAACTGGCCGAGCGCCCCGCCGATGCGACACGCTCTTATGGTTGGGGCCGTTTCAAAGTCCTGGCCGCATTCGTAAACGGACTGGCGCTCATCTGTCTGGCCGCTTGGATTATCATCGAGGCGGCACAGCGCCTTGCATCACCGCAACCTGTCATGGGTACGCTCCTGCTAACCGTGGCAATTATTGGCCTTCTGGTGAATATCGCGGCGTTTGCAATCTTGCATGGCGGTGACCGCGAAGACCTGAATATGCGCGGTGCCCTGTGGCACGTCGCAGGGGATCTGCTTGGTTCTATTGCAGCCATTGGGGCCGCAATTGTGATTATTCTAACAGGATGGATGCCAATTGACCCGCTTCTGTCAGTGCTGGTGGCGGGGATTATTACAGTTGGCGGCTACCGGATCGTTCGCAGTACCGGCCATATTCTGATCGAAGGCGTGCCGAAAGGCCTGTCTCCAACCGATATAAAGACTGACCTTGAAGCCAATGTTTCCGGCGCCGAAACAGTAGACCATGTTCACGCATGGGCTTTGAACGAGAGCAAATCAATGGTGACCCTGGATGTGAAGTCTGCGCCCGGCGCCTGCACCGAATCACTTCGTTTGGCGATAAAGGCCCGTCTAAAGGACACGTTTGGCGTCAGCCATGCAACCGTTGAAATCGAGTGCGATCCGACGAAACAGGAATAAGTCCAGCAGTTTCGACAATTATAGTCGCATTTACATAGAAAAAGGGAGGCCAGACAGGCCTCCCTTTACCACTCTACACATACTCTACTGAGTCATAGAGATAGCAGATTCAGAGTAAATTGCAAATTAACAAACCTACATTGCTAGCTCTGCAGTGTGTACTCTAAGCATTTGCGCCAGTTGCCAAGGCTTTGGCTTGAAGCTGCCAACCATCGCGCGCAATACGTCCCGGAAAGCCGAGTTCGGTTTCAATCGCGGTGATGTCCGCTTTGCGAAGCTTGGCGATCTGCGCGAAGTTGAAAACACCAGCTGCATTCAGCTTACGCTCCAGAACCGGGCCAACACCCTTGATAAGTTTCAGGTCATCAATCTTTGGCGCGGCTTTTTTAGCTACAGATTTCTTAGCTGCAGGCTTCTTCGCTACTGGCTTTTTAGACGCCGCTTTCTTGGGCGCTGCAGCTTTCGCTGGGGCCTTCTTGGCAACAGCCTTGGTTTTATTCGCCGCAGGTTTGGCCTTCTTGGCAACCGCCTTCGTCGCCTTTTTTGCCTTCACAGGCTTACCAGCAACCGCAGCGATTTCAGCACTCAAACGTTCAACACGGGCCTTAACCTTGTCGTCAGCGCCGTCGGCATTAGCGCGCAGTGATGCGACTTGCTCTTCCAACTCGTCCAGTTTGCTGTGCAGCTTTTCGGCTTTCTTGCCTTTGCCAGAGAAAGCATCAAGGCCAAGCGCCTCGCGCATACGCAGCATGCGGGCTTCAAGACGCTCGCGCTGATCGTCCTGGAATTTCGAGACAGTTTCAGTCACATCAGACGTTGCTTCGCTGACCTTGCCACGCATCGCGTTGACCTGCTCAGTGACTTTCATCATTTGCTTGGTCATTTTGGAGACGGCGCTGCTTGATTTCAGGCGCGAACGAACGTCGCCTTCGATTTCTTCACCGCGCTTGACCAGATCATCAAACATAAGTTCGCTTTGACCGCTAACCTTGCCAATGCCGTCGGTTGCAGCGTCATAGGCCTTGCCATAGGCGCCTACGCCAGCCAGCCAGATCTTGTGCGCCATATCGAGGCCTTTGCCTTCGAGCACTGCACCAACAATCTTGGCTTGCGCCTTTTGGGCTGCTTTCTGCTGTTTCTTGTCTTTCTTCGCCATTTTGAGGCTCCTGTGTTTCATGACGGGATACGAGTAGCCGTTCCCGATTGGCTACAGAGATATCGCCCTTGTCTAGAAAGCGCATACTAATTTGAAAAATCGGCTTGACCTCAACCTTGGTTGAGGCCGCAAACAGGATCAAAGCCAACAACAAAAGGCAGGTAAATCAGATATGTTTCCAAGCATTAGTGGCGGTATCGACCATATTCACATCTATTGTCCAGATCGCGAAGAAGGCGCTCGCTGGTATCAGGACATACTTGGTTTTGCACCTGATCCGGCAGCTGAAGCCTGGGCGCGCGACCCAAATGGACCACTGACATTACAAGACCTTTCAGGCGCAGTGCATTTGGCCCTTTTCAGATCAGCCACGCCCAAACCCCAATCCTTCGCGTTCGGCGTCGCCGGCACAGAGTATGAGGCATGGAAAGCTCATCTGGAAGCTAAAGGTCTGGCGCTGCGCGAATCCGACCACGCATTGGCATGGTCGTTTTACTTACAAGACCCTTACAGCAACCAGATCGAATTTACGACCTACGATCATGATCATATTCGGGAAAGAAGGAATGGTGGTTCGGGGGAGACTTGAACTCCCGACCTCACGATTATGAGACGAAGGACGAGGAAGACTCAGATTAATTTATGCTTACATTTCATAGCATTAAGATATTTGGGTTTTCACAGAAACACGTAAAAAGCACTTCAAGTGGTCATTTTGCGTGTGAATTGCGTGTGAGTTGACAGCCAATCAAACCACATGACCAAAAAATCTAATGTCCGCTTTCGGCGTCAAAGCATGGGTAATCGGGCGGACTGTTAGCCAGTCGAGCTCCT
>CAYGPE010000050.1:0-19116 GCA_964351695.1 uncultured Hyphomonas sp. | reverse complement strand
GCGGTGGAGGCGGTGGTGCTACAGGCACAGGTGCCGGCGCGCCGAACGCATAACGCAGACCCATCGTCACAGAGTGATCGACATAGTCAGAGTCATAAACAACGCTATCACCCATCGGTCCAATACCGTTGAAGTCCAAGTCCTTAACAGTGAAGTACTTATAGCCCAGATCCAGGTCGAGGCGATCTGTGATCGCGTAACCGATACCTGCAAGACCCTGATAAGCGAAAGCTGTTTCACTGTCATTGAAGCCATTCGAACCGAACGGACCAGTAGCAGTGCCACCATCTACTGTTACAGCAGCCAGGTTACTTGCTTTGGCTTTGACTTTTGCAGCACCAATACCAACACCAACGTAAGGCTGGAAAGAACCTTCACGGTTGAAGTCGTAAAGACCGTTCAGCATCAGATCCCAGACCTGAGCTTTGCCTTTTTGGTGTAGCGAGTAAGTCGTCAAAGCCGTACCGGCAGTCATATCTGCTGGAACGCCGCCATTGATGCCGTCAGAAACGTCAAGATCACCATTACGGTGAGTTACGACGCCTTCGAGGCGGAAACCATTGTCGAAACCATAACCAATACCGAGGTCACCAAGCAGCATGTTATCAGTAGAAGCGTCACCACCCATAGTGGAGAGCACATCGCGCTCTGCATCATGATCTAGTGTGCCATCGAAAACATAACCGACGTCAGCGCGGCCATACCAGCCTTCTTCGGCTTGAGCGAGTGAGCCTGCAGACGCAAAAGCGGCCACGGCTGTCGCGCACATGAGAGTTTTTTTCATACTCTTCCCCATTGTGTCTGCCGTGTGAACACTATTGTTCCACGACTTTCAGGAACTTACGGACGATTCCGTAGAATTATTCACTACGCGCTTTTTCCAAGGTACGCGAGAGCAAGTATGCAGAACTAAGCACACTCAAGGCTCTTTTTAGACAGGCGCGTCGTATTTGCAACAGCTTGAATCTCGCTATTTCAACAAATTAACATAGCGATGAAACGCCCATTCCAATTAGAGATACCCGTCTAAGGTGTGGCAACCGAGACGTTTCCAACTGTATATAAACTTTCATCAATCCGAGGTCGCTGCCATCAGTCCATACGGTTGTTTTCGCCTTTTACGAGAATTGGTTCGGCGCCTGCATCACGAATCAGCGTTTCAAGTCGCTCAGAAATTTCATCAAGCATCTCGATCTTGGCGGCGCGCGCGACCAGCGCGACGCCATGATCACTAATCGAATGAAACCAGGGATACGATCCAACGCTTGCTGAAGGATAAGATCCTGCAACTTCGCCAAGCGCTTCTGCAATGTCTCCCTCACGAAGCCCTGCTCCGCGCACAGTGATGCTTTTGATCACCGAGCCACCCTGCATGCGGTGCCCTATATCGCTCAACATACCTTCGGCAATTTTGGGGACACCCGCGAGTGTAAAGACATTGCCAGTTTGAAAGCCGGGGGCTCCAGATACAGGATTTGCAATCAAACTTGCGCCTTCTGGCACTCGCGCCATGCGGCGGCGCGCTGGCGTAAAAGGTGTATCGATAGCGGCATAACGCACGCTGAGCAAAGCGATGGCATCTGGATGCTCGTCAATCTCAACATTAAAGGCTGCAGCAATCGCATCCGCTGTAATGTCATCGTGAGTTGGGCCAATCCCGCCCGTGGTAAAGACATATGTGTATTGCGCGCGCAGTGCGTTAACGGCCTCAACGATACGATCCGTTTCATCCGGAACGATTCGTACCTCGCGGACTGGAATCCCATAAGCGGCCAGAAACTTGGCTATTGTCTGCGCATTGATATCACGCGTTCGCCCCGACAATAATTCATCGCCGATCAGGCATATTGCAGCACTTATTTGCTTGGTCATGAGGGTCAGTTACGCCGCAAAATTCAGTCTGACCAGACGCGCGATGAAAGTTCGCGCACAGTAAATGATCTTAGTGATCTTGATTTCTCCACAAGCCAGCCCGCTTTTGCGCCTAAATGCTATGCACATATGGTCTGGTAGCCATGATAAGCTTGAGAAATTGTAGTTGGAGCCGGAAGATGCCGTCATTCGAAAGTCAGAGAGACGCCCATTTGGCAACTTCCCCGCCTGTCTATCATCGACCGCAACGTCAAAAGTTTAAACGCATTGCGATGGCTAGCTTCCTGTGCGCCGTCGCGGCGTGTATCTTGGTTTCTCTGATCGGCCTCCTAGTCGCGTTTACATATATGCAGGTCACTGCCCTGATTGGCATAGAAAGCGGCGATAGTTTCGACGAGCGCGGCCTATTTAGCGGCGCGGCAATCGCGGTCATGATGTCAGCCATGAACTGGTATGTCGGATATATAACTGTGCCTGCGGCTTGGTTGGCACTCGGTTTATCTCTTGGCCGTTTTCCCCGGCGCGGAATTTTTGCGCCCATGCCCTATTATCGATGGGGTATGATTTGGGGCAGCATCCTGGTTGGCGCCACAACGGCTATTGCTTCGGCTCTACTGCTCAGTATCGAATTTAGCTTGATCCTTGGTGCCGGTGCTACAGGCGCGGCGATCGGAGCCATTGCTGGCGGCCTTTGCGCCTGGCTATTTCTTGCCATTGTGCGCCCTGCCGAGCAAAACAAACAAATTGATGTCTCGGCATTCTGATCCTTGATTCGCGCATCGAACGTGCGCAATTGCAGAGCATGACAAAATCAAGAATCGATATTTGGACGGATGGCGCTTGTTCGGGCAACCCTGGACCTGGGGGTTGGGGCGCGCTTTTAGTTGCAGGCCGCAAACGCAAAGAAATGTGCGGCGGCGAAGCTGACACCACCAATAACCGCATGGAGCTGATGGGGGCAATTGAGGCGCTCAATGCCTTGAAGAAACCTTCATGCGTTCGCCTGCATACTGACAGCACCTATGTCAAAGACGGACTGACCAAGTGGATTCACGGCTGGAAGCGCAATGGCTGGAAAACAGCCGCAAAGAAGCCGGTGAAGAATAAGGACTTGTGGCAAGCGCTAGAGAGCGCATGCGAGCGCCACCAGATTGAATGGGTCTGGGTAAAAGGCCATGCTGGCGATCCGGGGAATGAACGGGCTGATGAATTGGCGCGGCAAGGTACCGAGAAGGCGCGGACCTAAACGATGGCGATAACGCCATTGTGAAACCACTCATGTGTGAAGCTTGATAGGTGTTAGCGATACCTGACAGGAGTCTCCACAATGCGTTTCATTCTTGCAACGACCGCACTCGCTTTTAGCGCTGCCTGCGGCGCGCAATCCGCACCGCCCGAAAGTATTGCTGCAAACGTCTCTATTGCGACACCCGCGGAAGACACGCGCCTGGTTGCGGTGTTGAGCTATGCGGCCTGGTGCGGAAGCTGCAAAGCGCTTGACCCCAAGGTCAATGCGGTTCGCGCGGCCAACACCTTTGAAGGCGTTGAGTTCTTTGCGATTGATTACACAGACAAAAACGCTGACGCCTATTTCGTCGATGCCACCACATTAGGCGTGGCTGATGCCCTAAAGACCGAGTTCGCAGAAGGCATCAAGACAGGTAAGCTGTATCTTGTTGATCGCGATAGTGGAGTGATCGTCGGCCGGATAGACAAGACTATGGATGAAGCCGCGATAGTATCGGCAATTCAGGCCGCCGCAGCTTAGGCCAGAAGACAAATCGCAAAAAAGCCCGGCCTTGAGAGCCGGGCTTTTTTACGTTTCAAACTGGGAGGAAGCCTATTCCTCAGCAAGTTCCATTTCAGCTTCATGGCGCGCGCGATCAGCAGCACCTTTGGCGTCTTCGTCGCGATCAACCAGTTCGATGACAGCGCGTGGCGCGTTATCGCCAAAACGGAACCCCGCTTTCAGAACACGTGTATAACCGCCATTTCGATCCTTATAGCGCTCGCTCATGACCTCAAACAATTTCTTGACGGCATCTTTGTTGCGAACTTGCGCAATCGCTTGACGACGGGCGTGAAGATCGCCTTTCTTTGCCAGCGTCACGAGCTTATCCATAATCGGCTTTAGCTCTTTGGCTTTAGGCAGTGTGGTTACGATCTGCTCGTGTTCGATCAGAGACGCCGCCATGTTGGCAAACATCGCTTTACGGTGAGAGGCTGTTCTGTTCAGCTTACGGTGTGCAATGCCGTGGCGCATGATGTGTCTCCTTGTGTGCCCTCCCGGGCATACATCCTATAGGTGGTCGTCGTATTTCTTGGCGAGCGCTTCAATGTCTTCTGGCGGCCAATCCGGCACATCCATACCGAGATGAAGCCCCATCCCAGCAAGTACTTCCTTGATTTCGTTCAAGGACTTGCGGCCGAAATTCGGTGTCCGCAACATTTCGGCTTCCGACTTCTGAATAAGGTCGCCGATATAGACGATATTGTCATTCTTCAGGCAGTTTGCTGAACGCACAGACAGTTCCAGCTCGTCGACTTTCTTGAGGAGAACCGGGTTAAACCCGAGATCGCTCTCTTCAGTCTGGCTGGTGCTCTCAGTCTCAGGCTCTTCGAAGGTAATGAAGAGTTGCAACTGATCCTGCATGATGCGCGCGGCATAGGCGACAGAATCTTCTGGTGTGATCGAACCATCAGTTTCGATGGTTAGGGTCAGTTTGTCATAGTCGAGCACGGTGCCTTCGCGTGTGTCTTCTACAACATAACCAACACGGCGCACTGGCGAGTAGATCGCATCAACCGGTATAAAGCCAATTGGTGCATCTTCCGGGCGGTTATCAACAGCAGGCACATAGCCCTTGCCTGTCGCCACCGTGAATTCCATGTGCAGGTTTGCACCATCATCGAGCGTACAGATGACAAGATCCGGGTTTAGAATTTTCACATCACCCGGCGTTTCGATCTGACCCGCTTTGACTTCGCCCTTGCCAGACGCCTTGAGGATCATACGCTTCGGCGCATCGGACTGCATATCAACAGCGATTTGCTTCAAATTCAGGACGATAGCCGTGACATCTTCACGCACACCCTGAATAGAAGAAAACTCGTGGACAACGCCGTCAATTTGAACGCCTGTGATCGCAGCACCTTGCAGCGAAGACAGGAGAATGCGGCGGAGTGAATTACCTAGAGTCGTCCCGAAGCCACGCTCGAGCGGCTCGATGACAAGCTTTGCGACGCGTTTAGGGTCCCGGCCAGGCTCAACGCGCGGGCGGTTCGGACGAATGAGGGCTTTCCAGTTGCGGTCGTTTACGACGGCTTCATCTTCAGACATGAGGCGGCCTCCCTTTTGAGAGTATCAGTTCAGATTAAACGCGGCGACGCTTTGGCGGCCGGCAACCATTGTGCGGAATTGGGGTCGTATCGTGGATCGACGTCACCGTCAGTCCTGCAGCTTGCAGCGCACGTAGCGCGCTCTCACGGCCAGAACCCGGGCCACGCACGTTCACCTCAACGGTTTGCATACCGTGTTCCATCGCCTTCTTAGCAGCATCTTCAGCAGCGACTTGAGCGGCATAAGGTGTCGATTTACGCGATCCCTTGAAGCCCATTGTGCCAGCTGATGACCAGGAAATCGCATTTCCCTGCGCATCGGTGATGGTGATCATGGTATTATTGAAGCTTGAATTGACGTGAACGACGCCCGAAGAAATGTTCTTGCGGGCACGTTTCGCAACGCGAGTGGTCTGACGAGCCATGCTAAAGTCCTACTTCTTCTTACCAGCAATGGCCTTGGCAGGCCCTTTGCGGGTACGTGCATTTGTGTGCGTGCGCTGGCCACGAACCGGCAGGCGCTTACGATGGCGAAGACCGCGATAGCAGCCAAGGTCCATCAGGCGCTTGATGTTGAGAGACACTTCGCGGCGAAGATCACCTTCAACCAGATAGTCAGCATCAATCGTTTCACGGATCTTGATCACTTCAGCGTCAGACAAGTCTGCAACACGGCGCTCAGCCGCGATGCCGATCTTGTCACAAATTTCATTTGCCATCGCCGGACCAATGCCGTGGATGTAGCGAAGCGCGATGGGTACGCGCTTATTCGTCGGTATATTGACGCCTGCAATACGGGCCAAAGCCAGTCTCCTAATATTCAAGCAAGAGAGCCGCAGTTCGCACAGCATAATGGTCGCCGCACGCTTGCAGACTCGTTCTCTTCACGAAGTGGGTCGTTATAGACCCACGTTTCGACACGTCAACCGCTGAATCAGCGCGATCTGCATCGTTTAAACCGCTTCCTTCAATGCCCCATCAATCCCGGCACCAACAGCCTCGATTGACGCCATACCATCAACCTCATGTAGCTTGCCCTGCTCGGCATAAATCGGGATCAGAGGCGCGGTATCTTCATTGTATTTTTCCAGTCGCGAGACAAACACATCCGGATTGTCGTCTTTGCGGCCCTGCTCTTCAAATCGCTTGGCAATGCGTTCGAGCAATTTGTCTTGGTCAACCACTAAGCGGATCACCCGGTGAACTTCACTGCCGCGTTTTTCCAGCAAATCATCAAGAGCCGAAGCTTGTCCGACTGTGCGGGGGAAGCCATCAAAAATAAACCCGGGCGCGCCTCCATTCTGAGTAAGCTGATCATCGATCAGAGCGATGACAACCTCATCTGAAACCAAAGCTCCAGATTCCAGAATTGATTTAACGCGGTTTCCAAGTTCGGAACCAGACGCAACGGCTGCGCGCAACATGTCCCCCGTGGAAAGTTGGACGAAACCGTGAGTGTCGACAAGGCGCTTGGCCTGCGTGCCTTTTCCCGCCGCTGGCGGTCCGAACAGGATTAGATTCATTTCTTACGCTTGCCTCCCAGCCGGGACTTCTTAATGAGCCCCTCATATTGATGCGCAATCAGATGAGACTGAATTTGCGTCACAGTATCCATAGTCACCGAAACCACAATCAGCAACGATGTCCCGCCGATATAGAATGGGATGGTCGGCACATAGCGGCGCAAGACCTCCGGCATCAAACAGACGAACACAAGGTAAATAGCACCAATCGTTGTGAGTCGAGTAAGCACATAGTCGAAGTAGGCCGCTGTATTGCGCCCTGGGCGTATACCCGGAACAAACCCGCCATATTTGCGCAGATTGTCCGCAGTCTCTTCCGGATTGAACATGATTGATGTGTAGAAGAAGCAGAAGAATGCGACGAGTACACCGTACGTAATGATATAGGTCCAGCTGCCCGGCGAGAAATTCGTTGCGATCCAGCCAAGGGCACCGCCATCGGTAGCTACCGACGCCGCATCAGCCGTATTGCCGCCCATGATGCCGACTGCCGTCAGTGGCAGCATCAGAATTGCAATCGCAAAAATCGGCGGGATCACACCAGATGTGTTCAATTTAAGCGGCATGAAGGAGCTTTGACCTTGCGCCGCTTGCCCGGCAGCCTGTTGGCGTTTTGGATATTGAATCAGCACACGTCGCTGCGAACGCTCAATGAACACAATGAACATCGTCAGCACGATAACCAGCGCCGCTACGACAACGACGAAAACTACGTTGATACCCTGCTCCTTTGTACCTGACAGCAGGTTGAACAGTGCCTTTGGCATCTCAGCGATAATGCCTGCAAAGATGATCAGCGAGATACCATTGCCCACGCCGCGCGCGGTAATTTGCTCACCCATCCACATCAGGAACATCGTACCCGCTGTAAACGTGGTGACAGCGGTAAGCAGGAAGAACCAGGTCGACACGCCATCATAGGCGAAGCCAGACAAGCCGGTGGCAATGCCGAAGCCCTGCACAATCGCGAACCCAAGTGTCAGATAACGGGTGTACTGGTTGATCTGTTTACGTCCTGACTCGCCCTCTTTCTTGAGTTTTTCGAGCGCCGGAACCGATGACGTCATCATCTGAATGATAATCGAGGCCGTGATGTAAGGCATAACGTTCAGCGCGAAAATACTCATCCGCTCAACCGCGCCGCCAGCGAACATGTTCATGTTACCGAGCATGCCGCCGCTTTGGCTTTCAAAATATTGCGCAAAGGCCGCGACATCGAGCCCCGGCAGCGGAATGAACGTTCCGAGACGGTACAGGACCAAAATGCCCAATGTGAACAGAATACGGCTTTGAAGATCTTTCGCTTTTGCGAATGTGCCGAAATTCATATTCCGTGCGAGTTGTTCAGCAGCAGTAGCCAATGGGGACTCCCTTCCCGGAAACACTTTCGCCGCCAAGATTGGCGGCGAAAGCTGATTTGTGAAGATGCAAGGTGGAAAAAGACTTAAACTTTATTCGGCTGTGTCTTCTTTGACAGGCCCTGTGAGGGTTACCTTGCCACCTGCTTTTTCAATCGCTTCCACAGCCGCCTTGCTTGCGCCAGTGACTGTAATGTTTAGCTTTTTCGGCGCATCGCCCTTAGCCAGGATGCGCACACCATCGCGCACACGACGAACCAGACCCGCTTCAATCAGCGTATCCTCGGTAACGTCTTTGGGATCAAGTTTACCAGCTTCAATCGCTTTGGTCAGACGCCCAAGGTTGACCCAGGCGTGATTCTTTGAGTTACGTGCCGTGAAACCACGCTTTGGAAGGCGCATATAGATCGGCATCTGCCCACCCTCAAAGCCATTGATGGCAACACCTGAGCGTGACTTTTGACCTTTGACGCCGCGGCCACCGGTCTTGCCTTTACCTGAGCCAACACCGCGGCCTACGCGATGACGGTTCTTGGTCGAGCCAGCGGCTGGAGACAGTTCGTTGAGTTTCATCTCTCTATCCTTCGACGACTTCGACAAGGTGCGACACCTTGTTGATCATACCGCGAACGGCAGGCGTATCTTCCAATGCGCGTGTGCGGCCAATCTTGTTGAGGCCAAGACCGATAAGGGTCTGGCGCTGGTCTGGTGCGCGGCGGACCGGGCTACCGGTCTGACGAACAGTGACAGTGGCTTTCGCTTTGGCCATGGTCAGATCCTCTTCTCTTCGCGCTCTTAAGCGGTTTCAGCCATGCCGGCTTCAGACGCGCCATCGGTACGGCGACCGATAACGTCCTGAACCTTCAGGCCGCGTTTTGATGCGACGGAACGTGGGCTAGCTTGCGCTTTAAGCGCGGCAAATGTCGCACGAACCATGTTGTATGGGTTAGACGAGCCGTTGGACTTGCCAACAACGTCCTGAATGCCAAGCACTTCCATAACAGCGCGCATTGGGCCACCAGCAATCACGCCTGTTCCCGGAGGTGCAGCGCGCAAGATGACTTTACCCGCGCCCCAACGACCTTTGCCGTCATGGTGCAGTGTGCGGCCTTCGCGAAGTGGCACGCGAACCATGTTGCGCTTAGCTTCCTCAGTCGCCTTACGGATCGCTTCAGGGACTTCGCGGGCTTTGCCCTTGCCGAAGCCTGCGCGGCCCTTTTGATCACCGACAACGACGAGCGCAGCAAAACCGAAATTCTTACCGCCCTTCACTGTCTTGGCGACACGGTTAATACCAACCAGCTTGTCGACAAACTCGCTTTGCTCTTCATCGCGACCTTTGCGACGATCTCCGCCGCGACCGCGACCTCTGCCTCTATCTTCAGCCATGGGGGAATCTCCTAGAACTTGAGACCGCCCTCACGGGCGGCATCTGCCAAGGCTTTCACCCGGCCATGGAACCTAAATCCGCCGCGATCAAACACGACGTCCTCAATTTTTGCCTTCTTGGCGCGCTCAGCCACCAGAGAGCCGACCTTTTGAGCCGCCTCAATATTCGCTGTCGACTTCAGGCCTTTGCGAACATCCGCTTCCAGTGTTGATGCTGATGCCAGGGTAACACCTTTTTCATCATCAATGACCTGAGCTGAGATATTCTTGCCCGAGCGTGCAATCGACAGGCGCAATTTGCCTTCTGCCGACTTGCGCAGCTTGGTGCGGTTGCGCTGTGTACGGCGCATATGTTTTTCGCGTGACGTCAACATGGCTACTTCTTCTTGCCTTCTTTGCGGCGGACATATTCGCCCTCATAACGCACGCCCTTGCCTTTATAAGGCTCTGGACGGCGGTAATTACGGATTTCTGCAGCGACCTGACCAACAACCTGCTTGTCAGCGCCAGTAATGATGACTTCAGTCGGCTTGGACGAGCTGATGGTTATACCCTCAGGCGCTTTGTGAATGACGTCATGTGAGAAGCCTAGCGCCAATTTGACATCCTTGCCCTGCATCTGCGCCCGGTAACCAACGCCAACAAGCTCTAGCGTCTTGGTAAAGCCGTTCGAAACACCCTCAACAAGGTTCGAAGCATTGGCACGGGTCGTGCCCCACATGGTGCGAGCCCCCGTATCGAGCGCCGCAGCGAAAGTCATCTTCTTGCGACCTTTCTCGTCATTGATACGGATTTTCTCCTCCGCAGCTTTGACCAGATCCTCGCGCGGCACGATGGACAGTTCAGTACCGTCAAGCTTCGCCGAAATCGTTTCAGGCAACTGCATAGACAGCTCGCCCTTCGCGCCTTTCGCCGACAGAATCCGGCCTTCAATATTCACGGTCGTTCCGGCTGGAACAGTGATTGGAAGTTTGCCAATACGAGACATCTTCGTTCAACCTTCCTAGAATACGCGGCAGAGAATTTCGCCGCCCACATTCTCGTTACGGGCCGTGTTGTCAGACATCACGCCCTTCGAGGTGGACAGAATCGAAATTCCAAGACCGTTACGCACCAGTGGAATGTCGCTCTTGGAAGAGTAGACACGCCGACCAGGCTTGGAAATGCGTCGGATCTCAGCGATCACAGGCGCACCATCGAAATATTTCAGTTCAATCTCGATATGCTTGTGACCGTCTTTTTCGATCTCAGCATAACCGCGAATGTAACCTTCGCCCTGCAGGACTTCGAGCACGCGTGCGCGCAGTTTCGATGCCGGCGTAATCACTTTATCCATACCGCGCATCTGCGCGTTACGAATACGTGTGAGCATATCGCCGAGGGGATCAGAAATAGCCATTTATATCCCTCCTTACCAGCTGGACTTAACAAGACCCGGGATCAAACCGTGCGAACCAAGTTCGCGCAGTGCAATGCGGGACATTTTCATTTTGCGGTAGTAACCGCGCGGACGACCTGTGACCTCACAACGATTGCGAACCCGGTTTGCAGCCGAGTTGCGTGGCAGGTCAGCCAGTGCGAGACGCGCCTTGAAGCGCTCCTCGAGTGAGAGATCTTCATTCATGATGATCTCTTTGAGCTCAGCACGCTTTGCGGCGTACTTCTCGACCAGACGCTTGCGCTTGTCATTGCGTTCGATTGCGCTTTTCTTAGCCATATCAGTCTTGTCCTTAGCGCTCTGAACGGAATGGGAAGCCGCACTGCGCAAGCAGTGAACGAGCCTCATCGTTCGTCTTGGCGGTGGTACAGACAATGATGTCCATACCGCGAATATCGTCGATGTCGTCATAGGCGATCTCTGGGAACACGAGCTGCTCCTTGATCCCCATGGCGAAGTTACCGCGACCATCAAAGCTCTTGCCGTTCAAACCACGAAAGTCTTTCACGCGCGGCAAAGCAATGTTTGTTAGACGGTCGAGGAACTCATACATCTGGTCGCGGCGAAGTGTGACCTTACACCCAATGACCATTTCTTCACGCAGCTTGAAGCCGGCGATAGATTTGCGAGCCTTGGTCGCGACCGGCTTTTGGCCAGCGATCTTTTCCATCTCAGCCAGCGCCGTCTTGATCTTTTTGGAGTCAGAGACAGCTTCGCCGACACCCATATTGATCACAACTTTATCAAGCTTTGGCACTTGCATCTCGTTGGTATAGCCGAATTCTTCCTTCAGCTTACCGCGGATTTGCTCGTCATACTTTTTCTTCAGGCGAGGTGTGTAATCTTTAGACATCGAGAGTCTCCCCCGAACGTTTAGCGTAGCGCATCTTGCGGCCATGCTCGTCTACCTTGAAGCCAACCCGTGTTGGCTTGCCATCGCGTGGATCAAGCAAAGCTACATTCGAAACATTGATTGGCGCTTCAAATGTGTTGATACCGCCCTGCGGATTATCCTGTGTCGGCTTGGTGTGCCGCTTCACAACATTTACGCCGCGAACCACAACACGGCTTTCAGCCGGGATAACTTTCAGCACTTCGCCCTCAACGCCTTTGCTCCGGCCTGTGAGAACGATGACCTTGTCACCTTTTTTCACTTTCGCAGCCATAACTACAGAACCTCCGGCGCCAGAGAGACGATCTTCATGTGGTTCTTGGCGCGCAGTTCGCGAGGAACTGGTCCAAAGATCCGTGTGCCGATCGGCTCATTGTTATTATTGATCAAAACCGCAGCATTCGTGTCGAACCGGATGGTTGATCCATCAGCGCGGTTGATACCCTTGGCAACGCGAACGACGACGGCCTTGCGAACCTCGCCTTTTTTCACGCGACCGGTTGGAATCGCTTCCTTGATGGAAACGACGATAATATCTCCGACAGACGCATAGCGACGCCCGGCACCGCCGAGCACCTTGATGCACTGCACCCGGCGAGCCCCGGAATTATCCGCGACCTTTAGGTTTGATTGCATCTGGATCATGACTTGGCTCCATCAGCAGAAACAACTTCCCAGCGCTTCAGCTTAGACTTCGGCGCGCATTCACGGATCGAAATGGTCTGACCAACAACTGCAGCATTCGCTTCGTCGTGTGCGTGGTAACGCTTCGAGCGACGAACCGTTTTCTTCAGCAAAGGGTGCTGAGAGCGGCTTTCGACACGAACGATTGCAGTCTTATCCTGCTTGGCCGACACCACGACACCTTCCATAACTCGTCTAGGCATATCTTCTCTCCTACGCCTCAGCGTCCGCGCGGGCCTTCTCGCGCAGGATGGTTTGCACACGAGCGATTTCGCGGCGAACGATCTTGATACGAGCGGTCTTTTCCAACTGGCCGGTAGCGACCTGGAAGCGGAGGTTAAACTGTTCCTTCTTAAGCTGGAGGAGTTCCTCCTTCAGCTTTTCCGGTGTTTCCGAACGGAAATCAGAAGCGGTTTTATTCTTGGCCACGACTTAAATCCCCTCAATACGGCGGACGACTTTGGTCTTGATCGGCAGCTTAGCTGCCCCAAGGCGCAGCGCTTCAAGCGCGACCTCATCAGGAACACCGTCAATTTCAAATAAGATGCGACCCGGCTGAACCCGCGCAACCCAACGGTCGACAGAGCCCTTACCTTTACCCATCCGAACTTCAATCGGCTTCGCAGACACAGGCGTATCTGGGAAAACACGAATCCACACTTTACCTTGACGCTTCATCTCGCGCGTGACCGCACGACGTGTTGCCTCAATCTGGCGCGCCGTAACGCGCTCAGGCTCAAGCGCCTTAAGGCCGAACGATCCAAAAGCGATCGTGTAACCGCCTTTGGCATTACCCTTGATCCGGCCCTTGAAGGCGCGGCGGTACTTAGTACGTTTTGGCTGACGCATCGTTTATGCTCCTGCCCCTTGCGGACCGGAAGCCGGGCCGCGTTGATTATTTGAACGCGCACGCGACTCACCTGACTTCTCAGCGCGATTATCGCGAGCCATCGGATCGTGCTCCATGATCTCGCCTTTGTAGATCCAGATCTTGATGCCGATAATGCCGTAAGTCGTCAGCGCTTCTGCAGTACCGTAATCGATATCAGCACGCAGCGTATGAAGCGGAACAGACCCTTCAGAATACTGCTCTGTGCGCGCAATTTCAGCGCCGCCAAGACGGCCAGAGACCATGATCTTGATACCATCGGCACCGAGACGCATCGTGTTCTGAATCGAACGCTTCATGGCGCGGCGGAAAGAACCGCGGCGCTCCAGCTGACGCGCAATATCTTCAGCAACCAGAGTTGCGTCGAGTTCAGGCTTGCGGATTTCGACCAGGTTCAAGCGAACTTCGTCGTCTGTCATTGTCGCCAAAGATCGACGCAGGGTTTCAATATCTGCGCCCTTTTTACCGATAACCAGACCCGGACGCGCCGTGTGCACCGTTACCAGGCACTTCTTGTGCGGGCGCTCGATGACAATACGCGAAATACCAGCCTGCTGAAGCTTAGCTTTGATGGCTTTGCGGATCGCCAGGTCTTCGTGCAGCAGACGACCGAAATCTTCGCTATCAGCATACCAGCGGCTATCAGCCGTCCGGTTGATGCCAAGGCGCAGACCGATTGGATTTACTTTCTGACCCATTACGCGGCCTCCGCTTCGCTAGACGTGTCGCGCAGGACAATCGTCAACTGCGAAAACGGTTTCAGGATGCGTGCAGCGCGGCCACGTGCACGGGCACGAATACGCTTCATCACAAGGTTCTTGCCAACATGAGCTTCTGCAACAACCAGGCTATCAATATCCAAGTCGTGATTGTTCTCAGCATTCGACATGGCTGAATACAGCGTCTTGTAGACGTCTTTCGCTGCGCGCTTGCGCGAGAACTTCATTTCGTCCATCGCTTTTTGCACAGACAGGCCACGAATTTGTTGCGCCAAAAGGTTCAACTTTTGCGGGCTGTGCTTGTACATGCGAAGCACGGCACGGCTCTCATTTGCCGCCTGCTTTGGAGGGTTCTTTGCCTTGCCCATGACTATTTACGCCTCGCTTTTTTATCAGCGCCATGGCCGTAATAAGAACGGGTTGGCGCGAACTCACCAAGCTTGTGTCCAACCATCTCTTCAGAGACCTGAACAGGGATGAACTTGTTGCCGTTGTGGACCTGAAAGCTCAGACCAACAAATTGCGGCAGAATAGTCGAACGACGCGACCACGTTTTGATAACCTCACGGCGCTCAGACGCGTGCGCCTTCTCAGCCTTTTTCAGGAGGTAGCCATCAACAAATGGGCCTTTCCAGACGGAACGTGACATCTTTGAAGCCTCCCTAGCGTTTCGCGTTACGGCGACGAATGATCAAACGATCCGAAGCCTTGATTTTACGGGTCTTAGGACCGCGCGTTTTCTTACCCCATGGCGTCACTGGGTGACGGCCACCTGAGGACTTACCCTCACCACCACCGTGCGGGTGATCGACAGGATTCATGGCCACGCCGCGCACGTGCGGGCGCTTGCCTTTATGGCGGTTACGGCCGGCTTTCGACATGACCTGGTTCATATTGTCCGGGTTGGACACAGCACCAATGGTGGCGACACAAACGTCAGGCACCATCCGCAGCTCACCCGAGGTCAGCTTGATTTGCGCATAGCCAGCATCGCGGCCAACCAGCTGAGCATAACACCCAGCAGAACGCACCATTTGCGCGCCCTTCAGTGGCTTCATCTCGATATTGTGGATGATCGTACCAACCGGAATATTCTTCAATGGCAAGACATTACCCGGCTTGATATCAGCCGTTTTCGAAGAAATCACCGTGTCACCAACAGCCAAACGCTGCGGCGCAAGAATGTACGATTGCTCGCCATCCTCATACGTGACCAGGGCGATGAAAGCCGTACGGTTCGGATCATACTCAAGGCGCTCAACCGTCGCAGGCACATCCCAGCGATTCCGCTTGAAGTCGATCTTACGATAGAGCTTCTTGGCACCGCCGCCGCGATGACGCGATGTCACGCGTCCTTTATTATTACGCCCACCCGTGCTGGTCAGACCCTCTGTCAGTTTTTTGACGGGACGGCCCTTATACAGCTCAGAACGATCAACAAGCACCAACTGGCGCTGACCGGGTGAGGTAGGATTATATGTCTTCAATGCCATATCGGTCTCCTACAGCCCTGTCGTGATGTCGACGGACTGGCCGTCTTTCAGTGTGACAATGGCTTTTTTGTAGTCCGAGCGACGTCCGAGCATACCCCGGAAACGCTTGGTCTTACCCTTGACGAGGATCGTGTTGACCTTCGTCACATCGACTTTGAACAGTCTCTCAACTGCCTCTTTGATCGCTGGCTTGGTCGCGTCCATCGAGACGCGGAAGATCACTTTATTCTCTTCAGCGACCAGTGTGGATTTCTCCGTAATGATCGGCGCAAGCAGTGTATCGTAATTGTGTGTCTTAACCTCGGCCATGGTCTATTTAGCTCCCTTGGCACGCTTGGCGAGCTGACGTGCGGCAAAGTCACGGTCGACTTTTGCACGCGGCGCAGCGCCGCCAATCATTTCTTTGGCTTGAGCAACCCACTCCTCACGAGCAGCGCGCTCGTCGAAGCCAAGGCCTTTCAGAGCATCCGCTTTAGCTTTTGCGATAGCCGTCAAACTACCCAGCCCAGCCTTGCGAAGCGCTTTAGCAGCTTTCGGACCGACGCCATCAATGAGCTGAACATCATCAACGAAATTATCCGCTGAGAATGGCAACTCCTTGCCGAAACTACCGTCAAAGCGCGCAGCAATACCATCCAGCGCTTCTTTCGTAACCACGAGCTGATCACGGCGAAGCACGTCATAGACATTCAGGCCCATAACCGGCAGCACATCAATGTTCGGAATATTACGTGCCGCTTTAGCGAAATTATCATCGACGGTAACACCACCAATAATAAGCGCCTTGGTCACACCGAGCTTCTTAAACTGAGCTGTCAGGTCTTTTGTCTTGGGTGATGTCGCAGCAACATCCTCGAGCACGATCAGGTCGCCGCTTTTAACCTTGGAAGACAGCGCATGCGCGAGAGCCAGCTTACGCACCTTCTTTGGCAGATCGTGCGCATGGCTACGAACACGCGGCCCATGGGCAACCGCGCCGCCCTTGAAAATGTTCGCATTCTTTGAACCATGACGAGCGCCGCCAGATCCTTTTTGACGAATATACTTTTTGGTTGTGACCGACACATCAGAGCGCTCTTGCGTCTTGTGTGTGCCAGCCTGACGCTTGGCCAGCTGCCAGCGCACGGTGCGCTGCAGCAGGTCACCGCGAATGTCTTCAATGCCGAAAATAGCATCGTCGAGCGTCGCCTTGCCTGCAGCCTTACCAGCCAGAGTTTTGACGGAGAGTTCCATTATTCAGCACCCTCTTTAAGCAATTTTTTGAGAAGCTTCTTGTCGACGTCAGCGCGCGGCTCACCGCCAGCAAGAATATCTTTCGCCTGACCGACCCAGTCTTCGCTAGCGGCATCATCTGCAACCCCAAGCTCAGTCAGCAAAGCCGTGCGATCATCATCAGACATCGCCACAAATGCGGACAAGGAACCGACGCCCTTTTCCTTCAGCGCTTCTTCAGTTTTAGGACCAACACCATCAACTAGAACGATATTGTCTGCAGCCGTACCTTCGATTTTGACATCACCGCCAGTAACAGCAGACGCCTTGAAAGATCCGGCAACTGGCGCATCAGCGTGGATTGCTTTCTTCACCGCATCACGAACCTCAACGAATGAGCCCTCGTGACCGGGAATCGCACCTTTAACAAGGATTAGGCCGCGCTCGACATCAGTGCGAACAATTTCAAGATTTTGAACGGTCTTGCGTGCGACACCGTAGTGCCCGGCCATCTTCTTGCCTTTAAAAACTTTACCCGGATCCTGGCACTGACCCGTCGAGCCGTGCGAACGGTGAGAGATAGAAACACCGTGCGAAGCCCGCAGGCCGCCGAAGTTCCAGCGCTTCATCGCACCCGCGAAACCCTTACCGACCGAAACGCCAGCAACATCAACCTTTTGACCCGGCACAAAGTGATCAGCCTGAACCTCAGCGCCAAGCGCCGGCAGATCAGTGTCTTCTTTGATGCGAAACTCGACGATCTTAGCCTTCGGGGCGACACCAGCTTTGGCAAATTGCTCGCGCTGGGCCTTAGGCGTGCGCTTGGCTTTCTTGTCGCCAGCACCAAGCACGACAGCCTTGTAGCCATCATTACGGACAGTATCACCGCCCTTTTTAGTTTTAACAGAGCGGTCCTCGTCGGTACGGTGACCGACAACCTGACAGCCATCAAGCGCCAAAACGGTAACGGGCACGTGACGGCCTTCCTCGTTAAAGACGCGCGTCATGCCCAGCTTACGAGCAATAACGCCTGAACGTTGAGCCGGAAGGGCCATTAGCGGGCTCCCTCAAGCTTAATTTCAATACCAACACCCGCAGATAGATCGAGCTTCATCAGCGCGTCCACAGTTTGCGGGGTTGGGTCAACGATATCCAAAATGCGCTTGTGCGTGCGAATCTCGAACTGCTCGCGCGACTTCTTGTTGACGTGAGGAGACCGGTTAACAGTAAAGCGTTCGATGCGCGTTGGCAGCGGGATTGGCCCGCGCACATCGGCGCCGGTACGCTTGGCTGTCGAAACGATTTCCCGCGCAGACAAATCGAGTGCGCGATGATCGAAGGCTTTGAGCCTGATCCGTATATTCTGTTTTTCCATCCTGCGATGTCCATTCAATTTAAACCACGACACCAAGGCGCACCCAATGGAGCGCCCGGTCACGGGGAAAAGCCAGTTGTTCGTTTCGTGAGCCAGCGTTTGTCCGCTAAAGACACGGCCTGACTGCGAAGAGGTGGGCAATACGGGAATCAATCGTCCGCGTCAACAGCTTGCTGTGCAGATTTTTCGGGCGAATACACATGCCGCTCAAGCAACTCTAAAATGTCTGAAATTTACTGGCACGGGCGGAAGGACTCGAACCCTCGACCCTCGGTTTTGGAGACCGATGCTCTACCAACTGAGCTACACCCGTCCAGTAGCGGCGTATGTGCCTGATTGCGCCCCGTTTTGCAATGGGGCGCTGCAGGTATTTAGCGACTACTCGCTGCTTGCGGTAACAGGCCTACCAACCAGCATTTCAGTAGGCTCCCCGAAGCATTCACCGCGTAGCGCGACCCAGCTACCGGGGAAATCGGGATCAACAAAGACCAGCTTTACCCGGCCCCAGCTATTTGACACCTCTCCTGTTGCAGGCGCCGCAATTTCAACGTCGCACCCTTCATCCGCAGGAATGGCGGGCTCCATCCAGACGCCATCATAGCCAGTGCGCCCTTCATACTCCCCCGCAAGACCGGCGATATAGGCCAAACCGCGAACCTCACCGTCCTCAAGCGGGTATGACAACACGGCCATACCATTATCAAGGTCGGCTTCGTAAATAACATCACCAATTTCGGTTGCCCAAACCTCATCGGCAAAAGCTGCACCTGAAGCTGTCACCATAGCAAAAGCGGTTCCTGCAATCATTCGTTTGAACATCGTGTATCTCCCTGCCAGCAAGTCGGCACCTTTATCGTTACAGCGCTTTGCGGCGAAGATAAGCCACAAAAAAGCCCGCCTTGTTGAGGGGCGGGCTTTTGTGTTTGTGTCAGG
>CAYGPE010000049.1:0-19513 GCA_964351695.1 uncultured Hyphomonas sp. | reverse complement strand
CCTCAACTCGATTGGGGATCGAACCATGAAGGCGTGCGTCCCGGCCCGCGCCCTTCGACTTCGCTCAGGGTGCGGGCCTGGGGCGGGCTCAGGGGGACTGGGGTGGCTGAAAGCGGCAGGTCAGCTCTCGGTGTCGGAAGAGACATTCTGACGGTGGCATCTCATGATGGTTCTCACCCAGAACGGGCCATCTATCACAAGGATTCAGTGTCCAGCGCGGCGAATAAAATTGTGCCAGACTATAGACAAATATATTGATAAACGATAAGACTGATGATCAGTGAAGGGGCCATCTTGAAAATCTTTATCAGAATTGCCGTGATCGGCTTCGCCTTATTGGCCGTTCTCGCGCTAATTACGTCCAACACGCACACGCCTGCAATCAAAGACGCAAATGGCAATATGATTGAAGGCTCGATCGCGGAAGAGCGCTTTGTGATGCTGGGCGACGCGCGCCAATATGTGCTGATCCGGGGGCGCGACAGATCGTCCCCGTTGCTTGTTTTTCTGCATGGCGGGCCCGGCACCTCAGCAATGGCGTTCAATCGGAACTATAATTCCGCGCTTGAAGACCATTTCGTGTTTGTGAACTGGGACCAGCGCGGAACCGGCTACAGTTTTCAGCCGAGCGCTACTCCGTCGGCGCTCACGCTGGCGCAAATTACAGCGGATTTGGACGAATTGATTGAGCAGCTCAAGGCGGAGTTCGGGGACAGGAAGATCTTGCTAGTCGGACATTCCTGGGGATCGATGTTGGGATTGAGCTATATCTCGCAGCACCCCGAGAAGGTGGATGCCTATGTCGGCATTGGCCAGATGGCGCATACAAAAGCCAGCGAAATCGACGTCTACGACTGGGCCATCAAAGAGGCCGAACGCCGGGATGACCTAAAAGCGCTGGAAACGCTGCAATCCATTGGACGACCGCCATACGACAATGTGGGGGAAATGATGACTCACCGCAGCGTGGTCTCCAAGTATGGCGGGTCCTGGGTCGACCCGAAATCGGATATTGCCTATGCACTTGATGTCATGCGGGCATCAGAATTTGCCTGGACCGGTCTTCGTAATATCTTGCGCGGCGGTGATGTATCGCTGCAGGCCCTTTTTCCGGAATTCGCCAATCTCAACGCCTTTGAAGCCTATCCTCAGCTGGAGGTGCCCATCTTCTTTTTCGAAGGCCGTCACGATCAGGTCGTGTCGCCGAAACAAGCCGAGGCCTATCTCGAAGCCGTCGACGCGCCGTTCAAGACACTCGTCTGGTTTGAAAAGTCTGCGCACAGTCCGCAATGGGAAGAGCCAGAGGCGTTCAATCGCGAAATTTTACGGGTCGCGCGACAAGTCGGAATTGTGGAGTGAGGTTCAGGAGTGGCGCAGGGAATGGCGCCGATCCGCTTTGTGAGTACTAGGGATACCCCCGCCTGACCCAAAGCTGACATTGGGCATTCCTCCCCGCTCACCTAATCATCCCGGAACCGGTTGGTGATCGGGTAGCGCCGGTCGCGGCCGAAATTCTTGCCGCCGACTTTGACGCCCGGCGGGGCCTGGCGGCGTTTGTATTCAGCGATGTAAAGCAGATGTTCGATACGCCGGACCGTGGCCTCGTCATGGCCGCGGGCGAGGATATCGTCCACGTCTTCTTCCAGATCGACAAGCCCGCGCAGAATATCGTCCAGCACCTCATAGGGCGGCAGGCTGTCATCATCGCGTTGGTCTTCGCGCAGTTCGGCGCTGGGCGGTTTGGTGATGATCCGCTCCGGGATTACCTCCCCAGACGGGCCGAGTGCGCCGAGGGGGACAGCCGTGTTGCGGAACTTGGCGAGCTCAAACACTTCGGTTTTGTAGAAGTCCTTCAGGGCATTATAGCCGCCGCACATGTCGCCATAGAGGGTTGCGTAACCGACCGCCATTTCGCTCTTGTTGCCTGTGGTAACGACCATATGACCGAACTTGTTGGACAGCGCCATCAGGGTGACGGCGCGCAGGCGAGACTGGATGTTTTCTTCGGTCGTGTTGGGCTTAAGGCCTTCGAAATGGGGGCTGAGCATTTCGTCCAGCACGCCGACGCCGGGGGCAATGTTGATCGTGTCATACTTCGCGCCGAGTGCGCGGGTACAGGCCATGGCGTCTTCGAGGCTGTCTGACGATGTGTATTTGCTGGGCAGCATCACGCACCAGACACGCTCCGGGCCAAGGGCGTCGACGGCGATGGCGGCGGTGAGCGCGCTATCAATGCCGCCCGACATGCCAAGCACGACGCCGGGAAACCTATTCTTGTTGACATAATCGCCGAGGGCGAGCGTCGCGGCGCGGTATTCAGCCTCCCACCCGGCGCTGAGCCTGGCGGGCGCGTCGGCCGGAATGAAACGGTGCGTGTCGCCATCATAAGTAACGAGCGCGTTGCCGGATACGAAGTCGCCGAGGAGTTGGTGTTCAGCGCCGTCATGGTCGACAGCATAGGAGCTGCCATCGAAGACCAGTTCGTCCTGCCCGCCGACTTGATTGACGAAGAGGTAGGGCACGCCAGTCTTGGCCCACATGGAGAAGGTGGTGTGGCGCTGCTCATGGATGGTGCGACGCCATGGCGAGGCGTTTGGCGCGATAATCATTTCAGCGCCCGCCTCGTGGAGCGCGGCAGGCACGCGCGTAAACCATAGGTCTTCGCAGATCGCGATGCCAATTTTCACGCCATTGATCACCTGCGGGACATGCGGCCCCGTGCCGGGATTGAAGATGCGCTTTTCGTCGAACACACCATAATTGGGTAATTCGCGCTTGTCGTAGCGGTGGGCGATCTGGCCATCGCGCAGCAGCAGAGCAGAATTGTGCAGCTTGCCGTCGGCACGCCACGGCGCACCGATCAGGATAGCGGGAGCATCTTTGGTTTCGGCTGCAAGGCTGTCGATCGCCGCCATGGAGAGCTCAACAGCGCTCGGTTTCAGAACGAGATCTTCGGCGGGATAGCCAAGAATAAACAGCTCTGGCAGGACGAGAAGGTCAGCTTTCTTGGCTGCCGCCTCAGCATGGGCGGCGCGAGCGAGCGCGAAATTGCCGTTTATGTCACCAACAACGGGGTTCAGCTGTGCGGCGAGGGTAGAGAGCTGTTTGGTCATGGGTTTGAGTTAGGGCGTTTGGGCGCGGGTGACAATTGCGGCGGGTGCGCGCAAAGTCCCCGCATGGGTAAACGGCTGAATATCGCCATAGTGGGCGCGGGTATTGGCGGGCTGGCGGCGGGGACGTTGCTGGCGCGGCAGGGCCACCGTGTGCGGGTGTTTGATCAGTTTGAAACGCCGCGGCCGATTGGGTCTGGCTTGATGTTGCAGCAGACCGGGCTGGCTGTGCTGGATAAGCTTGGGCTGCGACGCGAGATTGATGATCTTGGCAGCCGGATTGAGCGGCTTTGGGGGCTGACGCAGCCATCGGGCCGGGCGGTGCTGGATGTGCGCTATGGCCAATGGAAGCCGGAGCTGTATGGCCTCGGTGTGCAGCGCGGGATGCTGTTTGAGCGCTTGCTGGACACGGCGCTGGCGAGCGGGGTGGAGCTCGCCGCGAATACATTTGTACGCGAGACGAGCGCGCCTTTAGCGGGACATGACCTGACCGTGATGGCCTATGGCGCGCGGCCTTTTGCCGATGAGGGAGCAGTCGAGGGCGATCTGCCCTATGGCGCGCTATGGGCGACGCTGCCTTGGCCGGAAGATGCGCCATTTGACAAGACGGCCCTGGAGCAACGCTACCGCCATGCCAGCCAGATGACGGGGGTGATGGCCTCTGGCCGGATGGACAAGGACGCACCAGAAACGCTGACTTATTTCTGGTCAATCCGGGGGGATCGCGAAGCCGCGTGGCGCGCAGAACCCTTGAGCGACTGGAAGGCGCGGGCCGAAACGCTGTGGCCGGAGACGCGTATCCTCTTGGACCAAATTACCTCACACGATGATCTGGCCTTTGCCCGCTATCGCCACTTCACTCACAAGACGCCCGTCGGCGGGCCTGCTCTGGTCTATATCGGGGACGCATGGCATTCGGCCTCGCCGCAACTGGGCCAAGGCGCGAATATGGCGCTGCTGGATGCGTGGGCGCTGGCTCAAGCGTTTGCAGACACAAGCGGCACAGCCGATGCATTGGCGCATTACCTGAAACTGCGGCGCTATCATGTGCGACTATACCAGCTGATGACGTGGGCCTTCACGCCTGTCTATCAGGGCGACAGCCGCATCTTGCCATGGCTGCGCGACTGGCTGGCTGCGCCGCTGAGCCGGATATGGCCGGGGCCGCAGATTTTGGCGGCGCTGGTCAGCGGATCGATAGGGCGGCCCTTGAAGCGGCTTGGGCTGAACGGTTAATAGTCGACACGCTCAAGATAGAGACCCTCGGCGGGCGCGACTTGTCCGCAGAGCGTGCGGTCGCGGCCTTCGAGAATTTCAGCCATCCAGCTGGCGGGGCGTTTGCCGCGCCCGACATCGATCAGGCTGCCCGTAATCGAGCGCACTTGCCGATGCAGGAAGCTGCGCGCCTGCGCGGTGATGTGAATAGTCTCACCTTCGCGCGAGATACCCAGTTGATCGAGCGTGCGCATCGGGCTGGTTGCCTGACAGTTCAGGTCGCGAAACGTAGTGAAATCATGCGCGCCGATGAGCGCTTTCGCCGCCTCGCGCATCGCGCCTAAGTCAAGCGGTACAGGCACACGCCAGGCAAGGCCATCCTGCAGGGCGAGGTCAGCGCGGCGATTGATGATAATATAGCGATACGCGCGCGCGGTGGCATCAAACCGTGAGCTAAAATCCGGCGCAGCCGCCTCGGCCTTCAGGACTGCAATGGGGTGCGGACGCAAATGATAGTTCATCGCATCGGCGACTTTGCGCAACGGGATATCTGAAACAAGATCCATATCCGCGACCTGGCCCGTGGCGTGGACGCCTGCATCGGTACGCCCCGCCCCGCGCACGGTAACGGGCGCGCCGTCAAAGGCCGTTGCGGCCTCTTCCAGCGCTTGCTGAACCGTCATGACATTGGGCTGGCGCTGCCACCCGGCAAAGGGGGCGCCATTATACTCAATTGTCAGTTTGATGCGCTGCACGTGTATTGGCTCAGACGCCGAACGCGGCGGGATAGGTCAGCAAGCCCGAGGCGGGCCCGGTCCCCATTGGCGCGGCCATGAAGGCGTCGCCCGACCATTTGGCGATATAAGGCGCGGCGGCCTCTGCCGAGAACCCAAACCGGCTATAAAAGTCCGGATAGCCGAGCACGAAAACCGGCCCGCGCCCGCTGCCCATCATCAGGCGTTGACCAAAGCGCACAAGGCCTGTGCCGATGCCACTATTCTGGCGATCAGGCAGGACAGACATTGGCCCAAGACCGGCTGCGCAATCCTGGCCATCGATCAGAATACGGAAGAATTGGATATGGCCGATCACGTCGCGATCATTATGAGCAATCAGTGAGTAGAGGCTGTCACCATCAGCGGCGAGCTTCTTGATGATATCGGCTTCATCGGTGCGCTCATATGCGGCGACATTCAGCGCTCTAATCGCCTCTGCATCCTCGTCGCTGGCTTGCCTGATCCAGATATCCTTCATGTGAAACAAGATCCTTTTGGGATGGCGAGGCCGCGTAGCAGGACATCAGCGTCCATTGCGGCGGCGTTTGGTTTTTGTGCCCGTGTAAGGCGCACGGCCTGACCGTCGCCGCAAGCTATCAGGAGATTGTCATCGAGCAAGCTGCCGGGAGATGCTTTTGTGTTTGCCGCCTCCGCGCAACTCATCAAAGCTTTCATCCGCAGGGGCTCGGTTTCGCCTTCGGGGGTGAAGTAGAACCAGGCACCGGGACCGGGCGACAGACCGCGTATCTGGCAGTCAATTTCGGCTGCAGGGCGGGTCCAATCAATACGGCGATCATCCGCGCCGATCTTGTGAGCATAAGTGACACCCTCGTCGCTTTGCGGTTGCGGCGTGATCGAGCCCTCGGCGAGACCGCTAAGCGCGCGTGGGGCAAGATCAGCGGCAAGGCTGGCGAGGCGATCATGCAGGCTGCCTGTCGTATCAGATGAGCTGATGGGCGTGGTTTCGGTGGCGAGAACGGGCCCGGTATCAAGCCCGGCTTCCATCATCATGGCCTGAACGCCCGTCACCGTGTCGCCCGCCATGATCGCGCGATGGATCGGCGCCGCGCCGCGCCAGCGCGGCAACAAAGACGCGTGCATATTCATGCAGCCAAGACGCGGGGCATCAAGAATGGCCTGCGGCAGGATCAGGCCATAGGCGACGACCACAGCGGCGTCGAGGTTCAGCGCCGCGAAAGCGTCTTGCTCCGGCGTTTTCTTAAACGAAAGCGGGGTGCGGACCTCAAGGCCCTGTTTTTCGGCAAAGGCGTGCACGGCCGTAGGGCGCAATTTCTTGCCACGGCCCGCCGGGCGCGGCGGCTGGGAATAGACGCAGGCAATCTCGTGGCCTGCCGCGATCAAGGCGGCGAGCACAGGTACAGCAAAATCAGGGCTGCCCATGAAGGCGAGACGGAGCGGCTGGGTCATAGGTGTGTGTCTACTAAGTTTCTCTGACGCGGCACAATATCAATTATCGGAAGAAGCGCGGGACGCCATGAACCATTCCACCGCTGATTAGAAGCCAGCCTACAAATGCCCCGGCAATCAGAACGGCAATCCCCCAACGGACCCATGATTTGGCAAAAAGCTGCTTCAAGCCGTCGCTTTCAAGCGTTGCGCTTTCTTGACCTTGGCGACGGCGCGGTCGCGTTTCAGACGCGAGAGATAGTCAATAAAGAGCGTGCCTTCGAGATGGTCCATCTCGTGCTGAATGCAGACGGCATACATGCCGGTGGCAACTTCTTCGACTTCCTCGCCGTCATAATTGAGATATTTGACCCGGCACTCGGTCGGGCGCTCAACTTCGTCAAACACATCCGGCACCGATAGGCAGCCCTCTTCATAGGGGGCTTTGTCTTCTGTCAGCGGCAGGATTTCCGGATTGACGAAATAGCGCGGGGCTGGCTCCTCATCCTCGCCAGCCAGATCCATCACGATGACGCGCAGCGGCACGCCGACTTGTATTGCAGCAAGGCCGATACCTGGCGCGGCGTACATGGTTTCCAGCATGTCATCCATCAGCGCCCGGATTTCATCCGTTACGCCGCCTTCGACGGGTTTAGAGACCTCTTTCAGACGCGGGTCAGGTACAGTGAGAATGTCGCGAATAGCCATGAGCTTCAAGTATGTAGGCGAAGCGGAAAGGTCAATATGCGCGGTGGTTTAGGCCGCCTCGTCCTTACCTTTTTTGCCTTTGTCAAAATCAAGCTCGAGCAGGCCAGTGGAACTGTCAGCCGTTGACTCGATGCGCCGGGGCTCGGGCATGGTGCGCTCTGGCGAGGCGATCGACAGGTCTTCAAACTTGCGCATGGTCGGCAAGACGCGTTTATCAAACGAGCTGGAGACCTTGTTATAATTATCAACCGCGCCGTTCAGCGACTTGCCGAGCTTTTCCATATGGCCAGCAAGAACCGCAATACGCTCGTGCAGCTGTTCACCAAGCTTGGCGGCTTCGCGGGCATTCTCAGTCATCTTCTCCTGCCGCCAGACATAAGAGACAGTCTTGGCAAGCCCGATCAGCGTCGACGGCGTGGTGACGATGACATTTTTCGAATAGGCGCGCTCCAGGAGCTCTGGTGAATGCTTCAGCGCGGCGGCAAAGAAATTCTCGCCCGGAATAAACATCGCAACAAAGTCCACACGCTCATCGAGATTTGACTGGTAGCGTTTCGAGGCCAGCGTATCGATATGGCGTTGAACGCTGGTCGCGTGTGCTTTCAGGTGCACGGCGCGTTCATTCGGATCGCCTGTGCTGGCGGCAGCCATGTAGGCGTCGAGCGAGACTTTGGAATCGACCACGATCTGACGCCCACCCGGGAGATGGATCACGGCGTCCGGGCGCTGATTGCCGTCTTCTGTGCGGTCAGTAACCTGCTCATTAAAGTCGCAATGGCCTGAGAGACCCGCCTGCTCCATGACATTGCGGAGGGTCATCTCGCCCCAGCGCCCGCCGCCTTTTGGCGCGATCAGCGCATTGACCAGCTTGCCAGTCTCTGTGGTGTTGGATTTCAGGCTCTCACCGATTGCCTTGACCTGTTCCTGAATGGCCGACTTGTCTTCAGCGCGGACTTTTTCAATCTCGCCAACACGTTTACCGAACTCGTCCAATGTTTTGCCAATCGGCTGCACCAGTTTGGCAAGGTCGCCCTTGGCGGTTTCGCTATGCTTTTCGAAATTCTGTTTTGCAAGATCGAGAAATTGTTTCTGTGTCTGCGCCATGACGCCGCGCGCAATCTCGCCGAATTGTTCCTTATCTTTTGCCGCTTGCCCGCGCAGCTCAGCCAAAGCCAGATTGGTTTGTTCGGCTTTAGCCGTTTGGGTTTCGAGCTTTTGCGAGGTGTGAGCAAGGTCAGCCTCAAGGTCAGCACGCTCCTGCGCATCACGTCCGCGCTGCTCGTACAGGCGATAGACCATCGCCGCGAGCGCCAATGCAAGCACAATCGCAATCAGATGAATAAGGTCGAGGCCAATCTGGCCAATCGTAACGATGGGTTCCATGAGAACTGCCTAGTGCGATTCGCCCTGTGCGGCGCACCGTGAACATAGCAAGAACTCAACAAAAGTCACGCCCGCAATTCAGGCAGTCTGAACATATCCTGCGCTGAGACAGAACGCGCGGTTGACGGGGCATGCCGAATGACTAGATCGCTGCGATATCAATAAAAGGAACCTCCCACATGCTAGTCCCAAAAGTAACCTTTAAAACCCGCGTGCGCGACGAGGCCGTAGACGGCCCAAACCCGTTCCGCTGGGAAGACAAAACCAGTGACGACCTGTTCAAAGGCAAGCGCGTGGCGCTGTTTGCTCTGCCCGGCGCATTTACGCCAACATGCTCATCCACGCATCTACCGCGCTTTGAAGAGCTGTATGACCAGTTCATCGCGGCGGGCATTGATGAAGTGTACTGCCTGTCTGTGAACGACGCGTTCGTGATGTATCAGTGGGGCCAGCACATGGGCGCCAAGAAAGTGAAATTGCTGCCGGATGGCTCTGGCGAGTTTACCCGCAAAATGGGCATGCTGGTGCACAAGGATAATCTCGGCTTCGGCATGCGATCATGGCGCTATTCTGCCCTGATCGACGATGGTGAAGTGAAGAAAATTTTTGCCGAAGACGGCTTTAGCGACAATTGCGAAACCGACCCATTTGACGTGTCTGACGCCGATACACTGCTGGCTTATGCCAAAGAGGTGATGGCTCCGGCCTAAGCGCTCACCCGCACGTAGAAAGTCCCGGTTGCTGACGCAGCCGGGGTTATCTTTGCCTAGACGTTGAAGCGGAAGTGCATGACGTCGCCGTCTTGAACGATGTAGTCCTTGCCTTCGGCGCGCATTTTGCCGGTTTCCTTGGCTTTGGTTTCACCGCCACATGCGATGAAATCTTCATAGGCAATGGTTTCGCCGCGAATGAAGCCCTTTTCGAAATCACCATGGATAACGCCCGCAGCTTGCGGGGCCGTATAGCCTTCGCGAATGGTCCAGGCGCGGGCCTCTTTCGGGCCAACCGTGAAATAGGTGCGCAGGCCAAGAAGCTTATAGCCGGAATGGATCAGGCGATTGAGACCCGGCTCTTCCAGCCCCAGCGTTTCGAGGAACTCAGTCCGCTCGTCATTCTCAAGCTGCGAGATTTCTGCTTCGATCTGAGCTGATATGACAACAGCTTCGGCGCCTTCTTCAGCGGCATAATCTAGCACGGTCTGGGAATAGGCGTTACCCATTCCAGCGCTGTCTTCGTCAACATTGGCGACATAGAGCACCGGCTTGGCGGTTAGCAATTGCAGCATGTTCCAGGCCTTGCGGTCGTCCTCCGGCACCTCAGCGCAGCGGGCCGGGCGGCCGTCATTGAGTTCAGCCAAAGCCAAATCCAGCAGTGCAACCTGTGTTTTGGCTTCTTTGTCACCAGAATTGGCTTTCTTGACCAGATTGGCTTTGCGTTTTTCGAGGCTTTCAAGGTCAGCCAGCATCAGCTCGGTTTCGACCACGGCAAGATCAGCCAGCGGATCAATCTTGCCTGAGACGTGGGTAATATCATCATCCTCGAAACAGCGCAGGACATAGATGATCGCGTCTGTTTCGCGAATATTGGCGAGGAATTGGTTGCCGAGACCTTCACCCTTTGAGGCACCTTCGACCAGACCGGCAATATCGACAAAATTCATGCGCGCCGGGATGATCTCTTTCGATCCTGCGATCGCGGCGAGTTTTGCCAAACGTGGCTCTGGCACCGCGACCTCGCCGACATTCGGCTCAATCGTACAGAAGGGATAGTTTGCCGCTTGCGCCGCCGCAGTTTGCGTCAACGCGTTGAACAGGGTGGATTTTCCAACATTTGGCAGGCCGACAATGCCGCATTTGAAACCCATGACGTGAACTCCGCTTAACTAGGCTTGGGCCGCGCCTTAGCGCATTTTACACACAATAACAGGGGGTTTTGTCGCCTAGCAGTGGAATCCGCTAGCTTATGGCATCACACTTGCTAGTCTTTCGGGCTAGCGTGCATGGAGAATAAAGTATGAAATATGACGTGTTCCTGATTTCGGCTCTGGCCGACTCAGACAAGGCGGATCTGATCGTCCGGCGGCTGCGCGCGTTGAAGTTCAAAGTGCGCTACGACAAGAAGCGGGCGCATACGACGCCAACGCCGAAAGACATTCGCGACGCCAATGATAGCCAATCCGTTATCACGCTCTGGTCAAAAGCCGCCTGCGATACCACCCAGTCAGACAGTGACTGGGTACACGCCATGGCGCACCAAGCGCGTTCCCGTCCCGGTGTTCTGCTGCAAGCGGGTCTTGATAAATCTGTGCCCGACGAGCCATTCGACAAGGATGATCGCTACAAGCTGGCGGGTCTGACCGCCAAGACCACGGTCAAGCCATTCTACGACCTTGCCGACGAATTGGGCCGCCGCGACGGCCGCAAAGACCTCAGCGCTTGGATGAAGCTGAAACCGCGCGACAAGGATGGCAAGGAGGCATGGAAAGCCAGCCACCCGGCCGATCCACTGGCGCTGGTTGCAAAGCCAAAGACCAAACCGAAGCCCAAGGCAGCGGCGGCAAAACCGAAAGCCAAGCCGATTATTGATGATACGGCTGATGTCGTCATTGCAGCGACAGCAGCGCCAGCGGCCAGTGTGGCAAGCAAGCCGATCGCCACACGTCGCAAGGCGCCGCCTCTGGAAATTACGCCGCCGACATTTGATCATACTGATGAGAATGATGTCGGCCTGTTAATGCTCGCGGCGATTGGCGCCGGGATTCTGGCAATGTTGTTATTCTCGCTCTTTAACAGCTCGAAACCGGGCGGCGCGGCGATTGGCAATGCCTGTGTCACCGCTTCTGCGCCTGTGCTGGAAACCGGCTTTATCATTGACGATACAAGCGAAATTGACCCGGCGCGTCTGCGCGCAAACCTGACAGGCAAGTTCACCAAGCTGGGCTATGACTGGCTCGATGTCAGCCTGCGCGGGCCGATTGCGACCCTGCGCGGCACAGCGCCAAATCTCAGCGACAAACTGGCAGCCTTCGAGGCCGGGCGCGCCACCATCCTGACGGATCCGGATGCCGCCAATACGGTAACGCTGGTTGTCGATGATATTGCCGTAACCGGCGGGCAGCGGGGCGTCGCAGCAGCCCTTTCAGGAATTAGCGAAGATGCCTCCCTGATCAGCTGCCAGACGGCGTTCACCAATACTATGGCGGGCCGCAATATTGAGTTTGAAATTGGCTCGGCTGCAATCAACCCGGTGAGCGCGCGCCTGCTGGACGCGCTAACCGCAGCGGCGATCCTGTGCGATCGCCACGACATGGAAATTGCGGGCCATTCCGACACCACAGGCGACCAGAATCTCAATCTGATCCTGTCGCAGCAGCGGGCTGAGTCGGTGAAAAGCTATCTGACAACGCGAGCTGTGGACGGGGCGAACATTACCGCGACGGGCTATGGCGCTTCGCGGCCACTGGTTGATGGCGATACGCCTGAAGCACATGCCCGAAACCGGCGCACAGAGTTCATGCTGTCATCACGCTAGGCGTATCTAACGGCCTTGTTTGGGGTCATGCTTAGGCGCCGGGGCGAGGCGCATGACTTCGGTCTGATAGCGCTCATCTGTCTCTGTCAGAAGCAAAGGCAGCGCCCGAGCGCAGGCCCCGATCATCGCGTCGCGCCAGTCTTCATCCGACTTGGCAAAATTTGACAGAACGTAGGGCATGACCAGCGACTTGTCGCCGGGATGACCCACCCCCATCCGGATACGCCGCACGTCCGCGCCAAGATGCGCCATCATCGAGCGGATGCCATTATTACCCGAATGCCCGCCGCCGCGCTTGACCCGCAAACGGCCCGGCGCGAGATCAATTTCATCATGGAAAACAGTGACGTCTTCAGCATCCAGTTTGTAGAACTTGGCCGCCGCCGCCGCCGCCCGGCCAGTTTCATTATAGAAAGTCTCCGGCTTCAGCAGCAAAGTCTTGTGACCTGAAATTGATCCTTCGCAAACCATGCTCTGAAACTTGCTTCGCCAAGGGCCAAAGCCATGCGCGCTGGCTATCGCATCCATTGTCATGAAGCCGATATTGTGGCGGTTGCCAGCATATTTTGCGCCCGGATTTCCTTGCCCTACGAGGATATGCATGATCGGCGCTCCGGTATCAGGTTCGGTCTCAGAAACAGATGTGGCGGGACGGCGTTTAAACCATCCCGCCACATATTGGCATAGCGCGCCGAGCATTTCGCCCTAGTCTTCGCTTTTCTCGTTGCCGTCATTATCACTCGACTGATTGATAGCTTCGACTTCATCAGCTTCTGGTGCGTCTGTATCTTCGTCCTCATCAGCTGCGATGCCGCGACCAACAACCGAGGCGATAGTGAAGTCACGATCGGTGATTGTTGGCTCAGCGCCGCTTGGCAGTTTGATGTCGGAAATCTTGATATTGTCACCAATGTCGAGACCCGTGAGATCCGCTTCCAGCGATTCCGGAATGTTGTCGGCGCGAACGTTTAGCTCAACAGCGTGACGCACAATGTTCAGCGCCGCACCTTTCTTGATGCCCGGAGAGTCCTCTTCGTTGATAAAGTGAACTACAACTTCGACCGTAATAATCTGATCTTTCTTGACGCGGTATAGGTCAACATGCTCAGGCTGATCAGTAACCGGGTGCATCTGGATCGCTTGCGGAATTACCAATTGGGTCTTGCCGTCATGTGCCAGCGTCACGGTTGAAGCCAGAAATGCGCCAGTATTGATGGCTTTCAGCACTTCATTCTTTTTCAGTGTGATCGCAACCGGATCATCACCGCCGCCATACAGAACACCGGGGACAAACCCATTACGGCGCGCTTCACGGGCGCCGCCTTTACCAATGCGATCGCGCACGGTGACATTAAGCGTAATTTGTTTGGACATGTAACTTCATCTTCTCTGTTCGCCCTGAAGTCCGCCGCGCCGATCTGGCAGATACGGTGACTCCCTGACAGGAGCGGCCTAGCGCCGTCCTTTCTCAAGCGAAGGCACGTACATGAATCCTGACTGCGCTGCAACCGAAAGCCTGCAGCCTTGGGGTATTTCTTGACTCTCGCGCCGCGACAGATGTAAAATGACATTTGTAGCGCTCAGGAATACAAATATGTCAAATCCAAATCCATCCGAACTGGTCTTGCTGAAATACCTTTGGAACACAGGACCACAAACCGCCCGCCACCTGCATGAGGCCGTTGGGCCATCGCAGAACTGGCAACTTTCGACGACACGCACTGTGCTCAGCCGGATGGAAAACAAGGGCTGGGTCCAGCGCAATGGCGCGGTTGATCCGGTCACTTTTGAACCTTTGCTTGACCGGGTAGAAACTCTGGGCGGCCTCGTGCGTCATCTGGCGCGCAAAGTTCTGGATATGGATGGCCCAATCCCAGCCGCCCTGTTTGCTGAAAGCCCGCATCTGTCGGATGATGAGCTTGCCGAACTTGATGCCATCATCAATGCCGCTGAGGCCCGCGAAAACGGAGAATAGTCATGAGCGTGATCTGGCTGGTAGTCGCTTCACTTGTCTGGACGGGCCTGATTGCGGCGGCGGCAGAAATGCTGACCGGCAAGACAGCCCGTCCCCATTTCGCCCAAAGCGTTTGGCGCGGCGCTGCCGCTTTAATGATCTTGCCCTGGATCGCCGCTGCGATCTGCGCCGTCTGGCCGGCCGCAACTGGCGTTCCGCTGCCGTCTGTTGACGTTATACCGGGCGCAGCAGGATCAACTGTTGCCGCATTCGGCGAAGCTGACACCGCTCTGAAAGCCTCAGCTGCGCCGTGGCTATTGCGGGGTATACTGGCGATGCTGGTCATTGGGTGGGGCGTGCGCGCCGTGTCCATGTTGCGCGCGCAAATTAGATTGCAGCGCCTGAAAGCCAGCGCTGAACCTGGCGAGGGCCGCGATGCTGCGGCGCGTTGGGCCGGACGGCTTGGACTTCGCAACATTCCCGAAGTCAAAACAATTGAACGCGGCTCACCCTTCGTGGCTGGGATTAAATCTGAGGCGATTTACCTGCCCGCCTGTATCACCGATGTAGAAACGCGCGCCTTGGTGATCGCGCATGAATGCGTGCACGTCTCTCGCAAAGATCTTATCTTGCGCCCGTTTGAGCGGCTGGTAGCTGACCTGCTGTGGTTCTCGCCTTTTGCATGGCATACGCGCGGGCGGCTCGATTATTATCGCGAGGCCGTATGCGATCTTGAGACTGTCAAACTGACCGGGGCCCGTACTGAATACGCGCGGGCGCTGACCTCTGTCGCACGGGCGGTACGCCCAGTTGTAGCGTTGCCGGTATCGAGCTTTGTGCTGCGCCGTAAGACGGCGTTACCGCAGCGGGTGAAAGGCATTGTCGATACGGATGCAGCGCCGCCCAAGCGTATGCTCGTCACCATGGCTGTACTGGCCGCGCTGATTGCGACGCCATTTGCGGTGGCTCAGGGCATCGCCTTGGAAGCACGTGCCAGCCAGACAGAGTTCACACACCCCGTCGTCACGCACACCAAAGCCAAAATCTCAGCCAAGTTTGGCTGGGGCGAATGGAATAATGAAAACAAGATGCATGAAGGGATCGATATTTCGGCCCCGAAAGGCGCAAAAGTCTACAGCCCTGCGGCAGGCAAGGTCGTGCATGTCACCACACAGGAAGAAGCCAAGAAGTACGGCCACTCCGTATCTATCTATCTTGAGGGTGAACAGAAAATGCGGTTTACCACGCTCGACAAGGTCTTTGTGAAAAAGGGCGACAAGCTGTCTGCTGGCGATCCGATTGGGACAGTTGGCAAGTCCGCCAAGGATACAACTGGCCCGCATGTCCATGTTGAGCTTTGGAAGATCATTGAAGGTGGCCGCGACCATGAGGCCGTCGACCCTGAAGAAGCGGGTGTTCAGATGTGCCCTGACAGTAAGAACAAGGTCTAGTCGAAGAGTTTCGAAACGCTCTCATTATTAGCAATCCGGCGGATCGCTTCGCCGAGAAGTGGGGCGACGGTAAGGACGCGTAGCTTTTTCGACTTGAGGTCGGCATCGCTCGGTTGGATTGTGTTACAGATAACAAGCTCGTCCATGACCGACTTTTCGATACGCTGAACCGCATTATTCGACAGCACGCCATGCGTGATATAGGCGCTAACAGCGGTTGCGCCCTGCTCTTTGAGCGCTGCAGCCGCGTTGCAGAGTGTGCCGCCACTGTCGCAGATGTCGTCAACGAGAATACATTTGCGGCCTGAGACATCGCCTATGATGTTCATCACCTCAGAAACGCCCGCCTTGGGACGACGCTTATCGACAATGGCCAGATCTGCGCCAATGCTTCTAGCAAAGGAACGCGCGCGCACCACGCCGCCAACATCTGGCGAAACAACCATCAGGTCTTTGGCATTATAGCGACGCGTGATGTCATTTACCATGACAGGCTGGGCGACCATATTGTCAGTTGGAATGTCGAAGAAACCCTGAATTTGCCCGGCATGCAGGTCCATTGTCAGAACCCGGTCAGCGCCCGCCTTGGTGATCAGGTTGGCTACAAGCTTGGCTGAAATCGGCGTGCGGCCATCGGTTTTCCGGTCCTGTCTTGCATAGCCGTAATAGGGAATTACTGCCGTAATACGATTTGCAGAGGCACGGCGCAGCGCATCAATACAGATCAGCAATTCCATTAAATTGTCATTCGCCGGTCGCGAGGTGGACTGGATCACGAACACATCTTCACCGCGGACATTTTCATTGATCCGTACAAAGATTTCATAGTCCGCGAATGTCTTGACCTCTGTGTCTGTCAAAGGACAATCGAGATGGGTCGCAATCGCCTCAGCCAGAGGTCGATTTGCGTTACAGGAAATGAGTTTCATGGATCAGCCGCCTTTTGCCCAGAACACTTATGGGGCTTAAAGACGAAAGGCAGCCGAGTCGCAAGATGACAATGTAATGACAGGCAAATTTATTCGAGGATTGCGACAATTCCCTCACGGCGTGGATCGGCAGCGCCCTCCAAACCATCCTCGCGCACGACGATAATGTTAAGGCCGCTATTTTCGCCCTCACGCTCTTGCACAGTGTAGCCCATATCGCGAAGTTGCTGAGCCGCTTCAGGGCCGCCCTCGCGGTCAACCTCGACGGCAACTGTATCGCCCCGCGCAATAATGTTCGGCAGAGCAACGGCTTCCTCGGCAGTCTTGTCCCAATCAAGCACGCCAATGATGGTCTTGGCTGTGTAGGCGACAATCGAGTTACCCCCAGGCGATCCCGTCAGCATGGCCAGATCACCGCTTTCAGCATCCAGAATGATCGTCGGCGACATAGACGATCGGGGGCGCTTGCCCGGCCCGGGCGCATTGGCGACCGGCAGGTTTGACTTGCGGGGCTGGCGGGCAAAATCGGTCAACTCATTATTCAGGAAGAACCCCTTGACCATACGCGACGTCCCGAAGTGTGCTTCGACCGTCGCGGTCATCGATACGGCATTGCCCTGAGCATCAATGATCGAGAAATGGGTTGTGCCCGGCGCATCCTCAGTCGGGTCTTGGCCCCACATGCCGATCATCGGGCCGCGCCCAAGCACTTCACCCGGATCGCCAGGTGTCGCGGGCGCATCTGGCGCAAAGGCCTGCTGGGCGCGCGCGGCAATATAGGCCGGATCAATTAAATCGGTTGCCGGAACTTTCACAAAATCGGCGTCGGCAACGTAATGATCTCGGTCAGCATAGGCGAGGCGCTGTGCATCAACGAAGGCTTTCAAATAATCAGCCGCCGTATCCGCGCCAACCGGAATCAGGCGATCATACAGACCCGCAATCATGTTCTGCGTTACACCGCCGGATGAGGGCGGCGGGGCGGAGCAAATTCGGTATGTGCGCCACAAGCCGCAAAGCGGTGGACGAATTTTGACCTCATAATTGGCAATATCTTCAAGCGTCATCGCGCCAGGTAGCGGCGCTTCAGCTACGCCTGCGACAATCGCTTCAGCAATCTCGCCTGTATAAAAAGCCTGCGCACCCTCAGCCGCGACGACGCGCAAAACGCCCGCGTATTCAGGGTTATCGCGGACATCGCCGACGCCCAGCGGTTCGCCTTCGGGATAGAAATATGCGGCGCTGGCGGGATGATCGTCGATCCGCGTTGCACCGCGAAGCCGGTCACTCGACAAGAAGCCTGCAAGTCGCGGCGAAACCTCAAACCCGTCCTCGGCCAGCGCGATCGCATCAGCAAACAATGTCGGCCACGCCGCCTTTCCGTGGTCCTGATGCGCGGCTTCATAGAGTGCAATTGCGCCCGGAACACCTGTGGCGCGGCCCGATTGCCATGCCGGCAGGAAGCCCAACACTTCGCCATTCTCGATAAACAAGTTTTCATCGGCTGCCATTGGGGCCGTTTCGCGGCCATCATAGACAGTAATCTCGCCGCTAGACTGCGTATAAACGAGCATGAACGCGCCGCCGCCAATGCCAGAAGATTGCGGCTCTACCAGACCGAGCACGCTATGAACGGCAATCGCCGCATCAACCGCGTGGCCACCATCGCGTAGCACTTTGATACCAGCCTCGACCGCACGTGGATCAGCCGCCGTGATCATCGCGCCCTTGGTCCACGTGCGTGTTTCGACCGGATCCGGCGTTATCGGCAGATCGCTGCTCGGCGCATCAGTGGATGGCTGGCATCCAGCCAGACAGATGGCAGCAGCCAGTGCAGCAAAGTATTTGAGGTACACGGGCGAAAACTCCAGCTTGGCGAATGTCTGGTCGCACCGTAAAGCCTATGGAGATGATTTGAAAAGGCCCCGCCCCATGTCCAAACCCGGTCCGCGCAATTTAATCACCGATATTCAAGGCCTGACGGTCGGATGCGCAGAGGATGCAGGCGTGTTGACCGGAACAACGGTGATATTGGCTGAGACCCCTGCATTAGCAGCTGTTGCAGTGGCTGGGGGCGGCCCCGGCACGCGCGAGACGGATCTGCTGGCGGCAGATACACTGGTCGATCAAGTCGATGCAATTGTCCTGTCCGGCGGCAGCGCCTTTGGCCTTGCTGCGGCCGACGGCGTTGCGGCAGAGCTTGGCGCGCAAGGACGCGGCTTTGGCCTGATCGACCTGCCCGGCGTGCCCAAGACGCCCATCGTACCGGCAGCCATTCTTTATGACCTTGCCAATGGCGGAGATAAGGCGTGGGGCAATGGCCCGCCCTATGCCGATATGGGGCGCAAGGCTCTGGCAGCGGCGGGGCAAGACTTCGCGCTTGGGGCAAGCGGCGCAGGCTATGGCGCGCGGGCAGGCCAGCATCGCGGCGGACTAGGCTCGGCGTCTATTGTCACGCAGGATGGCATGTGCGTTGGCGCACTGGCTGCGGTCAATTGTTTCGGCTCGGTGTATATGCCTGGCACCGACACCTTCTGGGCCTGGCCATTTGAGATCGATGGCGAGTTTGGGGGTGCACGCCCCCCTTCAGATTACCGCGCCGACGCCGAGAATTGGGGCGATGCCAAGATCAACCCTGCGCCCGGACAGAACACGACGATTGCCTGTATCGCGACGGATGTGACTTTAACAGCGGGGCAAGCCAAACGTGTGGCGCAAATGGCGCTGTCGGGTTTCTCGCGCGCTATCCGGCCGGTCTTTGCGCCGTTCGATGGCGACGCAGTTTTCGTGCTCTCAACAGGCCAGAAGCCCTTGCCTGATCCGGCTGCGATGGCACTTGCGCGGCTCGGCGAACTGGCCGCAGGAACACTCGCCAGAGCGATTGCGCGCGGCGTGTTTGAAGCGGCGGAAAAAGACTCACAGTCGGCGCTTGCATAAGCCGCCGCGCGCCTGTATGTGTCCGCCTTCGGCCTGCTCTGGTAGCTCAGTTGGATAGAGTACTTGACTACGAATCAAGGGGTCGGGGGTTCGAATCCTCCCCAGAGCGCCA
>CAYGPE010000048.1:0-19572 GCA_964351695.1 uncultured Hyphomonas sp. | reverse complement strand
GCCCAGCTGAGCGATTACAGGAATGTGTTGCGTCGATCGGTTGAATCGGCAGGCGTTTTAAGCCGCTCGGCTAACGCCCCCTATGCCGCCGGAAGCAAATCGCCACCCTACAAGAATCGGGTGGCTGGATTTGCGCCAGCCTTTAAACCTCTCCTCACCAGACAGGAGAGACCCTATGACCCAAGCTGCCCGCGCCGCCGCGTTTAAAGCCCTGCATGAAACCGGCGAGATGTTCGTCATTCCCAATCCGTGGGATGCGGGCTCGGCGCGCCTGCTGGCCGGGCTTGGTTTCAAGGCGCTTGCCACCACCAGCGCCGGGTTTGCCCGCACGCTGGGCCGCAATGACTATCAGATTACACGAGAGGAAAAGCTCGCCCATATCCGCGATCTCGTTGCCGCCACTGAGCTACCCTTGTCCGCCGACCTTGAAAACGGATTTGGCCATACACCGGAAGACTGCGCGGAAACGATCCAGCTCGGCGCTGAAGCGGGTCTTGTCGGCGGCTCCATCGAAGACGCGACGGGCAATGCAGACAACCCCCAATATGATATTGCCGCCGCCTCAGAGCGCGTGCGCGCCGCGGCCGAGGCGGCGAACGCCCTGGCCTACCCCTTCATGCTAACCGCCCGCGCCGAGAATTACCTCACCGACAATCCAGACCTCGGCGACACGATCACCCGCCTGCAAGCCTATCAGGAGGCGGGCGCGCATGTCCTCTACGCGCCGGGCCTGAAAACGCTGGCCGACATCACAACCGTCCTGTCGGAGATTGACCGCCCCCTCAACGTCCTGCTCGGCCCGTTTGACGGCTTTGTCCCGCTTGGCGAGCTGGCAGATATCGGCGTCACCCGCGTCTCTGTCGGCTCCGGCTTTGCCAATGCCGCCTATGGCATGCTGATCAAAGCGGCGCGCGAGGTTCTCGATCAAGGGACGCTCGGCTTCATGTCCGAAACACCGTCTGGAGCGGCGTTGGCGGCGATATCACACGATCAAACATGAAGAAACGCGGCGCCAAATGCTGACGCCGCGTCCCTTCATTCCGCTCAGTACGTCCCCTTACTTGCGGCGAACTCTACGCACTCTACTCAAAGGGCTACTCTACTAATTCGAGCCCTTGCGGTCCTTGACGTCTTCTTCCTCGGCAATGGCGCGGTCTTCTTCGTCAAAGATGATGTCATTGCTTTCGCCCTTGCCATAGTCGCGGGCTTTCTTGGCGAGGCGTTCCTGCGTCACAGACAAGCTGCCGGCGCTGACCGCCATCTGCTTGCTGCCGGACACGCCCACCGCGTCAGCATCGCCAAAGCTGGCAAATTCCGCGCCGAGGAAGACAACTTCCCAGCCGCGCGCTTCGGCCCTGTCCATCGCGGCCTTGACGCCGGCCTTGGTCACTTCCTTGGACGAGTTTTCGTGGCCATCAGTCATGATCACGATCACGGCTTTTTCCGGATTGTCGGCCTCGGCCATGGTGATCGTGCGGTTGATTGCGTCGAATAGCGGCGTCATCCCGCGCGGGCTGACCTCGTCATTGGTCACATCGCTCCAGTCGCCCGGCTCTACGCCCTGGCGCAGTACGTCGAACTGGAACCCGTCCTGAAAGTCGAACGCAGCGAGTGTGACAGTGGTTTCCAGGTCATCGGCCTCACCCTCCTCGACCTTGCCAATCGCGGCGGCATAGGCGTTGACGCTGGTCAGCGCCTCGTCCCAGATGCCGTTCATGGAGCCGGTCCGGTCCAGCAGGATATAAGATGATACGGATTTGATTTGTGTGTCTGGTGTCGGTTGCATGGGCTTGCTCTCCCCTTGTGCGCCCAGCGTGCAGGCGGCGGCAAAAATGGCAGTGGCGGCGGCGATAACGCGTTTCATGGTCAAGTCTCCCTCGGGTGTTTTGATGTGAACAAGCTCTCACTAGAGTGTGGCGGCGAAGGGGCCGTGCGCGGGCCAAATCAGGGTTATTGCGCCCAATATTAAGGCAAATCTGTGCCGAAGCCCCCGCGAGGCCTTGCGCCGCGCGCGCGCTCGCGTATACGCGCGGCTTGCGATTCATGCCTTTCAGGGAGCCCGCCAATGTCTGCACCGAAAAAAGTTGTCCTTGCCTATTCTGGCGGCCTCGACACCTCGATCATCCTGAAATGGCTGCAGACGGAATTCGGCGCCGAGGTGATCACCTTCACCGCCGATCTCGGCCAAGGCGAAGAGATTGAGCCGGCCCGCGCCAAAGCCATCGCTGCTGGCGTCAAGCCAGAGAACGTTTTCATCGAAGATGTCCGCGAAGAATTTGTCCGCGATTTCGTCTTCCCGATGTTCCGCGCCAATGCCGTCTATGAGGGCGTCTACCTGCTCGGCACCAGCATTGCCCGCCCGCTCATCGCCAAGCGCCAGATCGAGATTGCCGACCAGCTCGGCGCCGACGCGGTGTGTCATGGCGCGACCGGCAAGGGCAATGATCAGGTCCGCTTCGAGCTTGGCTATTATGGCCTGAACCCCGACATCAAGGTCATCGCCCCATGGCGCGACTGGGACTTCAAGTCCCGCACCGACCTGATGGCCTTCGCCGAAAGCCACGGGATTGAGATCGCCGCCGACAAGCGCGGCGAAGCCCCGTTCAGCGTTGATGCCAACCTCCTCCACTCCTCATCCGAAGGCAAAGTGCTGGAAGACCCGGCCGAAGCCGCCCCGGAATTTGTCCACTTGCGCACCGTCAGCCCGGAAAACGCGCCGGACGAAGCCGAAGTGATCACCATCGGGTTTGAAAAAGGCGATGCCTGCGCGATCAATGGCGAGGCCATGTCGCCCGCTACTGTGCTTACCAAACTCAACGAATATGGCCGCAAGCACGGCATTGGCCGCCTCGACCTGCTTGAGAACCGCTTTGTCGGCATGAAGTCGCGCGGCATTTACGAAACCCCCGGCGGCACCATCCTGCTCACCGCGCATCGCGGCATGGAGAGCATCACGCTGGACCGCGGCGCAGGCCATCTGAAAGATGAGCTGATGCCGAAATATGCTGAGCTGATCTATAATGGCTTCTGGTGGAGCCCGGAGCGCGAAATGCTGCAAGCCGCCATCGACCATTCCCAGCGCTTCGTCACCGGCGAAGTGACGCTGAAACTCTATAAAGGCGGCGTCCACCTGATGGGCCGCAAATCAGAGTACAGCCTCTACCGCGAAGACATCGTCACCTTCGAAGACGACCACGGCGCCTATGACCAGAAAGACGCCGAAGGCTTCATCAAACTGAACGCGCTGAGATTGCGGATCCTGGCAGGGAGAGACCGGAAGTTCGGGAAGAATGGGTAGTTACAATGGTTAAAGTGGTCCTCGTCCAAGGCTCATCATCTGTATATGATGATGAGGCTGGTGACCGATATCACTTTCCTAACCGTTATCTTTCGCGTTTAGAAAAATGTGTTGACGACTGGGCAGTCTTTTTTACCCCAGTAAAGGATAGCGGCGTGAGCAAAGAAGCGCGTGGTGCGTACTTTGCGACAGCAAAGTTGGGCGGAATAATTAAAGACCCCAGCGATTCAAATCTAAATTATATCGCTATCCAGTCGGATACTTACGCCGACTTTGCGCAGCCGGTTCTGCGAAAGCAAAACGGCTCGTTTTTGGAAGAAGCAATGACCGGTAAGGAAGGCAAACCCAATACAGGTGTTGCGTTACAAGCGGTCCGTCACATTTCCGATCAGGTATTTGAACGAATAATCTCGCTTGGCTGGCAAGGCATTGCAACTGAACTACCTCGATCTGACGAGAAAATAACTTCACTGACAGGCATGGCTGAAGCGCCCGCTCCCTTCGATTTCGAGGTTGATCGTTCAATCGTTACCCAGCTTCTCAATCGAAAAGTCAGAGACCCAAGATTCAGAGGTGCAGTGCTCTTGGCATACAAAAAGCGTTGTGCGGTTACCGGATGGAGTTTCACAAATGGCGGCGGGCGGGCAGAAGTAGAGGCTGCCCACATTCGACCAGTGGAGTTCGGCGGACCTGATCGAATAGCTAACGGCCTAGCTTTATCGGGAACTGTGCACTGGATGTTTGATCGGGGTCTGATTGGGGTAGCCTCCAACGATGATATTTTGATTTCTCGAAAAGTGAACGATCCAGCTTCTGTGCGTCGATTGATAAATCCGACCGGAAAAATCGTCCGCCCCGCCAAAAATGAGCATCAACCTCATCCAGAATTCTTAAAATGGCACCGTCAGCACCATGGATTCGCCGCCTAGCACCCTACCCCACGCCCCTCCGACTTGATCGGAGGGGCGCTCTGCCCAACTTGATTGGGCAGCCCATCACCTGCTCTTGCCGCACAGATCGGGAGAGACGTGATCGCTCCCGATCCCGGCCTAAAAATCCCGTGCTGGATTGCCCGATCAAGTCGGGCAAAGCGTGATGGCTAGGGCGGAACTTGATGTCTTCGCGATCTTCCAATTGCGTCCCACCTCCCGCCGCCCCACGGCTTGACCGTGGAACCCCGTGCAGCCCATTTGCTCAGACGACAAGTCTAGCCCATGCGTGCCGCGCGGCCCAACCGACAAACTTAGCGCCCAGAAACAGGCCCGCATGGTGAGCGACGTCGAACCATACGGGCCGGGACGCCCGCCTCATGGTTCGACGTCGCTCACCATGCGGCTGTTTGGATTCACACTCTTTCCCCCACCAAACCCGCACAAAATTCAATAAAAACAACACGCCCATCAAAATCTTTCCGCCCCCTCCCGCGCCCAGCGTATACTACCGCCATCTCCCCTCACGCAGGGCGTTCCGGAAGCGGCTGGACGAGGGAAGAGCGGCGGCCCGGAGCTGCAGGCTGGGATAACCGTAACCCAGCCTCTGGCGGTTCCGGTCGGGTAGTGCACCGGGATACCTCGCAGCAATCTGTGGAGGTTGGCGGACAGCGCCATAAAACCGACTAAGCCCGGACTTGCGATGGCGCGAAGCCCCGCAGGATGACCAAAAATACAGCCCGCCGCGGGCGCGCTCCAAACAGGCGCTACAGCCTCGGCGAAAGCCAGGCATTACACTCGCGCTTGCTTTGAGCGCGCCCAGCTCTGCATCTCACACGCCTGACGGCGGTGTGATGGTTAGTCATGCCCGGCGCTTGGTTTATCACCGCGCTAACGCCCTGCCGGGCGACGCGGTGGAAGCGGGCTCCGTTCGCTGCGCGAACATGAACCAGGCTCAGGGCTGTGTCTCCCCTATAACCGCTGGTCGTGACGCTTGTGAGCCTTCAGCTTGGTTCATGTGAGCGAAGCGAACGGAACCCGCTTCGCAAAGCGTGGGCGCAGCCCTTAGCGCTTTGCACAAACCGGAGTATCTGGCATATCGCGGGCCATGACTGACTATCGCGCCACTGCCTTTTATAAATTCGTCCGCTTCGATGACCCGGCCAGCCTGCAACAGCCGCTTTACGACACGCTGTATGCGCTCGGCGTGAAAGGCACCGTCCTGCTCGCCGAAGAAGGGCTAAACGGCACGATTGCCGGGCCGAACGCCGCGATGGGCGACGCGCTCGCCGCGCTGAAAGCCCTGCCCGGTTGCGCCGAGCTGGAGAGCAAGGACAGCCCGGCGGCCGAGATGCCCTTTCTGCGCCTGAAGGTCCGGCTGAAGAAAGAAATCGTCACGATGGGCGTGCCGAATACCGACCCGACCTGCCTTGTCGGCTCTTACGTAAAGCCCGCCGACTGGAACGATCTAATCAGCGATCCCGATACCGTCGTGATCGACACGCGCAATGATTACGAAGTCGCCATCGGCACGTTCGACAAGGCGATTGATCCGGAGACCGCGACCTTCCGCGAGTTTCCCGAATGGTTCGACGCCTTCAAGACGCGGCTGGAAGCTGAGGGCCGCACGCCCAAGGTCGCAATGTTCTGCACGGGCGGCATTCGCTGCGAGAAGGCCACGTCATACGTCAAAGCCGTCGGCATTGATGACGTGTTTCACTTGCAGGGCGGGATCCTGAAATATCTCGAAACCGTCCCGCAGGAAGAGAGCCTGTGGCATGGTGAGTGTTTTGTATTCGACGACCGCGTCTCCGTCGGCCACGGCTTGAAGCAGGGTGAGTATCAGCTCTGCCATGGCTGCCGCTATCCGATCAGCCCGGAAGACCGCGCCAGCGACAAATATGAACCCAGCGTCTCCTGCCCGCACTGTTATGATACGCTGACCGACGAAAAACGCGCCGCCCTGCGCGAACGCCAGAAACAGGTGCAGCTAGCGCGCGAACGCGGCGAGGCGCATCTCGGCGACGCGGTTGACTTGACCCCGCGCAAGCATCGCACCGCATGAGTGATCCGCGCCCGGTCCTCTACTCTTTCCGGCGCTGCCCCTATGCCATGCGCGCCAGACTGGCGATTGCGGCTGCGGGTATAGAGTGCCGCCTGCGCGAAGTCGTCCTGCGCGACAAACCCGCCGAAATGCTAGATGCCTCGCCGAAAGGCACTGTGCCCGTCATCGTCTTGCCGGGCGGCAAAGTGGTCGAAGAAAGCCTGGACGTGATGGACTGGGCGCTCGCGCAAAACGATCCCGAGGGCTGGCTCTCCCCGGATGTGGGAACGCTGGATGACATGCGCGCGCTGATCGCCGAAAATGACGGCCCGTTCAAACACGCGCTTGATCGTTACAAATACCCGAACCGCTATGACGGCGTCGATGCGAAGGAGCAGCGCGAACTTGGCCTCGCCTTTCTCGCCAAGCTCAATCAGCGACTCGAAGCCCATACGAACCTCTTCGGCGATACGCTAAGCCTTGCCGATATCGCCATCTTCCCGTTTGTACGCCAGTTCGCGAATACGGACCGGGCGTGGTTTGACGCCCTCCTGCTAGCCGCCCTACAAGGCTGGTTACAACGCAACCTCGATAGCCAGCGTTTTGCCGCGATCATGCGAAAATACCCGCAATGGAAAACCGGCGACGATGAGCCTGCTTTTCCGCCAGTGGCTTAGCCCGCAAGCGCCGCGCGAACTGCCTCCAATGCCGCGTCAGCTTTCGCGCCATCCGGGCCGCCCGCCTGGGCCATGTCGGGCCGTCCGCCGCCGCCTTTGCCGCCGACTTCGGCTGCCGCGACCTTGACCAGATCAACGGCTGAAAAGCGGTCCGTCAGATCCTTGCTGACACCGACAGCAACTGCTGCCTTGCCCTCATTCACGCCGATGAAGACCGCAATACCAGACTTCATTTGCGATTTGGCTTCATCGATCAAAGCGCGCAAATCCTTACCGCCGACACCTTCTGCGACGCGCGCAATCAGTTTCACGCCGCCAATCTCTTCCGGCCCGGATGGTGCACCGCTATCACCCGCCATTGCCAAGGCGCGCTTGGCGTCAGCCAAGTCACGCTCAAGCGTACGGCGTTCTTCCGTCAAGCCAGCAATCTTGCGCGACACGTCTTTGAGCGGAACCTTCAACTGCTCCGACAGGTCAACAGCAACCTGCGCGCGGCCTTGCAAGAACGCCAAAGCTTCAGCGCCCGTGGCCGCCTCAATCCGGCGCACACCGGAAGATACACCGCCTTCAGACGTGATCACGAATACGGCGATGTCGCCCGTGCGCGAAACATGCGTACCACCACACAGCTCGACTGAATATGGCGCCGCATCATCCTGCAAATCGCGGCCCATGGTCAGCACGCGAACCTCATCACCATATTTCTCACCAAACAGCGCCAGGGCGCCGGCCTTTATCGCCTCATCCGGTGTCGACAAGGCAACGTTTACGGCCTGATTCTGACGAATTATCGCGTTGACTTGCTGCTCTACAGCCTCGATTTCGCTCGGGCTGACCGGGGCATGATGGGAAAAATCGAACCGAAACTTATCGTCTTCGACGAGAGAGCCTTTTTGCGTGACATGCGCGCCGAGCACATCACGCAAAGCGGCATGCAGCAAATGTGTGGCCGAATGGTTGGCCATGATGCGCGTGCGCCGTCCGCCATCCACCTGTAAATCAGCCTTGTCGCCGGGCGTGATCGTGCCGCTGGAAACCTCGCCAATATGGACGTGCACGTCGCCAGCCTGTTTGACGACATCCTGCACGACAAATCTTGCGCCGCCGGCAAATTCAATCACGCCTCGGTCGCCTGCTTGACCACCGCTTTCGGCATAGAAGGGGGTCTGGGTAAAGACGAGTTCTACTTTATCGCCCTTTGCCGCGCTGTCTGTAAGCGCACCTTCAGAAACGATGCTGGCAAGCTCACTATTGGCCTCAAGGCGATCATAGCCGAGGAATGTCGTTGCACCGACCTCATCACGGACCCTGAACCAGATATCGCCAGCCGCGGCGTCGCCGGATTTAAACCCGCCTGATTTTGAGCCCGCCTTTTGTTTTTCCATGGCCGCGTCAAAGCTGTCTGTATCGACTTGCATCCCACGCCCGCGCAGAATGTCCTGCGTCAAATCCAGCGGAAAACCGAACGTGTCATACAGTTTAAAGGCAGTTTCGCCTGGCAATATGTCACCTTCGCTGAGATCCGTGCTGGCCTCATCGAGCAAAGCCAGACCGCGACCCAGCGTGCGTTGAAACCGGGCTTCTTCATTCTCAAGGGCGCTTTCAATCACCGGCTGAGCCCGAATAAGCTCAGGATAAGCCGCGCCCATTTCATCCGTCAGCGCGCCGACAAGCTTGTGCATGCCCGGTTCGCGCGCGCCAAGAAGGTGCGCATGGCGCATGGCGCGGCGCATGATCCGGCGCAGGACATAGCCGCGCCCTTCATTTGACGGCGTAACGCCATCGGCCACGAGGAAAGCCGAGGTCCGCAAATGGTCGGCAATGACGCGGAATGAACCAAGATGGTCGCCGCTTGCTTTTTGCTTGTAGACGTCTTCCTCAGCCGCGATCAGACCGCGAAACAGATCAATGTCATAATTATTATGAACCCCTTGCAGAACAGCGGCGATGCGCTCCAGTCCCATCCCGGTATCAATGCTTGGCTTGGGCAGGTTTCGGCGCGAGCCGTCCGCTTGTTGGTCAAATTGCATGAAGACCAGGTTCCAGATTTCAATGAAACGATCGCCGTCTTCTTCGGCTGATCCGGGCGGGCCGCCCCAGACATCGGGGCCGTGATCGTAGAATATTTCTGAGCACGGGCCGCACGGGCCAGTATCGCCCATCGACCAGAAATTATCTGACGTCGCGATCGGGATGATCCGCTCATCCGGCAAGCCTGCGACTTTTTTCCAGATTTTGGCGGCGTCATCATCCTCGGCATAGACCGTCACCAGTAATTTGGCTGGATCGAGATCGAGCTCCTTGGTGACGAGTTCCCAGCCGAACGCGATGGCGTCATCCTTGAAATAATCGCCAAAAGAAAAATTTCCCAACATTTCAAAGAAGGTGTGGTGGCGGGCAGTATAGCCGACATTATCAAGGTCATTATGCTTACCGCCTGCGCGCACGCACTTTTGCGACGTGGTCGCACGTTTGGCGAACGGGGTTTCAGCCCCGGTAAAAATGTTCTTGAACGGCACCATGCCCGCATTGACGAAGAGCAATGTCGGGTCGTTTTCAGGAACAAGCGGGGATGAGGCTTTGCGCGTGTGGCCCTGCGTTTCGAAATAGGACAGAAACGCTTCGCGCAGCTGATTAACAGACGTCATGTATTACCCTTCAAGCCCCAGCCGCGTATGGCTGTTTAGTGCAGGAAGGATATATGGCGTGTTGCGCAGCGCGCCAAGCCTCGACCTGACACGCTGCGCATATGCTTGTGTTTAACCGGCTTCTGCCGCGCCGGCATCAGGTTCAGCCGCTTCTGCCGGACCGCCGCCTTCGCTGAGCAAAACTTCAGACAACAGGCCTGAGCGTTTGCGAATTTCATGCTCAATCTCGTCTGCCATAGCCGGGTGTTCTTTCAGGAAGTCCCGTGTTTTTTCACGCCCCTGCCCGATCCGTTCGGTGCCGTAGGAGTACCAGGATCCGGACTTTTCGATCACTTCGCATTTGACGCCGAGATCAATCAACTCGCCTGTCTTCGAAATACCTTCGCCATAAATGATATCGAACTCAACCTGCCGGAATGGCGGGGCGACTTTGTTTTTGACGACTTTGACACGCGTCTGGTTGCCGACCACTTCATCACGATCCTTCAACGCACCGATACGGCGAATATCAAGCCGCACCGAAGCGTAGAATTTCAACGCATTACCGCCCGATGTGGTTTCAGGACTACCAAACATGACACCAATCTTCATCCGAATCTGGTTGATGAAGATGACCATACAATTGGATTTCGAGATCGACCCGGTCAGCTTGCGCAGCGCCTGGCTCATCAAACGCGCTTGAAGGCCGGGCAGGCTGTCGCCCATCTCACCTTCAATCTCGGCGCGCGGCGTCAGCGCGGCAACCGAATCAACAATCAGGACATCGACCGCGCCGGACCGCACCAGCGTATCGGCAATTTCGAGCGCCTGCTCACCTGTATCAGGCTGCGAGACAAGAAGGTCGTCCAGATCAACACCCAGCTTGCCTGCATAAACTGGGTCGAGCGCGTGCTCAGCATCAATGAAGGCACATACGCCGCCATTTTTCTGGGCTTCAGCCGCGACATGCAAGGCCAGTGTCGTCTTACCTGAGCTTTCAGGTCCATAAATCTCAATCACCCGGCCTTTTGGCAAACCGCCAATGCCGAGCGCGATATCGAGACCGAGCGAGCCGGTTGGGATCGCCTCAATATCCATCGAGGTTTTCTCGCCAAGGCGCATCACAGCGCCCTTGCCGAACGAACGGTCAATATTTTGAAGTGCCGTTTCTAGAGCTTTCTGCTTATCCACACCGGATTCCTTATCCACGAGTTGCAGTGTTGCTTTCGCCATGAGTCGCGTCCTTACGTCTATATGTTCTGTTCGGCAATCCAAGGCCCGAACCCGCCCTATGCTGCCCGTGTACCATATTTGTTCCGCAGAACAAAGCAGAAACTTTCAGTATTTTGTGTCTTTCCTCAGCGCGCTTTCTGAGGCATGGTCGCCGCATGTTAAAGACATCTGACAAACAGCCCGGAGAAGCGCACATGCGCTATCTGGATGCCGATCTTGAATTGCTCTCGCCGGGCGACTTTGTCGTCTGCGCTGTCACGGGTCGGAAGATTCCTTTGGCCGCCTTGCGCTATTGGAGCGTCGATCGTCAGGAAGCTTATATCGACGCCGCAGCCGCCGCGCAGCGCATGATTGATCGCGGCTGATATGTGGGTACGCGACGTGCTCCTGGCGGCTTTCCTGTGGCTTGCCACACCCGTATCGACGGCGGCTGAGCCCGAATTAAGCTGCCGCGGTCAAATGGTACAGGCGGGCCTGCTTATCTGTAACGCCCCCGGCCGCACGGCGCTGACTGTGGCCGGGCCGAATGGCGAAGCGGCGCGCGCGGTGCCGGTATCTGAAGATGGTATCGCGACAATTGGCCTGCTGCGCACCGAAACGCTGGATATTGTCATCACGCCAGACGCTGATGATCTTGCCGCTATACAACTCACGCTGGACGCGCGCGATGATCCGTTTCGCACAATCAAGGGAATGGAATGCGACAAGGTGGATGCGCGCACCCCGGAACAGATCGAACATGCCGGTCAAAGCTGGGTGAAGAAACAGAACGCGTTTAAGACATTCCATACCGGCCCAGGTGCAAGCACGGGCTTTGTCCTACCCGCCGACGGGCCGATGTCTTCGCCCTATGGCCCTGCGCGCAAATATATCGGCACGGGGAAGGACGGGAAAACCTGCGAGAAAACATCTGTGCATTACGGATATGACCTCGCTGTTCCTGTTGGCACAGAGATTATCGCCCCGGCAGGCGGAACCGTGATTCTGGGCGACCCAGACCTCTATTATGAAGGCGGCACCGTGTTTCTCGACCATGGCGCGGGTCTGGTCTCTGTCTTCATGCACATGTCGGCCGTTGACGTGGAAGCTGGACAGGTCGTGGCGCAGGGCGAGCGTATCGGCGCGTCCGGGAATACCGGGCGCACGACCGGGCCACACCTGCACTGGGCGGTGAAATGGCGTAATCAAGGTAGCGATAATCGCAGCCGCGACTTTTATATTGATCCGGCTTTATTGCTGGCCCTGGACACCGAGTGAGATAGCAGCGCGCCCGGAATCAGGTTTTACCTGCCAGCATGTTAGAGACGAAAACCATTTGCGGCGTCGATGAAGCCGGGCGCGGGCCGTGGGCTGGGCCCGTCACCGCAGGGGCTGTCATCCTGCACCCGGATCACCCGATTGAAGGTCTGACAGATTCCAAGAAGCTGAGCAAAAAGAAACGCCTCGCGCTTGAGCCTGAGATCAAAGCGAAAGCAGCTGCATGGGCTGTTGCGCATGCCAGCCCGGACGAAATTGACACGCTGAATATTCGTGAAGCGACCTTTCTGGCAATGCAGCGCGCGATTGCGGCACTTGGCGTGGTGCCTGAGCAAATTCTGGTCGACGGCAATGCTCTGCCCGCTGATCTGCCTGCCCCTGCTAAAGCGATTATCAAAGGCGACCTCACCGAGCCGGCCATTTCGGCGGCGTCAATTCTGGCCAAGACAGCCCGAGACCGCCTGATGCAGCAGATGTGCAGCGATCATCCCGGCTATGGTTTCAGTCAACACAAGGGTTATGGCACCGCGACTCACGCCGAAGCGCTGGCGCGGCTTGGCCCCTGCCCGCAGCACCGGATGAGCTTTGCGCCCGTGCGAAAAGCGGCTTTTGCAATTGGTTAACGAATTTGCGGCTATTCTTAACCTTTGCAGATGACGAGGCCGCAGCAATGATCCCTTATGGTTGGCATGTCTGGCACGGTGAAAGCCGCGCTATGTACCGGTTCAAGATCACCAAGACGATTCCGGCCCTGCCCGATGCGGGCGGCATCTATGTGATGGTCAAGCGCACCTGTTTTTTCTGGCTAAAGCCCGTCTATATCGGCAAGGCATCTAATCTGCAAAACCGCCTGGAAGACCATGAACGCTGGGAAGAGGCCCGCAAGAAAGGCGCAAGCGAGCGCCATTACTTGTGTGTGCGTTCGGAAGATAAGCGCCAGCGGATCGAGGAAGATCTGATCCGCGGCTACAAACCAAAACTCAATGGCATGCTGGTGCCACGCTCGCGTCAGGATGCGCCTAACCACGAACGCCTCGCCGATGGCTGGATGAGCGCCGCTGAGTATTGGTCACTGAATGATCGTGGCCAATCTGCAAGCTCGCGCAGCGCGCCAAAACGCAAACGCAAGGATACGCGCCGCCATTATTGGGGTAAATCCAAGCGCGCGGCTTAAGGCGCGCATTGCCCAAACAGACGGTGACTTGAGTTTCCATGCAAGCCGGGCCAAGACAGCGGCCATGGCCGATACTTCATTCACCAGCATGCCGCCGCTCTTTGCGGACATGCCAAGCAGCGTCAGCTTCAAGAAGCTGCGCAAGCGGCTGGTGCGCAACGCATTGCAAGTCATCGACACCTATGGGCTGGTGGACCGCGCGCGTGAGAAACGCCCAAAATGGCTGGTCTGCCTGTCCGGCGGCAAGGACAGTTACGGTTTGCTGGCCGTATTGCTGGATCTGCAATGGCAAGGCGCGCTACCGGTCGATTTACTGGCCTGTAATCTCGATCAGGGCCAACCGGGCTTTCCAAAACACGTACTTCCAGACTGGTTAGACAAGACAGGCGTGCCCTACCGGATTGAAACCGAAGACACCTATTCCATCGTGACAGAGAAAATCTCTGCCGACCGGACCTTCTGCGCGCTCTGCTCGCGCTTACGCCGGGGGATTTTGTACCGGATTGCGCGTGAAGAGGGCTGCGACGCGATTGTGCTTGGCCATCACCGCGACGATGCGCTCGAGACCTTCATGATGAACCTGGTGCATGGCGGGCGGCTGGCCGCGATGCCGCCAAAACTGCTCAATGATGAAGGCGATGTGATGGTCATGCGCCCACTGATCACCTGCGCCGAGGCCGATCTAGAGAAATTCTCCGAAGCAATGCAGTTTCCGATCATTCCGTGCAATCTATGTGGCTCGCAAGACGGCTTGCAACGCGTTGCGATGAAGCAAATGCTGGACGAATGGGAACGTAAAAAGCCGGGTGTCAGGCAAGTCATGGCTCATGCTCTGGCCACCGCGCGGCCCAGCCATTTGCACGATGCCAGCCTGTTTGACTTTGCTGGGCTTGCCCCAGGTGGCGTAGGTGAAAGCGATGATGGTGTGCCTTTTTGATATGCCGCGCTGAGCGCCCAGAGGGCGCAGCGGCACAAAGCGGGTTCCGGTCGGGCTTCGCGCCCGCCCATGAACCAGGCTGAAGGCTCATGTTCTTTTCACCGCGCTAACGCCCTTCGGGCGACGCGGTGGAAGCAGGTTCCGCGCCTTCGGCGCATGAACCAAGCTCAGGGCTGTCGTCCACTAAGACCATTGTTCATGTTTCTTGGGAGCCTTCAGCCTGGTTCATGTGAGCGCAGCGAACGGAACCCGCTTCGTCTCGCTGCCGCGAAGCGGCTCAGCGCGAGACAAAAAAAGCCCGGCTGCGATGAACGCGCCGGGCTAAAAGTGGGTTCCGCCTTTGGGAGGAAACGCCCAATCGGAGGAAAGATCGGGTAGTGTCCGGAACCACAACACAAGGGCCAATATGGTGACCTTGACGTTAATGACAACATGCAAGTCAGCAATTATTGTATGAAAAATTGCATATCTAATGCATCATCACATTACATTATCGCAATGGTGAGTTCCGGAATGCCGCCACTTCGGCGGTGAGGAAGTCACGAAACGCCGATATTCGCTTCGATCGACGCAGATCGCTCGGATAAATGAAATAGAGATCAAAACTCGGCCCGGTATGGTCTTCGAGGACTTTCACAAGCCGCGATCCCTTGCCGACCATATAATCCGGCAGGTCAGAAATACCGAGGCCGGCCTCAACCGCGCGTAACATAGCCGGAACATTATTCACCGTTAGCGCTGCTTTACGCGGCCCCGTATCATCGCGGCCCACGCGCTCAGCAAAGCTCATGGCTGTGATCGGGCTATTGATGTCGCCATAGGCAATGATGCGGTGATTATCGAGATCAAGCGGCGTACGCGGTATCCCGTACTGTTTAAGGTATTCAGGCGCGGCATAGAGGCTTGTGCCGACAGTGGCGAGTTTACGCTGGATCAAGTCAGCCTTGTCAGCGGCCCACAAGCGAATGGCGCATTCCGCCTCAAGTTTCAGCAGGTCATAATTCTCGCCATCATCGAGCCGTAGGTCGATCCGCATGTCTTCGTGCTGCGAGGCGAAACCGCCAAGGCGCGGCACCAGCCAAGTCGAGCCAAAGGCGACCGGAGCGCTTACAATCAACTGACCTTGCGCCACATCCTGCTGATCACGCAGCGCGGCGCTCGCCCCTTGCGCAGCCGAGGACATGTCAATCGTCGAACGATGCAAAGTATGCCCTGAGTCTGTCAGGACAAGACCGCGGGCGTGCCGCTGGAACAATGAAACACCGAGCTGTTCTTCAAGCGCTGCGATTTGACGCGAGACAGCCGACTGAGAAATGCCCAGCCGCTCTCCTGCAGCCGTAAGGCTGCCAGCTTCCGCAGCAGCGTGAAAGGATTTCAGCTTATCCCAGTCCATCATTTGTCCCCTCACACATCCTCACACAGATGCAAGCCTTATTCCGCGCTTGGCAGGCTAAATCGCGCCAGACTGCCTATTTTTTACTGACTGACCCACAAAATGCGCGCAATCCATGCAATCTCTGCCGGTTTAAAGACACGCGGCGGATGCGCCGGGTTTAGCGAGAGCAGTTCAACTGTCGTGCGGGTTCGGCGCCCAAGCACTTTGGCCATTACCTCCCCATCATTGGTTTTCGCGACAACGCGGTCGCCGCGATGCACTTGCGCGGCGGGCGACACGACAATCCGGTCACCGGCGCGATAAGCGGGCTCCATACTGTCGCCGCTAATTTCGAGAGCGTAGAGACCGTCATCATGCTCAGCCGATGGGAACAGAACTTCTTCCCAGCCCGTATCGCGCGGAAAACCTGCATCATCGAAAAAGCCATCGGCGCCCGCCTGCGCCATGCCGATCAGCGGCGCGCTGACAACACGGCGGCCCTCAACAATCGCGGCAAACTCATCAAAGCTGGCACCTACAGTTTTCAGCGCGCGTGAAATACTTTCAGTTGATGGCCAGCGCAAACGGCCATCCTTGGCGGCACGCTTGGACTTGTTAAATGCTGTGGCATCAAGCCCGGCGGCTTTGGCCAGGCCTGAGGCTGAAAAGCCGTTACGTTCTGCCAACTCATCTATGCCCCGCCAGATATCAGCGTGTCGCATGCCTGCTTCTCCCGAACCGATTGGCTATATGCCTCGTCATTCCACGTCTTCATGGTAAACACGAATTAACGATATATCATAGGAAAATTGTCCTATCAATATGACGTCTCGATGGGCTTGTGATTCTGTTGAAAAGCTGTTCAACACAGCGCTATGACCACCCTGCCGCAAACCCTTGTCTACAAAATTCTGAGCGCTGATGACTGGGCGGCAGCGCGGAAACTTGGCTATAGCAAGACCGAACTGGACGAGGGCGATGGCTATGTCCACCTGTCGACGCGGGCGCAAGTCGCTGAGACACTGACCTTGCATTATAAAGGCCAGAGCGGCGTTCACTTGCTGGAATATGTCGTTGAGCACTTTAGCGGCGAGGTGCGCTGGGAAGAAAGCCGCGGCGGACAGCTATTCCCGCATTTGTATTCCACCCTGCGCCTCGATGCCGCCAAGCGCGAGTGGCTATTGCAAACTGGTGATGATGGTGTGCCGAAACTACCAAGTGATCTGGACAGATGAGTCTCGCTGATCTCGCCTTGCCGCTGATTAAAGGCCTGCCCCCCGAGGCGGCGCACAAAGCGACACTACGCGGATTGAAGGCGGGTATTGGTTTGCCCCGGATTGATCCGGCGCAGTGGAAAACGGCTGTCACCTTGCCGCGTTCGGGCCTGCACTTGCTCAACCCGGTTGGGCTGGCCGCTGGGTTTGACAAGAATGCGGACGTGCCTGCTGCTATGGCGCGGTTTGGCTTTGGCCTGCTCGAATGCGGGACCGTCACGCCAGAACCGCAACCGGGAAACCCAAAACCGCGCCTGTTTCGCCTGCCCGAAGATGGCGGCGTGATCAATCGGCTGGGCTTTAACAATCACGGTCTAGGTTATTTCGTCAGACGGCTGCAGCGCCTCACCCCTTTGCGCATCCCGCTTGGCGCGAATGTCGGCGCGAACAAGACAAGCAGCGACTTTATCTCTGATTATGAGCGCGGTATTCGCGAGGTTGCGCCGCTCGCCGACTATATAACGATCAATATTTCCAGCCCGAACACGCCGGGCCTGCGCGACTTGCAGGGCGATGATGCGCTGATCGCGCTGTTGTCACGCTGCGGCGCGGCATGGGAACAGATTGGCAGCGGCAAGCCGGTATTCCTGAAAGTCGCTCCGGACCTGGAAGCGCACGCGATTGCCGATATCGTCACCGCTGTGCGCGGACCGGGCAGTTGGCTATGCGGACTGATTGTCTCAAACACGACGCTGGATCGCCCTGCGCACCTGACGAGCAAACACAAAGCCCAGTCCGGCGGCCTGTCTGGCGCGCCGCTGATGGCAAAATCGACTGAGGTCTTGCGCCAAATTGCGGGCGAGCTTGGCGGCGACTTTGATCTGATCGGTTGCGGCGGAATTACCTCTGGCGCAGATGCCTATGCCAAGATCAGAGCGGGCGCACACGCCGTTCAGCTATACACAGCGCTGATCTATCACGGGCCTGCCCTTGTCGCGCAAATCAATGCGGATCTTGCAGCCTGCCTGAAGCGCGATGGCTTTAGCTCTGTGGCTGCGGCTGTGGGCGCTGATCTGGCATAGCGGCCAACAAACCCGGCAAGAACCAGCCCAGCGCCGCAGCGCGCAAGACATACATCCCCAGAAACGCGCACCATACGCCAAGATTGCCAAAGGCCGGACGCAAGATGAGGTCCAGCCCGACATAGGCGACCGCAGAAATGACCGCCGCAATGCGCAGCGCCCGGCCACGCGTCGCGCCGAGGAATACGCCGTCCAACTGCCATGCCGGGACACCGAGAAGCGGGATCGCCGCGCAATAAGGCAGATAGGCCAAGGCTGCATCGCGCGCTGCAGGATCTTTGACAAATGTCTCAATCACCCAGCCACCACCCAGCAAATAGAGCGCCGAGATAAGCGCTCCGAAACCCAGCGCCAGCTCGCTCGTCACCCGCATCGCCTGCATCAACCGTGCGCGATCACGGGCGCCATAGGCCTGCCCGACCTCCTTTTCGGCGACAAAAGCAAAACCATCGAGCACGAAGGCGGCCACCGTAATGAACTGTAGCAGCACTTCATTGCCCGCCAGCTGCGCCGTACCCATCATCGCGCCAGAGCGGACGAACCAGGCAAAGCAAAACAGCAATGCCAGCGTGCGGATAAGGATATCGCGATTGGCGTTGAACATCGCGATCAAAGCGCTGCGATCCAGCAAACCGCTTTCAGGCTTCAACGCATCGCGGACCAGAAAAACCCCAAATCCCAGCGCCGCCCATTCGGCAATCGCTGTGCCCGCACCGATTCCAGCCGGCCCCCAACCAAGACCTGCCACGAACCAGATATCCAGCCCGGCATTGATCCCGTTCATCACGATCTGCAGCGCCAATAGCGCGCCGGTTCGGCCCGTACCGATGAGCCAACCGGTAATCCCGAACGTCATCAGCAAAGCTGGCGCGCCCCAGATCCGCGCCTTGAAATAGTCCAGCGCCAAGGCGTTGACGTCTGCCTCTGCCCCGAACGGCGTAAACACGACCAGGCGCAACAACGGCGACAGGATGAGGAGCACAAGGCCAATTGCGCCGCCCAACAGCAAAGCGCGCTGCACTACCGCCCGCGCGCGGGCATAATCGCCGCCGCCTTCAGCCTGCGCGACCAGCCCGGTGGTCGACATACGCAGGAAGCCAAAGCTCCAATAGATAAAGCTGAAGACTATCGCCGCGATGGCAATTGCCGCCAGATCAACCTTGGTTCCGTACAGGCCCATCACGCCGGTATCGACGACGCCCGTGGCCGCCGTCGCGGCCTGTGCCAGCATGACCGGAACGGCGAGACGCAGAACGCTGGCGCGGGACAGGATTTCAACAGCCATAGCGCCGCATAGACGCGGGCGAATGTTTGGTCCAGCACGAAGGGCTAGCCCGGCGGGGCGAACGGGGGTTTGTTTTCACTGCGCTAACGGGAGTAGCTTGCACTGCGCTAAGAGGCTGGCGCCTCACGCAGTGTAAGCAGGTCACCCGCTACGGCTTCGCCTGCGCGATGGACCGGGCTGAAGGCTCACAAGCCACATGACCACTGGTTCGTGTGTGACACAGCCCTGAGCCTGGTTCATGGGCGGGCGGAAGCCCGACCGGAACCCGCTTCGTCTCGCGTCGGGCGTAGCCCGTTAGCGCGAGACACAACCACAAACCTCTCCGAACCTCCCAGCACCAATCCCCGGACCACGTTTCCGCGTCACGGTATCTCTTTCCCCGCCTATGCAGGGTCTGGGCGCGCTCAGGGTGAACGCGAAGTGACTGCTGGCCTCGCGAC
>CAYGPE010000047.1:0-20329 GCA_964351695.1 uncultured Hyphomonas sp. | reverse complement strand
CCCCCCCAGCCTGCGCTGGGGTCTTCGGGATGCGGGGCTGCAGGTGGAAAGTTTGGGAAAGACGCTGAAACGTCTAGCACTTCACCTTGTCAGCAGGAAACGCTGTAAGGCGAACATCACCCAATTCGATCTCCATCTTGCCCTGACTATACAACATGAAAGATGTTGTGAGCGTGCTGAAATCAAAGCCATCCTTGTTCAGGCATTGTAGGGGCACTGGGAAACTCACCCATTCATTTTTGGGAAGCTTCCGAAGAGGCTGTTTGAGAGGGATTGTCGAGCGGCACTGCCAGTCCCAATTGCATTCGACTGTCAGTTCAACATTCTTTCTTGGCGCACTGATAACACGCACATCGAAGACCAGCGCAGCTTGATCAAGAACGCTTGTCAGATCAGTCACGGATTGGCGGTTGAGGATATTCATTGTCAGGACGTTTTTGTCCTCCGCGTTCCACTTATTTTTTACCCCCTTGGGGCTCCATTTCAGGTTGATCGTATTCTCCTGAGTACCAGGGCTGGCGGTGAGACTGCCGCGGGTCGTACTGCCTTCGCGGTTTTCATCCAGCACGGTTTTTCCGAAGTTCAGGCTAAGCTCCCACGGCTCAACCGCGCTACCCTGATACAGGTAAGTCGAATTCGGGTCGGGACTCTGCGCTGTCGCCATCGCTGGGAATAGCGACGCCAGAAACAGTCCAAGGACTGTACCGAAGTGCTTTAAAACCATCGTTCTTTCCTCCACTTTTCGTTCTGTTTTTTGGCAGGCCGGCAATTACCGACCAAGTTCTCGTTGGAACTCTTCAATTGTTAACACCATACAATACGAATGAAAATGTCTTAGAAAAGACCGTATTTACAGCACGCCTGTAGAGGGTGGGTATGAAACGCCACATAGCAACAGCGTCGTAGGCAGCTCGCCAAAGCCCCTTTTACATGCTTCAAGCTACCCGACCATTACGAGTTGCTGCGCCATATTCGCGGCGAGGCGCCGCAGACGGCGGCGAGCCCTGGCTTCAATCCGATCTCGGTAAGTCTCGACTAAAACGTGGCCTAATGCGCATTCGCTTCCGATTGCAGCAAGGTGTAGCGCTCAATACCGATACGCTCGATCAAGTCGAACTGGGTTTCGATATAATCGACATGTTCTTCCTCATTGGTGAGGATTTTGCCGAACAGGTCGCGGCTGACATAGTCGCGTTGCTTTTCGCAATGCTCCATCGCGTCACGCAATAGCGGGATGGCGTCGTTCTCAAGCGCAAGATCACATTCAAGGATTTCCTTGACGCTCTCGCCGATGCGCAGCTTGCCGAGGTCTTGCAGATTGGGCAGGCCGCCAAGGAAGAGGATGCGTTCGATCAGCCAGTCGGCATGATGCATTTCCTCAATCGATTCCTTGTGCTCATAGTCAGCCATCTTGCTGACGCCCCAATCCTTCAGCATGCGGGCATGCAGGAAATATTGATTGATCGCTGTCAGCTCGTTTTTCAGTGCCTGATTGAGGAACTCAATGACTTTCGCGTCGCCCTTCATGGAACTCTCCGTATAAATACCTATGCGCTGTAAATAGATGATTTGCCGGGAAATTCAAGAAAAAACTCAATAAAAACAATTGATTGTGATAGTGAGAAGCATTTGCACAGCGACTGCAAATCAGTCGCAGCACGGCCAGCCTAACCCATGGACGTTAAAGCCTAGCCGCCAAAGCGGAAATAGGCCCGCACGCCGATATTATCGAGGCCTTGATTGCGGCCATTGCCGAGGATCTGGCCGTGCGAGAGATGGTCATATTGCAGCTGCAAGCCCCAATTCTCGCCCATCTCGCGGCTAATCGCGAGGCCGGTGCGGAACAGATCATCCGAGCCGAGCAGGACATTTTCTTCCGAGAAGGCATCGCTGCGCGGGTCACCTTGCGGGAACGGGCTGGCATTCGCGCCGTCATGATAGACATAAGCCAGGCTGGGTTCGAAGGCCCATTTATCGGCAAATTCAAACGTCCAAACGAGACCGACACCGCCATAGCTGGTCTTGCCGGCCGTATTGACCGAGCCGGTAATCATTGGGCGGGGCTGGAGGATGTAGCGAAACACGTCGGGCGAGGCAAAAACCAGCTCGCCAGTGACATTGGGGCCGTCTTCCTTGTCGGCATTATCGCAGTCGAGCACGCAGATATTATGCTGGGCGACGCCGACGCGGGCCTCTTCGAACAGTTGCGCGCTGGCGGGCGCGGCGGCAGCCAGCGCGCCGATGGCAGTCGACATTAGCAAAAGACGATAAGTCATTGGTCAGGCCTCGCAGGGTTAATTGGCCGTAATCACTAGCCAGTCCGCCGCCGCAGCGCAATGGTCTCAGCTGAGGCCGCTGCGCGCCGGATTGGCTGGATAGATGCCCAGAATCTTCAGCGAGGTCGAGAAGAAGCCAAGCTCCTCCAGTGCCAGCTGAACGCCGCGTTCGTCCGGATGACCTTCAATCTCGGCGTAGAATTGCGTGGCAGTAAACGCACCGTCGATCTGGTAGCTTTCCAGCTTGGTCATGTTGATGCCATTGGTGGCAAAACCGCCAAGACCCTTATAGAGCGCAGACGGTATGTTGCGGACCTGAAACATGAAAGCGGTGACGATTTTGCCTTCGCCCGGCTCGGTCTCGCGCGGCTCTCGCGACATGATGACAAAGCGGGTGGTGTTGTGCATCGCGTCTTCAATGTCAGCCGCAAGGATGTCGAGGCCATACTCGCTGGCCGCAAGCGAGGGCGCGATGGCAGCCACGCTGGGGTCGCCAAGCTCTGAGACAATACGCGCCGCGCCAGCAGTATCGGCTGACGTGACAGCGGCAATGCCATGCTCGCGCAAGTAGCGACGGCACTGGCCCAGCGCCATGATGTGCGAGTGAGCTGATGTAATATCGCTGAGCTGGCTGCCTTTCAGGCCCATAAGCTGGAACCTGATACGCATGAAGTGCTCGCCAATCATGTGCAGGCTGGTCTGTGGCAGAATGTGGTGAATATCCCCGACCCGCCCGGCAATCGTATTCTCGACCGGGATCATGGCCAGATCCGCGTCGCCGCCTTCGACCACCGCGAAAACGTCCTCAAACGTCCGACAGGCAATAGGCGTATGACCGGGATAGACATCTAGGCAGGCAATATGGGAATTGGCCCCGCGTTCGCCCTGATAAGCAATTGTGCCTTTGGATTCAGTCATTTTGATTCATTCCAGCTGGCCGCCGCGCGGCATTCGCAGCGGGTTTCATCACAAGATGGGCGATGATGCACGCAAAAACCTGCGCCGTTTCGCCGCTGAATTAGCCCGCGCGCGTTTCGCCACATCTGTATATATTGAAATAAGCCTGATTGCGTGCCAGAAGGCGGCGCAGTTCTACAGATTTATTTGCTCGAAGGAGTGACCCGATGGGCGAACTCGGCCTCAACAAGATTTTTGGTGCTCTATTGGCGATTGCGCTGACCGTTATGGGACTGAAAGAAGTCTCGACACTGGTCTTTGGCGGCGGCCACCATGGCAGCCATGAATACACGTCAATGAATGAATGGGCCGAATCAAATTTCCACGGCTATCGCATTGATATTGCCGAAATTGGCGGCGCAGCCGGTGACATTATCGAAGAGATTTATGACCTTGGCCTATTGCTGGCGAGCGCCGATGCGGCCAAAGGCGAACGCAGCTTTAAAGGCAAATGTGCTTCCTGCCACACAATCGAGCAAGGCGGCGCGAATGGCACCGGGCCAAACCTATACGCGACAATAGGCGCGGCGAAGCAGCATGTTGATGGCTTCAACTATTCTGGTGCGCTCGCCAATGTCGGCGGCGACTGGACCTATGAGAACCTTGATGAGTGGCTGCGCGCGCCATCAAAATATGCGCGCGGAACAAACATGGCGTTTGCTGGCCTGAACCGCGACGATGAGCGCGCCAATGTAATCGCCTATTTGGCATCATTCACACCGAGCGCACCGGCCTATCCTGAACCACTTCCAGAAGTGGCCGAAGACGCCAGCATTGAAGGCGTCGCGCTAGGCGACGGCGTCGAAGACGCCGCACTTGAAGCCGCTGAAGCTGGCGAAGCGGTTGTAACCGATGTGGTTGAAACGGTTGTCGATGGCGGCGAAACGGCTGTCGAGGCCGTGGCTGAGACGGCTGGCGATGTTGTTGAGGCCGCAGGTGAGCTGGCAGAAGATACAGGCGAAGTAATTGCCGAGACTGTCGAGGATGTTGTCGACGCGGCTACGCCGGAAGAGTAAGCCAATCCGGGCGCACGCCTTTTGACTTTGAGATATTGATACGGCGTGCCCCAGTGGGCGCGTCGTATTGCTTTGCGATTCTGGAGATCGCGTCTTGTAGAGGTTCGGCAGCAACGGCCATGTGATTGGCATTCGCATGCAGCAGCATATCGGCGTCCAGCATAATGCCCACATGCCCCTTCCAGAACACCAGATCGCCGCGCTGCAAAACGCCGGGCTGGTCCCAGCCTGTGATGGGCTGCCCGGCCCAAGCCGCCAGCATGTCGCTGTCACGCGGCAGGTGGACCCCGCACGCGCCGTAAGCTTGTTGCACAAGGCCTGAGCAATCCAGGCCGAGACTTTCGCGCCCGCCCCAGAGATATGGCGCATGCAGATAACGTAGCGCGACGGCGGCCGGATCAGTCTCAAACTGACTCTCGGGGACAAGTTGATCTTCTATCACCCAGCCTGCGCGCGCGCATTTCAGGAAACGGCCATCGCGGATATCGTCGCTGACCACCCCTGCCCCAAGACTGATCAGGAAGCGCGGCGAAGATTTGATCGTCGGTTGCGGATAGACATATGCGCGCAAAGCCGAAACGCGATGGGTCACAGGCAAAGCGGGTACAGAGAGTGCCGCCATCAGCGCCCAGCCGACATAGCCATCAGACTGCATCTGAACGAGACCGAACTCGCCGTTCTCGTGGTGCAACTGGACATGCTCGCCGTGCAGCGCCTGCGTCGCCATTTCAGCGTCTGGCTCTGGCGCGAGACGCAGCGCCGCGACACCCGCCGTCACCTGCATCATCGTGCGGTTGCCGCCGGGCGGCAGGGTCAAACGCTTATCGCTTAGATCAGGCATGGCGGCTCCATATCACAACCCTAGTCAGCGATATTAAAGCGGTAAAGTTAAGGCCGTGTCTTGCGGTTTAAGCGACGGCGCGGCCATCCTTGCCGCCATTATCACCGCTAAGGCCAGACTGCGCCTCAACAATATTGCTGCCAAAGGCACGCAGCCATGTCATGCCCTCAACCGTGCGCTCGATATGTACAGAGCGCAGATCATTCTCGTCGGGCAAGCGCTTGATGTAATTATGCTTTTCCAGCACGTCGAGCGCGCGCGTGACGGCCGGCTTGGCAATATTCAGCGCCGAGGCAAGGCCGCGCACTGTATGCGGGCCGGGGGTTAGCGCCACAGTCATCATCACCGCTTGCTGGCGCGCCGTCATGTCTGATTCATCGCTGCGCACATAAGCGGTCAGCGCGCAGCGCCATAGCTCCAGTGCTTGTCGTTGAGTCATCGCCATCCGTTCAGCCCTTTTTCCGATTCGATACCGAATCAAGAATCCGATTTGCAGAATCCGTAAAGAGTCCAGAGGAATTTTTTTTGGGGCTAAAAACAAGCCCGCGCCAATTAGACATCGGCGCGGGCAAAAATGATGATTCGATACAAAAGGTTAGAAGCTGAGTACCTTCGCGTAGCGAACTTGCTCCAGCCCTTGCAGTTTCTCGATCAATCCAGCCGGCGGCACGCTATCAATGCCGACCAGCGCGATGGCCTCGCCGCCTTCATCCTGACGTCCGAGATGGAAGGTCGCGATATTGACACTGGCCTCGCCGAGCAATTGCCCGAGCGCGCCGATAAAGCCCGGCTTGTCGAGATTGTTGACGTAGAGCACGGTTGGCGAGAAATCGCCTTCCAGCGCCATGCCCTTGATCTCGACAATCCGTGGCTGGCCCGCGATCAGCGTCCCGGCCAGCGAGCGCCAGCCCGGCTCTGGATCATTCTCGGTACGTTTTGTCAGCACCTTGATGCGGATCAGGCTGTCATAGACGGGGCTGTCTTCAGTCTTGGTCTCTGACAGTTTCACCCCGCTCTCAGCGAGGATGGCCGGGGCCGAGACCATATTCACATCCCCGCGAGAAGCGCGCAGCAGGCCAGCCAAGGCAGCGGCGGTGAGGGGTTTGCGGTTGAGCTCAGCCACCTCGCCCTCATACTCAATGACGACTTCTTCAAAGCCATAATCGCTGATCTGACCTGCAAACAGGCCAAGGTTTTCGGCGAGCGCCACGAAGGGCTTGAGGCGCGGGGCCTCATCGGCGGTTACCGACGGCATGTTGAGCGCATTCGTCACCGCGCCGGAAAGGAGATAGTCACTCATCTGCTCCGCAACTTGCAGGGCAACGTTTTCCTGCGCTTCGGTGGTGGCAGCGCCAAGGTGCGGCGTGGCGATAAAGTTCGGGCAGCCGAAGAGGACATTCTCCTTGGCGGGCTCAGAGGCGAAGACGTCAAACGCCGCTGCACCGATATGGCCCGACTTCAAACCCTCAGCGACAGCCTCCTCATCGACCAGGCCGCCGCGGGCGCAATTGACGATAATGACGCCTTTCTTGGTCTTGGCGAGCGCCTCTTTTGACAGAATGTTGGCGGTCGCATCAGTCTTCGGCACATGCAGCGTGATGATATCAGCGCGGGCCAGCATGGTGTCGAGGTCAGGCGCTTTCTCAACGCCGAGTTCAAGCGCGCGTTCCTCGGTCAGGAACGGATCATAGGCGAGGACTTTCATGGTCAGGCCTTTGGCGCGCTCGGCGACCCGCGCGCCGATATTGCCGCAGCCGATCAGGCCAAGCGTCTTGTAAGACACTTCTGTACCCATGAAGGCTTTTTTCGGCCACTCGCCAGCTTGCGTCCCGGCATTGGCTGCCGGGATCTGGCGGGCGGCGGCAAACATCATGGCGATGGCATGTTCAGCGGTCGTAACGGCGTTACCGAACGGCGTGTTCATGACCACGACGCCTTTGGACGTGGCGGCTTTGATGTCGATATTGTCGACACCAATCCCGGCGCGGCCAATGACTTTCAGGTTGGTGGCCGCAGCGATGACGTCGGCATTCGGTTTACAGGCCGAACGGACGACGAGGCCGTCATAGTTTGGAATTTCCGCGATCAATTCCTCAGTGTTGAGGCCGGTTTTGATCACGGTTTCGATGCCGCGGGCTTTGAAAATTTCGACAGCGGCGGGGGCGAGTGTATCGCCAATCAGAACTTTAGGCATTTTAGTCTCCGGTGAGCGACAGGCAGGCTGTCTCTCAAGAAAGGTGAGTTGTGTTAGAGCGGCTTTACAGCGCAGCGAGTTCGGCTTCGAAGGCCCAGTCGAGCCATGGCGTCAGCTTCTCGATGTCGGAAGGCTCTACTGTTGCGCCGCACCAGATACGGATGCCGGGAGGGGCCTTGGCATAGCCGCCCGCATCAAAACACGCGTCCTCAGCTTCGAGCCGCTTCATCATCCGCTTGACGAAATCACGTAAATTGTCCGGCTCCATTCGGGCGCACTGCGGATGCACGATTTTGAACGTGACGCCGGTATTTGAGCGCAGGTTCTCATCCGGGCAGAGAAAGTCGATCCAGTCAGTCTTCGCGACCCACTCAGATAGAATTTCGAGTGAGCGATCAGAGCGGGCTTTCAGGCCCTGATACCCACCGCATTCTTCAGCCCAATCGAGCGCCAGCAGATAGTCTTCAACGCAAAGCAGGGATGGCGTATTGATGGTTGCGCCTTCAAACAGGGCTTCATTGAGCTTGCCGCCTTTGGTCATCCGGAAGATTTTCGGCAAAGCACGGTCCGGCTTGTAGCTTTCAAGCCGCGCCACGGCATTGGGGCTGAGGATCAGCATGCCGTGGGCCGCTTCACCGCCGAGCACTTTTTGCCAGCTGAATGTAATGACATCGAGCTTTTCCCACTCAATGTCTTGCGCAAACACCGCCGATGTCGCGTCGCAAATCACCACGCGGTCCGGGTTTGGTGTAATCCAGTCTGCGTTCGGAACGCGCGCGCCCGATGTCGTGCCATTCCAGGTGAAGATAATATCGGCATCATCGCGGGCCGCCGCAAAGTCCGGTACTTCGCCATAGTCAGCGCCGTAGACATTACAATCGCTGAGCTTCAACTCACCCACCGCATCGGTGACCCAGTCTTTACCGAAGCTTTCCCAGGCGAAAATATCAACACCGCGCTGGCCGAGCATGGACCACATGCACATTTCGACTGCGCCGGTATCAGAGGCCGGGACAATCGCGACGCGGTAGCCCTCTGGCAAGCCAAGAGCGGTCTTGGTGCGCTCTATCGCCCGTTTCAGCTTGGCTTTACCAGCGGCAGAGCGGTGAGAGCGGCCAATCGCGGCATCTTCGAGTTGTTGCAGGGAAAATCCGGGGCGCTTGGCCGTGGGTCCGGATGAAAAATGCGGGCACGCGGGGCGTGCGCCGGGTTTGACGGCGTCAGTCATCTGTTTGTACTCCTATCCTTACAGATAGGCTGGCCCCCGTTGGGGAGGGCTGGCCCGGCGTCGCTATGACATGGATTGCGCGCGGGTGCAAAAGATGTTTCTGCAACAGACAGAGTTTTTCGTATAAGGCCTGATAATGACCCCGATCATTGTTGATAATTGTGTACCCATATCGGTTCAGGCTGACATACAATCGGCGCTGATGGGGTTTGAGTTTCCGTGGCACTATTATGCCAATACCAATGCCGCTGATTCTGAAACGCGTGAGGATGACGTACCACAATTCGTCCACGGCTTTATTCAGGATGGGCGACGCCTCAGCCCGTTCGCACATGTGCCGGACAAGATCATCACGGCAATGGGGTTGCAGGAGGATGATGTGCTGCGCGCCAAGGCCAATATGCTGGCACGCGAGCCGGCAGCGATCATTCATCCACGCCATATAGATGAACCGAATGCGCATCTGGTCTTCATCTATTACGTCAACGATGCGGACGGCGATACGTGTCTGTATAAAGGCGGCGAGATCGCCCATCGCATCAGCCCAAAGCGAGGTCGCGGCGTGTTTTTTGACGGGCGCACCTACCACGCCTCGTCCTCACCTGTGGAAGCGCGGTTTCGCTGCGTTGTGAACTTCAACTTGCGGCACGACGTGGACCTGTCGCGATTTGGCTAGTCAGACACGGTGATCTGAACACTGTCCTGCAGCCCAGTGGTCAGATACTCTGGCGCCGCGCCATTGGCCATTGGTTGGGCGTCGTCCCAAGAATAAGCGGAAATCACAGCCGTTCCAGGCTTAAGCGCGGTCGCCTCGCCAAACTTATTCACCGAAACAATGTCAGGATTAGCAGACACCCATAACACGCCCTTCCGCGTGGCCTTTGGCGGCGAGATCATGTGACTGAGATGGACCTGCGCGCCAGTCTTCAGCGTGGTTTCTGGCGCGCTAATATCCAATCCAATGGCTGGCACATAATCATACTGGTCCAGCAGCTCGCCAAGCGCCTCATATGCGGCGCGCTGCTCGGCCGTCAGCGTCTCAATATCATAGCCGCTATAGCGTTTCATGCCCCAATTCAACGTCACGTGCCGGTCGCCCGTCAGCTCATAAAGGTCTTCACGTGTGTCGAAAAAGCGCCCCTCCGGAAAACTGACATTCGGCGCGAAGCGTTTGAAATCTTTGTTGAAGACAAACCGCTCATGCATCGGGTTGTCCGTGTCAGTATAATGCGTGTTTGCAATGTACCAGCTATAGATATGGTCGCGCGGCGGGGCGGTATCTTGGCCAGTCACCTGCGGCCAGAAGCTGATACTGTCGACCTCGTGATCGCTGGACAACGCAATGCCTGCAGCGTCGGTGATCGTGCGGAAAATGTCCGTCACATAAACCATGCCATCATAGGTACGGACGCCATCTTGGCGCGCTGGTATCGTGCCGGGTTGGTTCAGCACTAGACCAACATGCAGACCCGCATCCGTGCTGCGCCCCTTTCCGCCGGGATGGATCGTTCCGTCGGCAAGGATATGCGAAAACCGCTCCGAGGTGCCATTATCGCCCATGACCACAATCAGCGTGTTTTCGCGAAGGTCTAGTTCATCCAGCTTGCTGACAACCTGTCCGATCAGCTTGTCAGTATAGGCAATCATATCGCCAATATATTTCGGATCATCGCCGGTGTGGCCATCGCGGTTATGATCAACCTCGTCGAACGTGTCGAAGGTTTCAGGCGGCTGCGTATCAGGTGTTGGCTTGTGGTCGTCATGGACCAGCGCCAGCGGGTAGTAGAGCAGAAAGGGCTCGTCGCGATAGCGCTCGATAAAGCTCAAGGCTTCGCGATTGAAAATGTCGGGCCCGTAGGGCCGACGCCCAGTCTCCGGGTCCAGCGTCTGGCTGCCCATTCGATTGACGACCTCACCATTGACCACAAGGTTCGGGTTGATGAAGCGCTGTCCCTGCTCCACCACATCAAAGGCGACATATTCGTCCCAGCCAAACTCAAACAGGTAGTCCTTGGCCGGGATATCGGGCGTGCCGCGAGTCTGTTTCCATTTGCCAAATAGACCCGTCTTGTAACCCGCCCGCTTGAAGACGTCGGAAAACATGATGTCAGAATGGTGCTGCGACTTGCGATGCAGAAAGTTGCGCTCATTGCCTTGCCCAGTGAGCAGCGCGATGCGCGTATTTTCACAAAGCGGATGGGTATAGGCGTAGTCAGCGCGCAGGCCCGTGCGCGCAAGCTGGTCAATATTCGGCGTCGAGATCGGCACATCAGCAAATGAACCGTCATTGGCACGCATGAACCGGCCCCCATAAGTCGACATGCCATAGTGGCTGAGATCATCAATCAGGATGAGCACTACATTTGTATGCTCGCTTTGTGCAGTGGGCAGGTCTGGACCTGTATCGGGTGTGGGAATTGTGGTGCAGGCCGCTAGTCCGAATGCGAGCATCACAGCTGTCCAGATGTTTTGAATACGCTGGCGCATGCAGACCTCCCAATACCGGATTCGTGACCGGTTTGTTTATTGTCTGCAATTTATGCCACAGGCTGACAGATCAGTCATCCGCCTTGTCACGATAGACAAGGCGGAACCCGACATGTGAAGCCGAAAAGCTGACCTCATGATCATGGCGAGCGCTGGGACGGTAGCGACGACAGAAATTATCAGCGCATAGGAATGAGCCGCCTTTCATAGTGCCGAACAGCGCTTCCGGATCATGGCCCTTGACCAATTCCCAGACATTTCCAGTCATATCGTAGAGGCCATAGCCATTCGGTTCATAGCAGCCGACCGGAGCGCTCCCTTCAAACCCGTCGCGCGATGTATTGGCGACGGGAAAGATGCCCTGCCAGGTATTTGCTCTTGGCGCATCAGTCTTGTCAGGCGGTGTATCGCCCCATTCATAGATCGCCCCGTCCAGCCCGCCGCGCGCTGCATATTCCCACTCTTCCTCTGTCGGCAGGTCGCCGCCCGCCCATTTCGCATAAGCTTCAGCGTCTGCGTAACTCATATGGACGACGGGGTGATCCAAGCGATCTGTAATCGAAGAGCCAGGGCCTTCCGGGGTATTCCAGGCAGCGCCTTCAACCAGTTTCCAACCATCCATACTGTCAGGGCCTGGACCGACAAACACAGCCGAGCTGGGTGCCAGCAATTCCGGCGCGATCCCCGGATAATCTTTTGGATCAGGCCCATGTTCGATCACCGTGACATATTCGGTGGCGTCCACAAAAGCCTTGAACTGGCGGTTCGTCACCTCGTGCGAATCAATTCTGAACTCTTCCACTACCACACGCTGGACCGGGCCTTCGTCGCGATAGCCGCGCTCAGACCCCATGAGAAACGTGCCGGATGGAATGGTAATCTGCGTATGATTGCCTGCCGTACAGCTTTCAATGGCCATTTCTGCTTCGGCGCTAGGCTCAAGGCTCGTCGGCGCGCAGGCTGCAAAACCGAGCGACACAATCCCGAAAAGACATGATAAATAACGCCACATAATCTGAAGTATCGCACGCATTTCGGTAAAGCAAAGCCCCGAAGCGCATCAGACGCTCCGGGGCCTTAAATCTAAGGTTTTCAGTGCAAGCCTACGCGGCGACTCGGTCGACCGCTGTCGCGCCGGGCATTTGCTCAAGCAGGAAGTCGTGAAAACTCTCAGCGCGCTGGATGAAGCGATTGAAGGGCAGTTTTGCCTTAAACACAGCTTCTGGCGCCACATTGCAGCCGCAGCGCAGGGCCGTTTCAACGGCCGTGTCACGATCTGGATTAGCCGAGCAGACCGCAATGCGGTGTTTACCCATATTGGCAATACGCGCGATCGTCATGTCGCCATCATGGCTATCAGGCAGGGTCAGATCGAGCATGACGAGGTCGAAACGCTCCAGACGCAGGCGATTTTCCGCCTCCATCAACGTGGTTGCCATAACCAGATCCACCGGCACGCGGGCGCGGGCGGCTTTATCTGCTGCAACCTCCAGTAATTCACGAACTGGCTGATGATCCTCGACCCAGAGAATTTTCATACTGTAATGACCTCTACTCTACACTTTTCTCCGGCGTTTCTCGCCCATCCATGACTTCCATTCCAATTTGCCATGCGAGCCTTACGGGATGGTAAAGCAGAGATGACCAAAGTGTTGACAATGTTACAGATTCGGCTGCCTTCGGAGCAATATCGTCAATCTGGCGTGAACTATGCTAGGCTCTACCGGAAGGGCCAAAAGGCCTATGGAGACTGGCAATATGAGCGAAGAGACGCATGCTGCTACGGGTCAAAACCTTGTGCCGCGCTCGGCTTTTGCGACGGATATCAGCAACGAAAAAAAACATATTGTTGATGCACTTATTGAAGAACGTTGCCCAAGTTTTGTCAGTCACTGGACCTGGCCCGCCCTGCGGCCTGTATTGTTTAACGTGCTCGGCTATGCCCGCGCGCGGAAACTCGCGGACTATTTGCGCACGCTGAACGGGCGCGACAGTTTCGATCATTTAGCCGGGGAACTCGCAGTTGACCTGAACCTGCACCGTATCGACAGGCTACCCAAGACCGGGCGCGTCGTGGTGGCTGTGAACCATCCAACCGGGCTGGCCGACGGCGTGGCTGTCTGGGATGCACTGCGGGATGTTCGGCGCGATATTATCTTTCTCGCCAATGCCGACGCGATGCGGGTTAATCCGAACTTTTCAGACGCGATCATTCCGGTCGAGTGGGTGCTCGACAAACGTACCCCGGCGAAAACACGCGAGACGCTACGACGCGCAAGAGAAGCCTTTGAAGCGGAGAAATGTATTATCATTTTTCCGTCTGGCAAACTGGCCAAGAAAGTCGATGGCGTGCTGACCGAGCATGAGTGGTTCTCAACTGTTGTCAGCCTTGCGAAGAAATATAAGGCCCCGGTGCAGCCACTGAACCTGCAAGCGCAAAATTCATGGCTGTACTATCTGTTCTCACGTCTGAATGGCGAGCTGCGCGATATCACCCTGTTCAAGGAATTGCTCAATAAAAAGGGCAGCCACTTTGAAATGACCTTCGGTCCGCTGATTGAGCCTGAAGCGCTCGAAGGCGACACAAATGCGGTTACAGAAGCGCTTCGCGACTATGTTTCACACCGGCTTTCCGCCGGACCCGATGTGAGCTTCACCTAAGTTTTAGCAGTTCAACTGCACGCAATACCCTGATCTTTATCGGCTTTTCTGCGACGATCGTTTTTCCATGGAAGCCAAGCAAGACGTCAGAGGCATTCAAATGCCCAAAAGAAAAGGCCGCTCCAGAACGGGGCGGCCTTTTTTTCAGTTTAAGTGGGATGCTCAGGCCGGTTTGCGGTCACCGTACCAGTCCACATTACGGGTCATGTACATGGTCAAGGCAATCGCGGTAAAGCTGGCGAGCGCCCCTGCAAGCAGGGCATGGTTTTCAGCCCGCATCAGGACATAGATAAGGCCATAAATACCTGTCAGAATACCGAGCGCCCGCAGCCCGTAACCGCGAGACCGAAATACAGTTGCCGCATAAAAGGATGTCAGACCGACAGTCATCGTTGCTGCGAACAAGAAAGCGAGATCGAAGCCAATTCGCTCTGAGAAAGCAAGCAGGAGCAGATAGAATATGGTCTGGGCGAGGCCGACGAGCACATATTGCGCCGGGTGAGCGCGTGCCCCGCTGGTGACCTCGAACAGGAAATAGGCAAGGAAAACAAAGCCTACAAACATCGCGGCATATTTCAGCGCCCTTTCGACGCTCTGATACGGGCTGACTTCCTTTATGAAGCGCACAGCCATATCGCGGTGGCCATAGCGCGTCACCGCGCCAAGATCGAGACGCGGACCCGCCCCAGAAATCCCGCGCGCGAGATAGGGCACGCGCCATGTCGCCGTGAACCCGTCTTCGCGCGTTCCTGCATCATGGTCGCTAGGCAAAACGCCGCCCGTAAAACTCGGTGCACCCCAATTACTGTTCAGCGTGACTTCGGTATTCTTCGCGAATGGGCCGAGGGCGAAACGTTGCGCGCCCGTCAGGCGCAGACTTGCCGTGACATTGATTACCCCTTCGGCGGTAGCAAGCCCATCTACGCGTCCCCCCGCCAATATCCCGCCTGCATTCGGGACCGGGTTATACGCATAATCATTCTGATTGCGCGGCGCTGGCTCCATCGCCACAGGCTCGCCATTCGCCGTTACAGTGATCGCATCATTGATACCGCGCGTGTCCGAGACGCCAATATACAGCCTTGCATCAGTCCAGATCGGCTCAGCACCCGTGGGCACAGCGGCGCGCAGGGCGCCGGGGTCAAACTCGGCTGTGAATATGGTTTTTGCGTCGAAAACCGGGATTGTATGAATACCGCGCGCCCGCTCGGTCACCGTTACATCTGACGTCGCTGTTCCAGATTCGGCATAGGCGACCGCAACCCCGTAAACGACGGCATCTGTATTCTGAGGATCAGGCCGATGGGCATAAGGAACGGCCAGAACAGGGCCGAGAACGGCCTGTTCACCGCCGACCGACTGACTAACATCGCGCACGGCAAGGTCGAGACCCTGACTACGTTCATAGACGACTGTGTGAACCAGCAAGGCCGGAATAATCATCAGTAAGGCCAGCCCGCAGACAAGCAGGAGTTTCAGGCCAGCCGATCGCTTAGGCAAAAAATCGCCGACTGAAACGGATCGCGTCGGCGGCGGTGTTGGGGGTGTCTCTGACATCTATGGCTCCATCATGTCTCTAGGGAGCTGGTGTGATGGCGCGCAAAAAAGGCGAGACCGGGGTCTCGCCTTGTTCAGATTACGAAAAGTTTAGGGCACTAAGCCTTCTGCGCGCTTGGCTTTAGCTCGCCGTGGCAATGCTTGTACTTCTTGCCTGAACCGCATGGGCATGGGCTGTTGCGCGGGGTGCCGCTCCAGTCATCTTCGGCTTGCGAAACCATAGAGTGCGGTGCCTGTTCAGCAGCACTTTGCGGTGTGCCATCGCGATCATTCTCACCCGTATCTGGATCAAGGTGGGTCTCGAAAGCCGGGCGCTGCGCCGCGGGCACAGGGCGCGGTTGGGCCGGGGCGATCTGTGAGTTCATCAGCCAGCGCGTTACTTCGAGGCGCATTTCTGAGAGCATGTCGTAGAACAGTTTGAAGGCTTCTTCCTTGAACTCGTTCAGCGGGTCACGTTGGCCGTAAGAGCGCAGGTGAATAACAGACCGCAGCTGGTCGATTTGCTGCAAGTGATTGCGCCACTTGCCATCTAGGACTTGCAGTAGAACCTGTTTCTCGATCAGGCGGAACTGGCCAGGAGGCGCATCGTCAACCTTGGCCTGATAGGCGGCCTCAGCGGCGTCGCTGACACGCTCAGCAATCTCCAGATTAGCCACGCCTTCTTCGGCGGCCCACTCGGCGATCGGTAGCTCAAGACCCAGCATTTCCTGAACACGCTCAGTAAGACCGGCGGTATCCCACATCTCGGCGTGGGCTTTTTCGGGCATATGGTGCAGCACCATGCCCTCGATCACCTGTGCGCGCATTTCCTCGACTTCTTCCTGAACGCTATCGGCGTGCATGAAGTCTTTGCGCTGTTCGAAGATCACTTTGCGCTGGTCATTGATAACATCGTCATATTTCAGGACGTTCTTACGAATATCGAAATTGCGTGCTTCGATTTTTTTCTGCGACGTTTCCATCGCCTTGTTCATCCACGGGTGGGTGATGCCTTCTTCTTCTTTAATGCCGAGGCCTTTCATGATCGAATTTAGTCGATCAGCGGCAAACACGCGCATCAGATCATCTTCAACTGAGATGAAGAATTTTGAACGACCCGGATCGCCCTGCCGGCCGGTACGGCCACGCAGCTGGTTATCGATCCGGCGGCTTTCATGGCGCTCCGTGCCCAAGACATACAGACCGCCCGCATCAAGCGCCTTTTTCTTGGCGACCTCGATCTCGGCTTTGAGTTGATCGCGGATGAGTTGCAGCTCGCCATCTGAAGGCGGCGCGCCTTTCTTGGTTTCATGCTCAGCAATCGCTGCTTCCAGACGCATGTCGAAATTACCGCCGAGCTGAATATCTGTACCACGTCCGGCCATATTCGTGGCCACCGTGATCGCGCCGGGGACACCTGCATCAGCGACGATTTGCGCTTCTTGTTCGTGGTGGCGGGCGTTCAGGACTTTGTGCGGAATTTTAGCCGCGGTGAGATAGGTCGAGACAATCTCGGACTTCTCAATCGAGGCTGTACCGAGCAGGACGGGCTGGCCCTTGGCGCGGGCCTCGCGCACTTCCTCGACAATCTCTTTGTACTTGGCAGAGGCGACACGGTAGACGACGTCATCATCATCAATCCGCTGGATCGGCTTATTGGTCGGCAGCTCGAATGTATTGAGGCCATAAATATCGCTGAATTCTGAGGCTTCGGTCATCGCCGTACCTGTCATCCCGGCCAGCTTGTCGTAGAGGCGGAAATAATTCTGGAACGTAATCGAAGCGAGCGTCTGGTTTTCTGGCTTGATGTCGACATTTTCTTTGGCCTCGATGGCCTGGTGCAAGCCTTCTGAGAGGCGGCGGCCATCCATCATCCGGCCGGTAAACTCGTCAATCAGCATGACCTGATCGTCCTTGACAATATAATCCTTGTCGCGGGCAAATAGCTTGTGTGCTTTCAGCGCCTGATTGGCGTGGTGAACGATAGAGACATTGGCTGGCTCCCACAGCGAGCCCTCCATGATGCCTTCTGTCGCCAGCAGTCCTTCCATCCGCTCGAGGCCTTCCTCGGTAAAGACGACAGAATTCATCTTCTCATCAAGGTCGATATCGGTTTCGTCATCCAGCATCGGGATCAGGCGATCAATCGTGCGATAAAGCTCTGAGCGATCATCGGTCGGGCCGGAAATAATCAGCGGCGTGCGCGCTTCATCAATCAGGATCGAATCAACTTCATCGACAATCGCATAGGCATGGCTGCGCTGAACCATTTGCGAGAGCGCGTATTTCATATTGTCGCGCAGATAATCGAAGCCGTATTCGTTATTTGTGCCATAGGTTATGTCGGCAGCGTAAGCGGCCTTGCGCTCATCGTCTGTAATGCCCTGCTTGATGACCCCCGTGGTCATGCCCAGGAAACCGTAAAGCTGGCCCATCCACTCTGCATCACGGCTAGCCAGATAGTCGTTGACGGTCACCACGTGTACGCCTTTGCCCGCCAGGGCATTGAGGTAGACGGGGAGCGTCGCGACCAGCGTTTTACCTTCACCGGTGCGCATTTCCGCAATCGCGCCATTGTGTAGCACCATACCGCCGAGCAGTTGCACATCGAAATGGCGCATGCCGAGTGAGCGTTTGGCCCCCTCGCGGACAACGGCAAACGCTTCGTCGAGCAAATCATCCAGTGTTGCGCCGTCCGACAGGCGTTTGCGAAACTCTGCCGTCTTGCCACGCAGGGCCTCGTCAGACAGGGCTTCGATCATGGGCTCAAGCGTATTGATTTTCTGAACTCGCCGCCGCATGGGCTTGAGTTGACGATCATTTACCGAACCGAGAATTTTTTGCGCAATAGACAGCATCTGAGGGTACACCACTCAATCATTGAAACATCTGACACCCCAAAAACACAAAAGCGTTGACAGGATGTGCACGCCGAATGGCGCGAACCAGTAACAAGTCTCTCGACCGAGACCTAAAGCGGACTTAAGAACGCGGGTAAACAGTGTCAATTAGTGCAATGCCGCAGAAGGAAAGACGTTATGCAGCGTAGCCATTTCCACACAGGCCTCGCCTGTGCGCTTTTATTAGGGTTCGTCGGCCTCAGCGCTTGCGATACAAATCCCGGAGCCGGACCTGGATCACGCCAGATTGATGGGGCAACCGCCGCATTGATCAATGGCGAGCCGATTTATCTTAGCGATGTCGAGCTAGAAGCCACCGCACAAGGCAAGATTGAGCCAAGCGATTCGTTTGGCCCAAGCCATCCCGACTATCAAGTCGTGCTTGACCAATTAATCGATCAGCGCCTGCTGGCGCAGGAAGCTTTGCGACGCGGGCTCGACAAGGACGGCGAAGCCCGCCGGCGGCTGGAAGCTGGCCGCGAGCGACTTCTGGGCAATATTCTGGTTGAAAGCCTTGTCGCTGATCAGGTCACAGAAGAAGCGATTGATGAAATGTACGAGGCGCAGGTCAAGCTGCAGCAGCTCGATGATGAAGTGCGTCTGCGTCATATTCTGGTTGAGACGGAAGACGAAGCGAAAGCCGTCCTTGCTGAACTGGAAGGCGGTCGCAGCTTCACAGAAGCGGCGTTCGAACACTCAGATGATATTCGCACCCGCCTCGACGGCGGAACATTTGGCTGGGTCAGTCCGAATGATCTGTCTGACCCATTTCCAGCGATCATCGGGGACACGAAGACCGGCGCGCTGTCTGCACCGTTTGAATCGGAGCAAGGGTGGCACATTCTGCGGATTGATGAACGCCGCACCAGCCCGCCTAAGACCAAAGAGGAAATGCGCCCGGAAATTGTCACCTTCCTGACATTCACCCAGATCAGCGATGTTTTACGTGACCTGCGCAAGGATGCCATTATTAGCGAGCGCGAACAGGTCACCCAGCCTGAAGGTGGCCAGGCTGAGCCTGAAGCCGACCCATCCCCTCCCGCCGAAACGGCCGAAGACCCGATTTAGATGGAGCTGAAGCCTTCCCCCTTTGCGCCGGCACGGTTTCCTGACTTGCCGCAAGTGCGCGGCGTTCAAACCGCAACCGCTTCGCGCGGGTTCTATGCGGCGCGCGGACAAGAACGCGACGATGTATTTCTCATGGCATTTGATGAGGCGACGGTTTGCGGCGGCGTATTCACGCGTTCAACCACCGCGTCAGCAGACGTATTATGGTGCCGCGAAGCGCTGCGCAAGGGGGGCGGAGTGGCGCGGGCGCTGGTGGTAAATTCAGGCAATTCCAATGCCTTTACCGGAGCAAAGGGCAGGCTGAAAAATGAGGCCACGCTAGCGGCTATGATGGCGGCATGCGATGTGCCGAAAGAGCACTGCTTCCTGGCCGCAACGGGTGTGATCGGCGAGCCGCTGCCCGACCCGAATTATGTGGGTAGTATCGTGCCTCAGATGCAGATGGCACTTAGCGCGCCGGACTGGGAAGCCTGCGCGCGCGCCTTCATGACCACCGATACTTTTGCCAAAGGCGCTGGACAGACAGTTGAGATTGGCGGAGCGCAGGTCAATTTGGCGGGTATCGCCAAAGGCTCCGGCATGATCGCGCCTAACATGGCGACGATGCTGGCTTATGTCTTTACCGATGCAGCTATTGCGCCAGACCTGCTGCAAGAGCTGCTCGCTGAAATTACCGACGCGACTTTTAATTGCATCACAGTCGACGGCGATACCTCAACGTCCGATACGCTGATGGTGTTTGCAACAGGTGCCAGCGGCGCGGCGATCATAGAAAACCGCGAGGACGCCGGATTTGCGGCGTTTGCACGCGCGCTGACAGATGTCTGCCGCGAGCTCGCCCATCTGATCGTGAAGGACGGTGAGGGCGCGAGCAAATTCGTCACCGTAGAGGTTGAAAGTGCATCCACAGATGCCTCAGCCAAGATTGTCGCTGCAGCGATCGCCAACTCACCATTGATCAAAACGGCAATGGCGGCGGAAGATGCCAATTGGGGGCGCATCGTGATGGCGGTTGGAAAATCGCTTGAGCCGATCAATCCCGGCGCGCTGGCGATCTGGTTCGATGATGTACAGGTCGCCGAAGCTGGTGGCCGCGCCGAACATTATGATGAGGCTGCCGCAAGCGCTGTTTTTGCTCAGCCGGAATTTACCATCCGCGTAGATC
>CAYGPE010000046.1:0-21772 GCA_964351695.1 uncultured Hyphomonas sp. | reverse complement strand
CTTGGTCATAGAGCAACGCTAAATGACCTATCTTAAGGTCCAGTTCCGCTGACAATTCCCCCGCAGGGCCTAAGTGTTCAATCCCTGCAATTCACGCCAATTTTGGTTTGACTCCTAGCCGCCTTTGGTGTTTACCCCCGCTTTCATGTTCGCGCCTGTTTGGGCAGCGACCGTTTAGTTATTTTCTTAAGTTCCGGAAGGACGTGCGCCAATGTTCGCGGTCATAAAGACAGGTGGCAAACAGTATAAAGTTGCCGAGGGCGATGAACTCGTCATTGAGAAGCTCGATGTGGAAGCGGGTAAGGATGTGACGTTTGAAGACGTCCTGATGCTGGGCGATGGCGGCAAGGTCACGATTGGCGAGCCGATGGTTGCGGGTGCCAGCGTTGTTGCTGAAGTTGCCGAGCAGCGCAAAGGCGCGAAGGTGATGATCTTCAAGAAGCGCCAGCGCAATACATATCGTCGCAAAAAAGGTCATCGCCAGCTGGAAACAGTCGTGACGATCAAGTCGATCCTTGCAGACGGTAAAAAGGCTCCGGCCAAGAAGGCGGCGGCACCGAAAACGGAAGCAAAAGCTGCTGCACCTAAGAAAGAAGCTGCACCAAAGGCTGAAGCCAAGAAGGCACCTGCAAAAAAAGCAGCGCCAAAAGCCGCAGCCAAGGCTGATGATCTGACCAAGATGAAAGGTCTCGGCAAAGTCTTCGCAGAGAAGCTTGCAGGCGAAGGCATCACGACTTACGCGCAAATCGCTAAGATGAGCGCGAAAGACATTGCCGCGCTCGAAGAGAAGATTGGTGCGGGCGGCAAGTTTGAGAGCAATGACTGGGTTGCCCAGGCTAAAGACCTCGCGAAATAGAAAAATTTCAGCTATAAGCTGAGCTGGAAAAGTGGAGAGCGGATATGGCTCATAAAAAATCAGGTGGTTCGTCCAAGAACGGTCGCGATTCAAATCCTAAATATCTTGGCGTCAAGAAATTTGGCGGCGAGCACGTGATCCCTGGCAATATCATCAAGCGTCAGCGCGGTACGAAGACCTATCCTGGTCGCGGCGTTGGCATGGGTAAAGATCATACGCTGTATGCGCTGGTCGAGGGTCAGGTCGAGTTCATTAAAAAGCGCGATAATCGCCAGTATGTAAACGTCGCGCCGCTCGCCAAAGCAGCAGAATAGCGCGGTTCGCTACAGGCTACCGCGTGGTGGCCATAGAATTTCCGAAGGGAGGCAGGCCACTGCCTCCCTTTTCGTTTGCCTGTATATTTGGAGGTGATGCACAATGACCGAGCTAGAATTGAAAACTGAGCGCCTGACCCTGCGCATCCCGCACTCGGACGATACAGACCGCGTCACTGAACTGATCAGTGATGAACGTGTCATCCGAAACCTCGGCCGTGCCCCATATCCATATGCGCGCCAAGATGCTGTGAATTGGATCGCCGGGGCCGGTGAAGGCCACACGCGCGGTGATGAGCGACCTTTCGCAATCGATTTGGCCGGGGTCGGGATTATCGGGGCATCCGGTGTTTCGAAATTGGAGAATTATTGGGAAATTGGGTACTGGATTGGCGTTCCATATTGGGGGCAGGGCTATGTCACAGAAGCCGCTCGAGGCGTTCTGGACTGGGCGCAGCAGAGTTTGGATAGTGATGGCTTTCTATCAGGACACTTCGCCGACAATCCAGCGTCCGGCCGCGTGCTGACAAAGCTTGGATTTGCGCATGTGGGCCGCATCGACTTGCCAAGTAAGGCACGCGAAGGCCTGCACCCTTGCGAGCGCTATGTTCTGGGCGCACCCGCCGAAGCGGCCTTGCGGCTCGCCGTGCATTAAGTCAGAGAGAGCAGATGAAATTTCTCGATCAAGCTAAAGTCTATGTCAAAGCGGGTGACGGCGGGCGCGGGTCATCCTCGTTCCGGCGCGAAGCCTATGTTGAATTTGGTGGTCCGGATGGCGGCGATGGCGGGCGCGGCGGGCATGTCTATGTTGAGGCGGTTGAGGGGCTCAATACGCTGATCGATTACCGCTACCAGCAACACCAGAAAGCCAGTCGCGGCGGGCATGGCATGGGTAAACAACGCCACGGCCGGGCTGGCGATGACAAGATATTGCAGGTTCCTGTCGGCACTCAGGTTTTCGAGGAAGATCAGGAGACCCTGATTGCTGATCTCACAGAAGTCGGCCAGTCGATCATGGTCGCGCGCGGCGGTAATGGCGGCTGGGGCAATCTGCGGTTCAAGACCTCGACAAACCGCGCGCCGCGCCGCGCCAATCCCGGCGAAGAGGGGGAGGAGTGGACGCTTTGGCTGCGCCTTAAACTGATCGCCGACGCGGGCCTGCTTGGCTTACCTAATGCGGGCAAATCAACTTTCTTGAGCCGAGCAACAGCGGCCAAGCCAAAGATTGCAGACTACCCGTTCACAACGCTCAATCCCGGGCTTGGTATTGTTGATCTTGGTCCCGGTACGCGCTTTGTTTTGGCGGATATTCCCGGCCTGATCGAAGGCGCAGCAGATGGGGCAGGGCTGGGCCATCGCTTCCTGGGCCATGTTGAGCGCTGTAAAGTCTTGCTGCACCTGATTGACAGCACGCAGGATGACGTTGTCGGCGCGTGGAAAACAGTGCGCAGCGAGCTTGAAGCCTATGATGCGACCCTCGCGAGCAAGCCGGAGATCATCGCACTCAGCAAAGTTGACGTGCTCGGCCCGGAGCTTGTCGCAGAACAAGCCGCGTTGCTGGAAGCGGCATGCGGTCAAATCCCGATGCTGATCTCAGCTGTCACAGGCGAGAACGTCAAACAGGCGCTTGGCCGTATGGCTCAAGAGCTTGGGCAGATTGCGCGAGACGATGCAGATGCAGACGCACCTGACACCGCTTGGGCACCTGAATGACGGCGCCTCAGACGACCCCGCTGCACAGCGCCAAAAATGTTGTGGTCAAGATCGGCTCCGCGCTCGTCGCCGATGGCGCGCAGCCCCGGCAAAACTGGCTGAATGCGCTGGCTGCTGATATTGCCGCCATGCGTTCGCGCGGCTGTCATGTCGTGCTGGTGTCTTCCGGCGCGATTGCGCTGGGGCGTCGCCTGCTCGGGCCCTCTGTCCCACGTAAGCTGGAAGGCAAGCAGGCCGCTGCAGCGCTTGGCCAGCCGCTGCTCATGGCCGCGATGCGCGAGGCGTTTCAAGCGCAGGGTGTCCCCGTTGCGCAAGCTTTGCTGACCCTTGAAGATACGGAGAATCGCCGCCGTTGGCTGAATGCGCGCGCAACCCTCAAAACGCTGCTTGATGCAGGCGCGATCCCCATCATCAACGAGAATGATACCATAGCGACAGATGAAATTCGCTATGGCGATAATGATCGCCTCGCCGCGCGCGTCGCCCAGATGATCAGCGCCGATGTGCTTGTCCTGTTGTCTGATATTGACGGTCTCTACACTTCTGATCCGCGCCAAGACCCCTCTGCGACCCACATACCTGAAGTACGCGAGCTTGATGCCAAACATCTCGACATGGCAGGCGAACCAAACGCGGATGCAGGTGTTGGCAGCGGCGGCATGGTGACCAAACTGGCCGCAGCGCGGATCGCCTGGAGCGCAGGCTGCGCCACGGCCATCACGATAGGCGATCGGCCCAAGCCGTTGTCAGATTTGCTCACTGGCGCGCGGGCGACATGGATCCTGCCGCCGCTCTCACCCGATAAAGCGCGCGAGATCTGGCTACGCGGTCACCTCACACCCGAAGGCGCGTTTCATATTGATGCCGGGGCGGCCCGCGCCCTTGATGATGGCGCCAGCCTTCTGCCCGTCGGCCTTGTACAAGTCGAAGGCGAGTTTGCACGCGGCGCGGCGGTTGCGGTGAAAAACCCTGATGGTGAGATAATTGCGAAAGGCGTTACAGCTTACAGTTCAGCCGATGCGATGCGTATCGCGGGCGCGCAGTCAGATCAGGTTGAGTCCATTCTTGGGCAACGCGGCCGCCCGGCCTTGATCCACCGTGATGATCTGGTGCGTGAAACGCCGAACTAGCGCAGGTCCGTGCCGAGCGCCCGCACGATGGCATTCAATAACGCGTCCTTGCGTTGTTCTTGTTCGGGTAAGTCCTCGAACGCTACCATCATCGGGTGATGCTTTTTGTCATTGTCGCGCACCGGGGCATAGGACCATCCAGCCGCTTCCTTCTGTTCCATCCATTGGCGATGCTGGGTTCCAGCGTCAATGTCAGGATGGGCTATGACATAACTCACGCTTTCCAGTGTCGAGGCTTTACCCTCATCATCCAATGTGTCCCAGCCCGCATAGGCCTCTTGCCCATGCGCAACATTCCACGCGCTCAACGCCTCATGTACCACCCGCCCGATCTGGTCGAGCTCATCCTTCGTCAATCTCATCTCCCTCATCCGGCCCCACATCCAGCGGCAATTCGCAGACATAGCGGCCATCCTGCGCGCAGATCGTCATCGCCCGATCAGCCCAATCCGATATCGCTTTGCCTCTGACATATAGGCCCGTTTCGCCCAGAAGGTCAGCATCCTGTGACACTTGCGACAAGACCCCGGCAACGACCGGACCCTTGCCATAATCAATATAAAGCGGTGCGCCGCTATCGCCTTGGTTGGGTCCGCGCGGCCCGATCCGCAGACTGGTCAGGATCGCTTCGCCAACTTCCGTGATTTCAACCGGGCCGCCTTGCAGAAAGCGTGAGCCGCCATTCTTGCCCCACCCGGCAATATAGGCAAATCCGAAATCGGTGCTGAGCAGTTTCATATCCGGCGTTTCCAATGTCGCGATATCAACCGCTTCAAACGCGCTGACATCTTCGAGATAGAACAGCGCGACATCATTCGGATACTGCCCCCGGTTCATGCCATAGGCGGCGTGGCAGATCGCGCCCGTGATGCTGACGACCTGCGTCCCCGCCAGCGTGTCATCCTGCGAAGGCGTAATCGCGATCACGTCAAAGGTCGGCTTGGCGGTTTCAATATCATTATCAACAATGCAGTGCGCGGCGGTCAGAAACCAGTGCTCACTGATCCGCGCTGCGGCGCAATGCTCACGGTCCGTGCCGCCCGGAGAACGGATACCTTCAATCTTGATCAGGCCTGGATAGGCGCTGAGATCGGGCGAGGCGGGTAGCGTCTCGCGGGGATAAAGCCCCCCTTGTTCAACAACCCGGTTCAGCCAGGATCGATCAGTAACCTCCTGCGCCATCGGGCGCGGAAAGCAGGTTTCCAGGCCAAATGGCGCGATTTGATCTGGCGTCAGCGGCAATTCGCCAACAACAGGCAAGACCGGGCCGTCTGGCGTTGATGTCAGCGGATAGTAAGCCTCAATCCAGCCATCTGTCGGGGCTGTACGGTCCGCGAAAATGCCCAAGCCAGCCCCAATGATCAGGCAAAAAACACCAAAAATGAAAACCCGCATCACGCGCCCCTTTTTACCGTCGATGACGAGGGCAACCTTTCACGAACCCATCCCGCTTGCAAACGGGATCTACGCCGTGGGCCGCAAGCGGCTTTTCGCTGCAACGGAACAGACTTCCTCATATCTGCTTTGGGTCAGGAACAGGCACTGTCTCTCAATCTCGGGTTCAGGATCTATCGTCGCTTAGACGCTTGAACCGTTGATTGCGCACGAGGTACTTTCCGTCGAGCGTAAAATGAAGTGGCTCGCCAGATAGTATTGGTGCGTTTGAAACCAGCCGCTGAACGTGTATATGTAGATGCGGCTCAAAGGTTTTGCCTGAATTGCCAACTTCTCCAACGACTTGGCCTGCTGTGACCCTCTCTCCAGCCTCAACAAGCGTGCTACCTTGTCTGAAATGCGCAAGCAGGACACCAAATTCTCCGCAATCGATGAAAACATGATTGCCAACGATACTATCAGTGTCTGGCTCCGGCACGGGCATATCCGGTTTGGAACTTTCCGCTTGTAGAACTGTCCCATCACAGGGCGCGTAAACCGGCGATCCAAAGATTTCATAGCGCGCAGGGTCGCTCGGCCGCCATCCCGGTGCTCGCATGCCAGCTGCGTTGATCTTGATAAGATCAACGGCAAAAGACTGACCATGATGAGCACGCTGGCGCTCAGTTTGAGGAATGAGGGTGAAATAGTGCCCGTTGACTGCTTCAGTCGACCCACCATTGGCGACTAAATAGATTCCGGGAGGCAGCGGGAAAGGCAGGTCCACAATTTGGCCTACCGGGCGGAAGTGACCAAAAACGGCATCTGAACCCATCAATATGGCCAAAGCGCCTAAACCGGCAAACGCAGCAGATTGCGCCCAACCGAATACTGATTGTGGGACAAAACCGCGACGGTGCGCCATGCTTTTCCGGGCGATGATAATGGCGAGACAAGCGCCATAGAGCCAAGGCGTCCACCATGGCGGGATCATCCAGATGGGCAACAGCGCAACCGTGACAAGCGCCAATCCTGTTGCGATGGCTTGGACCCAAAAGCCAAGTAGCGTCTTTGCCGATGCGAAGAGCAAAAGAAGCAAAAGCGCGATCGGAAGCGCAATCTGAAACGCGATCACAGGCAGGTCGAGCGCACTCACGGCTCACCTCTTCCTTCAGGGAAGCCGACATCGCTCACATCCACTTTGTAGAATGGGAAATAAGCGCTCGTTCCAAAATGGTTTCCGCCCTCAACGTGCGTAGGCAATCTGTAGCCTTCGAAGTCTTTGAAGTTTGAAACTTTGCCGCCAAAAGGCTGCTCTTGAAAGATACGTTCAGAATTCTCATTGCTCCAGCGCTGGATGAGTATGTCTATCGGTTGACCGTTCTCACGCACATGGATTCGAACGGTCTGCTCAAGTTTGCCGAAGGTGACCGTGGCCTCAGCGGTGTTATGATCCACTTGGCGCCATGTAACCTGCGAGCTTGGCAGGAGGCTCGCCGGGGCCCAGAATGCGGCTTCGGCAATGACGCGCCCAAAAGCGGAGCGATGATGATCCGGAGTCCGCCCCGCTCTGACCACAGGAAGCAATCCAAATAACCAAAATCGCGTCCAGGATGTTGATGGCGTAATCCCATCCGAACCGCTAATAGCTCCTGCGCGCAATTCCCAGACCAAACCATGAGGGGGTGCTAGAACTTGCGTCGCGCGCATCGGTCGATATTTAGGTGCCTTGCGGTTACCCTGCCCGAGTTCACCCACCATCTCAATTTGTGACGCCGCTTTGATAATCGCACCCTCAGCAATCATGTATTGAAAATACCGCTTCGCGGCGTCTGGAAGGTCTGAAACCATGTCAGAGCTAAACACGTGCCTGGTGTGATTGGCTAAACCAATAAGGTCTTGCGCCATTGCTCTGTCGTATCGGGCATCCGCTTTCCGCCATACCCGAAAACCGCTCACCACTAAGACAACAAAAAATGCAGTCATCAGAACCCAAGTCATTTTGTAAGCGTGCGTTATCAATACCAGAATTGTAATACGTACTACCCCGCTATAATTGTCTTTCCACACGCCGAGAGCGGACAAACCACGTCAATCGCCTGATCTGGCTTGACAAGACCGGGGGTGCGCGGCCCCTTGGGGCGATGGCGGGCAAATCACTCACGGTCAAACAGATAGGGCTTATTCTCGGTCCGGCGCTCGCGGCACTCATGCTGCTGCTGGGCAGGCCGGAGGGGCTGACCTTTGCCGCGTGGGGTACGGGCGCGCTGATGGTCTGGATGGCGATCTGGTGGGCCACTGAGCCGATCCCGATTCCGGTTACATCACTGCTTCCGCTCATCGCCTTGCCGCTTATGGGGGCCGGGTCGCCCAGTTCTATTTCAACAGGATATGCCCATCCGATTGTGCTCCTGCTGCTGGGCGGTTTTATCATTGCGCTCGGCATTGAGCGCTGGGGCCTGCATAAGCGTATCGCGCTGGCGATCGTTTCAGCCATCGGCACGTCACCTGCGACACTGATCTTTGGGTTCATGGTCGCGACGGCGCTGTTATCCATGTGGATATCCAATACCGCGACGACTTTGATGATGGTCCCAATTGCGGTGTCGGCCGCCGCCGCGCTGCGCGACCCTAGTGGCCGCTTCACAGTCGCTCTGCTGCTTGGGGTGTGTTACGCCGCTTCGATTGGCGGCGTTGCGACACCGATTGGCACTCCCACCAACCTCATCGCAATGGATTGGTTACAGCGCGAGACCGGGGCCTCGATCAGCTTTCTACAGTGGATGGGCTTCGGTATTCCGGCAGCCTGTCTGCTCATCCCCGCCGCTTGGTGGCGGGTTAGCCGCGGTCTAGCCAGCCTCGGCGACGCCGATCAGGCCCTCGCCGATGTACGCACCCAGCGCACAGCTTTAGGCCGGATGACGGTGCCAGAGCGCCGCATCGCGAGTGTGTTTGCAGTGGTCGCGCTCTGCTGGGTCGGGCGGCTTTGGCTGGTCCAACTATTTGCGGCGCTCGGGTGGGATGTGCTGGCCAGTTATTCAGGTAGTCAGGTCGATATGATGATCGCCATGGCGGGCGCGGTGGCTGTCTTCCTTGTTCCGGCAGGCGGGGGTCAGGGCAGGGCGCTTCTCAATTGGGACGAAGCGCGCAAACTGCCCTGGGGTGTGCTCCTCCTCTTCGGCGGCGGTATCGCGCTTGGCAACGCCGTGAAAGCAACAGGTCTGTCTGCATGGATTGGCACGAATTTGAGCGTCCTTTCGGTCTTGCCAGCTTTGCTCTTTGTGGTTGTCGTTGTCTCACTCGTCATCTTCCTGACGGAGCTCACCAGCAATGTCGCGACGATGACGACGCTTGCCCCGATACTCGGCGCGCTCGCAGCGGGTATTGGTGCTGCGCCTGCCAGCCTTCTTGCGCCAGCCGCTGTCGCCGCGAGCTGCGCCTTTATGCTGCCCGTCGCGACCGCGCCCAATGCCATTATCTACGCGACAGAAAAAGTCAGCGTCGCCCAGATGATCCGCGCCGGGTTTGCGATTAATCTGCTGGGTATCGTGATCGTCACGATTATTGGTTTCTGGCTCGCACCGCTGGTGCTTTAGCGCGGCTTATTTCGCGCAGGCCTCATCGTCTGGCAGCTCGCCAAACCCGTCCAGCATTAGCGCCGCCACCGCGTCCAGCGCTTGATCGGCGTCACGCCCGCTCGCCGACAAGTGTACTTCGTCACCAATCCCGGCCCCGAGGCATAACAAGTCCATGATTGAGCGGGCATTTGCCGTTTCGCCTTCAAAGCTTAGCGTTACATCAGTCGGCAGCGTCAGCGCCAACTCTGCGAGACGGGCCGAGGCGCGGGCATGCAGGCCTTTGCGGTTCACGATACGGATATTGCGGCTGACCATTGTGTTCATTTCGTACGGCTCATGATTTCTGAGCCAACGCGGATATAGCGCTGACCGGCTTCGCAAGTGGCCTGAACAGCCTCTTTAAGGGTGAGTTCGCTGCGGACCTGCGCCAGATGGATCAGCATCGGCAGATTGACCCCGCCGATCACGTCAACTTTCCCGGGTGACAGGTTTGAAAAGGCGAGGTTGGAGGGTGTGCCGCCAAACATATCAGTTAAGATAATGACGCCTTTGCCCGTATTACAGGCTTTGACCACATCGCGGATTTCATCGCGGCGCTGGTCAATATCATCCTCAGCTTCGATTGAAATAGCATTGAAATTGTCCTGCTCGCCAACAACGTGCTTGGCCGCGCGAATAAGCTCTGCGGCGAGATTCCCGTGACTGACGACGACAATGCCTATCATGTGCCTATCCCAAATCATGAACAGCAGGACATGCTGACAGACGAGAGGGTAAGGTCAAGTAGGTTATGCAGGGGTTAACCATAGCCCGCGCGGGTTTATGCAGCTGGCAGCTCGACTGTGAACCTGGCCCCGCCACTATTACGGTTCTCGGCGATTACAGTCCCCATATGCGTGGCGACGATTTGTGAGACAATTGACAGGCCGAGCCCGGAATTATTGCCAAAAGCCGCGCCTTCGGGACGATCCGTGTAGAAACGATCGAAGATCTTTTCCAGCTTGTCGGCCGGAATACCCGGTCCCTCATCTTCGACAATTATCCGCGCTGTTGTTTGCGGCCCGATCCGGCCCTGCTCGAGGATCACATTCACGGTCGATTGCTCCGGCGAGAATGAGCGCGCATTGTCGATCAGGTTGCGCAGCACTTGCCCCAAGGGGCCTTCACGTCCACGCACCCGCAACCCGGCATTCAGTGTCCCATCCTTGAACGCGACTTTTACATCGCGCTGGTGCGTCAGCCCATCATAGGTGGTGACGACATCGCGGACAAACGTCCCGATATCCAGACTCTCCGTCGGTATACGGGTAATTTCTGCTTCCAGCCGTGAGGCGTTGGAAATATCTGTGATCAACCGATCGAGACGTTGCACATCCTGCGCAATCACTTTGCGCAGCTTTTCGCGCGCCACCGGGTCATCCTGCACCAGTTCAGCGGTTTCAATTGCCGAGCGAATAGAGGTCAGCGGGTTCTTCAACTCATGCGCGACATCGGCGGCGAAAGATTCATTGGCGGTGATCCGCTCGAATAGCGCCGCCGTCATCGCCTCGACTGACTGCGCCAGACGTCCAATCTCGTCATGTCTTCGCGTCACTTTCGGCAGGTCCAGCGCGTTGCTGGAACCGGAGCGAATATCATCAGCCGCCAGCGACAATCGCCGCAGCGGGTTGGCTATCCCGATCGTCAGCAAAGCCGAGGTGACCAGGGCCACCAGGATTGCCACAGCAATAAACGGGATCAAAGCGGCCCGCTCGGCCCGGATGATGGCATCAATATCATTCGATTCCAGCGTCAAAATCCCGACCACAGCTGACACACGCTGAATCGGCACAGAGACCGAAATGATCCGCTGCCCGCGATCATTAAACCGCTGGCTCGCCGCCTCATTGCCCTCAACTGCTTCGGCAAACTCCTCTTCGAACGTCTGTGTGCGCACCGCGTCACTGCCGCGCGAGGGCCGCACCGCATCAAACAAGCTGACCGCCCACTCCGATAGACCCTTACTCCAAACGGAGACTTGCCCCGGCTCTTTCAGGGGAGGCAGATTGGATACGACGACCCGGTCAGACAGAAAGTAACTGTCGCCAATCAGGCCCGCATCCGGCCCATAAATCTTGCCGCGCATAATCTCTGGCAATGAGAGCGAGGCGAGCGCTTCGCGCGCCAGTGTTTCGTCAATCGCTGGTTCCGGCGATCCATAGGTTGCCGCATCCGCAATCAAGTTGGACAGCAATTGCGCCTGCCCCACCAGATCCTGCTTCTTTGAGACGACGAAACTCGCCCGCATCTCGTTCAGCACCATCGCCCCGATAATCAGGATGATCAGTCCGGCGAGGTTGGACGCAAAGATCAGCCGTGCAATGCGCGACCCGAGGAGGCTGAAACGCCCCCGGGCTGCGCGATTGGCTGTCTTTGCTTTGCTCATATGAAAACTCTACGCCCGCTTACAGCGCGGTTCAAACGTCTGCTGCAACTTTCATAGAGACGATCTGGTCCGGATTGCGCGGTGGCTCGCCTTTCTGCAGGCCGTCAATCGCTTCCATGCCCTCGGTCACTTGACCCCAGACCGTGTACTGCTCGTTCAGGAAGCTGGCATCGCCAAAACAGATGAAGAACTGGCTATTGGCCGAATTTGGCTGGTTTGTCCGCGCCATAGAGCAGGTGCCGCGCACATGCGGTTCGGCGTTGAACTCGGCCTTCAGGTCGGGCTTGGACGATCCGCCCATGCCCGTGCCGTTGGGGCAGCCGGTTTGGGCCATGAAACCGCTAATCACGCGGTGAAAGACAATCCCGTCATAAAAGCCTTCACGGGCAAGCTCCTTGATCCGGTCGACATGGCCGGGCGCAAGGTCAGGGCGCAGGTCAATCTTGACCGTGCCTTTTGAGGTTTCGAGGATAAGCTGGTTTTCTGCATCGGCCATGGAATAGGGTCCTGTATTTAGTTTCCCCACCGCTTAAGGCGATCAGTGTGTTCGGAAAAGGGCTAGCATGCGTAAAATTCGATGAAGACTGGGAAGCGGCGGCTTTTGGCTTGGACTAGGCATAATTGAACAACACAGTTCGATGAAAACAAATGCCGTCTTTTAGAAACTAACGCGCTTAATGTTGTAAACTTATGAGTGCATGGACATCATTGGCGGATACGGCTGCGTTGCACTTATCTATCTCCTGAAATACGATTACAATGCTTAACAACGGTCGGGCTGGATAATTAGTCATGTGTACGATGTCGAACAAGTTCCACATGTTAACTATGATGAGTGTGGCGACTTTTATGATTCAACCCGCTGCTGCGCAAGCAGCGGTAAGTCGTGGGCCTGGCCCCATGCAGATTCTATTACTACTCGTAGTCTCTCTGGTAACAATATTATTCTACTTCATCTATCGACGAACTCGATCAATATATTTGGGTGATAGAACGCCAGCAAAAACGTCTACTCACAATGCTACAAGACTTCACGAGCGAGAGGTTTTTATTTCGTACAGGCGTGACGACTCCGCTGATGTTTCAGGTAGGTTGTATGATTCTTTGGCATCTGAATTTGGTCACGAGAGAGTTTTCAAAGATGTGGACTCAACGAGACTAGGTTTCAGTTTTACTGACCAGATCGCATCCCATATGAAGAGTTGTCGAGTAGCAATAATTTTGATTGGACCCGATTGGATCGGTCGTAACGCGGTTGAAAATAGCCGCCGAATTGATTCTGAAGAAGACTTTGTTCGGTTGGAAGTACGTGAACTATTGCTAAAGGGCGTTCCGGTCATCCCCGTTCTTGTTCGTGGCGCGTCTATGCCGAGTGAGCACGAATTGCCGGACGATATAAAGGATTTGTCCAAAAGAAACGGAATTAAATTACGACCGGACCCGGATTTTCACAATGATGCGGGACGCTTAAAGCAGTCCATTCGAGAATTTCTGGCTGAGGGTTAAATTCGCGAAATTCCCTTTTATGCTATTGCTCAATCCTCGCTAAATCACGTCTACCGATTATTCCCCGCCACATCATAGAAGAGCGAGAAATCAATCGGCAGCGCATTTCGGATATATTGCTGCACAAACAGGTTCTGGTCGGCAATCGGCTTGCGGGTCACATAGACCACGTCAAACCGGCGCAGCGGTGTCCACGCGGCGAGGTCTGGATCATAAATCCCGGCTTTCACATCAAATACAGCTGATTTGACCTCGCCGCCCGGCATCCGGCGCATGAGGACGACGTGTTTGGTGCGCCCTTCATCGGTCGCGCCGCCGGCCATGATAATCGCCTGTAGCGGGTCAATCAGGCCCGGCAGGTCAAACATGCCGGGCTGCTCCACTTCGCCGCCGACAAAGATGCGCTGCGAAGCTGTTCCGGTCAGCAGCACGTCGAGGTCTGGGTCTTTCAGCTCGCTGGTCATCGCCGCGATCAGGCCAACCCGCACCTGCTCGACGGTACGCGCCGCGGCTGTGACGGGGCCTGTATAGGGCATACGAAACCGGCCATCTGGCGCGATTACGACTGTGCGAGACAGTTCCGGCGCGGTATGCACAATAATTTCCAGCTCATCGCCCGGCGCCAGCAAGTATCCGGCATCGCGTCCATCCTCATGACGCCACTCTTTTTCGGGGAAAACCGCTGATGGGGCAGGGGTCTTGCCCGCGCAAGCGCCGACCAGAAGGGGGGTTAAAAACAGCGCGGCAAGACGGATCATGGGGCAGTCCGGGGTGTTAAGGTGAACAGACTGAAGGTCTGCGTTAATGTTTAAGGAAGTATCAAGCGACTAATGACAAATGTACACGCATTGCGGAATGGAGCCGCCCGCTATGGCCGAACTGGGAAATTGGGAGCAAGCTGACGCGCCGCGCGCCGCGCCTGCGCCCGTGCGCCCGCGTCTCTCGGCAGCCGATGTCGCGCTCCTCCTCTGGCGGGCGAAATGGGTGATGATGCTGGTGGCGCTGCCCTTGCTGGCGCTTGGCCTTCTGGCGGCGCTGCAAATGCCGAAAACCTATGCCTCCTCGACCGGGCTGTACGTGCGCGCTGGCGACGAGATCAAGATTGTCTCGGCGCTGCCGGGTGACGATCGCGGCGGCGCGCCGGATACTGAAGTGATCATTCAGGGCGAACTGGAACTGATCGCCAGCCGCATCGTCGCAGAGCGCACCCTGTCGCGCTTTTCAATGAAACGCCTCTATCCTGATATTCATGACGCACGGCAAAAAGCGCTGGCCGCTGCGCCTGACGGCCATGCCGAAGCGGTTGAGATGAAATATTTCCAGAAAAGCGTCGAAGCCTATCAAAAACACTTCCATGCCTATGCCGCGCCGAACAATCCGGTGATCAATGTCTCTTTCCGCCATAAAAACCCTGAAACGGCGACAGAAGTGCTGAACGCCGCGCTCGCGGCCTATCTCAATTACCGCGCTGAGCTGTTCGGTGCCCGCCCGACAGATCGCCTGACGGCGCAGCGCAAGAAAACTGAAGGCACATTGTTAGAGGCCGAAGATGCCATCCGCGCCTTCCTGACGGAGAATAATATTGGCGATTTTGCCAGCGAGCGCGCCACCGCGCAGGGCCTGTTTGCGACCATATCCGGTGAGCTCTCGACTGTCCGCTCTCGGGCCAGCGCGGTTGACGGGCAAGTTGCCAAGACGCGTGCTCAGCTCGCCGCTACCTCGCCCGATCAAGACCTGTTCATCGAGGACAGCTCAGATCAGACTCTGATGAATTTGAAAGTCGAGCGCGAACAGCTCCTGTCGCGCTACACGCCCGATAGCCGCGCGGTGCAGAATATTGACCGCCAGATCGCGCAAGTTGAAGCCTATCTTGAAAGCCAGAGCGGCCCGTCCGGCCTCGTCCGCTCAGGGCCTAACCCAACCTATCAAGCGCTGGAAGCCGCGCTCAACACAGCCGAAGCTGAAGCTGAATCCCTTGCCTTGCAACGCGCTGAACTTGAAGGCCAACTCGCCCAGATCAGCGCTAAATTGAACCGTTTCACCGCACTGGAGCCGCAATGGAACGAGGTCGTTCGTAACCGCGACTTGCTCGAAGCAAATGTCCGCACGCTGGCCGAACGCGCGCAGCAGCGCGGGACAATTGACGGGATGACTGGCGAAGAAGCCGAAAGCGTCACTGTCATCGAACCGGCCCGTGTGCCTCTGCGCGGCAAGAGTCTGCGTCGCCCGATTGCGCTGCTCGCTGTAATGTTTGCAGGCTTTAGCGGTCTCATGGCAGGCCTGATCTGGGTTTTTACCCGCCGCGGATTTGCCACCCCGGCCTCGCTCCAGCGCACCACTGGATTACCGGTGATTGGCGCCGTTCGCCCGGCACGCTAGGGCAAAACCCCGTTAACCCTATCTATGATAGGGCTGTAGGGTCGATTCGATTGGACCATAAACATGCGTGATTTACGCAATGACCTTGGCGGTGTCTGGCGCGCCGCGTCGCGCATGACCGCGTCGCGCGGCGGCGGGCGTTCGGTCATGTTCATTGCGGCCCGCGACGGCGAAGGCACCAGCTCAATGGCCGCCAGTTTCGCCCTCATCGCGGCCCAGCGCGCCTCCAAAACCGCCTGGCTGGTTGATCTCGACCTGCGCCGCAACCAGGCCTTTAAAGCCTTCGAAGCGGGCTTTGCCGGAGCAGACAGTAGGCCCGCACGCGCCTTTGACGGGTCGCTGCGCACCGACCAGTTCTACCAGATCGTGCCGCGCGTCGCTGAAAATGCCGATACCAAACTTCTGACCGCCTGCGAAATCCAGGGCCATCGCCTGCTTGTCACGCGCTTTCGCAATGAGCGTCTGCGTGAGGGCCAGCGCGTGCAGATCCGCACCGCGCCAGACTGGTGGCGGGCGCTTTCGAAAATCTCAGACTGGGCCGTTATCGATGCGCCATCGCTCGCCCGGTCGCCAGCTGGCCTCGCCATGGCCGGGCAAATGGATGGTGTGGTTCTGGTCGTCGAGGCAGACCAGACCCACGCCGAAGACGTCATTGCCGCGCGCCGCGATATCGAGGCGCATGGCGGCAAGATTATTGGCGTCGCGATGAACAGGGTGAAAGCGGATGCACGCGTCGCAAGCCGCCTCGCTTAGTCGCGGTCACGCCGTATCCGCGCCGCGCCTGTCTGCCGGATGGATCGAACTGTCCGTGCTTTTTATCGCGCTGATTCTGTTTTCCGGCGGCGTCCTGCCCCGCCTTGTTGCCAGCGAGCAAACCGCCGAAGGCTCACCCATTCTACGCCTCGTCTGGCTCCCCATATATGCGCTCACACTCGCAGCGATGATCTGGCGCGCCGGTGGCGTCATTCGCACGGCAATGCGTTTGCCATTCCTGATCGCATTGATGGGCCTCGCGCTCATCTCTTTCCTGTGGTCGATTGATCCCGCGCTCAGCCAGCGCCGCGGTGTCGCCATTTTCATGACCTGCGCGGCGGGCCTGTTTATTGGTGCGCACTATGATTGGAAAACCCTGCTACGCTTGTTCGGTCTGACATGGCTGACCGTGGCCGCGCTGAGCTTCCTGACGGCGCTTCTTGTGCCAAGTTTTGGCGTCATGGACGAAATCCATGTCGGCGCTTGGAAGGGGCTTTATTACGAGAAGAACCAGCTTGGCGGCAATATGGCCCGCTCGGCGCTGCTCTTTGGCTTTTTGGCTCTGATGGACAAGCCGTGGCGCAAGCTTTGGGTCGGCGCGCTTCTTCTGGCCATTGCGTTGGTCATCGCCTCAACTTCGAAAACCTCGCTCTTAGGTCTCGTGCTTGGGCTTGGGACGCTCGCCATCGCAGCATGGATGAAACGCAGCCTGATTACGGGCTTGGCGACACTCTGGGCCGGCGCCCTGATTGCGGGAGCATTCGCGGCGCTTCTCGTCTTCGCCCCGGAACTCGTCTTCGGCGCACTCGGCCGCGACCCGAGCCTGACCGGGCGCACCGAAATCTGGACCGCGCTAACCCAATCGATCAGCGAGCGCCCGTGGTTTGGCTATGGCTATGGCAGTTTCTGGGCCGCCGACAGCGAGCCCGCCTATTGGGTGCGCGACGTGCTGCAATGGGATGCGCCAACCGCCCATAATGGCTGGCTTGATGTTGCGCTTTCGGTTGGGCTTGTCGGCCTTGCGCTGCTGATCTTGGATTTCCTGATGACACTTTGGCGCGCGGTGCGCCTGTCGATCAAGGCATGGACCGGCGTGTTTGCGCTCGGCGTTTGCGCGCAATTTCTGCTTTTCAGCTTTTCAGAGAGTATTTCGCTGCAACAGAATGATCTGATCTGGATCACCTATGTCGCGATCGCCGCGAAGCTGGCTAGCTCTGGACCTTCTGCGTCCCGCTCGTCAGCTCCTCAGCCGATGGACGCAGGATAGCGCGCGGGCGCGGTGAGGCAGCGCCAATCGCAGCATTGCCGTAAAACCGCAAATGCACAAACCAGCATAATTTGGCAAATCCGCGTACAGCCTTGTCTAGCGCAAAGGCACGGGCTGGGTGGCGCACAAGGCTCATGCCGACCCATGCGGCCCCATACCAAACCATCTTTACCGCGCCGACGCCCATCCATTTCAGGGCTGTCAGATACTGGCGAGGCTGCGCCATCAGCGCCATCGTCACCGGCCCTTGCCCATAGGCAAATCCGCGCTTCAGCGTATAGCGCAAACGCACGCGCTCAGCCGGGGGATGCTCGCTGACAGGTGCATCCGCGGCCCAGGCAAACACGCCGCCTGCTTTGCGCACCCGTGCAAACAGCCGATCATCCTCGCCGCCAATCTCGTTCATCGCGACATCAAACCATGGCGCGCCGCCCGGCATTTGGGCAAAATCGACCAGTGCATTGCCGCAGCCATAAGACTGCGTAATCGGCCCGCTTTCATGCCCCGGTAGGCGCGCAAAGAATTGCCGGAAATAGGCGTGATGACGTTTTGTGCTGCGATGCAGGACTGTCACCACAGGCCCAAACGTCACCGGGGCAGGGTAGGCGCGGTATGCGCCAACCAAGCGTTCCAGCCACTCTTTCGGCGCGCTCTGATCATCGTCCAGAAAGGCGACAAGATCAGTTTTAACCACGCTCATAGCCGTATTACGGGCTGTGGCGACCCCGGCATTCGGCTCATGCAGCGTCACAAGCTTGATCTTTACCGGGCACATATTGCGCAGCGTCGCGACGGCGTTAGCGGCGCTGGCATCTGGCGAATTATCCACGATGACAATCGTGAAGCCACTGGCGGTAACCGTCTGCGCAAACAGGCTGCGTACAGCGCGGATAAGGCTATCGGGACGGTTAAAGGTCGGAACAATAACGGTCAGGGGCGGAAAGCTCATGTCTGTGCCTCCATCTGTGTCATCGCTTCAGAAACCGTTAGCACGTCTGCGCCGCTATCGCGGGCCAGCCGCGTAAGCTGCCGCAGCGTGCTGGGCGTTGTCCCATAATCGCTCGGGGCCGCGCGCACATCATGGGTGTACAGAATAACCCAGCCGGGCTCGCGCGCTGCCGCCTCAATCGCCGCTGCGGCGCGCGCGATCGTGATGTCGTCTGGTGACAATTCAAACGCTCGTAATTGCATCAGATCGCTACCCGCCCTGTTAATCCCCGGCAGGATGCCCCGCGCGGTCTGGACCAGATCACTGACGGCAGATTTCACGTCAAAGCGCGTCTCACCATAAGGCCACGCGAACTGGTTGATTTCAGTCTCAGGCAACAGCGCGCTCAAGTCAGCTAAATTGGCCGCAATCTCGTCGCGAACTGTGCTGGCATCCACGGTCGCGCAATCCAGATGGTTCTGCGTGTGCGCCGCGATCTCATGTCCAGCAGCGGCGAGCGCCGCTAGATCCTTACTGTCGAACTGCGCGCCAGATGGCGTCTGCATCCCGGCCATGCCGCTCGCGACATAATATGTGCCTTTGGCACTAATCGCGTCCAAAGCCGCTGCGCCATAGGTTGCTGCGCTTTTGGGAAAATCGTCAAACGTAAAGGATACAATCGCTTGCGCGGGTGTCGCCAGCATCGGCTTGGCGACACGCCACTGCGTCATCCGCCGTTTCAATTTGGCGGGCAGCGAGCGATCCGGATTATAGGCCAGCGCGCCAGTCATGTCAGATACTCCGCATATATTGCAGCGCGGTAGAGCTTCAGGCCGAACAGGCGCAGTTTCAGCGGCAGCGCCCGCGTCCGGGCAATCCGGCTGGCCAGTGCCTTGACGCCGCCGCGTCCCGGTAAGCGGGACACTGAACGCGCCGCGCGATATAGCGGCGTCGCTTTCAGCGCCTCTTGATGTTTTTCCAGCGCGCGTGCAAAATTCTCGCCTGAGCTGCCATACTTTGCCATCAGTGCGTCATCGCTATCCAGCCCCAGATGCGTCGCGGGATTATCAATATGATGCACCGGATGTTCTGCCGCGACCCGCAGGCCCCAATCAACATCTTCCCAGCCCCAGCCAGAAAACGCGTTATCAAACGTCACGGCCTGCAGAATATCGCTATGCACCAGAATATTCGACGTAAACACATACCGCCCGGGCGCCTTGGCTCGCAGCCCAGCAGGCAAACATTCTGACGCGGCAGATTGCGCCGCATGCAGCCGCGTCTCAGCTGTCGGGACAGCGTGGGTCAGGCTAAAGCCACCTGCAATCAACGCAGGTTCATCACAAGCCTCGGCCGCGCCGAGATAGCGCTTCAGGAAATTATCATAGTCAGGCCGCATATCGGCATCCAGAAACAGCGTCCAGTCGGTCTCCGCGAGCGCCGTCAGCCGATTGCGAGCCTGCGCGCGGCCGCGGTTTGCAGGCGCTGTGATCAGACGCGCTGGCCCCGGATAGCGCAGGATTTGCTTTGCTAGCAGCCGCGTCAATTCGGGCTGGCCGGACCCATCATCAAACACCAGCAAAGTGCACTGAGCCGCGCCGTCCAGTCGCACAAGGCTCGCCAGCAAGGCGTCGGCACTATCCATATAAGTCGGCACGCAAATACTGATCAGCGCCTGGCCATCCACCCCATTCGACAGCACATCCTCGCCCGCATCCGTGCGGCCCACGGGGATCAGCGCCTTTGGCGTGTCTTGCGGCGTATCGGAAAGGGTCATCGTATCGGCCATGGCTCTAGCGATCGCGCGTGGCATCGCCGAGCAGGCAAGGCGCAGTCATGATCATGATATAAAGATCAAACCAGAAGGACGAGCGATTGACATATTCCATGTCGAGCCGCACCCGCTCACGCACCAATTCCTTGGTATGGACCGGGCCGCGCGAGCCATTGATCTGCGCCCAGCCGGTAATCCCCGGCTTGACCCGGTGACGGTGGGCATAGTCGCCGACAATCGTCATCACCGAGGTTTCCTCGCTGGTCATCCCCACCGCATGCGGGCGCGGACCGACAATCGACATCTCGCCTTTCAGCACATTCAACAGCTGCGGCAGCTCATCAATCGAGGTCTGGCGAATGATCCGGCCAATCCCGGTAACGCGCGGGTCGTCGTGCTGGGTCTGCTGGCTCATCTGCTCAGCCGCTATAGGGTCGTCGCGCATGGAGCGGAATTTCCAGACGCGGATAATCTGATTGTTAAAGCCGTGGCGGCGCTGACGGAAGAAGACCGGGCCGGGACTTGTCAGCTTGATCGCCAGCGCCACGCCAAGCAAAAGCGGGCTGAACGCCACCAGCATCGCGCTGGCAAAGACCATATCACTCACCCGCTTGACCAGCGCCCGCCGACTGTCCTTCGGCGCGCCAGACACATAGGCCGCCGGTGAGTTGGCAATCTGCGCCAGGCTCTGCGATTCAGGGTCAAACCCTTCCAGATCGAGCAGCAGCACCACACGCTGCGGCAAGACACGCAGCCGCTCGACCAGCTGGCGCACCCGCACCCGCGCATCCGAAGTAATTGTCACGACGATCCGATCGACCTCTGGCAGCCGCTCCCAGTTCAGCAAGTCATCCAGCCGCCCAAGCAGCGGCGCGCCCGCAATCGATTTCGGCGCCCGTGACAGGCGGTCATCAAATATCCCGACAATGTTCAGCTCACGCGTATCGGCATTGCGCTCGATCAGGCGCTGGGCATTTGGCGTTGCGCCGACAATCACGACATTTTCGCTCAGCTTGCCGACCCGCGTCATCGCCCGCACCCCATAGAGCACATGCGCATGCGCCCCCAGCACAGCCAGCCACGCCACCAGCGCCGCCAGCATCGGCCAGCGCGCCGCCTCAAACGGATAGATCAGCCACACAGCCAGCCCGAGCAGAGCCAGCGCCCCGCCGCTGCCATTGGCAACCCGCAGCATATGGCTGAGCGCCGGGCGGCCAAACGAGAAATCATAGGCATCAGCCGTCTTCAGGCCCCAACCTGCCGCGACCGGCACCAGCAGGAAAGGTAGCACTTGCGCCACCGTCGATCCCAGCACTGTCTGGCCAGACAGTGTCAGCACGACCCACGCCGCGGCGGCCGCCATCACCATATCGACGGCAAACGCGGCTTTCTTGATCGCCGCCGCGCTAATCGGCGCGCGCTTTTGGGGCAGGCGGGCATCGCCCGTACTGACGGGGTTTTCAGACACTAGAGCAGGCAAGATTGGCCCGGCATCTACCGTTCGCCCGTCTTGCGCGTCTACTGCTACCCGCTGAAACCGGCGATCTGCCATCCACACGTCCCAATTCACTTGTCCCCACACGTCGCACAACAAGGTCAAAATCTGCTTGAGACAGTCGATGAAATTTGATCGAATTCATGTGTAGGCGGATCATACAGGCCCGGATCAGATGGCAGCGAAGACCACTCTTCTTGTGAGCTGGAGACGCTACGAATGTCCGCTTTGGGTCCAGCCCGTGTAAAAACCTCGGATGCTTGAGTCTATTTGGTTTGCG
>CAYGPE010000045.1:0-22146 GCA_964351695.1 uncultured Hyphomonas sp. | reverse complement strand
CAACCCATAAAGTGATTTGCGGGGTTTTCACACAGGCTCGGTCAGGAGCGGACATTAGAATGATTTCAAATCGCATGCGGTGACCTTGCCGGTGCGAGGGTCTGTGCTGAGCTCGAATCTCACTTTCTGCCCTTGTTTTATGTCTTTGATTCCAGATCGCTTGAGGGCGTCAAAATCAAAACGGACATCCCGCTCACCATCTGCGCGATTGATGAGACCGAACCGTCGTTCGGAATTGTAATATTTAACGGTCCCTGAAATCAAAAAGAAACCCTCCGGGCGATGGCCAGAGCAGCTAGAATCGCCCCTATCCTCAAGACCTGCGAATTTTCTTTCCTATTCATGGGGCAAACTACTTTTCGGTTTGAAGGCTGTAGGGGATGCTGGCTCTGCGCAATCTGAGTGGCTTTCAAGGGAGCGCTCGACATCACTTGCCAAAGCAAGCGCAAGCGCCTCAGGATCAATAGACCAAAGTCGCGTCGATCCCGGCTTTCCTTTTGGAGGACGGACGACCAGAAACGTTTCGACACGCCGGAAAGCTTGGAACGTCAATCCTTCGATCGATTCCTCGGTGGTTTCGATCGTATAGTCTCCGGCAGGGAGCTCCTTCTCGATCTCCTCGAGAAGAAATGAGTGTTGGAATGTCACCAATTTCTTACTTACGCGCGTGGTCGTCTCGGTCTCCCCGGTGCCGGGCTTTTTTATGCCGGTCAAAAAGCACACGATTGTTTTGCAGTTCATGTGGAACCACGTGACAAGCGCGCTGGCTTACTAAAATTAACGAACTAGACGCGCCATTTAGTACGGCGGGTGCTTTTTTTATGAAAAGCAGACACAACGTCTTCCTTCACAAATAGGAACGGTATTCCGATTTTCAATGTCAGTATCTCAGCAAGGGGCTGGTTTTCTAATGTCAGCTTTGACGCCTAAAGCGGACATACGCCCTGACCCCGCCACAGGTCCGCATGGTGAGCGAAGTCGAACCACGCGGGCCGGAATGCACGCCTTAATGGTTCGAGGTTGTATTTTGCCCGGCGCTGAGGCGCTGCGCACCAGCCGGGCGACAGCAGGTTCCCGATCGTCGCTGCGCTCCTCCGATGAACCGGGCTGAGGGCTCTTTCCTACACTTAGGGCCCGCTACTACAGGCGATTGCGCTTTTCTTTCCGCCCCCTCCCGCACTTCGCGTATACTGCCCGCATCTCCCCCATGCAGGGTCGATCATGAGCGGCATGATTGGGGGCAGAGCGGCGGTCTGAGGCTGCGGGTGGGGATACCGAAACCCGCTCCTGGCGGTTTCAGTCGGGCAGTGCACCGGGACACCTGGCGGCAACCCGCACAGGTTGGGGGCTTCGTAGCCGGTTGCGTCAGCAATCATTTGATCCGGTGGATCAAATGAAGGCGCAGAAGGCTGCGGCAGCAGCACCCCCGTAAAACCGACTAAGCCCGGACTTGCGACGTGCGTGAAGCCTCGCAGGATGACCAAAAAAACGCACCGCCGCGGGCGCGCTCAGTCTGGGCGCTATAGCCTCGCCGAAAGGCAGGCAGTCAACCTGCGTTCAATCCGAGCGCGCCCAGACCCTGCATTGGCGGGGCGAGAGATATACCGTGACGCCGAGGGGCGGTCCGGGGTTTGGTGCTGTCTGGTTCGGAGGGGGTTGTGGTTTTGCGAAGCGCTGAGCGGCTACGCCGCAGCTTCGCGGTAGCGGGTCACCCGCTTCGGCTTCGCCTTCGCGATGGACCAAGCTCAAGGCTGTATCTCCTCGATGACCACTGGCCATTGTGGGCGTCAGCCTTGAGCTTGGTTCATGGGCGGGCGAAGCCCGACCGAAACCTGCTTCGTCTCGCGTCGGGCGAAGCCCGTTAGCGCGAGACAAAACTCAAGAGACCATACTTGACACAAACCCCGCATAAATATCCTCTGCCTTGCATAAGGGGAGGCTTCCATGCCCATTAGATCAGGCATTATCGGGATTTGGATCATTGCCACGGGCGTGATCATTGCGCTGCTCTATCTCGGCCGCAATATCCTCGCGCCATTCGCCTTGGCCGTGTTCCTGTTCCTCGTCATGGAGGGGTTTGCGCGGGCGATTGATGCGCGCTCCAGTCTGCTCAAACGCGGCGTGTCGCGGGCCATTTCGATCTTTGTGGTGCTGGCGGGCTTTGTCGGGTTTCTGGCGCTGCTGGTGCGCGGGATTGGCCAATTCAGCTCGCAGGCCGATAATTATACCCGCGCGATTAACAGCCTGATCGGCGATGTCTACGGCGCGCTCGGTCTTGGCGCCGCGCCGGAATTACGCGACTTGATCTTCAACGAGTCAGGCCAGGCTTTCTTTGCCACTATCGCTTCGTCGACCAGTGGCCTGACCGGGGATCTGGTGCTGATCCTGATCTATGTCGCGTTTCTGTTTCTCGCCCAGTCGGCATGGCCAACCAAGCTCGACAGGATCTTCCCGAAAGAAGACCGGCGCGAGCAGGTGCGCGAAGTCGGCGAGGCAGCGCGTCAGGGCATCGAGACCTATCTGTGGACGCAAACGGTTATCAGCGCCCTGATTACGGCGCTGACCTATATTACGCTGATCGTCCTCGGGGTTGAGAACGCGTTGTTCCTGTCGGCTCTGATCTTTGTGCTGAACTATATTCCGACCATCGGCTCCATTATCGCCGCTGTGGTCCCGGCCTTGTTTGCCTTGGTGCAGCCGGAAGTGGCCGAATGGGTGCCCGGCGCAGACCCGAATGACCGCTATATCTTCGCCGGGTTGGTACTGTTTGGTGTCAGTTTCTGGCAGTTTACAATCGGTAATTTCCTGCAACCGCGGATCATGAGCGATACGTTGAATCTCTCGGCGCTGGTCGTCCTTTTATCGCTGGCCATATGGGGCGCGATCTGGGGCATTCCGGGCATGTTTCTGTCGGCGCCATTGACGGTTTTGATGATGATTTTATTTACTCAAAGCGAATCAACTTACGGGTTTGCCGTGCTTCTCTCGGCCAATGGTATACCCTTGTCATCCAAACCCGTGACATATAAAGTGTCAGAAGTTGCCGAAAGTTCCGAATAACTGTATTTATTGGATATTGGTATGATTTTGGCACTTGGCATGTCGGTACTTAGGGGGCATATGCCTGTTCTGGCTGACAGAAATCTGTCATAAAAGTATAAAAAGACACTGGCTTCCGCGTGCGTCCCCCCACCCAGCCTGCGGAATTTGCCAGTAGGGCCCACCGGACACGTCCCCGTTCGGTGGGTCCGCCTTTTTCCCGGATAGAAGTCTCGTTATTTGCTTTCGGCGCTAGCCGTCTGCATGAACTGGCGGACGGCATCCGCAGCGAGGGCAAATTGTGCAAAAGCGCTCGCATTTGCCGTATAGGCCCGCATGTCATTGACCAGAGCGCGGCGCGTGGCGGCGGTTTGGCCGAGCCACTTTTCCGTGCCACCGGCACTTAGCGCCTGGCGAACGACATCGAGTTGCAGGCCTTGCAATTCCAGCAACAAGCGACGCGTTGCTAACCGATCCCAATATGGCATTTTGCGTAAAGCCGAGTAGGCAGCGCCCCGCATTCGGTCGAGCCCCAAAGCATCTCCGATCGTTTGATACGCAGCGTACACATCCGCAGGCTTCGACTTGCTCTCCTCTGCAAGCGCTGTGACTTGCGCTGTGACGCTGAGATAGATTGCAGTGTGAACTTTGCTGGCCAGAGCCTTGTCGATTCCGTGTTTCACAGTCGATTTGATCTTTTTGGAGTGGTGTCCAGATTCATAATTACTAAGCGCATCGGGCAGCGCTTTGCTGACTTGTGCGGCCGTAGGTGAAAGTCGCGCAATCTGAGCGCCAACATCTTTGGTATCAGCCGTCCGAGCGAGGCCGCTTGTCAGATTTTGCAGCGCATTAGCGAGGTCTTGCTGCAACGTGATCTGATGGCGGGCAGGGACCAGATTATCGAGTGCGTTTATTTCGGCCATCAGCGCTTCAGCGCCAATCACGGCGCGGGCGATTTCGAAAGCCGCCGTGATAACCGCGTTTCCAGCACCAGTCTGCTCACGCAGGCGCAGTAAGAAGATCGGACCGCTGGCATCAATCAAACGGTTTGCGAGTACAGTGGCGATAATCTCGCGCTTCAGGCGATGGGCCTGCATCGCGTCGTCATAGGTGTGCAGCGCTGTCGGGAAATATGCCTGCAATGTCTTATGAAAATAGGGGTCATCAGGCACTTCAGATTCAAGCAGATCGTCGAACAGGATAATTTTCGTCCATGCCATCAGGACGGCTAGCTCTGGCCGGGTCAGCGACTGGCCATTTTCGGCGCGTTCACGCATTTCGGTGGTGCTGGGCAGGCCCTCAACATCGCGGTCAAGCACCCCGCGATCTTCCAGTTTGACCATCAGCCGCTCTAGCGCGTCATGATCCGCTTTGGCTTGGTCCTCGGCAAGACTGAGGGCGGCGGTTTGCGCATAATTGTGACGCAAGACGTATTCGGCCACATCATCCGTCATCGAGGCGAGCAGGGTGTTTCGCTCGCCGGTTGGCAGAGCACCGCGGCGCATCGCTTCGGTGCACAGGATTTTGATATTGACCTCATGGTCAGAGCTATCGACGCCAGCAGAGTTGTCGATGGCATCTGTGTTGACGCGCCCGCCTGCCATCGCAAACTCGATCCGCGCCGCTTGCGTCAGGCCAAGGTTTGCGCCTTCGCCGATGACTTTTGCGCCAACTTGTTTGCCGTTAATGCGTAGGCCATCATTACCTTTGTCACCAACCTCAGCATGGCTTTCATCACTTGCTTTGATATAGGTGCCAATGCCGCCAAACCAGAGCAGGTCACACGGAGCTTGAAGCAGGGCATTGATCAGCTCGTCCGGTGTCACAGCGTCGGCTTTCAGGCCCGTGAGCGCTTTGATTTCAGGTGACAGGTCAATGGCTTTCGCGCTGCGATCAAATATACTGCCGCCTTTCGAAATAAGCTTTTGATCATAGTCCATCCAACTTGAGCGGGGCAGGTCGAACATACGTTTGCGCTCGTCCCATAGGCGTTCAGTGTCCTTTGGGTCGGGATCCACGAAGATATGCATGTGGTTGAACGCCGCTTGCAGACGAATTTGCTTGGACAGCAACATGCCATTGCCAAATACGTCGCCGCTCATGTCGCCGCACCCGACCACGGTGAAGGGCTCGGTTTGAATATCTGTACCGATTTCGCGGAAATGACGCTTCACCGCTTCCCATGCGCCGCGCGCTGTAATGCCCATTTTTTTGTGATCATAGCCGACTGAACCGCCAGACGCGAAAGCATCGCCAAGCCAGAATCCCTGTCCCTGGCTGATTTCATTTGCGATGTCAGAAAATGTCGCTGTGCCTTTATCGGCAGCGACAACCAGATAGGGGTCTTCTCCATCCCAGATCACTGTATCTTCCGGGTGTTGCACACCGCCGTCGATTAAATTGTCCGTCAGATCGAGCAGCGAGGTAATGAAACAGCGATAGGCTTCGATGCCGCCTTCGCGAATGGCTTCGCGGGAGCCACCAAGTGGCAATTGTTTCGGGAAGAATCCACCCTTGGAACCAACCGGAACAATCACTGCGTTCTTGACCTGCTGGGCTTTGACCAAGCCAAGCACTTCGGTGCGATAGTCTTCACGCCTGTCTGACCAGCGCAAACCGCCGCGCGCAACCGCGCCAAACCGGCAATGAACACCTTCGACCAGTGGGCTGGACATGAAGATTTCGCGGAATGGTTTCGGCGCAGGTAAATCGCCTAATTCGCGGCTGGCAATCTTGATGGCGATATACGGGCGCGGTGAGCCGTCCGTCCCTGTTTGGTAGAAATTGGTGCGCTGGATAGCGCAAATCAGATCTGTGAGGCGGCGGATAACGCGGTCATGGTCAAGCGTGTTGACGGTTTTCAAATCCTCAATGATTTCGCGTCTTTGCTCGCTCGCCGCTTCGGCGCGCTTGGTCATGTTTTTATACTGGCCGGGGTCAAAGCGGCAGGCGAACAAATCGACAAGTTTGCGGGTCAGGTCTGGATGCGCGTTCAGCGCTTCAATCTGCATGCTGCGGGCAGCGTCCAGACCGGACTGATGGCGATAGGCGCAGAGCGTTCGGCACAGTGCGGCTTCACGCCAGGTCAGACCTGCGTTGAAGACCAGCGCGTTGAAGCCATCATTTTCCGCCATATGGCCCCAAATGGCGACGAAGGCCTCTTCAAACGCGGCGCTGACTTCAGCAAGGTCGGCGACGCGACCATTACCAAGACGCATTTGCAGGGCGTGAACCCAGTATGTGTCAGGCGCGTCGTCTGTAGGCTTCATTTTTGGCGTGACAGGATAGCCAGTTTCGAAATTGACGAAGAGGCCCATGCGCTCGAACACGGGCACACAGTCTGACAAGGCAATAGAGCCGTTGCGGGTGTAGATTTTGGCTCGGATGATGGCCGGATCATCGTCATCGTTTCGATAAGCGCGCAGCTTAACCGGGCGAGCGGCGCTGAGCTCTGCTATACTGGCAACATCGGCCATGGCTTCTTCAGGCACAAAGGCCTCGCGATAGGCCATGTTGAAGGCGCCGACAAAGCCGGCGCTGCCGGTCTGGGCGTCAGTGTCTTGCAGGCCTTCGCGTAGGGCCTGGCGGAAGCGATCATCCCATGTGCGCGAAATTTCTGTGAGGTTTTGTTCCAGCGCCTGGACGTCAGGCGACGGGCCATGTGTAGGTAGCGCGATCTCAAACAGGACGCGAACAAGGGAGGCGCCGTCGAAGCTTGGCTCAAAGCGCACGAGGCGGCCTTCATAGGCGTCTTCAAGGGCATGGGTGATACGTTCGCGCAGGCGTGTGTCATAGGCTTCGCGCGGGACGAAGACGATAGCGCTGACAAAACGATTGAAGCGGTCCGGCCGCACAAATAGCCGTACACGTGGCCGTCCGATCAGATGCAGCGCGCCCAGCATGATCGGGGTCAGAATGCGTGAATTGGTCTGGAACAGCTCGTCGCGGGGCCAGCTTTCCAGAATGTTCCATAGGGCCTTTTCGTCATGCGTGCCTTTCTTGGCACCTGACGCCTCAACCACGCGGCGTGCGCGCAGGCGGATTAGCGGCACATCGCGCACGCTATTATTGTAGGCTTCGGAGGTGTAGAGGCCGAGAAAGCGCGTCTCGCCTTTGACATTGCCCTTCTCATCAAAGTGTTTGACGCCGACATAATCGCACACAGCGCTGCGATGGATGCGGCTGGTGAGTGTGGATTTGGCGAGGATGAGCGGCTCAGGTTCAGCCAGGAACTCACCGATCGCACGGTTCAGGACCAGCGGCTCTGCGCCGCGATTGAGGACATTGCGATTATCATCGCGCAAAATGCCGAGATTGGAGCCTTCGACCGTGTCGGGTTCTTCAGGCAGAACAGTGCCGTCATCAGCGGTGTGGAATGTATAGTCGCGGACACCAAGGAAGACGAAATGCTCCTTGCTGAGCCAGTTGAGGAACGCAATGGCCTCGGTTTTCTGGTCGTCATTAATATGCTGACAGGCGATCAGGCGTTCCACTTCGCGGGCCATGCGTGAGCGCATCGCCTGATGATCGTCAGTGACACTGATCAGGTCATCCAGCGTGTCGCGGGCCGCAGCCAAAAGCTGTTTCTGTTCGCCCGCCGTCAAAGCTGGCAGGTGGATCTGGATCAGAGACCGAAAATGATCTGGCGAGGTTTGCAGGATCGGGTGGAACAGCGCGAGCACTTCGTGGCCTTGCTCCGTGCAGGCTCCCAGCAGCGAGTCGACAAGGAAGGGGCGGTCTGGCCCGACAACTTCAAGATAATGACTGCCATGAGCATCGCAGAAGCGCATTTCAGCGCCATCGCCGGGCACTGTTTCGGCCCAGTCCCACAGGTCGCGCGTCACTGCCTTGAGCTGAGACTCAGAGAATTTCTCGATCGTTTCCGCCTTAGCTTCAGCCAGCATTTGCTCCAGCAGCTGCTCAAACGAGATGATGATCTTCGATTCAGGGTTTTCGGAAATTGTATCAGCCATGCAGTACGACCTATCAGGGTAAAGCGTTACCTAGAGGAAAGTGCACCCGTGCACCCGCCACGGCAAGCCTGATTCTAACCCCAAACTGTTGACAGCGCTATCTTGCTTTCAGAGCCTGTGCGAGCTCTTGCGCCTTAGCCGCGCGGAAGGCGATGCAAAGCTCAGCCTGCTCGGTGGCTTGCGCCAGTTTACGCTCATGTCCGGGCATCAGTTCGCCGTTTTCCTGCATGAAGAAAATGGCGGTGCGCAATCGCGCCGGTTCGCAGAATGATGCAACGGCCGAAGCTGTTTGCGGTAAGCGGATGGCAGGCGTGCGGGCTATGATGGCCGGGAAGTCGCTGGTGAACTGCGCCCAAGCGGCGTCTTGCGCGCTTGTGTTGCGCAAGGCTGCGAGGGTAACGCTCCAGGTTTCCTGACCTTGAAATTCAGGGCGTTGGACTTGTTTGAGCAGGTCAATCATACCGGCTTCGGGAAGGTTTTCAGCCAGTGTTTGCAAGATGCTGCGGCGTTCGCGTTGATCGCTGGCACTGCGGGCATAGGTCAGGGCCGCGCGGTAGAAGCGGCTATCGCCAGTCTCTGCAGCAATTGCGATGGCGGACGCGACTTCAGCTGGGGCCAGTGCGGCGGGCTCAGGGGCGCCGTTCATACCGACATAACGCTGCGCCGCGTCCAGCAAAGCGGCGCGCTCAGCATCAAGGAAGCCGACTTTGAGCAGGGTAGAAAACAGATCCGCTTTCAGCGTTTGCTCGCCTTCCGACAAAGCCTCATTTGGCTGCGCCGCGAGGGCGGCGTAGCGTGCGCCGTAAATATCCATCGCATACTCGCGTAGGGCCTCTTTGGCATTTTCGTCAGCGAGGTGGTTCATATAACCGTTCAGCGTTTTTAGCGGTCGCAGCGCGGCGGCCCAGTGACCCTCGGCATTCACAGATAGAATATTGAGCAGCAAGTCAGCTGGAATGTGTCCGGCGGAGAAGGCGGCAATGGCGCTATCGGCCAGCGTGAGCTGTTCGCCGGGCGAAAGTTGATCATAGGCGGCAAGCAGCCCCTGCCAGTTGCCGTCGCTGGTATTGAAACGCCAATAGCCCGTGCCGCCCGCATTCGGCATGATCCAGTCCGGGCACCCGCCATCAAGCGGAATCTCAGTCGTCTTTTCAGTCAGGATTTGTTTGATCGTGCGTTCGCCATTAGCGCCGTTCATCCGCACGGCGAACGGGATGATCCACGATTGGGCTTCAGTGTCGATTTTTGATCCGAGCGGCGCATAACGGCTTTGCGTAACCGTGATCAGGCCCGCATCGATTGCCGGGCAGGTCAGCTCCGCGTGCAAATAGGGAATACCCGGTTGCATGATAAAGCTCCGGAAACTCTCAATCAGGCCCGTATCGCCGCTGCCTTCGGCGAGTGAGGTCATGAAGTCATCGACGTCTGCGACACTGTCCTCAAACCGGCGCATGTGCAGGCGGATACCGTCGCGAAAGGCGTCTTGCCCGAGATAGTTTTCGAACATGGAGAGGACACCGCCGCCCTTTCGGAATGTGATCCCGTCAAACGAGTCGCGTATGTCAGCATTACGCGTAATCGGGTGACGGATCTGGCGGGCGCTGGCGAGGCTATCACTACCCATGACACCAATTGCGGCGCGTTGCGGGGCAAGGTCAAAGCCTGTTCCGGGATAGACCGCATCCATTGTCTTGTAGCTGATCCACGTTGCGAAAGCTTCGTTCAGCCAGATGTCATCCCACCATTTTGGCGTGACGAGGTTGCCGAACCACTGGTGCGCGAGCTCATGGCCATGCGTTGTCAGGATTGCGCGGCGGCGCGCGAGGCTAGTGCGATCATTGATCAACAGTGCGGCCTCGCGATAGATAATCGCCCCGGCATTCTCCATCGCGCCATAGGCAAAATCCGGCACGGCGATCAGGTCGAGTTTCCCATACGGATAGGGGTAATCGAAATAGGCCTCCTGCCAGCTCAGCATCTGGTTGGTGATATCCATCGCTGTTTGGAGTTGCTCGCCCTTACCTGCCGGGGCAAAGCCGCGAAACGGGACACCATTTGGGCGGATCTCGTTTGAGGGCAGAGCGCCGCCATCACGCAAGTCATAAGGCCCGACAGCCAGCGCGATAAGGTAGGATTGAATAGGGCGCGTTGTCGCAAACTCATGCTGGATCAGGCCATTATCCAGCGTCGTGACGGATTTCAGGGCGCCATTGGCGATGACCTGATTACCCGCCGGGACACTGACAGTCAGGGTCCACGGCGTTTTAAAGCGTGGCTCGTCAAAGCTCGGCACCATCAGACGCGCATCGAACGGCTCCATTTGGGTGGCGAGATAAGGTCTGTCTTTCTGGCTCGCCTTATACAGGCCCGCGAGCGCCAGATTATAGGGCGCAGAATAGTCGATGATCAGCGTGATATTGCCGGGCGGCAGCGGCGTGGCGAAATCAAGTCGCGAAACGCCGCCTTCAGCGCGGCTACGGGCAAATGTTACCTCTTGCTCGGTGCCATCAGCGAGCCGGGCAACGGCGCGTTCAATCGTTTGTTCGACGCTGTGTAGCCAGATACGGGCATGCGCGGCGTCCAGTTTGACATCAATTTCGACAGTGCCTGTAAATCTATCGGCTGCGGGATCTGTGATCAGGTCGAGCCGATAGGCCGTCGGCGTGGCCCCCTCTGGCAGCTGGCCCGCAGGTGGTGAGACGACCAGAACCGGAGCTTCACCGAAGGGTGTTTCAATGTCGCGTTGGCAGCCACTTAGGGCGAGGATAGCGCCAACTGCAAGAAATAGGAGCGAGCGAAAGGGTTTCGTCAACATTTTGGGGTCCTATGCGAACATGCTTAATGGCTTGAAGCATAGGATGGTGCAGCGTGCAAAGGGGCTTGGCAGCTGGTCTTTGCACGCGGCGCGAACGCAGATAAGGCGGGCGGTATGAAGCGGCTCTGGCATTGGCCAATTGATCCTTTGGCGCGCACGGTGCGCCTTGTGCTCGCCGAGAAAGGCTGGGCTTTTGAGCCTATTGTGATCAAGCCGTGGGTGTCTGATCTTGAACTTGCCGCGCTGGCGCCGGGCGCGTCTGCGCCAGCGCTGCTCGATACTGATGCTGAGGTGCGCACATCTGCGGTCGGTACGCTGGCCATTTGCGAATATATTGAAGATGCAGAGCCTTCGCCGCGTCTGCTGCCTTTTGCACCCGGCGAAAGGGCCGAAGCGCGACGCCTCTGGCAGTGGTCTGAAGAAAGCTTTGCCGGGATCAATAATACGCTGCTGGCCGAGCGGGTGTCGCAATGGGTACGGCGCGAGCATGCCCCCGACAGCGCGGCGCTGCGGCAAGGCGCACACGCGCTCAAAAACCGCATGACATTTCTCGATGCGCTGGCCGGAGAGCGCGCCTATCTGGCCGGGCGCAATCTGACAATTGCCGATCTCAGCGTTGCGGCGCATCTGTCGGCCTATGACTATTTTGGTGACGTCTTGTGGGACCTGACGCCGGACCTGAAAGCCTGGTATGCCCGCATCAAGTCACGCCCGGCATTCCGCGCGATCCTGAGCGATAGGGTAGACGGCGTGCGCCCGGTGAAACACTATGCGGATCTCGATTTCTAAGAAGGCGCCGCAGCGCAATGACAGCTTCGCCTCATACATTTCTGAAACAGGTTGCTTCTGATTTAGGCTTTGACGCTTGCGGTATATGCCGAGCCGATGAGGCGTGGGACGCAGGTGCGCATCTGGCGGATTTTGTGGCTGAAGGACGTCATGGCCAGATGGACTGGATGGAAACGACGCTGGAGCGCCGCAGCGCGCCGACAGCGATTTGGGCCGGAGCAAAATCGGCTGTCGTCGTTGGTCTGAATTATGGGCCGGACCACGACCCCATGGGCATGCTCGCACGCCGCGGCGAGGGTAATATTTCGGTCTATGCGCGCGGTAAGGACTATCATGATGTCTTGAAAAAGCGGCTGAAACAGTTGGCACGGGCCTTTGTTGCGGAGACGGGCGCTGAGGTGAAAGTGTTCGTTGATACAGCGCCGCTAATGGAAAAGCCGCTAGCGGCGCTGGCTGGGCTAGGGTGGCAAGGCAAGCATACCAATCTTGTCTCGCGAGAGCTTGGCTCCTGGCTGTTCCTGGGCGTGATGCTGACGGATGCTGAGCTAGAGCCAGACACCGCTGAGCGTGATAGCTGCGGTTCGTGCCGTGCGTGCCTCGATAACTGTCCGACCGACGCGTTTCCAAACGCTTATCAGCTCGATGCGCGGCGCTGTATTTCTTACCTGACGATTGAACATAAAGGCGCGATTCCGGCTGAGTTTCGCGCCGCCATGGGCAATCGCATCTATGGCTGTGATGATTGTCTGGCCGTGTGCCCGTGGAACAAGTTTGCGCAGGTGGCCAGCGAACAGGCATTTTGGGCGCGCGCAGAGCTGAAAGGCCCGGCGCTGGACGAACTGGCCGCCTTGGATGATGCGGCGTTTCGTGAGCTGTTTTCTGGCTCACCGATCAAGCGGATTGGACGCGATCGCTTCATTCGCAACGTCTTGATTGCGATTGGTAATAGCGGTGATGCCGGGCTGGTAGCCGCGAGTGTGTTGCCGCATTTGGCAGACCCTGAACCCAGCGTGCGCGGTGCGGCGATCTGGGCGCTAGCGCGCCTTGATTTGGCCCGGTTTGAAGCGGAAAAGGCGGCCGGGTTGGCGGATGAGCCAGATGAAGAGGTGCGCCGCGAATGGCTGACAGCGTCAAACAGCGCCGCGGATTAGGCGGCTATCTCTGGCTGGGTGTAAAATTCTTCGCCGGGCTATTTGTAACGGTGCATATCTATGCGCTGATCTTGTTTTTTGTCCCGACCCCGCCGACCGCAACCATGGCGCAGCGTGTGGTCGAAGGCTATCACGTGCGGCGTAACTGGACGCCGATTGAAAACCTGTCACCACATATTGTCCGCGCTGTGATCGCGGCCGAAGATACGCAGTTTTGCAGCCATAAGGGCGTCGATGTTGCAGCGGTTGAGAAGGCGGTGGATGAGTACCGCCAGAGAGGACGCCTGCGCGGCGCGTCGACGATTACGCAGCAGACCGCGAAAAATGTCTTCCTGTGGAATGGCGGCGGGGTCGCGCGCAAGCTTCCGGAAGCGTGGATGGCTGTCTTCATTGACCAGTTCTGGGGCAAGAAGCGGGTGATGGAGGTTTATCTCAATGTTGCTGAATGGGGCGATGGCCTGTTTGGAGTTGAGGCGGCGTCGCTGGTACGGTTTGGTAAGCCAGCATCAGAGCTAAACGAACGTGAAGCGGCCTTGCTGGCCTCGGTTCTGCCGAGCCCGAACAAGTGGCGGCTCGATCCTGCGGGGCCTTATGTGCGCCAACGGGCCAGCACACTGCAAGCGCGCATGCGCGGCGTTGAGCGCGACGGTTTGGACGATTGTGTGCAGTAGTGTCTAGTTGCTGGCTTCGCGGCTCAGGCGGATCGCCTCGCGAATATCACCGCGCAGGACGAGAATATCGAGATTTTCCGGCTGCTGGCCGAGCGCTTCATACATATCAGCCTCTGCCGCGGCGAGGTTTTCGGTATAGAGGTGCGCGCGGGCCCGCATCGTCAGGGCCTCAGGATCGGTTGGCGTCAGCTCAAGCGCAGCGTTTAGATCATCAACCCCTTCCGGCCAGCGCTCGAGCGCAAGATAGGCAGCGGCGCGATCTTTGAAGAGGTCGGAATCGCGGCGTTCAAGCTCCAGCGCTTCGCTGAGCGCGGTAATCGCAGCTTCGGGATAATTGGCGGTAAGCCACGCATTGCCAGCCTGCGCCATATATAGCGCGCGATTTTCAATGCTGATCGGATCCGGCGCATTGGCAAGTGCTTCGAGGCGGGCTGCGCCTTCCTCGAATTGTTCCAGCGCAAGTAGCGAGACGGCATTGCAATAGCGCGCTTTGGGCCGATTGCCGTTCGACAGCCAGGCGAGGCTGTCTTCATAGGCTTCATAAGGCGCTGTTTCGGCTTTTTCGATACACGTATTCAATCTGTCTTGCTCTGCGCGGGCAATTTCGGAGAGCGCGGTTTGCGAAACCGGCAAGACGGCAAAAATGAGCGCGGCAACTGACATGGACAAGCCCCTGAACTAAACACTATCAATGGCCTAACAACGCACACAGGCGAGGGCAAATGACAGTTCGGTCACAACCGCTATTCCTATTTGGAGCTGGCTATAGTGCCCGCGCGCTGGCGTCAATTTGGGATGGCCAAGTGATCGCGGTCCAGCGCCCAAAACCGGGGCGTGAGCCGGGATTACAGGATGGCTTGGACGTGATTCTGACCTCGGATAAGGCCGCTATTGAGGCCGCCATACAGGGCGCACATGTGTTGATCAGTGCGCCGCCTTCCGAGACCGGATGCCCGGCCATTCCCGTTTTGCAAGACAGTGTGGATGCGGCTGCCAGCGTGACCTATCTCTCAACCACAGGCGTTTACGGTGACCTTGGCGGCGGCTGGGCGTTTGAATGGAGCGCGGTTAATCCACAATCTGAACGCGCGGTGCGGCGTGTTGCAGCGGAGGATGGCTGGCGCGCCCTGCGCGAGGACGTGCGCATCGTCCGTTTGCCGGGCATATATGGACCGGGCCGATCGGCGCTGGACCGGGTGCGCAACGGCAATGCGCGGCGGATAATAAAGCCTGGACAGGTGTTCTCGCGCATACATGTCGAAGATATTGCCAGCGGCCTGAAAGCCCTGATCCTCAAGGGGAGTACAGGTGTGTTCAATTTATGTGATGAAGAGGCTGCGCCGCCGCAAGATGTTACGGCCCTGGCGGCGGAGCTACTCGGGCGACCCGCGCGCCCGGCAATTGATTTCTTCGAAGCCGAGCTCTCGGAGATGGCGCGCAGTTTTTATAGCGAGTGCAAACGCGTTTCCAATGCGCGGATCAAGGCGGCCACGGGCTGGCGGCCAAAATACCCGACATATCGCGAAGGTCTGACGGCTATCGCAAAAGCGGAAAGCTAGGCCGTGTGCAGTCGCTTTTTTCGCCATGAGGTGAGCTGGGAAGAGTACCGCGATGCGCTGAGTATCATTGCACCGCCGGGGGTCGAACCGCCAGAAGCGACATATAATGTCGCGCCGATGAGCGTGCAGCCAATTGTGCGGCTCGCCCCAGAACGGCAACACCGCGAGCTTGCGCCGTGTCATTGGGGCCTGGTTCCGAGTTGGTGGACGAAACCGCTAAGCGAAAAGCGATTCACAAGCTTTAATGCAGACTGCGAAACGGTCCACGAGAAGCCCGTTTTTCGCGGCGCTTTTCGGCACAGGCGGTGCTTGATCCCAGTCAGCGGTTATTATGCGTGGACCGGAACAGCAGGGCGAAAGACACCGTTCGCGATCAGCTTGCGAAATCGTCGCTGGTTCTGTCTGGCTGGGTTATGGGATAGCGCGCTTATTGATGGCTCAGAAATTCACACATTTACGGTGCTAACGACACAGCCCAATGATGTGACCGCAGGATTGTACCACCGCATGCCGGTTATCCTGCATCGCCAAGACTATGACCGCTGGATGGACCCGCGCTCAGGCGATGTCACAGACCTTTATCGCCCATTCCCAGCTGCCGACATGCACGCTTGGCCCGTCGGGCCAGATGTTGGCAATGTCCGCAATAACCATCCGGGGCTGATCGAAGGCGGTTAGGTAACACCCGTATTCATGAAGCCGAGATCAGTTTCATTGAAGTTTGACAGGCTAGGCAGGGCCTCGTTAAGCTCTGATCCAGTCAAACCGAACCAGCCGCCAAGTGACGCCGCAAACTGTTCGACCGAAACGCCGGGGATGAGGCGACCGCGGCTTGGCCAGAAGTTTTCAGATTCTGTTTCAGCCGCAGGAAGCGAGCCATAAATACTCTTACCGCGCACGGCGCCGCCAGCCACAAACTGGTGTCCGCCCCAGCCATGATCAGTCCCGTCGCCATTGTCGATCACGGTCCGGCCAAAATCAGATGCAGTGAACATCACGGTATCGTTCCAGTGCCCGATCTCGATCATCGCGGCACGGAACGCCGCCATCGCCGCAGCGAGACTGGCGTGACGCCCGCCAATACTGTTGGCTTGTCCGCTATGGGTGTCATAGCCGCCTGTAGTGACATAGAACATCTGCCGTGAGACGTTCAGAGCGCCTTGAATTTGAATGGTTTCCGCCACCGATCTGAGCTGACGACCCAGACTATCATTCGGGAACTCAGTGGTCAGCGGCCCGGCACTTTCGCGCGCCGCGAGTATGGTCTCTGAGTTCTCAATCGCGCGTTTATTGGCGTTGCGCAGGTCTTGGGCAAAGATATTCGTGTTGTCGAAATCATTGCGACCGAAATATTCGCGCATCCGGGCGCGCGCCGCATCGTCAGCATCTGTATAGCCGAGATACCATTTGCGGCTGGTCAGCGATGGTTCAGGCGCGCCGTCGCTGGTTACGCGGAACGGGCTGGTCGTATCGCCGGCAAGGAAAACATCATTCGAACCAGTCGAAATCGAAGCGAAAAGCGAATTGTCACCCGGAGCTGAAGCCATCGCGGCATCTACGAACTTGCCGCCCCAGCCGAAGCGAGACCCCTCAACCCCTAGCGACATCCATGTCGATTGCTGGTCATTGTGAGAGAATAGGCGCTTAGGCAGGATCACAGAACTGTTTTCGACTTGGGTACGCGTGGTCGGCTCGACCAGTGGGCCAACATTCCCGACAATCGCAAGATCTCCGCCCTCGAACATGTCATGCAATGGCGACAATTGTGTTGGCAGGGCATATTCGCGGCCGCCGAACGAAGCCGCGTTGTTGGCGTTCAACTGCAGCAGATTGGCGCGATTTCGAGACGAGGCGGCATCATCGGCATTGTATGCATTGAACAGACCTTGGCGGACCGCGCGCAGCTGATCATACGAGGCCTGGTCATAGGGCAGAACGGTGTCGCCCTGATCCATGCCGCCTTTCAGGAAGATGCAGACCATGGCCTTGTAGCCAGCTGTGTCAGCAGCCCAGGCCTTGGAGACCCCTAGCCCGGAGAGTGCGCCAACCGCCCCGGCAAAGCCGAAAGCGCTAGAGCCTTTGAGGAAATGACGGCGAGACAGATAAGCCATGAGAAACTCCTTGAAAGACGTGCGCTACCAGACGATGGCGAATGACGGTGAATTGAGAACCAGAGCGACAGCCGTTTGCGCGATCTGCTCGCGATCCGTTGCTTCCTTCTCGGGCGTATCGACATTGATTGGCAGCAATTGCAGGATCGCGACAATCTCATCGCGCTCAGCCTGCGTCATGCGCTCGCCAGTGAGCAATTGGTCGAGATGCGTGACAAGCGCCGGAATATCACCGGTCAGCGCGATCTCTTCAGAGTAATCAGGCTTGTAGGAGGCAATGCTATTGTCCTTCTGATAGGCTCGGTCGAAGGCAAACTCTGTCATGAAGTTGAGATAGCCAATCGATGTACTCTCATTGACCAACTGGAATTCCGGCGTGGTCAGGTTGCGGTCACCGCTGAGTGTACCCGGTGCGACATAGCCCGGACGATAGAAATTGAAAACGGACGGCGAGCGCATTGGATGCTGACCAAGCCCGCTGACCGGATCAGTGGTGTTGTTGAGCTTGCCCTCATTGGCGGCATCAACGTTTTCAAGGTCGAACGCACGGGCCCAGTGGGTAAAGCGCAGGATCGGCTCACGGATTTTGCCTTTGATGACGACGCTGGCATCATCGCCGCTAGTTGAAAACAGCGCTTCCTCAAGCAGGATTGCCGCAAGCGTGGCTTCAAGATCACCGCGCTGCCCGGCGCCAAACCGGCGGCCGTTCGGCGCTGTGAAGCTGCCTGTTTCAAAGGCTTGTGCGACACGTCCAACATAAGCGGGCGATGGGTCGGATGCGGTTAAGCGCTGGATCAACTGGCGTGAAACGAACGGCGCTGTGTTGGGATGATTAAAGATCGTGTCGAGCGCCATATTGATCGTCTCAGTGCCGGGTGTGTTGGCCGGAATCGTGGTTCCAAGGAAGACTTTTTCCAGCTCTGAATGGCGGTCATCATACATGACGAGCGGATTATAGTCCGCATCATCATCACTGCGCCAGAAATTCTCACCCTTGGTCGAAAGGCCGGTGAAGACACGCGCCAGACCGATAATGTCGTCATTTGTATAGGTCTCGATGGCATTGCCTTGCCCATCCAGCTTTGGCGTGCCGTCCATGTTCAACTCGACAAGGCCGATCGTGAACAATTGCAGGATTTCGCGTGCATAATTCTCATCCGGCATGCGGCCTGTATTGGGGTTTCCCTTCTGGTTACGCAAATAGGTCAACCAGTCGGCCATGGCGGGCGAATAGGTAACCTCTTGCAAGAGGTCGCGATAATTTCCGAACGCGTTACGGATCAGGATGTCCTGATAATACGCGCGGCGTTCTTGGCGGCTCGCGTTCGAGATATCGGAATAAACGAGGATCTGAGACAGCGCGAAGGCCATGCGCTGGCGCAATTGATCGTCAGCTGTGATCAATTGGTCCCAGTAGAGTTGGCTAAGGCGATTATATGGGATGTTGCCATTCGAGTCGCGTGGCTGAGCTTGCAATGTAGCCAACGAATAGGTCGGTGTTTTGGCAAGCTCGGATGCGAGCCAGTCGGCGGCGTCCATTGTGCTGACAGCTTCAATATCGGCTTTCGTGCCCCCAAACGAGGCGCGCGCGAGGAAGCGTGCCGCATCAGGCTCTGAATCCAGCTTCGTGGCCGGTGGAGGAGGGGGAGGCGGCGGAGAACCACCACCTGAACCGCCGCCGCTGCCTGAGCCGCCATTATCGCCGCCGCCACCGCCGCCGCCCGAACAGGCGGCAACGAAAAAAGCGGCAATTGTCATTGCAACGATATTTGAAGAGTGTTTCGCCCGCATCGTTCTGACCCCTTGGCATTTGCTCGTGTAGCAATAGTGGTCGAATTATGTCGGCAGAAAAATCTAAGGATTAGTAATAATCGGCGAAATTCTTAAACTTAATAAGTAAGTTACTGATAACCATGGACTTATTTTTGGTTTAATATTCGGGTTTTAGCTAGGCGCTGCCACCATTCAAGAATCCGAGTGTCGAATCGTTAAACTGTCCGAGATTCGGCAAAGCTGTCGCCAGCTCTGAGTTTGACAGGCCAAACCAGCTGCCCATTGTCGCCGCATATTGCTCAACTGACACGGTTGGAATGAGCCGACCGCGGGTCGGCATATACGCCCCGCTATTGGTTTCCGGGCTTGGGAAGCTGCCATACATGTTGCGCCCATTCACCGGGCCGCCCATGACGAAATGGTGGCCGCCCCAGCCATGATCCGTACCGTCGCCATTATCGATGACGGTGCGACCGAAATCAGACGCCGTGAACAGGACAGTGTCGTTCCAGTGGCCAATCTCGATGAGCGCCGCGCGGAACGCCGCAAGGCTGGCCGAAATATTGGCTTGCAGGTTCGGCAAGTCGCCGGTTTGCGTGCTGTGCGTGTCGAAACCGCCAGCCGTGGCGTAAAAGACCTGACGTGAGGTATTCAGTGCTTGCTGGATGTTGATCGTTTCAGCGATTGACTTCAATTGCTTGCCGAGGCCCGATTCCGGGAAGGGCGTAGTGATCGGCGACCCGGATTGGCGCGCATCCAGAAGATTCTGCGCCTTGACGAAGCCAGCGCTTTTGGCGTTTGCAAAGTCTTGTTCGAAATGATTGGTCAGGCCGAAATTGTTACGTTGCAAATATTGCGACAGTCGCGCGCGTGTATCGTTATCAGCTGACGAAGACCCAAGAAAATAATTCTGGCCAATCAGATCAGGGATGACTGCACCCGACGAGGTAACACGGAACTGGCGCACGGTATTACCAGCCAGGAATGGATCGTTCGATGTCGTTGAAATGGCTTTATACGTCGCGTCTTCGCCGGGTGTGGCGGCAGCCATCAAATCTGCAAAGCGCCCACCCCAGCCGACGCGCGCGCCTTCAGAGGAGAACGTCATCCACGTCGATTGTTGGTCATTGTGAGAGAACAGGCGCGCCGGAAGGTTTGCCGTGTCGCTCTCAATTTGCGACCGCGTCACAGGGCTCAGCAGCGGACCGACATTACCGACAACGGCCATGTCACCATTCTCAAACATCGAGTGCATTTCCGACATTTGTGGCGGGAAAGCATATTCCAGGCCGCCGAGCGTGCTGCTATTTTGCGGGTTAAGTTTCAGCAAGTTGGAGCGGTTACGTGAAGAACCCGAACTGCTTGCATTATAGGCGCTGAACAGGCCCTGACGTTCCTGGCCAAGGCGGTTATACGAGGCTTGATCATAGTGGATCACAGAATCGGCGTGATCCAATCCGCCTTTGAGGAACAGGCAGACCATGGCTTTATAGCCGCTGGTATTTGCCGCCCAGGACTTTTGCGAACTCATGGCGGCGAGCGCGCCCATGCTACCTGCAAAGCCGAAAGCGGTTGAGCGCGACAGGAATTGGCGTCGATTGATATAAGCCATTTTGTGTCTCTTTCTCTCTACTTCACGACCGCATAGGCGGTTGAGTTCATCATCATCAGGATGGCCACTTGCACGCGCTCTAGCCGGTCTTCACTTTCATTTCCGGCATTGTCGGTGCGGGTGCGCATCGTATCGAGCACGGCGATCATTTCACTGCGCTCTGCATCGGCGATTTGATTGCCTGTCAGCTTTTCATTCAGGTGATCAACAAGCGCGGCGCTATCAAAGGCAAGGGCCAGTTCAGGGGCATAATTCGGGATATAGACATTCGGATTGCCGCCGAGAATATCGAGGCGTTGCTGGACGAACTGGGTCATGAAATTCAGGAAGCCGGAGGTGCTGCTCTCATTGACCAGTTGGAATTCAGGTGCCGTCAGCCCGCGTGAGCCAGTCTCTGTGCCCGGCGCCACATAGCCCGGACGATAGAAGTTGAAGACCGATGGGGACCGGAACGGCTGCTGGCCAAGACCATTATTCGGATCAACCGTTTCAAACAGTTCGAACACTTCGAGGCTTTCCACATTCGAGACGTCAAAGGCGCGCGTCCATTGTACAAATTTCAGGATGGGTTCGCGGACTTTGCCTGCAGCCACGCCCGGAGGATTGTCGAGGTCAAACAGCGAGGGATCAAGTATGACGGCGGCCAGTGTGGCGGCCAGATCACCGCGTTGCCCAGTGCCAAAGGTCTGGCCATTGGTGGCTGTGAAGCTACCATTGTTAAAGGCCGTCGCGACGCGGGCGACATAGCTTGGGTCAGGATTAGAGGCGGTGAAGCGTTGGATCAGCTGGCGGCTAAAGAACGGGCCGACATTTGGATGGTTGAAGATCGCATCCAGCGCGGTATCGACGCTCTCTGCCGGGCCTGTATTGGCTGGAATAACGGTGCCGAGGAAGCGCTTTTCAAGCGATGAGTGCACATTGGGGAAGACTTTGAGCGGCCTGTAATTGGATTCCGGTGTGTCAAAGCTAAAATTCGGCGCGTCATAGGAGATACCTGTGAATACCCGCGCCAGACCGACAATGTCATCATTGTCATAGATCTCGATCGTTTTGCCACTGCCATCCAGTTTCGGTGTCCCGTCGAGATTAAGCTCGATAAGCCCAATGGTGAACAGTTGCAATAGCTCACGCGCATAGTTCTCGTCCGGCATACGGCCCGTTGAAGGGTCGCCCTTCTCATTATTGATATAAGTCAGATAGGTCGCCATGGCGGGCGAGTAGGTGAGCTCTTCGATGAGGTCGCGGAAGTTGCCGAACGCATTGTTAGACAGGATGTCTTTATAATGGGCGAGGCGTGCTTGCTGAATGCCATCATCCTGAGCGTCAGAGACAACGAGGATTTGTGATAGGGCAAAAACCATGCGCTGGCGGAGCTGGTCGTCGGCTACCGCGATTGTATCCCAATAGTCCGCGACGCCGAAATTGAACTGCGCGCGGTTTGGTTCGCTGAAGGTTGCGATCACATCGTTCAGGTACAGGGTTGGCGGTTTGGCCATTTCGGCCGCGACCCAGTTAGCGGCGTCCTGATTGATGATGCCGTCAATCGCGCTCTGGCTGCCGCCAAATGTTGTGCGGTTCAGGAATGGCACGGCCGTGTCCGGTGTGCGCAGGAACATATCAATATTGCCCGAGATTGGCGGCGCGGGCGGCGGC
>CAYGPE010000044.1:0-22519 GCA_964351695.1 uncultured Hyphomonas sp. | reverse complement strand
CCAGAATCGAACTGGTGTACACGGATTTGCAATCCGCTGCGTAACCACTCCGCCACAGGGCCGCCGAAGTGAAGCGTTGCCTTAGCAGTGACATGCAAGCGTTGCAATCGGGTAAAATGCGGCAAAGGCATTTGGCCATATTGCGAGCGCGTACAGCTGTGCTATGGCGCGTTTGAAAATCGGATTTTACACTAAGAGGCCGCTCTCATGGACTTCGACAAGCAGCGCCGCATCATGGTCGATTCGCAAGTGCGGGTGAATGACGTCACGTCTCAGGCGATTGTATCAGCATTCTTGTCCGTGCCACGCGAAGTGTTTGTGCCCAAATCACTTCAAGCCAGCGCCTATGCTGAGTATGAGATACCAACAAGTGATGACCGCGCCATGTGGACACCGCGTGACCTTGGAAAGATGCTGCGTGCTCTTGACCCGCAAGCGAGTGATATAGCCCTGGTGGTTGCGGCTGGCGCTGGGTATAGTTCGGCCTTGATTGGCAAAACCGTTGAGACCGTAATCGCGCTTGATACTTCTGAAGACTTGGTTGAGGCCATGTCAGAGCGCTTTGCGGCGATTGGCATGGATCACGCGATTGCTGTCCAGGGGGAGCTTGCGGATGGTTTGGCCGATCAAGGGCCGTTCGACGTCATCTTTATCGCTGGAATGGTCGAAACTGTCGCGCCGGCATGGCTGGACCAGCTTGCAGAAGGTGGCCGGCTTGGAGTCGTTGTGTCTGCTGGGCGCGGGCTCGGTCGGGCGCGCATCTATACGCGCGCTGGCGATACCGTGTCCTATCGCGAGGCATTTGAATGCTGTCCGCCGGTCTTGCCCGGGTTTGAAGCCAAGACCGAATTCGTCTTCTAGGCGGCTGATTTCTCAGATTCTGACATTGATTTTTTGGCCAGCGTGCCTTTGTCCGGGTCGGGGATAAGTATCGTTGGCGTCATAGGCTCGCCCATTGCTTCAGCAATCAGGTGCGCTGAGGCCGTTTCGACCGCTTCTGTCAGACGCTGCATGACCTCATCCTTGGGCAAGCCAGCCGGGATGGGCGGCAAAAACTCAATAACTGCAGTGCCTGATGTCTTGCGAATATCTTCTTGTTCCCAGAAACAGTTGAGGTTTGTCGCAACAGGGACAATCGGCACATCCATGGCCTTTTGCATATGCCAAACACCGGGCTTGTAGCGAAAATAATAGCCCTTGGGCGCCAGATGGCCCTCAGGATAGATCAGCACCCGGCGACCATCCTTGCGGGCGCGTTTCATGCCCTCCGCCAATGAAGCTGCTTTACGCTCTCCGCCGCCGCATGTGTCGATCACAATTGCGCCAAGCTTGCGCAGGATACCGCTGACAAGTGGCAGCTTTTCCAGATGGTCCCCTGTGACAAAGGCGAGGTTCTTGATCTCAGGGTAGATCATATAGCCATCGCCCCAGCTCGAATGCTTTGCCGCAATAATAAACGGACCATCGGGCAAATTCTCGCGGCCGCGCACGTCTTTGCGTATGCCGCCGACAAAGCGCAGCGCCAGATTCATGGCGCGCGTATAGCTGCGGATCACCGCTGTGACGGCGCTATGCCCCGGCAAGATCAGCATCGGGAGCGAGATCAGAACATAGATGACTGATAGTAAGTAATAGACGGCAGTAAAAAGATATCCGCGTATCATCGAATGGCTCCGCTTAAGGGCGTCTATTTTTGGTAGATGATCGCCAGAATGGCGCGTGTGAACGCGTCTATATGCTGGCTAAAAGGGCCGGCTAGGCGGCTATAAATCTTGTTTTGTCCGGCTTGCATAACCACGCCGAGGCACATCGCGGCGGTAACGGCCGGATCGCCTTTTGGAATGTCGCCGTTCGCCATCATCATCGTCAGCAGATTTTCCAGTACTGTGACCGGGTCATCGTCGCGCTTGGTGTCGTGCGGCAGGAATCGGTTCAAGGAGACGAGATGAAATGAGAATAAGAGCCAGTCTTCGTCGGCCAGTTCACAATAAGCGGTCACAGCCCGGCCAACTTTTTCGGCAATCGTTCCTTCTGCCAGAAGAGAGTCGTGCAGCATCTCGCCAAGTCGGTTATGGGTTTCCATAAACAAAGCGAGGGCAAGCTCATCCTTACCTTTATAGTGGCGATAGAGAGCCCCTTCGGACACGCCTGCATGATCTGCGATCTCGCGCGTTGTTGCGGCATCTACGCCTTCGCTCACAAATAGCTTCAGGGCGGCGCGTTCAATTTTCGGGCGCGCATTACGGGCTCTGGGGCGCTTGTTTTCTGCGACGGGCATAGTGTATTCTCCAATTAGTGAGCGTTTGATAACATGCAATAGAGCGCTTAACAAGTGATTAATTGCTCACTAATGTGCCAATTTTACCGCAACGCACGCTAAGTGTTGGCTCTACTCTTGAATGCAGCGATCCGGATCGTGATATGCTCGGCCACACAAGACGCACGCGTTTGATTGCTAAATCAGACTGGCCCCGATATACGGGCGCAATTCTAACAGGAGACCGAGTCGCCATGCGCAAATTGATCCTTCTCACGTCCTCAGCGCTACTGGCGGCGCCAACCGCACTAGCCCAAGAGGCAGGCGCTTCCGGCGGCGGTATTCTTGAAAGCCTGATCATGTTCGTGCCATTGATCCTGATCTTCTATTTTCTGCTGATTCGGCCACAGAGCCAGCGCCAGAAGAAGCACCGCGCAATGATTGAGGCGGTCAAAAAGGGCGATACTGTCGTCACCGCGGGTGGTTTGATCGGTAAAGCGACGAAAGTCACCGAAACAGAAGTGACGGTTGAGATTGCTGATGGCGTTCGCGTGCGCTCGCTGAAAGGCATGCTGGCTGATGTGCGCGATAAGAATGCGCCTGTTGCCGCAAATGACTCGACGACAAAGTAGAAATAGGGGCGTTTCGCCATGCTGAACTTCCCTGCTTGGAAAGTCATTCTTATCCTGCTGGTCCTTGTTTGGGGTGGTCTGCTTGCTCTGCCGAACGCCTTTACGGATGGTTTTTTGGGCGTTGAGCCGCGCGTAACAGATTCCCAGAACCCAGAAGATATAGCCGCCTATGAACAGCAATTGGCTGAGGCCGAAGTGTCTTGGTGGCCGGGCGTCATGCCAAAGAACAAGCTGAATCTTGGCCTCGACTTGCAGGGCGGTGTCTATCTTCTGATGGAGATCAATCCGTCTGAGGTTGCCGCCAACCGCTTGCAGACCGCCCAGCGAGATATCGTCAACATCCTCATGGCCCGGGGAGACCGCGAGTTGATCACGCGTGATCCGTTTGTGCAGAATGGAGACCGGCTAACGATCACACTGAAACAACCAGCGCAAATGGACGAGGCCCTACGCAGGATACGCTCGGTCAATCCCGATATTGGCCAGACTCAAACCAAATTGATGACGATTGATCAGGTCGGCGACACGATTATCCAAATTACCGTTTCGATTGGTGCCAAATCCGCGCTTGCGTCAGATGCGCAATCCAAAATGATGACTATTGTGCGCAGAAGAATTGATCCGGATGGGGTTAGCGAGATTTCAATCACACCCCAAGGCGATTCGCGGATTATCCTTGAGGCCCCTGGAGAGGCTGATCCAAAGCGGATCAAAGATATTCTTAGTCAAGCTGGGCGATTGACGTTCAATATGGCGGACACCAGTGAATCCGCAATCAATCAAGCTCGTGCAATCGGGGATGGGCGTCCCGGATGGGATTTGGTTGAGAGCACAGACCGGTTTACCGGGTTTGTACTAATCCGCGAAATTCCAGAGCTTACAGGCGCAGACATTGCCACAGCCAATCGCGGTTTTGATCAGGCCAACCGTCCGGCGGTTGACTTCCGCTTGTCTGGCGCTGCCGCTACCAAGTTCTACAACCTGACCCGGAATAATCGCGGCAATTTCTTCGCAATCGTTCTTGACGGCAAAGCGATGTCCGTACCGCGGATCAATGAACCTATCCCCGGCGGGAATGTTCAAATTACAGGGCAGTTTACGATGGAAGAGGCCGATGATCTCTCTGCGATCATCTCAGCTGGTGAACTGCCCGCCAAGCTCAACTTCCTGGAAGAGCGCACAGTCGGCCCGCAGCTCGGCGCCGAGTCGATCAGAGCTGGCTCCACGGCGAGCCTCTATGGTCTGGCACTGGTGGCTGTCTTCATGATGCTGGCCTATGGGATCATGGGTAGCTTTGCGGTGGGTTCGCTTATCAGCAACATCGTCTTGCTTATCGGCGCGCTGTCGGGCTTTGGGGCAACGCTGACCTTGCCGGGCATTGCCGGGATCATCCTGACCATTGGTATGGCGGTGGATGCTAACGTGATTGTGTTTGAACGTATTCGCGAAGAGCAAGCCAATGGCCGCTCGCCCGCAACAGCGATACAGGCTGGCTACGAACGCGCGCTCTCAACCATTCTCGATGCTAACATCACGACCTTTATTGCCGCGTCGATTTTGTATGTTCTTGGCTCCGGCCCGGTTAAGGGCTTCGCTGTGACACTGGCAATTGGTATTGTGACGTCCGTATTTACAGCTTTCGTGGTGACCCGCTGGTTCACAGTCATGTATCTTCGCACCATGCGCCCCAAGCGCTTGGCCATGTAGGGAAGGACCAGAGACATGCTTCTTCGTTTATGGCCTGAAAAGACCAAGTTCAGCTTTATGAAGCTGCGTTTTATAACGCTTGTACTTTCGCTTTGTGCGCTGGCGGCCTCGGCGGCCTTGCTGGCCACGCGCGGGCTCAATCTCGGGATCGACTTTGCGGGAGGATCCGTCATTGAAATTGTTGAACCGGAAGATGCCGACGCGCAGGATATTCGCGACATATTGGCCCCGCTCAATTTGGGTGATGTGCAGGTCAACGAAGCGCGCGGTACGGGCGCGGATGCACAAAACCTCGCCGTGATCCGCTTTGAAACGCAGACCCCGCGCGAGGGTCAAGACCCCGATGAAGCGCAGAAACTTGCGAATGAGCGTGTTATCGAAGCGCTGATCGCAGAGCTGGGTTTGGATCGCGAAGCAGATTTCCGTTCAATCGCGAGTGTCGGTCCGAAAGTTTCCGGCGAACTGTTTCGCAGCGGGTTTATCTCGCTGTCTGTCGCGCTGCTTTTGATGATGCTCTACATCTCGTTCCGTTTCCAATACCAGTATGCGATTGGCGCGGTTGTGGCGCTATTCCACGATGTCATTCTGACCATGGGTGTATTTGCGCTGACCGGATTTGAGTTCAATCTCGCGACGATTGCGGCGCTGCTGACAATTGTTGGTTATTCGATGAACGACACCGTGATTGTGTTTGACCGAGTTCGCGAGGAAGCCCGTAAGTATAAAAAGATGGAGCTATCTCAGGTCGTCGATCTGGCCATCAACGCAACGATGTCGCGCACCTTGCTGACATCTGGCACGACCTTGCTGGCTTTGCTGTCAATCTTCCTGTTTGGCGGCGATGTCCTGCGCGGGATGAGCTTTGCGCTGATCTTCGGTATCGTGGTCGGTACCTACTCATCAATCTTTGTCGCATCATCCGTCGTGCTGTTGCTCGGCATTGACCGCGGCGACAAGCCGAAGCGCGAAGTTGAAGGCTTTACAGGCGTTTAGTTTGGTAGCGCAGCGACGGCTTTAGGCCGTTGCGGCAACAGATCTTTCGACCTGGTTTTCCAGGGCGTCGCACACAGCATTGGCGATTTCGTCGCTTGAACTATCAAGCGCTGCTGCGCGGCACGCCTGCACGTGCATATTGATCAGTGCGGTATTGTCAGCGCCCTCAGCACTCTCAGTGACGAGGCGTTGTAGAGACCCGCTCAGGCGCGTTAAAGCGCCGCCGCCATAGGCACCAGAAGCGCCGTGCAGATTATGTATAGCGCGATTGAATTCAGCTTCCGCTTCACCGTTTTCAGGATCGGCTTTCAGGGCTTCCCACGTCTCTGATAGGCGCTCAAGGTCAGCATTCATCCAGACGCTGACATCAACCGTCTCGGCGCCGGCCACGGCACGCTTTGGACGCTCGGCCTTCTCACCGGCTGCAGCCTGAGAAACACGGGACAGGTCGGGCGTGACAACGCTATCCGACTTGTCTTTACTTTTGCCTGTAAGGCGAGAAATCAATGACATTACCATGAGAGCTATGTAGCAGATATATTTTAACAAACCGCTAGCTAGACCATTGAAAAACGATCAAAAAGCGAATTGTTCGCGCAAGATTCTTTCATCCAGCGCGTGCCCTGAATCAAATAGCATCGTCAGGCGCTGACTACGGTCTTCATGGATTTCGACACTGACAACATCGCGCACTTCCTGATTGTCCGCGGCAGCAGAAACTGGCCGACGTATCGGGGCGATGATTTTGATCTCAACTTTGGCGTCATGGCGCAGTAAAGCGCCGCGCCAGCGCCGGGGACGAAACGCACTAACGGGCGTCAAGGCCAAGAGGTTGGCGCCAATTGGCAGGATTGGACCATGCGCCGACAGGTTATAGGCCGTCGAACCCGCTGGTGTCGCGACCATAAGGCCATCACAACTCAGCTCAGACATACGTTCCTTGCCGTCAACAATGATACATAGCTTCGCTGATTGGGCTGTCTGGCGCAGTAGTGAAACTTCATTGATAGCCAGTCGGTCGTGAATTTTGCCGTTTTGATCGGTCGCGCGCATCAATAGCGGTGACACGGTCGCCCGCTCAGCCCGGTCCAGACGCGCCAGAAGATCGTCCTCACTATACTCATTCATAAGGAAGCCAACGGTGCCACGGTTCATGCCATAGACTGGCTTCTGGTCATCAAACCGCCGCCGCATCGCATCTAGCATGGCGCCGTCGCCGCCAAGCGCGACGATCACGTCGGCCTCGTCTTCGCTCACCTGCCCATACAGGCGCGTGAGTTTTTGCAAAGCTGTCTGCGCCTCTTCGCGGGCCGAGGCAGAAAAATGGATGCGGGCTGTCATGCGCCGTTTGTCGGGGGCAATTCACGCGCGGTCAAGCGCGCACTTCAATTGCGCGAGCGCCGCCAAGGGGTTACGTTGGGCAAACAGATACGGGAGAAATGACATGGCCGACGGCATGACAGCAGTGAGCCTGAAAGGCGAGGTCTCAGAAGAGGAGTGGAAAACGCGCGTTGATCTCGCTGCGATGTACCGCTTAACGGCCCTCTATGGCTGGACGGACATGATTTTCACGCACATTTCCCATCGCGTGCCGGGCCCGGACCATCACTTTCTGATCAACCCATATGGTATGTTCTTTGACGAGATCACTGCCTCATCTCTGGTCAAGGTCGATCTTGATGGCAACGTGGTGCAGGAGACGCCATACTTCATCAATCCGGCGGGCTTTACCATCCACTCAGCAATTCATGCGGCACGCGAAGATGCGCATGTCGTCATGCATTTGCATACCGATGATGGTGTCGCGGTGTCATGCAACAAGGAAGGCCTGTTGCCTCTGACGCAGACTGGCATGCTTGTACGCCACGACCTTGCCTATCACGTCTATGAGGGCGTGGCGCTTGATCTCGGTGAGCGTGAGCGTCTCGTCGCTGATATGGGTACGAAAAATAATATGCTCCTCTATAATCACGGGACGCTGACGGTTGGCGAAAGCGCTGCGGAATGCTTCCTGCGCATGTTCTTCCTTGAGCGCGCCTGTGCAATGCAGGTGCGGGCGCTGACTGCAGGGCGTGAAAACATGGTCATCCCGTCGCAGCATGTGCAGGACGTCGTGAAGTCGCAAGCCAATCCTGCTGGGGCTAAAACGCTCGCAAACATGCTGGCTTGGCCCGGCCTGCTGCGCAAGCTGGACCGCGAAAGCCCCGGTTACGCGGTCTAGGCGGTGACGACCTAGGGAAAATCCCCTATAGGTTTTTACTGTGGTGCGTCCTTTCATACCGTTTCGCGAACCGGTTTGGTGCACTACATGACGTGCCGATAAGTATAGGTAGCCCACAATGAAACACCTTAAGGCCTTTGAGAACGCTCTGGATTCCATCCATGAGGAGGGCCGCTATCGTGTCTTCGTCGATCTGCACCGCCATCGCGGCCAGTTTCCGCGGGCAACGGCAAGATTTGAACATGGCGAGCGCGAGATCATTGTCTGGTGCTCAAACGATTATCTCGGCATGGGTCAGGACGAGACTGTACTAGATGCAATGCATGAGGCGATTGATGGCTTCGGAGCCGGTTCAGGCGGCACGCGCAATATTTCCGGCACCACGCGCTACCACGTCGACCTTGAGCGTGAGTTGGCTAGCCTACATGGCAAGACAGGCGCCTTGCTGTTTACGTCAGGCTATGTCGCGAATGATGCAACTCTGTCGACGCTTGGAAAAATTTTACCCGGACTAATTATCTATTCGGACGCACTGAACCATGCCTCAATGATTGAAGGCATTCGCCGCTCTAAAGCTGACTATCGTGTTTTCCGTCATAATGATGTCGATCATTTGCGGGCATTGCTGGAAAATGATGAGCCGGAACGCCCGAAGCTCATCGCATTTGAGAGCGTTTATTCGATGGACGGCGATATCGGTCCGATTGAAGCGATCTGCGATCTAGCAGACGAATTTGATGCTCTGACATATCTCGACGAAGTTCATGCCGTGGGCATGTATGGTCAGGAAGGCGCTGGCGTCGCGCAGCGCGAAGAGGTCATGGACCGTATCGATATTATTGAAGGTACGCTTGGTAAGGCTTATGGCGTCATGGGCGGCTATATCGCAGCGCATGAGACAGTGATTGACGCGATCCGTTCAACCGCTTCCGGCTTCATTTTTACGACCTCGACTTGTCCGGTCATGGCCGCAGGCGCGCTCGCAAGTATCCGCAAGTTGCGCTCTGATGACGGGCGTGAACTTCGCAAAGTGCACCAAGCCAAGGCTGCACAATTGAAGCAGAAATTCCGCGAATCCGGACTACCGGTCATGGATAGCGAAACGCATATCGTGCCGTTGCTCGTCGGCGACCCTGAAAAGTGCAAAGCTCTCTCAGACACGCTCTTGTTCGACTTCGGCATCTACGTGCAGCCGATCAACTATCCGACCGTGCCGAAAGGTACTGAGCGTCTGCGCTTCACACCGGGCCCGGTCCATACCGAAGAAATGATGAGCGATCTGGTCGCAGCGATTCTGGCAGTTTGGAAGCAGCTTGGCCTGGATGAGGCCGCCGCTTAAGCGCCTTTTTTCTTACGTCCCAAACCAATTTCCTTGGCGAAGGCCGAGCGCTTCTTGGCATAATTCGGCGCGACCATCGGGTAGTCGATTGGAAGGCCCCAGCGCGCGCGATACTCATCCGGTGTCAGATCGTATCGTGACCGCAAGTGGCGCTTGAGCATTTTCAGCTTCCGGCCATCTTCCAGGCAGATGATGTGATCGGGTGTGATTGATTTGGAAATCGGTACAGCGGGATCAGGGCGCGGCAAGTCTTCAGGCTTGTCTGCTGCCAACACGTTCATTGTCTCATGCACAGTTTTGATGAGATCCGGCAGTGCAGTGGAGGCCACAGGATTATGCGAGACATAGGAAGAGACAATCTCCGCTGTCATCTCCAGAATTTCGCTTTTGGAATGCGTGGTCATTGTATTGCCCTCAGTGATTTCCCCACCACTTTTGTTTTATTTACTTTAATTCAGAGACTTATCTTCCCTTTATCTATGTTTTTCAAGATGGTTATATCATTGCAGACTAATCGACGACAAAAGTTGACCTATTGGCAGCTTTGAGACTGTCTGTCTTGCCGTCTGGCGCGGCGCGACTTAGACAGCCCTTAACACCAATGGAGTCGCGAAAATGCCTGATACTGCACACCCTGCCGAATTTGATACGTCGTCATTCTTTTCCTCATCTCTGGCGCAGCGCGATGAGGACGTTTTTGCCGCAATCGAGAAAGAACAAACTCGCCAGCAGCAGCAGATCGAACTGATTGCCTCAGAGAATATTGCTTCGCAAGCCGTGCTCGAAGCACAGGGTACAGTTTTAACCAACAAATACGCTGAGGGGTATCCCGGTCGGCGTTACTATGGCGGCTGCGAATATGTTGATATTGTTGAAGATATTGCCCGTGACCGCGCCAAGGCCTTGTTCAAATGCGCCTATGCCAACGTTCAGCCCAATTCAGGTAGTCAAGCCAATCAGGCTGTCTTTCAGGCCTTGATCAAGCCCGGCGATACAATCCTCGGAATGAGCCTTGATGCTGGCGGACACCTGACGCACGGCGCGCGGCCAAACCAGTCCGGAAAATGGTTTAATGCGATACAGTATGGCGTGCGCCGCGACGATCATTTGATCGATTTTGATCAAGTTGAAGCGCTTGCCAAGGAGCATAAGCCGCAACTGATTATCGCTGGCGGTTCGGCCTATCCGCGGCAGATTGATTTCGCCAAGTTCCGCAAGATTGCAGATGAGATCGGTGCATTCTTCCTTGTTGATATGGCGCATTTCGCGGGACTAGTGGCCGGTGGGGCGCATCCTAACCCGCTCGATCATGCCCACGTCGCGACAACAACGACGCACAAAACCCTACGTGGTCCACGCGGGGGCATGGTGCTGACCAATGACGCAGATATCGCTAAAAAGGTGAACTCCGCTGTCTTCCCGGGTATTCAGGGTGGCCCGCTCATGCATGTCATCGCGGGTAAAGCAGTAGCGTTTGGTGAGGCGTTGACGCCAACCTACATCCAATATGTTCGCGACGTGATTGCTAATGCGCAAGCCATGGCGCAGGCCGCAAAAGATGGTGGTCTCGATATCGTCTCTGGCGGCACTGACACCCACCTTGCTTTGATTGACCTGCGTCCGAAAGGTGTAACTGGCCGCGATGCAGAAGAAGCGCTGGAGCGGGCCTTCATCACATGCAACAAGAATGGCGTGCCGTTCGATCCTGAAAAGCCAATGGTCACCAGCGGTATCCGTGTTGGCTCACCTGCAGGCACGACACGCGGTTTTGGCACCGAAGAGTTCGCGCAAGTTGGTCGCTGGATCGTTGAGATTGTTGATGCTGTGGCGGCTGGCGAAAGTACCGCTGTCGAAGACAAGGTGCGGGCTGAGGTGAAAGCCCTGACAGCGCGCTTCCCGATCTATAACGGACTAGGAGCTTAAAGCTTTGCGCTGCCCATTCTGCGGTTCTGAAAACACAGCGGTCAAAGACAGCCGCCCGGCAGAGGACAATAATGCTGTACGCAGACGTCGCGGATGCGAGGAGTGTGGCGCGCGGTTCACGACATTTGAACGCGTCCAGCTGCGCGAAATCACTGTCGTTAAACGTGATGGAAAACGCTCGGTCTTCGAACGTGACAAGGTGATGCGCTCTGTATCAATTGCTCTTCGCAAGCGCCCGGTGACGCCGGAAAGGATCGATCAGATCGTGTCGGGCATTGTACGCAAGCTGGAAAGTAGCGGCGAAACGGAAATGTCCTCATCAGAGATTGGTGAACTTGTTATGGAAAGCCTGCGTGCTGTCGATCCGGTCGGTTATGTCCGTTATGCCAGTGTCTATAAAGATTTCGGTGATCCATCCGATTTTGCTCATTTCATTGAGCAATCTGCATTGGAAGATGATTAGTGGCTCGGCCAACCGTTACACTGAAAATTGCCACCAGCATGGATGGCCGGATTGCGCTGGCCAATGGCGTTAGCCAATGGATTACAGGCAGCGAGGCGCGTGCCCGCGTGCATCAAATGCGGGCTGATCATGATGCTGTGATCGTTGGGGCAGGGACCGTTCGTGCAGACGATCCGTTGCTGACTGCCCGAACGGTTCCACTGCCGAAAAAACAACCCGTTAGGATTGTCACGGACAGTCTGGCGCGCACACCTGTACATAGCCGCCTCGTTCAGTCCGTTGGTCTTGGCCGTGTTGTGATCGCAGCGGTTCAGCCCGAGGGCCGAAATGTTGAGGCCCTGAAAGCTGCGGGCGCTGAAGTCTGGCGCTGCGGCGCTACCAATGATCAGGTCTCGCCGGAGCGTTTGCTGGACCGCTGCGCTGCCGACGGGCTGCAGACCGTTTTTCTGGAAGGCGGCGGCAAGCTTGCGGCGAGTTTCGTCAAGGCCGGTCTTGTCGACACCATCCAGTGGTTTCGAGCCTCGATTATTATCGGGGGCGACGGCCTACCGGCGATCTCTGCCCTCGGGTTGAGTGAGATGTCAGCTGCGCCGCGTTGGCGCACCTCCGCCACGGAACGCATTGGCGATGACGTGCTGGAGACCTATGTACGTGCTGTGCCGCAAGTCTAGGAGGGTCGCAGCATGTTTACCGGTCTGGTCACAGACATCGGCACGATACGAAAAGCCGAAGACCGCAACGGGCTGCGCCGATTTGAGATCGCGTGCAGCTATCCGGTTGAGAGTATTGAGATGGGGGCCTCCATCATGCATGCGGGTGTCTGCCTGACAGTTGTTGATTTTGGCCCGGACGAAGACGGCAGTTGGTTCGCAGTCGAGGCTGTGCCGGAAACGCTGTCGCTAACCGTTCTGGGCGATTGGGGTTCAGGCGGGAAGGTCAACCTTGAGCAGAGCCTGAAGCTCGGACAAGAGCTGGGCGGTCACTTTGTCTTTGGGCATATTGACGGTGTCGGTGAGGTTATCTCTGTCGAAGAAGAGGGGCAAAGCTGGCGCCTGACAATTCGTCCACCGGCTGCGATTGCCCGCTATTTTGCCAAGAAAGGTTCTGCGGCCATCAATGGCGTGTCACTGACTGTCGCCGACGCTTTGCCTAATGGCGACTTCCAGCTCGCTATTATTCCACACACTTGGCAGGTCACGACGCTGAGTGAATTGGTGCCAGGCAGCAAAGTGAACCTTGAGATTGATATGCTGGCGCGCTACGTGGCGCGGATGATCGGCGTTGATGCGCCTGACCCACACAATGCCGAAGGCACCAAAAATGGCTGAAGACTTTTCTGCTGCGATCTCGTCGATTGACGAGATCATCGAAGATGCCCGTAACGGCAAGATGTACATTCTGGTTGATGCTGAGGATCGCGAGAATGAAGGTGACCTGATTATTCCCGCGAACTTTGCGACACCAGAAGCGGTAAACTTCATGGCACGGTTCGGGCGCGGTTTGATCTGCCTAGCAATGACGGATGAACGCGCGCGTGCGTTGAAGCTCGACATGATGGCGCGCGAGAACCGCGAAAGCATGGGGACGGCCTTCACTGTCGCGATTGAAGCCAAGGAAGGCGTGACAACAGGTATCTCGGCGCATGATCGCTCCCACACTGTGCAGGTCGCGATTGACCCGACCAAGGATGAAAACGATATCGTTTCGCCGGGACATGTCTTTCCGCTTGTCGCACGTGATGGGGGCACGCTGGTACGTGCAGGACATACTGAAGCGGCGGTTGATATTTCGCGGATGGCGGGCCTCTATCCGGCAGGCGTGATTTGCGAAATCATGAATGATGACGGCTCGATGGCGCGATTGCCGGAGCTTGTGACCTTTGCGCAATTCCACAATTTGAAGATTGGTACGATTGCCGACCTGATCGAGTGGCGGCGCAAGCATGATCGCTATCTTGAGCGCCGTGTTGAGGCACCTCTGGAGAGCGCCTATGGCGATGGCTTCAAGACCGTCATATATCGCAACGCGCTTGATGGCTCAGAACACATTGCCATTGTACACGGCAAGATTGAGCCAGATAGCACGACAATTGTCCGTGTTCACCGCACTGATGTTCTGGCCGATATTTTGGGCGAAAAAGGTCCGCGCGAGGGGCTGGTCGAAAAGGCCATGCAAATCATTGCGAATGCGGACGAGCCGGGCGTTGTCGTCTTCGTCAACACTATGCGCCCGAACGCCCTGTCTGAGCGTCTTGGCCTGAAGTCGCATGAGCCCAAGGATGTCCACGCGCCGCTGCGAGAGTATGGCATCGGGGCGCAAATCCTGCGCGAGCTTGGTGTCCGCAAGATGATTTTCCTCTCTGATACTGAGCCAACCCGCGTTGTCGGGCTTGACGGCTACGACTTGACCATTGAGGGGTGGCGGCCACTCTCTGGTAAGAAAGACTAGACCTACATGACCCACCGTATCCTGATCGTGAACTCGCCCTATTACGAGCACATCTCAACAGAGCTGGAGCTTGGTGCGCGCGAGGCGTTGGAAGCCTCTGGCGAGCCTGTGACGATTGATACGATCATGGTGCCCGGCGCTTTTGAAGTGCCCGGTGCGATTGCCATGGCAGCAGATAGCAATAAGTGGGATGGGTTTATCGCCCTTGGCTGCGTTATCCGCGGGGATACGACCCATTACGACTATGTCTGCGGTGAGAGCGCCCGCGGCCTGATGACCCTCGCGGTTGAGCGCCGCGTTGCCGTTGGTCTTGGTATTCTCACCGTTGAAGATGAGAAGCAGGCTTTGATCCGCGCCAATCGCCATGAAAAGAATAAGGGCCGGGATGCGGCAATTGCCTGTCTTGAGATGATCAAGCTGCGCAAGACATTCGTGCGTTGAGTATGGCGACGCAAAAAATCCCGTTCGAAGTCATCCGTGCGCGCCGCGCTGGCGCGAGGCTGGCGGCTGTGCAGGCTCTCTATCAGATGGAACAGACTGGACAGAGCGCCAAGGCTGCGATCCGCGATCTGATGAATGATCGGTTGGGCGTAGGCCCGAACGAAGAGCCGGTTGAAGAAGCAGACCCTGACCTGTTCAAAGCGATTGTGGAAGCGACAATTGAGCACCAGACAGCCGTGGATACCGCCATTCTGGCGCGGCTCAGCCAAGGTTGGAAACTGTCTCGCCTCGACAGTACAACACGCTCGATCTTGCGCGCTGCCGTAGCTGAACTCATCGCACATCAGGAGCTGTCACGCCGTATCCTGCTTGATGAGTACGTATCTCTCGCGCATGATTTCTTCGACAAGACAGAAGCTAATTTCGTCAATGCGGTCCTCGACAATGTCTCAAAGGATTTGCGGGGCGGCGAGGCCTGAGCTAAGGCGAACGCCATGGCGGAATCAGAATGGATAAAGCGCTATATCGCCCCGCTAGTTACAGCTGAGGGGGCTGATGGTCTGCGCGATGATGTTGCTATTCTGTCAACGGATGGTGTGATTATAGCCAATGTCGACAGCTTGATTGAGGGCGTGCATTTTCGCGAGGATGACCCATTGGGCACGGTTGGCCGTAAACTGATCCGGGTGAATGTATCGGATATTCTTGCCAAGGGAGCGGTGCCGCTTGAGGCGCTCTTATCCATTGCGTGGCCGCGCGGCTGGGTCGAAGCTGACTTTGCCGACCTGATCGCTGGCATAGCCCATGATCTGAAAGAATTCGATATAGCTCTAATTGGCGGCGACACAGTCGGCACTGAAGGGCCATTATCGCTGACCTTAACCCTGACAGGGCGGTGTATCGGGCCGCATCCGGTTCGCCGATCCGGCGGCTCAGTTGGCGACCAACTCTGGGTTTCCGGTGAAGTCGGTTGGGGGCATATCGGTCTCGAAGCGGCCATCAGCCGGGGCGATCCCGCGACAATCCAGGCCTACCGCGTGCCGTGCATCGGCTCTGTCGAAACCGCCAATATTGTTGCCAAACATGCGACGGCTAGCATGGATATCTCAGATGGCTTGCTGATTGACGCATTGAGACTGGGTGAAGCCAGTAATCTCGGCGTGCGAATCAAATTGGATGAGGTCAAACTGGCCGAGCCGAGAGATGCTGTCGAAGAGATACTGACGCAGTGCACAGCTGGCGACGACTATCTCGTCTTGCTCGCAACTGCTGCAGGTACAGACGTTCCGGGCTTTATTCGCATTGGCGAACTGACAGAAAGCCCCGGTCTCTCGCTGACACACCATAATATCAATATTAACCCACCGGTAACTCTTGGGTTTGAGCATTAGTGTTCTGTCATCTCGTGACTCGCGCCTCGCGAGTTACGGCTTGAACATTCGCTGCAGTTTTGGCAGCGTCCGCGCGTACTACAAATAAGCGGGAGGCAAAGCGAACCTTCCGCATCAGGGAAACGAAACAGGAGAGGCCCAATATGGACCTTACATTATGGTTTTATGTGGCATTGCTAGCAGGTGTGCTGGCTGTGCTCTACGGGTGGCTACAAAGCCGCACGATTATGAAGGCGGATGCGGGCAATGACCGCATGAAAGAAATCGCCTCGGCAATTCAAGAGGGCGCAAACGCCTATCTGAGCCGACAATACAAGACGATCGCCTATGTCGGTATCGGCGTTGTCGTCGTCTTGGCGATCCTGTTTAAAAACTGGGAAGTGCCATTCGGCTTTGTGCTTGGCGCTGTCTTGTCTGGCGCAGCAGGCTTTATCGGGATGAAAGTCTCTGTTCAGGCCAATGTGCGCACGACGCAGGCCTCCAGCGAGAGCTTGCAGGGCGGCCTTTCAATGGCGTTCAAGTCCGGCGCAGTTACGGGCCTCTTGGTTGTTGGCCTTGCGCTGATCGGTGTGGCGGGCTTTTACGGCCTCCTCGTCGGCGCCATGGGGATGAACCCTGCGACGGATCGCACCGTGATTGACGGTCTTGTGGCCCTCGGCTTTGGCGCGTCACTGATTTCGATCTTCGCGCGTCTCGGCGGCGGTATCTTCACTAAAGGTGCTGACGTTGGCGGTGATATGGTCGGCAAGGTTGAGGCCGGAATCCCGGAAGATGACCCACGCAATGCGGCTACTATTGCGGACAATGTTGGCGATAATGTTGGCGATTGTGCGGGCATGGCGGCTGACCTGTTTGAAACCTATGCTGTGACAATTGTCGCGACCATGGTTCTCACCGCGATCTACTTCTCGAACGCGACCTATCTCGGCGACATGCTGCTCTTCCCATTGGCGATTTGCGCTGTGTGTATTGTGGCGTCGATTGCCGGTACGTACTTCGTCAAGCTCGGCAAAGGCTCAACCAATATTATGGGCGCGCTTTATAAGGGTCTTATCGCAACGGGTGTGCTGACAATTGTTGGTCTCGCTGTGACGGTTCAGTATGGCCTTCCAGGCGGCTTCGGCGCGCTGGGTGACATCACGACCGCAACAGGTATCACGCAGACGAGCGGTGAAGTCCTCGGCCTGATTGCGGCGGATGGCTCGGCGAAAAGCATTACCGGCCTGGACCTGTTCTGGTGCGGTATTGCCGGCCTTGCTGTTACAGCGCTGATCGTTGTGATCACTGAATACTATACTGGTACGGGCTATCGCCCGGTCCGCTCGATCGCCAAGGCGTCTGAGTCTGGCCACGGTACGAACGTGATTCAGGGGCTTGCCGTTTCACTTGAGGCGACGGCTCTGCCTGCGATCACGATCATTGCCGGTATCATTATGACCTTCAATCTGGCGGGTCTGTTCGGTGTTGCAATTGCGACAACGACCATGCTGGCCCTTGCGGGGATGATTGTTGCGCTCGATGCATTTGGTCCCGTGACGGATAATGCAGGCGGTATCGCTGAAATGGCGGAATTGCCGAGCAATGTGCGTGACACGACTGACGCGCTAGATGCTGTCGGTAACACCACCAAAGCGGTTACCAAGGGCTATGCAATTGCTTCAGCCGGTCTCGGTGCTCTGGTTCTGTTCGCGGCCTATAGTGAAGACTTGAAATACTTCACCAAGACGGCGACTGAAGGCAGCTTCTTCTACGGTATGGGTACGGTCGATTTCTCGATTGCTAACCCATATGTCGTGGTCGGCCTGATCTTTGGCGGGCTCTTGCCCTTCCTGTTCAGCGGCATGTCGATGATGGCTGTTGGCCGCGCGGCTCAAGCCGTGGTTGAGGAAGTGCGTCGTCAGTTCAAGTCCGATCCGGGCATCATGAAAGGCACTTCGAAGCCTGATTATGGCCGCGCCGTCGATATTCTGACGCAAGCGGCGATCAAGGAAATGATCGTGCCGTCTATGCTGCCAGTGCTCTCACCTATCGTCCTGTTCTTGGCTATCCTGTGGATTGCAGGGGCCTCTGCGGCGCTTGCAGCTGTCGGTGCGATGCTTCTTGGTGTGATCGTGACGGGCATCTTTGTGGCCCTGTCGATGACCTCAGGCGGCGGTGCATGGGATAATGCCAAGAAATATATCGAAGACGGTAATCATGGCGGCAAGGGCTCTGAAGCCCATAAAGCCGCGGTAACCGGCGACACTGTTGGTGATCCTTACAAGGATACTGCTGGCCCCGCCGTGAACCCGATGATCAAGATCACCAATATCGTGGCACTCTTGATGCTGGCGGTTCTGGCTGGCGGTCACTAACCGTCCTTACATATCCCCAAACAAAAGCCCCGGCCGGAAGGTTCGGGGCTTTTTTAATTGTGTGGCTTCGGGCGCTTCTTTTAGCGGCGGCTATTGCGCCCGGTCGGGTCACCCGGTGTCGATTCATCGGTGCGCGGCAGGGCGACATTACCGATGGTGCCAAAGATCTGCTCAAGCAGGCCAAGCTCGCGCCCACGCGTGGGTGTCTCACGTGAGGCATAGCTGATCACTTCGCCATCGGTTTCATTATAGGTCAAAACTTCTTCAACCACATCTTCTTCACCGAAACGGATGGCGATGACTTGTCGCTGGCTGGTTTTCGGAATCATGAAGGCCAGACGATTACGGACCGTGCCGATATAGAACCAGGTATTCTCGTCAAACAGGCTTTCTGTCGATGGTGACCCCAGCTGCGCGAGCACGCTGGAGCGTGTGTCTTCGCCGACTTTCACTTCTGCGGGTTGAATCTCATCTGCCGTATAGCCGTGATAGTCCGAAATCGGGGTCACACAGGCCGTTGTCAGGCTGGCGAGAACCAGCGATGCGATAATGACACGTCGCGCCATGAGAATACTCCTGCTAATCAAGGTTGAGATAACGGTGAAAGCCCTCAATTGGCAAGCGCCTGAAACAGACGCAGAGTGCGCGTCGTCAACGGAGAGACCAAAATGGGCTGGCTTCGCCAACGCAAAACACGACGCGCCGCGCAGCTTTTGCATCGTACTATTCTCAGCAAGGCACGCGACCCGCAGCCCTTTCAAGCCGGATTGGTGCCAGATACGCTGGAAGGACGCTTCCATATGGTTACGCTAGTCTCGGCGATTACCATCCGGGCGCTGCGTGCAGACGGCAGCGCCAGCACCGCATTGATTGAGCGCCTCAATGACGAGATTTTCTCTGGGTTCGATCATGCGCTGCGTGAGGAGGGGGTGGGCGATTCGTCGATCGCCCGCCGGATCCGAAAATTGGGAGAGACCTATGTCGGCCTGGCGCGCGCCGTTGATGCGGCTTTCGATAGTGAGACGATAGCGCGTGAACTGGCCAATGTCCTGTCGCGAAATGCGGTCACAAAGCCCGCTCAAGCCCCTGATTTGGCTGCGCTTCTGATCTCATTTAACGATCAGTTGGCCAAGCACGGCCCGGCGCAGGGTCTCGCTACGGAAGCTGGCGAGCCTTCATGACGTTCAGTTCATCAAGTTTCTGCTAGACCCTACGCGTTGCCAATGTATGAGACGCGGCATAGGTTGCGGCCAAGCGCCTGATGCGCGGAGTATTTATTGATGTCCGAGATAGTCCTGTCTGTTGACGCCATGGGCGGAGATTCCGCCCCTGAGGTCGTACTGGACGGCTTGAAACTCTTTGCAGCGCGCCGCACCCAAGTCTCGTTTCAGGTTCATGGACGGGCTGAAGAGCTCGAAGACGGTCTGGCATCGCGCGGTCTGGCGGCCCGCAGCCACGTCATTCATCACGATGAAGTGGTGACGATGAGCGAGAAGCCGTCCGCGGCGCTGCGCCGGGCCAAGGGTACAAGCATGTGGGGGGCGGTTCAGGCGGTCAAAAAAGGTGAAGCGCACGCCGCTGTCTCGGCCGGTAATACCGGGGCTCTGATGGCGTTTTCGATGCTCGCCTTGCGCAAGATGGACGGCGTTCATAGACCGGCGATGACAGCGGTTTGGCCCACTGTGGATGGCCGCGCGATTGTGCTTGATGTCGGCGCAAACTTGGATGCGGATTCAGCCCAGCTCGTCTCCTTCGCGATTATGGGCGAAGCCTATGCCCGCGCGGTGCTTGGAAAAGAAAAGCCCAGCATTGGTCTCTTGAATATCGGATCTGAAGAAGACAAAGGCGGTGACGCACTCAAGCTCGCAGCAGAGCGCCTGCGAGAACCCGCTTTAGATCTTAATTATCATGGCTTTGTTGAGGGCAACGATATCTCAATGGGCGTTGTCGATGTGGTCGTCACAGACGGCTTCACGGGGAATGTCGCCTTGAAAACCGCTGAAGGTACGGCGCGGCTTGTGGCGCGCTACCTGCGTGAGGCATTGACCAGCGGTGTCGCTAGCAAGATGGGCGCGCTGATGGCGACTTCCGGGCTTAAAAAGCTGAAAACAAAGCTTGATCCATCGACCGTTAATGGCGGTGTTCTGCTTGGGTTGAACGGTGTCGTTGTCAAAAGCCATGGCGGCACGGACGCTGAGGGCTACGCCACAGCGCTCGCGCTCGCAGCGGACCTCGCCGCCAGCCAGTATATGCAAGAAGTCGCGCAGGGTCTTGCACGCGCCAGTGCTGAAGAAGATCAGGCTGAGGAAGATCAGAAAGAGGCCGCAGAATGAGCGCCATTCGAAGTGTAATTCGCGGCACGGGCGGGTATTTGCCGGAACGCGTGATGACCAATGAAGATATGTCGAAAATTGTCGATACGTCTGATGAGTGGATCCGCGAACGTACCGGCATAAGCCAGCGCCATATTGCTGGCGATGATCAGGTCACATCCGATCTGGCGACTGCTGCAGCGCAAAGCGCGCTCGGCGCGGCGGGTATCAGCGCCGATCAGGTTGACCTGATTGTCCTCGCCACCACCACGCCCGACCGCACTTTTCCCGCCACAGCGACGGCCGTACAAGCCAAGCTTGGCGTGCCCGGAGGCGCTGCCTTTGACGTTCAGGCCGTATGTTCGGGCTTTTTGTTTGCGCTCGCCACCGCCGACTCGATGCTGAAGTCTGGCCTCTTTAAAACTGCCATTGTCATTGGCGCAGAAACCTTCACGCGCATTCTGGATTGGTCAGACCGGGGTACATGCGTTCTGTTCGGGGATGGCGCGGGAGCGGTTGTGATAACGGCTGAAAGTGAAGCCAGTGCAGGCGCGCGCGGTATTCTCGCCCACCATATCCGCACGGACGGCACTAAAAGTGAACTTCTGCATGTTGATGGCGGCGTGTCCTCAACCGGCACGGTCGGTCATGTGCGTATGCTGGGCAATCAAGTGTTCAAACACGCTGTGACGAATATCTCAAGCGCGATCAATATTGTTCTTGAAGAGACAGGCACAGGCGTCGATGAAATTGACTGGTTCGTTCCGCACCAGGCCAATCAGCGTATTTTGAATGGGGTCGCAAAAAAGCTGAAACTTGACGAAAATAAAGTCGTTTCAACGGTAAGTGAGCACGGAAATACCTCTGCAGCGTCGATTCCACTTGCCTTACATACCGCCGTCAGCGATGGTCGCATACGTCCGGGCCAGCTAATTCTTAGCGAGGCGATGGGCGGTGGCTTTTCCTGGGGCGCAAGTTTGTTCCGGCTGTAGAAGTCTTCGCACTTCGTTAACATTTCGGCCCCTAAAGTTAACAATGAGGAGCCTAACGCCGTGAGTGAAACAACTTTGACCCGTGTAGAGCTGACTGACGCCATTGTGCGTGAGGTGGGTTTGACGCGTCAGGAATCCTCTGACCTGCTCGACCGTATGCTCGAAATGATTGTGACCAGCCTCGAAGATGATGGCAGCGTCAAACTCTCTCGTTTTGGTAATTTTGCAGTTCGCCAGAAAGCGGCCCGTGAAGGGCGCAACCCGAAGACCGGGATTCAGGCGACAATTTCGGCGCGCAAGGTTGTGACCTTCAAACCTTCTCCGATGCTCACACAACGCGTCGGGGGTTAAGCCTCGAAAGACTACACATGCCCAAATCAGCTGCGCGCAAAATCGAAAAATCAGCCGATGCCTATCGTTCAATTGGCGAAGCTGCCGACGAACTAGGCCTTCAGCCGCACGTTTTGCGCTATTGGGAAACCAAATTTACGAAATTCGTAAAGCCGCTCAAGCGCCGCGATGGCCGCCGCATGTTCCGCCCTGAGGACATGGATTCCCTGCGTGCGATCCAGATGCTCGTGCACGATATGGGGATGACGCTGAAGGGCGCAGACAAGCTGTTGACCGATCAAGGTGTCGATGCTGTCACGGCAGGTGAAGCGTTAATTGTAGGTTCAGTCGAATCTGTCGATACCAAACCTATGCCTAGTCCCGCACGTCAACTTCAAGAAAGTGTTCGCTCTGCTTTTGGTGCAGAGAATGCCCCAGCGCACGAGGCGACAGGCCGCAACCTCGAATCAGTTCTGGCTGACCTGACAGACATCAAGGCGCGCCTTGATGCGGCACGGGTGAAACAAGCCGCCTAAAGGCTGATATTCCCATTGCATTGCTAACCGCTCGTCGCCTATACACACCCGGCGTCGGAGCGTAGCGCAGCCAGGTAGCGCACTTGACTGGGGGTCAAGGGGTCGCAGGTTCGAATCCTGCCGTTCCGACCATGCGCCTGTGCGGGCGTGGTGAAATTGGTAAACACAGCAGACTTAAAA
>CAYGPE010000043.1:0-22520 GCA_964351695.1 uncultured Hyphomonas sp. | reverse complement strand
CCTGTCGAGGTCGCCGCCACCGCCGGAGAAGCCACCACCGCCTGAACCAGACGATCCAGAGCTTTGCGGCATCGCGCCGGACACACCTGAGCTGACACCCGAAACGATACCCTGTGTCATGCTGCCCACTGATCCAAAACTGCGACCACTCATATTGCTCCAGTGTGGGTTATAGTTCGCCGCCTCTTCCGGTATCAGACGCTCAAAATGTTTGGTCCAGGGCTTCTCGACGCCGAGCGCCACCGCGTAAGGCAGGAAAGCCTCATAACGCTCTGTCGTCATTGGCGGCGGCGCCTCGCTGCCGACTTCAACCGCGTTTAATTGCAGCTTCTCCGCTGTTTCCATGTATAGCTTGAAGCCCTCGATCTCTGTCCGTATCTTTTGACCTTTTCGGGTCGGTGCCGGGATCAGGTACATGAAAACGCCGTTCAAAACGACCAAAGCGAGAATTCCCAGATTGTGCCAATGGGTCCAGACATTCGCCTGGTTAATCGCGAATATCAGCGCGCCAACTGTACCGATGACGCCGAGCACTAAGTAGCCAATATTCCACTTGAAGTACGGGCTGCCATACCGATCGACGATACGCTTACGAAAGCGCGTATAGTCACGTGTGAATGTTTTATTCTCAGTACCGTCTAATGTAATGCGTGAGCGACCATCGAACAGATCTTCAGCCAGCGCCAACGAGTCCGCAGATAGATCGGGCGGCGTATTATCCAAGCCCTTCAGGCTGAGCTTAGTGACATCCTTGCCAAAGGTCTTGTCTTCAACATCAACCTCAATCACACCTTTCACGCCAAGCTGCATCAAGCTCGCAACCAGCGCTTTATGTCCGCGCAGACCGCGATAATAGATGTGATGCGCAGCCGCCGGAGAGTACCCCTCTGGCGGCGCATATTGCGGAAAGACCGGGCCTTTGACCGGGTCACGGCCAACCTTGTCAAAGCTGCGATAATAGAACCCGAATAGCCCCATGAAGGATGCAAACAGGATTGCGAGCGCGCCATTGCGTGCCCACCATAGCCATCTCTTGTCGCGAAAGGACGGCCCATCAATCAACCCCTTTTCAAAGGCTAGCGAGACGGTCAGGCCTTCACGTACATCCAGTACGCGCGTGGTTGTAAACGTGTGGGAATCGTTCGCAGCGACATAACGGTAATCATTCCCGGCCGCGCCCAACCGCCCTGTATAAGCATCATGGCTGACGATCCGCGCGCCAGACGGCAATCTGATCCGCGCTTGCGCCTCTTCGATCGGAAATGCCCAATAGCTACCGGTCGCGTTCCAGTAGATTTCATCAAATGTATCGAAATACCGAATCTGGTTTTTCACCACATAACGGATCTCGTAGATATAGCGCCCAGGCTCCAGAAACACATTGGCATTACCAATGCGGATTTGCTTGGCATTGCCCTCATCCAGCACTTCAAAATTCTCACGCTCGCCATCGCGGGTGACGCTCAGAATTTCATAGCGATACGGCAGTCTACCGCCTGTCTGATCATCGCGCGCATAACGTGGAAGATCACGCAACAGGCCGCGGCGAATTTCGCGCCCCTCTGCAGTGACAGTCAGCTGTTCAGTCACAACAATATCGCCGTCCCGCTCAACATCAATATCCACAGCGAATCTATTGATGGCTTCTTCGCCAAACGCGCTGGCAACAAGGAATAGGCTGACGCAAACGAGAGCAAGCGTGCGCAACATCATTTAGCTCGTCCCAAGATCGACATTCGGCACAGCGCGGTCAGACGTTTCGATTTCGAAGAAAGACGCCTGTACAAACCCAAACAGCCCTGCAATCAAATTCCCAGGGAAGCTCTGCACCACGATATTTAACTCACGTACCGCCCCATTATAGAAGCGGCGCGCCATTTCGATCTTGTTTTCCGTATCCGCGAGCTGCGCCTGCAACTCACTATAGTTTTGACTGGCTTTGAGGTCTGGATAGTCTTCGGCAACCGCGAGTAGCCGCGTGACAGGACGCGATAGGGCCGATTCGGCAGCGCCTCTCGCAGATGGGTCATCGCCCGCCTGAAGTGCCGCATTGCGCCGCTCAACAACATCCTCAAACAGTTCACGCTCATGCGCGGCATAGCCTTTAACGGTCGTCACAAGCGTTGGAATCAAATCGGCCCGGCGCTTCAACTGGACATCAATATCAGCCCAGCCATTCCTGACCATTTGCCGCTTCTGAACCAGGCGATTGAACAGAATGACAAGTGCCGCCAAAACAGCTGCAACAACCGCAACGAATATATACAGACCCATTGTCCGTTCCTCTTCACGTCCCACAAACTAGACTATGGGTCGTTTGCAGCTCTGTGAAGTGTTTGTGGCGACTAGGTTGCAATCTCCCATTCGCTAAGCGCGGCGTCAATAACGCCAACGGCCTCGCGCACGTCACTATCTTGAATGATGAGAGGTGGCGCTAAGCGCAGGACATTATTGCCCGCAACGCCAACAAGCAGGCCCTTTTCACGGCACAAATTCTGAACTGGCTTCGGCAGCGCTTTCAGCTGCAGGCCAACCAGCAAGCCCTTGCCCGTAACGCCTTCAACTTTGTCTGGGTGCGAGTCAGCGAGGCTTTTCAGGCCTTGAACAACCGTTCCTGAAACGCGGCGAACTTCCTCCAGAAACGCTTCGTCAGAAATGATATCCCAGACGACATTACCAACGGCCATCGCCAGCGGGTTACCGCCATAGGTAGAGCCATGGCTGCCCGGCTGCATAACAATGCCCGTGGCTTCCGTGGTCAGACATGCACCGAATGGAAACCCTCCTCCGACGCCCTTTGCGACAGCCATGATATCCGGCTGTGCATCTTCAGCCCACTCATGCGCGAACAGTTTACCCGTCCGGCCCATGCCACACTGGACTTCATCATAGATCAGCAATGCACCGCGCTCGTCGCATAATTTGCGAAGCGCTGTGAGGCACGTTTCAGGTATTGCGCGAACGCCGCCCTCGCCTTGAACGGGTTCAACCAGAACCGCAGCTGTTTTATCTGTGATCGCAGCATCAAGCGCATCATGGTCGCCAAATTCAATATGGACAAATCCGGGTAGCGGCGGACCAAACCCTTCAAGATATTTTGGGTTGCCACCTGCATTTATTGCCCCGAGCGAACGACCATGAAAAGCCCCCGTGAAGCTGACAATTTCATAGCGCTGCGTGTCACCCTTAGCCCAGTGGTATTTGCGGGCTGTTTTTAAGGCGCACTCGATCGCCTCAGTTCCAGAATTGGTGAAGAAAACGCGGTCGGCAAAAGTGCGCTCGCACATTTTACGTGACAACTCTTCGCCTGCTGGCACACGGAACATGTTGGACGTGTGCCACAGCTTGCCTGCTTGTGTTTGCAGCGCTTCGACCATGGCTGGATGCGAATGCCCCAGGGCGCTGACCGCAATACCACCAACAAAGTCCAAGAACGACTTACCACTATCGGTTATCAGGCGCACACCATCACCACGTTCGAAAGCCTCTTCGGGGGGACGATAAACCGGCATGATATGCTGGCGTGGGTCTGACATGGGATTCTCCTGCTAGGCATTAGTTGCAATTGCACGCATCGCCGTTGCCTCAGGCAAAGTCAACACATTGCAATTATTACTGGAATTTCATGCGACGTACCAGCACAAGTGCGGCTATAGCTACACTTGTAGTCCATTTCGAGATTCGGCACTCGTGATTTGATGACCAGCAAAATTATCAAAAAACGCACTTGACGAAAAACGATAAATGATTATTGTTCTTCAATAATAAGTGATCGGGCGATATTGACAACCCCTCTCCCCCTGAGCGGTCGCCTGATCGATAAAAAATTAACTCCGAAAATACTAACGCCAGCCATTTTATTTTGGCGGCGTTTCTTTTTGTTCTGCGCTATAGAATTTCGGCAAAAGAAAAGGGCGTGATCAAAAAGACCACGCCCTGAAAAGTGACTGCAACGTTTCCTCCCAGAAACTAGCAGTCTCTGTATCGCCACTTTACTGCCACATTGTCAAGGCGTTTGTGACAATCCACTAACAAAATTTTGATAAGCCGCATTTTCCTGAGTGAAAACGTGCTCGACTGTTGTAATCGCAACGGAAGCTACGCCTTCAGACGTAAGTGTGCGTGCAATATCAGTCGCTGATTCGGCGGCGCAGAGCACACCGCCCGAATCCAGCACTCTTAGATTAAGGCGCTTTACCAGCTCTAGGGGAATCGCCCCTTCGACTTCAAGTTTGCGCATAGCTCTTGCGCTCGCATTCGCTTCAGCGCCGTCCATTAAAACCCGCAAAGCGCTCAGAGATTCGGCATCCCAAACAGCTTGCTTCGATCCGGCAAGCGACGCCTCGCTTTTCAGAATGACGCCATCAGATAGAATTTTCAGACCATTTGCTTTGAGTGTTGCGCCCGTCGACGTGATGTCGACAATAACTTCAGCAGATCCCGCCGCCGGCGCAGCCTCAGTCGCGCCCGCACTCTCAACCAGGCGATACTCACCAACAGACCGCTCAGCAAAGAAACGCCGTGTCAGCCGCAAATACTTGGTTGCAACTCGCATACGCCGCCCATGGCGTGCCCGAAATTGCGCGCCGGCCGCTTCAAGATCTGCCATGGTCTCCACATCCAGCCACGCAGCGGGCACCGCAACAATAACATCTGCGCCGCCAAACCCGAGCTGGCGCAAGACCGAAACATCCCGGTCCACATTGCCGGATAAATCGTGCAGCAAGTCTTCGCCCGTCACGCCAACATGCAAAGCGCCTGAGATCAGCCCCTCAGCAATCTCGCGGGCCGATAGCAGCATCACATTCGTGTCCGGTACGCCTTTCAGCTCGGCTGTGTAACCGCGTCCGCCGCCCATCTGGCGTAGTTTGAATCCACTGGCCGCCAGCCAGTCTTCGGATTTTTCTTTCAGTCGACCTTTGGAAGGGATCGCAATATTGAGCTTACTCATGTTGGCTCTCCTTTCCCGACCGGAAACCTGTGCGGCATGATTACACCGCCAATCGCAGAGGCCTCGACAGCGCCACCTGACAAATCGCTTAGAAGGCTGTCATACCGTCCTCCAGCCGCAAAAGGGCGCGTATTTGACATCTGAGTCTCACCGCTGGAAATCTCAAAAACGAAGCCATCATAATAAGTGAATCGCCGTCCAAACCGCGTGGCAAACCGGGCCGATTTCATAAAGTCCGGCGCACTTTTGTGCATTGCATCATGCCGCACTTTAATCACATTCAAACCCGCTATGGCTTGGTCCAGCTTGGCGTCTGAAGCAATTTTCTCGAGGGCACTTAGTGCCTCAGTGGCAGGCGCATCGACGGCAAGAACCGCTTCTAAAATACCGCGCTGCGCCGCTGAAATATCAATATCTAGGCTGGAACTTGCCCGCGCATGAAGGCGCTCGACAATCTCGTCGCCCGTTCGCTCCCCAACGGGCTGGATACCCGTCAACGAAAATATGTCTTCGACGAACGCCGCCGCCTCATCCCGGCTCATTCCGCTCATCCGCTGAGCCAGGCCGGAACCCGCGCCTCGCTCCGCGCTCAGAAAAGCGCGAACACCACCCTGCTGGCGAAAGGCACGCTTTAGCCCACTCGACGTTTCGGGCGACAGGCCGAGCGCATCAACGAAGGCCGGGAAAACTGAGAGGTCACCAAGTTGGACTTGCCCGACTGTTACGTCTTCAGCTTTACAAGCTTGGCAAATCTTTCCGAAAATCACCACGTCTGTTTCAGCGTCACTAAGGCCGCCAAACTGTTCGATCCCAATCTGCTCAAACTCAAGTGGTTCATCGTCGCGCGTCGGCAAGCGAAAAACGGGGCCTTGATAGTAACGCAGCCGCGCTCCGCCCAAGCCGCTCTGGCGTATCTCAATCTCAGACAGTGCAACAGGTAGTGTCATGTCTGGACGCAGCGCCCACTCACGGCCATCTTCATCCGTAAACACACAAATACGACCACGAACGGCCTCGCCAGAAAGCTCCAAAGGTACAGAGGCTTCGATCACGATTGACGGTGAAATACGGCTCCCACCTGCTGCTGCAAGGACGTCAAAGGCGCTCATTGTTCTGCCTCCAATATCTCACGCAATTTCGCGACCATATCAGCACGCGGCGCTTCGAATTGACCGGGGCGGGCTTCACGATATTCTTCATTCGAGCTGATGGCCGCTGCTTTCTTGGCGCCCTCTTTCAAATCCTTGATCGTCACGACACCCTTTTCCAACTCGTCCGTACCAACCATCACCACCGCAGGTGCGCCGCGCCGATCCGCATATTTCATTTGAGGCCGCATACCCGAACTACCCATATAGGCTTCTGCGCGCAGACCAGCTGTCCTCAGTTCAGTCGCTATCTTGAGCGCCTCGCTCGGATCCTCTCGGTCCATGTTAAGTACCACTATCGGTCCATTCAGCGCGCCTAGCTCACCAGAAATGGCAAAGGCCGCCGCCAATCGGCTGATGCCAACAGAGAAGCCCGTCGCAGGTACTTTCTCGCCAGTAAAGCGCGCGACCAGATCATCATAGCGTCCACCGCCGCCAACCGATCCGATGCGGACAGTATTGCCATCCTCGTCGACAGTATCTTTCAACAGCTCCGCCTCGTAGACAGGCCCGGTATAATATTCGAGACCACGAACGACGCTCGGATCGAACACAACATCCCTCTCAGGTGCCCCCAGCGCAGATAGAGCCCGCGTAATCGCTTCAAGCTCGTCGATACCTGCTTGCGCCTCGTCACCAGCGCCGACGGCGACGCCGAGCGCCTCAAGCGTTTCGCCGCGTGTTGCTCGGCCAGCTTCTGCGAAAGCCAGCACGCGCTTCACTGCTACCGCATCCAGCCCGGCGCCTTTCGTAAAATCGCCGCTCTCATCCATACGCCCAGCGCCGAGCAAGTCGGCAACGCCAGCCGCGCCAAACTTGTCCATCTTGTCGAGCGCGCGCAGGATTGTCAGCCGCTGGCCATTCGCCAACGCGCCAACGCTCTCCAGTACCGCGTTCAGTAAACGCCGCGTATTCACGCGCACGACAAACTCACCATCACTGGCGCCCGCAGCCCGCATTGCCTCTGCCGCCATTGCGATCATTTCGGCATCTGCATGTGGGCCGGCGGCGCCCACCGTGTCCGCGTCGCATTGCAAGAATTCGCGGAACCGCCCAGGCCCCGGCTTCTCATTTCGGTAGACCGATCCCGCGGCGTAGCGCCGGAACGGCTTTGGTAACGTCTGCCAATTCTCAGCCGCGAACCGGGCCAGCGGGGCCGTCAAATCATAACGCAGGCTCATCCACTGATCGTCATCGTCCTGCAGGGCGAACACACCCGCGTTTGGGCGATCATCATCCGGCAGAAATTTTCCAAGCGCATCGGCATATTCAAACGCGCCGGTTTCAAGGCCCTCAAAGCCCCAGCGGCGATACATAGATGTGACGCGATCTATCATTTCACGCTCAGCCGTAATCAGCGCCTCGCGCTTATCCGGAAAGCCGCGCGGCTTTCGCGCCAGATCAATCGGTTTCGGAGCCTTTGGGGGTTTCTTGCCCATTTTATCAGCCTTTGTCTCAGTCCGGCTCCGCTTAAACGAAGCCCCATTGCGTGTGAAGGATCAAAGCCCGGTTTGCGCGACAAAGCTCGCTGCACTTCAGATTTTCAGGACAAGACAAGAAACATGAGGCGCACCAGATCAGCCGCGCCTACAGGGCGCGTTACCAGAAATGATGGTGGTGCAACATGTGTCTCATATGTCGCGAGTTACGGGCCAAACCCTTAAAAGTCAACTAAAGTGCAGTTTGATCTTGTAAGCCCGGTGACGGGCGATACAATATCACATAGTATGACACGCCTTTCGCTCACCTTGTTTAAGATCACTGCGCTCGCCCTCTTCATGTGGGTGCAATCGGCTGGCTTGGCGCACGCGTCGGTCTATGGTGACGGCGATCACCAGCATGACGGTGTCGATTGTGAGCTGGTTCTGGTTGCGAGCGAAGATGACGTTCTGCAACCCGCAGCGCCCACCCTCGCCCCGCCGCAGCTCAATCATGCCGCAGTAACACCTCTCGTCCATGCCAGCCCACTCTGGCTGCGTCCGCCATGCCGTGCTCCGCCGCCGCGAGGGCCGCCTTCTATCGCTCAAACCTGATCCCACCATGCGCCGCGTGAATGCGGTGCCCTGTTTGATTCCATAGAAGACCTTATCTCATGAAACATCTCCTTTCTGCCTCCGCGTGCGCGGCTGGCCTTCTCGTATTCGTCGCCCCCGCTGCAAGCGCGCAAGACAAACTCGAAACCATCATCGTTACGACACCGGGGCCAGAGCGCACCGCAGACGAATTGATCGGGAATGCAACATCGCTCGATCGCGAGGACATCCTTGAATCCCTGGCCGGATCGCTCGGCGATACACTTGATAAACAGCCCGGCGTCTCGACCACCTTCTTTGGGCAAGGTGCGAGCCGTCCTGTCCTGCGCGGTCTGGGCGCTGAACGTGTCCAGGTTCTAACCAATGGAATCGGTGTCATTGATGCCTCCGCAGCTTCACCTGACCATCAAGTATCAGCAGACGGTATTGACGCAGAAGCGATTGAAATTCTGCGCGGCCCTGCAGCGCTCGCCTATGGTGGGCAGGCGATTGGCGGCGTCGTCAATGTCATCGATGGCCTGATTGTCGAAGAACTCCCAGAAGCCCCAGTATCTGGTGACCTTTTTGGAGCCCTTAACAGTGTCAATGAAGGCACGGAACTGGCCGGGCGCGGACAGTTCACGGCCGGACAATTCGTCTTCACACTGTCGGGCTCTATGCGCGACTTTGACAATTTCGATATTCCGGAGTTCGCAGAATCTACCCTGTTCCGGGCGCTTGAGGAAGCCGAAGAAGAGGAAGAAGAAGGCGAAGAGCATTCTGAGGAAGAAGAAACACGCGGTACGCTTGAGAACTCTTTCGCGGAAACACAAACGCTTGCAGCTGGCCTAAGCTGGATTGGTGACAATGCCTTTCTGGGCGTCGCCGTGCGTCAGCAAACCTCCGAATACGGCCTTCCCGGCCATGGTGAGCACGAGCATGGTGAAGAGGAAGGTGAAGAAGCTGAAGGCGAAGAGGAAGAAGAAAACCCTTTCATCGACCTAGAGCAAACCCGCATTGACCTACGCGGCGGCGTTTCGATCAATAATGGTTTCCTCACAGACGTGACCGGCTCCATTGCGATCGTCGATTATGAACACACAGAGTTCGAAGCCCCCGGTGAAGCCGGGACGGTATACGAATCCGATGGCGTTGAAGCGCGTCTGGAATTCGACCATGTAATTGGCGAACTCGAGGGGGCTTTCGGGCTGCAATATCTCGAAAAAGAGCTGAACGCGTTTGGCGAAGAAGCCTTTATTTCACCAACAGATACGCAAAGCTTTGGCTTGTTCGTCTATGAAACGCACGATTCCGATAGCGGTGCTGGCATAGAAGGCGGACTACGGATCGAGTCAGTCGAGCTTGATAATGTCAATTTTGGATCAGCCGACTTTGATCTCTTCAGTGGCTCAATCGGGCTTCATCAACACTTTGATGGCGGGATATTCTTGGGGGGCCAAGTCTCTTACACAGAGCGTGCTCCAAATGAGAGCGAACTCTTTGCTTTCGGCCCGCACCTTGCCACAGAGCAATTTGAAGTTGGCGATCCAACATTCGGGAAGGAAGGCGGCTTTAATTTGGAAGGAACAGCGCGCTGGCGCGGCGAGAATGGCGGATTTGGGATCAATCTGTTCATCACTGAATTTAGTGATTTCATTTTCCTCGCGCCCGGCCAAGTCTTGATCGATGGCGTGCTTGTTGACGAAGAAGATGAACTGCCCGTCTTCCTGTTCACGCAGGACGATGCGAGCTTCAAAGGCGGTGAGATATATGCCGACTATACGCTCGAAGACGGCCCACTTGGCGCAGAATGGACATTCGGTGCCAGCGTGGACTTCGTCGACGCAGAGCTTGACGATGGCGGGAACGTGCCCTTCATACCTCCGGTTACTTTCAACACAAATGTCAGCGCCGAATGGGGCGCGTGGGAACTGGGCGCCGCCTTAACTGTTGCGGCTGATCAGGATGATCCAGGTGCCGGGCAACTTCCGACGGACGGCTATAACACCTTGGACCTACGCGCCGAAGTTGATTTATCTGACTTTGGTGTCGGAAGTGACGGCACTGAACTCTTCATCGAAGCCCGCAATGTCACCGACGAAGAGGTGCGCTACGCCACGTCTGTTCTTAAGGACGTTGCTCCAGCACCGGGGCAGAATATCCGTGTCGGATTACGCCTAAGCTTCTGATAAATATGTAATTAATCTCCTGTGGTACGCCTTTTGCTCATTCCTCCGTGAATGAGTAGAGGCGTATCATCATGAAACGACTTATCTGTGCTTGTGCAGTACTAGCAATTCCGTTGCTGGCGCATGCCTCGCCTGAATTAGCGACCGAATGGGGCAGCGAGGCATCTGACCTGCACGCTGAAACCACGGTGATGCTAACTGTGATCGACATTGGCGATCGGCCAGACCTCAAGCTCGACTATTTGATCAAGGTCCAGCGCTTCGCCTCGACCGCGCGTAAACTTGGAAAATGGATCGACACATCTAAGGGTGCCCGTGATCTTGGCTGCATTTTCCGCGGTATGGCCGAAGAGGGCGAACTGCAACTCGCCGCTCTGGACACAACGCCTGACACCCCAAGCACACGCGCAGCCTTGGCGCGCCTTGCGACAATGTTCTCTGACGCCGAAGTCATTGCGATTGCCAGCTCGCACCGCACCAAAGCTCCGGCTCTACCCCGCTCAGCGCAAGTGCATACCTGCCCGGCCAGCAGCGAAATGGCTCAAAACGCGCTGCAGTAACTACCAGACCAAAGCGTTCTTCAATCCGGCCATCAGTTCAGGCGGCGCATCCACAGCCTGCCCGCGCAGGTCCGCAGGCGCATCACCTGGCTGCAAATAGCGCCACCCCTGAAACGCGCGCTTGGGTGTCGGCTCGACACGCACCAGCTCTGGGTCAAATATCAACTCACAGGCCTTGCGCCCACCCCGATCAGTTATTTGATTTACGGCAACGATAGGCTGGCGCATCTGAATAACGCCGCGAATAACCCAGTAGATCGAGCCACCGTCAGTTAGCTCTGAAGCCCGCTTCGGCATCATCCGGGTCTGGTGGAATGGCGCGTCATGGTCGCGCATCAGGCGTTTTTGCCAATCGACAAGGTCGCCAATATCATCTGCGCCCACGCATAATTTCACCATGTGAATCGTCATGGCGGTGAACTTAAGAGCACACGGCTCAAATGTCAGGGGCTAACGCACCGCAAGCTGTGCCGAAGAGGCCGCGCGCGTCTCAACAAATTGCGCCTCGGCTTGCCCGCTGGCGAAGAAGAATGTCGCCTCGCTGATGACGGCCGTATAGCTCTGCCGGATTTTGCGGAACGGTGCTTTGGCCTCAAACTCCAACTTGAATTGTGAGATATAAGACAGCCCCCATTCCGGCTCGGTTTCGAGCAGATAAGACTGGGTAAACTTTGTCAGCCGTCCGCCTTTGGGGCCACGCACAGCGCGCGGCAGCGTATAGTCAATCCGCAGGAACCGCCCGCGCAAAGGCTCGAGCCAGGCGATCGCCTGCAATTGCTGTCCAGCCCAGACATCCAGCGCATTATCATTGGCAGACGGGGCATGTTCGAACTTTAGTCGCCAGCTCCCGCCGAGGTCATCAACATCAACTATCTGGCCAAGACTGGCGCGTAAATCATCTGGGAATAGCCGTCCATCTGGCGCCGCCTCAGCGCCCCATGCCGCAGCCGCCTCATCCAGCGAACTATCCTCACCATCTGCCGATACTAACAGCCAGCGCTCGCCAGCCGGTAGGCGAGGATCAAACCGTAATTCACGGCTCGCGTTGCCGCTCGTCATCTCAACAGTAAATGCCGCTCGTAATGTCTCTGGCGCTTCTGTAGCACGCAGCGCAGCATCCATCGGACCAGCGCCGGTAGCAAGTGGGAATGCAAGGGCCAAGACAACGCTCATCGCGTTCGCACATCTCTCAAAAATAAGTCGAACCCAAGGCAGGCCCGATCAATTCTTGAAGATTAAAGCGGCTTTGGTTTATGCCGCGTGAACGCACGCGCAGGGCAGATTAAGGTTTCGCAACCTCAAGGAATGTGCGTGTCACGCGTTCAATCTGTGCTTCGGTAAGCTCTGGATACATGGGCAGCGTCACAATCCGCTTGGTGATCCGCTCCGTCACACTGAGATCGCCTTCGCGCGTTTCAACATCTTTTAGCGCTGGTTGCAGGTGCAGCGGCACAGGATAGTGAATGTAATTGGCAATACCGTTGGCGGTCAGATGCGCCATCACCTCATCACGATTGCTTACTTCTGCAATGTACAAATGCCGCGCCGAACCTGACTTTTCAGGCAGTTCTATCACTTTAAAGCCTGCTGGCTTCAAGATCGCATCATAACGCTCACCATTGACGCGGCGCTGATCTGTCCACGCTTGCAAATATCGTAGCTTCACTTCCAGAAACGCCGCCTGAAGGGAATCAATCCGCAAATTGTCACCGGCGATTTCATGCTGATAGCGTGTCTCGCAGCCATGATTGATATACATGCGAATATGGTCGGCGAGATCACCATGCTTGGTCAGGATGAGGCCAGCATCACCATAAGCACCAAGGTTCTTGCTCGGATAGAAACTATAGGTTCCGGCATCACCCCATGTGCCCGCCAGTTTGCCGTCCCATGTTGCGAGCTGTGCCTGCGCGGCGTCTTCTAAAAGTTTCAGGCCATGCTTTTCGGAAAGCGCCGTCAACGCGTCCATATCGGCCATGTTGCCATATATATGTACAGGCGCGATGGCCCCTGTTTGCGGTGTGATCAACTCTTCAACCTTGGCAGGGTCCAGCGTGTAGTCCCCCGGATTGATATCAGCAAACACCGGTTTGTAGCCCGCCAATAGAACTGACTCTGCCGTCGCAAAAAATGTGTGGGCTGGCAGAATGACTTCACAGCCCGGCTCCAGGTCAAAAGCCAGCAGGGTCGCCGTCAGCGCCGACGTCCCATTCGACACCCCGACAGCATGCCGCCCGCTCAGGCCATGCATTTCGCCATACATGGTCTCAAAACGTGTAACATTCGGCCCGTTCAGGAAGGCGAAATTGGTGAAGACCTCATCAAAGGCAGCACGTATCTCGCCTTCAATCTGGCTGTATTGTGCCCGCAAGTCGGCGAGCGGGATAGCGGTCTGTTCGGTCATGCTAAGACACCTCTAAACGGAGTTCAGGATTGTTTTCTATAAATCCGCACAACCGTATTGGGCGGATGAAAAATCAGGGTACCTTCGGCTTCTTGACGATAGTCAGCTTCGGTGTGCAGCGCGAATCCAGACTCAGCCAGCGCGGTTTCGATCGCATCGATATGGTGTTGCTGACAGAATGACCGCAGCACAGCCACCTCGTTTTCGCCTGCCAGCAGCTCTAGTGTTCCCCCCATGACCATCCATTCCGGGCCGAGGAAATCGCGCTTATCTTCTGGCGTCATACGCTGCTGCCCAAGCGCTCCAAGCTCAAGCGTTTTCCAATAGTCCGGGCTGCGATAATGGACCAACGGCTTATCTGGCGAGCTGGGAATATCATCGAAAGCGAGATTATAGAGGTTCACGCCAGGCTGGGTTTCCCACACAGACGCCATTGTCCAGATATTACATGTGATGACTGGCACATTTGCGGCCGCCTCGGCGTTCACAAATTCCAGCGCTTGCCTGTTTTGCTCTGACTTGATGCGATGACCGAGTTCATTAAAGGTCGACGCTGCCGACAGCGCGAAGACAGCGCCTGCTATCCCGACCTGCCAGTTGAAACGCAGATTAGCGCACAAATACCCAATCCCGATCACTGTACCCAAAAGCGAAGGTAACAGTACACGCGTCGCTAAGATCGGGCTTTGCAAGTGTAGGATCGCGAGTAGAACCGGGTAGACAAAACACAAGGATAAGATGGTGAACGAAAGCTGATACTTCTTGTCGTAAAAGGCCATGACGCCGCCAAAGAAAGACAGCAGCACCAGCGCGGCCTCAAAAATTATGCTGATGCCGCCCAATCCGGCAAAGCCTATAGCATTGCGATGAAACCATTGGATTTCGATAATCGGCGTCGTGTCACCAAGTCCCTTAAAACTCGCCGCTGCAGAGACAGCGCTGATCAGCCAAGGCAGCACCAGAGGCAGGATAATCAGGTTGGCAATCAGCCACGGTTTAAAGACTTTATTCTTTTCGGTGAGATAGCCGCCAGCCAGGCTTGAAAAGCCAATCAGGCCCATCGCAATAAGGCCAATCGCATGCGTATAAATCGCCGCGACACCGCCAATGACATAAGCCGCGATCCGCCATTTCGAACCAGAAATATCCAGCGCCCCATACATGGCTAGCATCAGCGCGCTCATCAAAATAGGATACTGGCGCGCATCCTGACTGTAATAGACATGCGCTGTTGCAACCGCCAGCAATCCCGCGCTGATCAAGGCCGCGCGGGCGGATGCGTGGGTCTTCACGACCAGCAAGGTCAAACCCACCGACAGGATACCAAACACAGCAGCAGGCACACGCATCACCGACGGGTCGGGAAAGACACTCTGCCACACGTGCTGAATGGCATAGGTTAGCGGCGGGTGGACATCGATATTGTCAAAGAGGATCATGCCCAGAGGCAGCTGCGCAAAGGCCCGTGTCGCGCCTTCATCCATATCGATTGGTGCACCATCCAGATTCCAGAAACGCAGTATCGCGGCGAGCACGACAATCACCCCTGCGCCCCACAGAAATTGTTTGCGCGTTAGAAGTGCAGCCGCGCCGTCAGCGCGCCTGTCATCAATCACTGACTCCAGCATCTTTGATGCTTGCTGGATAATATTATCCGCCATGTCCGTCGCCGTCCCCAACGTATTTTTTATGTCAGTTTCCCATAGCCCATGCCTATTTGCATGCAGGTCGCAGGTCAACATTACTCACCAATGGAGAGAATAACATGCTCGTGAAATCGTATTTGCTTGCTTTTACGGCGTAGCCGAACAATTACGGGGCATAGAATGTGCATCCGGGGCTTGGTAAATTCGATTATTCTTGATCGGTATGAATTTTTGGCAGGTTTGTTGCACGTAACGCGGCGAAGCTGGCTAGGTTCGGGCCAGACAGTAACACGTCATAATCTAGGGGACGCAGCCGATCATGGTAACGGTAGACATCACCATTCCTGTACTGAATGAAGAGCCGACGCTCGACGCACAGGTTCGCAAGGCCGACGCTTTTCTGAAGGCCAATCTTGATGACCGGTTCGAAACCCGCATCATCATTGGCGATAATGGCTCAACTGACCGCACCGAAGAGATCGGGCGCGCGCTCGCTGAAGAACTCCCCCGCGTCACGTATCTACATGTTGGCAAGCGCGGCGTCGGCCTCGCACTCGCGGCCAGCTGGGGCCAGAGCGAGGCAGATATTATCGGCTATATGGATCTCGATCTGGCGACCGATTTGAAACACCTCGAAGAAGCCTTGGTCCCATTGGCAGAAGATAAGGCAGATGTCGTCGTCGGAAGCCGCTTGCTCAAAGGCTCCAAAGTCATCGGCCGCACACCGAAGCGCGCCTTTGTCAGCCGGGTCTTCAACTTCCTGCTGAAGACCTATGTCGGCGTCAAATTCTCCGACGGCATGTGCGGTTTCAAATTCCTGCAACGCAAGCATTATGGCCCATTGCGCGACCTTGGCATGCAAAGCGACGGGTGGTTCTTCTCAACCGAGCTGCTCGCCTGCGCTGAGCGTACGGGCCTCCGCCTCAAGGAATTACCAATCACATGGACCGATGACCCTAATACCAAGGCTAAGATCGGCCCGCTCGCCATCGAGTATATTAAAGCCATGGGCGAGCTCAGACGAAACCTGAAAACGGTCAAGTAATGCAACCCGTACTGTCCACCGCGAATTGGGGCGCTGCGCTAGATCGCCAGCAATCCATTGCGATTCTGGACGCCTTTCGTGATGCTGGCGGTACCTTCATCAGCACGGCCAGCCACTATCCCCTCCAGACACAGGCGTCTCGCTTTGGCCGCGCCAACGATTATCTCAAGGATTGGCTTCAAGCGAACCCGGCCGATGCGCCGCACGTGATTTGCCAGATCGGTTATCTGGACAATACGAAAGCCCCGGCTGTTAATGTCTCTGGCGCCGCCGTCCTGACCGCGACCGAGCTTGTCCGTGGACGCCTGTTCGATGCGCTATGGGGCATTACAATAGCCGCTGACCCACGCGAAAGCGCCGCCGCGATCCGCACGACATGGCGCTCGCTTAGTGACCTGCACAAAACGGGGCTACGCATTGGCCTTGCAAATATCGCCGCCCCTTCCGCGCACGCCAAGCAAACCCAAGGCAGTGAAGACGACTGGCTTGTCCACATCCAACTCGGCGCCGATAGCGCTAGCGAGATCGCGCGATACCGCAAACACTTTCCAAAGGTGCGGATCCTGCTTGACGCCAAAGGTCCACTCGATACCGCACATCTGGGCGCAGCCATAAAGGCCGCAAGTCCAACCCTGTTCGGTGTCGCCTTCGCCCCCAATAGCCTTAAAGATCTCGCCGCCAGTCTCGAGAGCCTGAAAGCCACGGAGGCGCAGGCATGACCGCCCGCGAATCCTACGATCTGGTGATAATTGGCGCTGGGTTTTTCGGCACATATGCCGCTCTGCACTTTGGCGCCAAGGGTATGCGCGTGCTTCTGCTCGACCGCGAACAATTGCCCTGGAACAAAGCCAGCAGCGTCAATCAGGCCCGCGTCCATACCGGTTATCACTATCCGCGCAGCATAAAGACCGCGCGCATGGCGAACGAAAACCGTAACCGTTTCCTGAAAGACCATGCTTACGCGATAAATGACACGTTTGATAAATTCTATGCAATTGAGCGCCGAAACTCACTGACCAATGCGGCGCAATTTGAGCGTTTCTGCAACAAGATCGACATTCCCTATACACCGACCTACCGCCCAGACCTGTTCAATCATGAATGGTTTGAAGCGCTCTACGTGACTGAGGAATTTTCATTCGACTCCCTGTTGATCCGGCAGGCCTACCTGTCGGAAGTCGAGAAACTTGGTATCGAAACCCAGTTCGGCTGGCGTCCACGCAGCGCCGAAATTGAGGGTGGCAACTGGCACTTGGAACTCGAAGATGCCTATGGCGAAGAGACCCGTTCGGTTGCGACCCCGAACGTAATCAACGCCACCTATGCCAATCTCAATACAGTCAACCGCATGTTCGACTTTGACGAAATTCCCGTCACACACGAACTTGCTGAGATGGTGCTTTTGCACAGTGACGTCCTGTCAAATATCGGCCTCACAATCATGGACGGCCCCTTCGTCTCGATCATGCCTTATGGTCGCTCCGGACTGCTTTCCCTTTCGTCAGTGCGCTACACCCATACCTCGTTCAGCGCTGAGCTGGATCCGCGCTTCGAGTGCCAAACCAAGCGCGGCGACTGTACGCCGCAATCGGTACGCAACTGCACCGCCTGCCGTTTCAAACCGCCATCGAACGCAATGAAAATGTTGAAACAACTACAAACCTATCTCGCCAAGGATGTGAACCTGTATCGCCATGGCGAGCTGATGACCGTGAAAACCAAACTGCTCAGTTCGATGCGCGACGATGGTCGTCCAACCGATATTCGGACCTATTCCAAAACGCCATTCTTCGGCTGCGTGTTTTCCGGTAAGATAAATTCCATCTATGAAGTCGAGGGGTTTGCGCTCAATGATTGATTCCTTTCTCAGCGTTGTCGTCGAGGTCAGCCCGCGCCATACGCGCGAAAACATCTCGGCATTCTTGCAAAAATTCACCGATCAGCTTGCCGGCAAACTAGCTGATTACGAAGTCATCCTCGTGAAAAATGGTGCGGACATTGATCTGGCCGAGATTGAGCTTCCCGAGAGCATTCGGCGAAATTGCTATATCCTGAAACTGGCGCGCCAAGTCAGCTGGGACAACGCCGTTTTCGCTGGGCTGGAACAGGCGAATGGCGACTTCACAGTGTGTTTTGACCTTGAGCTCGCAGAGCATGTCGACACAATGGAGAAGATGCTGAAGCGCGCGCTCGAAGGGGCTGATCTTGTCACCCTGCGGGATACCAAATCCTTGCGGTCAGGCCTGTCGATCCGTCGCCGTATCTTCTTTGCAGCGCTGAAACTCAGCGGCGAAAAGCACATGCATCCGCTCGACCGTCAGGAATTCATGCTCTCGCGGCGTGCCCTGAACTGGGTCGTACGCGACCAAACACTCAACGTCTTTCTAAATGACGCGATAAGCTCGCTCGGTTTTGAAACCGCCCGCCTTGACGTATCCCTGCCCCATGTCGATGCGCGGCGGACTTTCGCTGAAGCGGCCGGTCAGGCCTGGAACACGCTGGCACAATCAGCGCGCTTTCTCAGCGGCCTCGCGCAATTCGTCATCATCTGTTTCTTTGCCATATTCATGCTGACCAGCATTGACGCTGTGCTGGTGCGGCTATTCGGCCGCAATATCCTCGGTCAGGTTGATACGATTGTGCCAGGCTGGACCTTCCTGGTCCTGATAATCTCGATCGGCTTCATGCTGTTCTCATGCCTGCTTTATATCATCCTGAAGATGAACCTGCTCATTCTCAAAGATATCCGCAAACCGCCGCGTTATATCATCGAACAATTCACACGGATCTAGACATGGCAAGCGACACAAAAGGCGAGCTATTTCGCTTCCTGCTGGTGGGCCTGTTCAACACCGGCTTTGGATACGCGCTGTTTCTCGGCGCGCTATGGGTGCTCGGCCTGAATGAATATGTCTCGAGCCTGCTCGCTTATGTCATCGCCGTGGTCGTCTCATTTTTCCTGACGTCACGTTTCGTCTTTCGCAGCGACTTTCAGGCGGCAAAATTCATCCAGTTCATGATCTGCTTTGGCATCTCGATGGGGATAAACCAACTCGTCCTGTTAGGCTTCGATAAAACCAATCTCGCCCGGCCCGAGATCGCGCAGATCTTCGCGATGGGCGCCTATACCGTGAGCTTCTTCGCGCTCAATAAATGGATCGTGTTCAAGCCGGCCTCTGCCGACGAGGCCTAACCCACCGCGCCAAGCAGCACGTCGCAAACCTTATGCACCTGCCACTCAGCAAGATAGGGATGCATAGGCAGGCTCAGGCTTTCCAGCGCCGCTTGCTCGCAATGCGGCAAGCTGCCAGCGACAGCGCAATGCGCAAAGGCAGGCATCTGGTGGATCGCCATATCATAATAGATACCTGATGGAATTCCCGCCTCGCCAAGTGCCGCCCGCACGGCGTCCCGGTTAGGCACGCGCACTGTATAAAGCCCGTAACCATTCTCTTGCCCATCAAGGGCGGTTTGGCGCGCGACCTTGCCTTCCAGACGCTCATTATAAATCGCTGCCGCCGCAATCCGCTTTGCCCGTTCGCCCTCAAACATTTTGAGTTTCTCGGCGACCACGGCGCACTGGATGGAGTCGCAACGACCATTGATCCCAACCCGGATCGATTCCTTGCGATTATCACCTGTGCCGTGCCACCGGATCGACCGCAATCGGTCAGCAAAATCCTTGTCTTTAACCAGGATGGCGCCGCCATCACCATACCCGCCCAAGGTCTTGGTCGGGTAGAAACTTGTCGCGGTGATCTCCGCGATATTGCCAACATAGACGCCTTGGTCCTTGCCGCCAAAGGCCTGCGCCCCGTCGGCCATTACACGCAGTCCATGCGCATCAGCGACGGCTTGAATGGCTTGATAATCAGCGGGCAAGCCGTACAGGTCGACCGGGATGACACAGCGCGGGGTCAATTCACCTGCCGCTTTGACCGCATCAATCTTTTTAGCAAGATCAGCCGGACACATGTTGAATGTGTTCGGGTCGATATCCACGATCACCGGGAAACCGCCCGCAAGCAATACGGCATTCGCTGTGGCGTTATATGTAAAGCCCGGAATGAATACCGCGTCGCCTTCGCCAATCCCCATGGCCAGCAGCGGCATCACAAGGGCCTGCGTTCCCGAGCCAACGGCGACGACATCGGCCGCGCCAGTAAAGTCGGCCAGCGCCTGCTCGCATTCATCAACTTCCGGTCCGCCAATATAGCGCCCATGGTCCAGGATCGTGATCCACATCTGCTCCAAAGCCGGACGGATAGACGCCTGCTGTGTCGTCAGATCAAAGAGCTGAATCTTTGCATCACTAGGCAGATCGATCAGAACGCTGGTATCAATATCGGTGTAGGCCATGGCTTAGGCTCCAATCGTATGTAGGGCAGAAAGTTCAGTTTGTTCAGCGAGATGCACGGCAAACGCCGCCTCTCTACCGGGGATGGCACAGTCGCGCAGGCCAAGGCAGGCCTCGAAAAACGCATCATCAGCCGCGCCGAGTGGGTCTGGCAGCAGCTCGGAAACGTCGGCCCGCACGTCAAACGCTGTCGTGTTCTCAACCTCGCGAGTCAAAAAGTTGATCGCGATCAAACCCGTTGAATAGTGAAGAACCATACGGCGATCGCGCGTTTCAGCGCAGCGACTGGCTGTGACCTCGGCGCGGCCGCAAGGATACGCAATCTTCGCAGTCGCCTCATCTATATGTTTGGTATGTGCACTGCGGCCTGTCGCTTCGACCTGCGCCATGTGATTGTTCGCTGCGCCCATCAGCTTGGAAACCATGTCGAGATCATGGATCATCAAGTCCCAGATCACCGACACGTCTCCCGCCCTGCCATCCGGCGCCGGAGGTCCCATCCGAAACGCCTCAATCTGCGTGGGCGCTTCGGGAATATCAAACAGCCCCATCGCCTGCAGCACGAACCGCTCCTGATGCCCAACCTGAAGCACCAGCCCCTTTGCATCGGCCAGCACTGCGAGCTTGTCAGCCGCATGCCCGGTCAGCGCCAGCGGCTTCTCGACCATGACATGCTTACCTGCCTCCAGCGCCGCGCGAACCACCGCCTCGTGATAGGTCGCCGGGCACGCTACCAGAACAGCATCACTCGCCGTAAACAGCTCATCCTGCGTCGCAAAGGCCTTGACCTCAAACTTGCCCGCCAGCGCATCGCAGCGCGCGGCATCCGGATCAAACACGCCGGTAAATTCCGTCTTTGCAGAGCCTGCAATCTTGCCAGCATGATAGCCGCCAAAGACCCCTGCCCCGACAAGACCGACCTTCAATACTATCATGAGATACTCCACGCGTTTGGCGCTTCATACGCGCGCGCCTATCGCGCCGACAAGCACCAGCTTACCGTAGCGCCATCAAAACGCATTACGGTTTCTTACCGCCGCCGCCGCGTCACCCCTTCCCAAGTCAGGCGTCACCCGCCAAATTACGTGCAAGACAAAACAGGACAAGACCATGACCACGATCTCTTCACGCCAATGGGCCCTCGCCAAACGCCCGATCGGCGAGCCCGTCGCTGCTGATTTCGAGCTTCAGACCAAGGAAGCTCCGGCCCCGGCAGAGGGCCAAATTCAGGTACGCAATGCATGGATGTCGGTCGATCCCTACATGCGCGGGCGGATGATGGACCGCGAAAGCTATATCCCGCCATTCGAAATCGGTAAGGCCATGCAAGGCGGCGCGGTCGGCACCGTGACCGCTTCTGCCCATCCGGATTTTGCCGAGGGCGATCTGGTCCTGTCGATGAATGGTTGGCGCGAGGCGTGGACGGCCGCGCCCGAAGCCGTCATGGCCCAGAAACTACCGGGCAATACAGGCCTGCCCCATAGTGCGTTTCTGGGAATAGCTGGCATGCCGGGCCTTACCGCCTATGCCGGTATCCTGCGCGTGGCTGAACTTAAAGAAGGCGACACGGTCTTTGTGTCTGGCGCGGCGGGCGCGGTTGGCTCTGCCGTCGTGCAGATTGCGAAGATCAAAGGCTGCACCGTTATCGGTTCGGCGGGCGGCGCAGAGAAGTGCGCCCTCGTGAAAGAGTTGGGCGCCGATGAATGCCTCGATTACCGCGCGGCGGGCGGCTATGAAGGCTTGGTCTCTGCTCTGCGCGCTGCTGCACCTAAAGGCATCGATGTCTATTTCGACAATGTCGGCGGCGACCACCTACAAGCGGCCATCGAGTGCGCCAAACCGTTCGCCCGCTTCGCCCTATGCGGCGCGATCAGCGCTTATAATGATACAGAGCCAACACCCGGCCCCTATAATATGATGCAAATTGTCGGCAAACAGATTCAAATCCGCGGGTTCATTGTTTCAACTCATGCCGACATGCAAGCCGACTTCATGCGCGATATGGCGACATGGATTGGCGGCGGTCAGATGAAGTTCGAAGAAACCGTCATGGAAGGCATCGACAATGCTCCTGCCGCTTTCATGGGCCTCTTCACCGGCCGCAATAAAGGCAAGATGCTGGTCAAGCTGGGATAGGTTCAATCGCCGCGCCAATGTCTGCTTTGGGTCCAGCCCGTGTAAAAACCTCGGATGCTTGAGTCTATTTGG
>CAYGPE010000042.1:0-24929 GCA_964351695.1 uncultured Hyphomonas sp. | reverse complement strand
AACTCAAGACTAATTCGAATGTTGGCTGCTGCTTAGCGAGCATCTGTGGACGGCGACCCCTTGGCAAGAGTTTTTAGTTGGTCATTTGCAGGTTGGCCGTTAGCGGGCATCTGTTCGGCCTATCGAGGCGGCATTCAGACGCCGCTGGCCATCATGCGTTCCGCAAGATGAGGTTCCTTACAGAAGCACGCACTCTAAGGTGCTGGCTCGCGAGTGGATTGTCCTCACTTGTCAGAAACTCCGGTTCTGCATGACCTCCTTATGCTCTCACCAATTTCGTTTGCGCCTGATCAGCGCGGTGACTTTATGCCGGCATCAGTTTTGCCGGATTGAACTTTTCTCCTTTGACCATCAGGGCCCAGATCATTCGGCCGATCTTGTTGGCCATGGCGATCGCAACCACCATCATTGGTTTGCGCTCTAGCAAACGGCTGAGCCACGGATGCTTAGTGAAGCCGAGTTGTTTCGCTCGGATGATCATCGACATCGCCCCAGCAACCAGTAAGCGCCTGAGTTCCGGGTTGCCCTTCTTGGTGATCCGCCCGAGCCGCTCTCTGCCGCCGCTGGAATGCTGTTTGGGCACGAGTCCAACCCAGGCGGAGAAAGCACGGCCAGACTTGAAGATCCCCGGATCGGGAACTTCGGCAACCACCCGTGTCGCGATGACCGGTCCGACACCTGGTATCGTTTCCAGCCGCTGGCAGATGGAGTTGGCTCTGTGGGCTTTGAGGATCTTGCGATCCGTTTCCAGGATTTGCCGCTTCACATGTCGGAGTTCGCTGGCGAGTGGCATCAGACACTCCCGCGCCAGATCGGGGATGCGATCATCTTCATCATCAGCCAGGACTTCGAGGATGGCTTCAACGCCCATCCGCCCCCTGGAAGCGACGATACCGAACTCAGCCAAGTAGCCCCGTAATGTGTTGATCAGCCGGGTCGATAAACGCACCCAGTGATCACGCACGCCATGCAGAGCAAGAAGCGCCTGTTGATCCGGTGTTTTGATCGGCACGAACCGCATCGTTGGCCGGGTGACAGCTTCGCAAATCGCTTCGGCATCGCGCATGTCGTTCTTCTGGCTCTTGAGATACGGCTTCACGAACTGGGGCGCCATCAGCTTCACCTCATGCCCAAGTGCGCTCAGCTCGCGGCCCCAATAGTGCGCCGTTGCGCAGGCCTCCATGCCGACCAGGCATGGCTCCAATTGATTGAAATAGGCAAGGACTCGCGACCGGCTGAGTTTGCGACGGACGACAACCTCGCCTTCAGCGTTAATCCCGTGAACCTGAAAAACTGACTTGGCTAAATCTAAGCCAATAACTGTGATACTCTTATCCATAGGCGTGCTCCCAATGTTGGCGGTGTGGATACCTTCACATTACCAGCTCAACAGAGCTGGGTGGGGCACGCCGTCCACAGCATCAAGAGCAGACATTAGAAGAATGGGCTCTACGTGCAAATACTTACCCATTGTTGCCAGTCGAAACACTCTTGATGAACGTCGGTTTTTATAACTTTAGGCAGACATAAAAAGATCGATTAGTCGTGAGATGCCTAAACGATTTGGCATCCGGCTCCAGTATTTCTAATTAGCCGGAAAAGGTAACATTTCCTCATTATATGTCGCACTGTGTTCAGCGCATTGTCAGTTGCCCAGCACGCTGCCGCGAGATTGAGCGTTAGCTGATTAAATGACCTGGAAATCTCTCGGTACCTTGATATCGTAAGTTCTATGTGCGTTCATCTACTATGGTTGAAAAAACAAAATATTTCGACGAAATGTTGGGATTTGATGGTAAAACGAGAGCGCCCTATCAAGACTATGCTGAACTGTTCGCCGCGATCGACCCAGCGCGCCTAAAGCAAAAGTCGAAAGACGCGGAAGACTTCTTTCGCCGAACTGGCATCACGTTCAACGTGTATGGTGAGGCCGAGGCCGATGAACGCCTGATTCCGTTCGATCTGTTGCCCAGAATTATCAGCGCCAGAGAATGGAGCACACTGAAGGCTGGCATTGAGCAGCGCGTGAAGGCCCTGAACGCCTTTCTCCACGACATTTACCACCGCCAGGAAATCTTGCGTGCTCGCCGTATCCCGGCGCACCTCATCACGGATAATGAAGCGTTTCTGCCTCAAATGGTTGGCGTCAATCCGCCTGGGAATATTTACACGCATATTGTCGGGACTGACCTTGTCAGAACCGGGCCGGATGAGTTTCTCGTTCTGGAAGACAATGCGAGAACGCCGTCTGGCGTCTCTTACATGTTGGAAAATCGTGAAACGATGCTCAAGATGTTTCCCGAGCTTTTTTCGCGGGTCGGAGTTGAATCTGTCAGTGATTATCCAAAACTGCTCAGGCAGACTCTCGCGAGATCAGCCCCGCCTGCCTGTGAAGGCAGACCTACGATCGCTGTGCTTACGCCGGGTATTCACAATTCTGCTTATTATGAGCATGCCTTTCTCGCAGATCAGATGGGGGTCGAGTTGGTTGAGGGGCGTGACCTTCGGGTCGTGAATGGGCGGATCAACATGCGGACCACCTGCGGCTATGAGCCGATTGATGTTCTCTATCGCAGGGTCGATGATGAGTATCTCGACCCGCTAAATTTCAATCCGGAATCTATGCTGGGTGTACCCGGGATTTTTGATATTTACCGCGCTGGCGGCATAACTATTACCAACGCACCGGGCACAGGCATATGTGATGACAAGGCGCTCTACTCCTACATGCCGGACATCATCGAATTCTATACTGGCCAGAAACCGAAACTGAAAAATGTTGAAACCTGGCGTTGCTCCGACCCAGACTCGCTTGCTTATGTGCTGGAAAATCTGGCTGAGTTGGTGGTGAAAGAGGTCCATGGCTCAGGTGGCTATGGCATGTTGGTTGGCCCAGCGGCGAGCAAGAAAGAAATCGCGGCTTTTCGGGATAAGCTTAAGGCGCGGCCAAGTAATTATATCGCTCAACCAACTCTTGCCTTGTCGACTGTGCCGATCCTGACAAAGGCTGGCCTTGCGCCCCGGCATGTTGATCTGAGGCCTTTCGTTCTGGTGTCCCCCAAATCGATCGAGGTGGTGCCGGGCGGCTTGACGCGTGTTGCTATGAAGAAAGGCTCATTGGTCGTGAATTCTAGTCAAGGCGGTGGGACTAAAGACACGTGGGTGCTTAGCGATGAGTAAGATGCTGGGACGCACCGCCTCTGGTCTGTTCTGGATGATGCGATATTTGGAGAGGATCGAGAATTCGGCCCGCCTCGTCGATGCCGGGTTTCGTATGTCGCTTACCCGTTCGCGAACGGCACAAAGCGAGTGGGATTCGGTTTTGACCACCGCTGGGTCTCGTGACCGGTATCTGGCGCAATACGATGATTTTGAGACCGATAAAGTCGTCGAGTTCATGATTGCCGACCGGGATAATCCGGGCAGCCTGTCTTGCTCCATGGCGTCTGCGCGCGAAAATGCACGGATGACGCGGACCGCTCTGACCAAGGATGTCTGGGAGGCGATCAACGAGAAATGGCTTTGGCTTCGCGATGCGTTTGATGCCGGAGATCACAAGACCGATCTACCGGCTCTACTCACCAAGATACGCCAGCATACTGCGCTTGTTCGCGGCGCGATCAACGGCACGATGCTCAGAAATGATATTTATCGCTTTGTGCGGCTTGGTCTGATGATAGAGCGAGCGGACAATACAGCGCGAATTCTAGATACGAAATACTATGTGCTGCTTCCCTCCAGCGCGTCAGTCGGCTCATCTCTCGATATAGTCCAGTGGGAAATGATCTTGCGGTCGGCGTCAGCGGAAAGCTCATTTCACTGGCTGCATGGCGGGGAGATCAGCCCCGCAGCGATTGTCGACTTTCTGGTCCATGATGTGCGGCTGCCGCGGTCAATCGCGTATTGTTATGATAAACTCATCAGAACCCTTTACGATCTCGAACGTGAATATGGCGAGCGCACGCCAGCTCATGATCTGGCAGCCGAGCATGATGCCCATATCACCGCATCGTCCAGCGATCTCATCATCGGTTCAGGACTGCATGAGTTTTTGATAGACTTCATTGACAGAAATGCAAAGCTCTCTTCTGCGATAGAGAGAGATTACAGGTTTCACGTCTGATATGCGGCTCACGATCAATCACTCAACCAAGTATCACTACGATGTTCCCGCAACGTATGCGTTGCAACAATTGCGGGTTCGCCCTCAATCAAATGACAGCCAGTCGGTCCTTGACTGGAATGTAGACCTTGAGGGCGCTGCCCGGCAAACAAGCTTTGTCGATCAGCATGGAAATCTTGTTGACCTGGTGGAATTTCTTCCCGGCGCTGAGAATGTCTCGATCACTGTAACCGGGGAGGTTGAAACCAAAGACACAACCGGCGTCGCCGGGCAGCACGCCCTGCTCATGCCTCTCTGGTTCTATACACGGCAAACCAAGCTCACCGCGCCCGGCGAGCATGTTCAGTCCCTTGTCGCAGCGATGACATCATCAGATCAGGATAATGATGATATTGCCCGCCTGCATAAGCTCAGCCGGCTCATCCTTGAGCGGGTGCCCTACGAGACGGGTGAAACCGGCGCTCACACGACAGCAGAAGAAGCGCTCGATCAGGCCAGCGGTGTCTGCCAGGATCACACCCACATCTTCCTCAGCGCCGCCCGTGTCCTTGGCTATCCAGCGCGGTATGTCAGCGGCTACCTAATGATGAATGACCGCATCGACCAGGACGCCAGCCACGCATGGGCTGAGGCGCATATCGATGGATTAAGCTGGGTTGGGTTTGATGTCTCAAACGCCATCAGTCCAGATGAACGCTATGTCCATATCGCACGAGGTCTTGATTATAGGGGATGCGCGCCAACAACCGGATTTATTATGGGCGCTCAGCGGGAAAATTTGATTGTATCGCTTCAGGTTCAGCAATAAACTCGTAAGTCCCGAAGTGCGGAGACCAAAGCGTGACCTATTGCGCCGCCTTGAAGCTGAAAAACCACCTGATCATGATGTCTGACACCCGCACAAATGCAGGCGTCGACAACATCTCAAAGTTCCGGAAAATGTTCACATGGTCGGAGCCGGGTGACCGGGTGATGACGCTGATGACGGCTGGTAACCTCGCCACAACACAGGCTGTGGTGAGTTTGATTGATGAACGCTCCATTGCTCCGGAGGATCGCAATCCCACCCTGATGCACGTGCCGACTATGTTTCAGGCCGCGCGGCTTATTGGTGAGACGCTCAAAGAGATTGTAGCAGTCCATGCTGATGAAGGCCAGAGCGCCGAGGCCTCCTTTGGAGCAACCATCATTTTCGCAGGTCAGATAAAAGGCATGAAGCCGCGGCTTTTCATGATCTACCCCGAAGGAAATTTCGTTGAGGCCAGTGATGAAACGCCATTCTTCCAGACCGGAGAAACGAAATACGGTCGACCGATTATCGTGCGTGCCTTTGATCCTGAGATGGCGGTAGAAGATGCGCTACGTCTGCTTTGCGTTTCATTTGACTCAACACTCAAGGCGAATATGTCGGTCGGAATGCCGCTTGATGTGCATATCTATGAAAGCGACACCCTAATTGAAGGTGCGATGTTCCGCATTGATGAAGATGATCCAGCCTTCAATGCCATTTCATCAGGTTGGGGAGATGCACTTAAAACTGCTCTTGAAGGATTGCCGAAATACGAGATACCTACAAAATAAACGCGGTCTAAGCTGAAAACATTTCTAGTTGGTCGTGGTTTCGGCTTTTTAATTTCGATGTTCGTCTCATAGTCTGCGTCCATGCCCACTCCAGTCATCCGTCCGACTATGCGGTTTCTAACGTCTGCAATTAGGAATAAGGCAATAAACCTATTACCTAAAAAAGAAGCCCACACCTTTCGATGCGGGCTCCATGATTTAATTTTGGATATCACTATACCCCCGGACTTCAGTCCGGGGCTTTTTAGGGCTCTCCCATGACACCAACCGAGATATCAACGGCGCTGCTTTGATGCATGATATCTGGGGCAATCGCGACGGGTTGCACGATGAATGGATCTGCATCTTCAACGGTCACTTCGCGCCGGACAGGAATACCTGCGATCGTGACCTCCAGGCGATAAAGCCCCGGTTTCACATTCTCGAAGCCGTACTGTCCAAACGACGCGGATTGAATCGACATCGGTTCACCGCCCTCTAGCGGCGTTAGGCGCACCCATTGGCCCTCTAGTCTTTGTTCACCCCGGTCAACGGTACCGTTGGCATTGTCATCAACAAAAATGGTGCCGCGTACCTGACCCGACAAAACAATTGGAATATCTACATCGGTGCGACGACCTTCACCAATCGTTACGCGCGGTTCGGCATCTTCTGGAACCATATATCCAAGCGGCAAACTGCGCCGATTGACGACCACAGAGTATAGACCCTGCTTCACATTCTGGATCGTAAACATGCCGTTGCGATTGGCGCGCAGCCCTAGCCGCGTACCACGAATGGAAACATGCACGCCGCCGACACCCGGCTCATCTTCCTGTCTTACGCCATCCCGATTTCGGTCGACAAAGACCCGGCCTGTCAGGATCCCTTTGCCACTGTCCGGCAAACGATGACGACGAGGTTCATTAAAGGTGACGACGCCGCGTAGCGCGACCGACAGGTCACGATTACCCTCAAAATCATCCGAATAGATACCAGTCAGCTCAAGGTTACGGGTTATCCGATAACGCGCCTGCAGGTTGCCGAAGAAGCGCGCGCCGCCAGCGGCCTCATCAAAAGCTGAAAGCGCCGCTAAGCGCCCGTTTACTTTGAGTTTTTTGCCAAACGTCTCACCCGCATCAGCGGTAAGGCTGGCACCAGCGCGAATATCGGTGTCATCGCCATTCCAGTTTACAGTTACAGTTGGTGATACAGCGATACGGGCATTTTTCGGCAATGCTCTGCCAATGGGCTTACCCTGGAGAGACAAGATCGCTTGCTGAACTGCAGCTTCGCCATCCGCTGCACCGCGCGCATATGAGGCCGTTGCTGATCCCCAATCGAAACGCTGCAAAGCCCTTACCCGTACTTGTGAGGCATTGGATTCAATGTCTCCACGTTTCTGCGCCGTTCTGGATGCGATCGCTGATACAGATGGGCCCGTGTCGCCGATTTGTGTGCTCAACGACGCTGAGAGCGTCGATGTGGTTGCCACTTCGTCGCCGTCCTGACGGTCCCATGAGGCCCGCAGCCCAGTACCAACGTGCTGCAAGGCGCCCCAGCGTTTTTTACTGCGCCAATAAGCTGCGCCCGATGCTGCGACCCGCGCGCCCACGCGCTGGTCAAACTCTGCAAACGCGCTGCGCCCTGCCCCCGACTGGAATTTCGCGCCATCATAAGAGGCGCCAACCGATACACCGGCCTGCTCGCTCAGTGCGTAATTCGCGGATCCACGCGCACGAATGTCAGCACCGCTATCTTCGCCGCCAAACAGACCGACATCTGCCGCGACATAAGCCGATTGCAGACCGGTTTCGGCGTCAGCAAACTCAAAGCGCTTTTGCCCACCGGCAACAATCGCACCCGTCTCTCCATCAGCCTCGAGGCTTGCCGCAATACCGATATCTTGGCTTTGATCGGCAGAGATCAGCCGTCCGCCAGCGGTAAATCCGCTAAATTCCGGCACCGCGACATTGTCGCTTTCAATCGCTGCGCCTGACAGGGGCACACCTGCTGCAATGGCGATGATCGTGCCGCTTGGCTTCTGTTTGCGCCATGCCGCGCCGCGGATACGGCTCTGACCAACCGAGGACAGCTCTCGATATGACGAATTGTAGTCCCCGATCGAGGCACTCCAGCCCTCTAATGATTGCACCTCAAGCGATGCCCATGCCGGCTGACTGCTCGAGAGGTCCGACAAACCGCCATTGCTCTCAATCCGCGCGAGGCTGTTATAAGCCCCCCAATGGCTTGAAAACTCGGCCCGCAAAGGGCCCCGGTCCGAGATCTCAAAGCTGAGAGCTTCCGGTGTAAACGGGGTATCGCGAACCTCGTCAGAGATTTCTACGCCCGGTGACGCCGTCGGGGACAAACGATCATCCAGACGCACCTCGACGCGGTTTGATCCTGGAGCGAGCTTGATATGTGTCCCGGTTAGCGATTCAACCGCTGAGAATGGGAGGAGCAGCGTATCCGGTTCGGCAAACTCCATATCTGGTGTGACGCCCCGCACAGTACCATTTACCGAAATAAGCCCTGTCGCCAGCTCAAGCTCAATTGTCGCCTGATCCTGCGTCCTGCGGACAATCACAGAACCATTTGCGCGCTCAAGCGTATGCCCCAGCGCTTCGATAATCGGCTCAAGCGGAACCAGTAGAACCGGGCCAATTGTTCTTGGTTCATTGCCAAATGCATCAACGGGCGCGCCTGTTACCCAAAGCTCTAGGCCGAACTGGGGGCGCAAGCGTTTGTCGAGAGTCAAAACAATCCGACCCTGCTCATCTTCATCGGCGTGCGTTCCGGTGAGAACCGTTACGGCATTCAGATTGACCCATGAATCCGCAACTTCGCGCGGCTCGAAATCTGGCAATTTGCCAAGTACGATCTTGTTCGAGCGCACCTTGCCATCAGCCATGTCGATAGACATCCAGGCACCATCCTGAAAACGGTGATAGCCAAGCAAGCTATCGAGCGTTTCAATCTTACTCCGAAGGGGCTCGGCGATATCTTGCAGGTCATACTCGACATCCCCGGAGGCGGTTTCGCGCGTACGCACCGATGTCAGTTTGTCCTCAATGATCATGTCGACAAGCGCGATAGAGTCAGCATTCTCGGGCGCAGCTGCGATCGCGTCTGGTTCTGCATCAACTGCAGGCGAAGGTTCCTCCACCGTAACTGAGACGGGCGCATAGACGATGCCGTCCTCGACCGCTGCTTCAGCTGGCGCGGCAGGAGCAACTGTTTGCCCATGCGCCCCTGGCCCGGTGACGGTAATCGCGGCCCATGCCGCACAGAAGATGATTGAACGTAATCGCATCGCAAGGCCCCGAAAGGCGATACTGCCTAGCCCTGACAGACTTGCTGGCTGGCAACTAAGCGCGCGCACGTACCGCCTGTGCTACAATTGCGGTCAATGACGGCAGCAAATGTCTGCGCGCCGCCGCGCCCTGCAGATTCTACGATTATTGTCGGCGCGATACTGGACGTATCCAGACGAAACGTTTGATCCAAAAGCGCCATTGAGCGCCCAACGGAGACCATTTCGACAGTTCGCGAGGTCCAGACCTCACCTGCCGCCTCAGATCTCGCCAAAGGCTTAAGGCAGGATCCCGTCATCCAGGTATCGCCCGTATCCTCGTCTAGGAGAAATCCGTTTTCACTATTCTGAAATCCGATCCATAGATCGGAATTTGCCGGTTCAGCATGCGCCGCAGCCGACAGGACCACTGCTATCGCAGCTGGCCCAAGCTTTGCCCAATTCATTTTCACTCACCATCGGTATTCTTTTATGAGCAAAACATACCGTTTTATGGTTAATATACGGCTTATACGCGCGCTATTTCAGCGATTTGGGGAACACTTCGCTAGAGTACAGGATTTGGCTATATGCTGACCATATGGTCGCATGGTTTAGCTCTTGGCATATACACAAAATGGCACCATTATGCACAAAGACATTCCGGTAAGAGGCCGTTTTTAAATGATTTTTCTTCGCACACCCTTGATCGCCGCCGCATCCCTAGCGGTCCTCGCAGCCTGTGGAGGTGGAGAAAGCAGCGCACCAGCAGAAACCGAAAATATTGTTAAAAAACCAGAGGTTACGGCCGACTCCTCGTCTAGCACATCAACTGCGGTTGCTCCTGCGGCAGCGCCGGACATGTCGGCAGCTTTCGCTGATCTCCCCGCGCCATATACTGACGCTGATTACGCACGAGGCAAACGCACCTTCAAACTATGCCAAGCGTGCCATACTTTGACGGAAGGTGGGCCAAACCTCGTAGGCCCAAACCTTTACGGCATCTTTGGGCGACAAATAGGATCTGTCGATGGGTTCAATTATTCAAGCGCCGTAGCGGACGCTGATTTCGTCTGGACACCTGAGAAACTGGAAGAGTGGCTGGCAAGTCCACGCGACTTCTTGCCAGGTAACAAAATGGCCTTCGCCGGAGTTCGCAAAGAGCCTGACCGCCATGCTGTGATTGCGTATATCATGACCGAAACTGGATACACCCAAGACGCAGAGTAGAGTGTCAATATCTAGTATCGTCTAGCGAAGGCAACAAAGACGCGTCCATTTTCCTGACGATAGCCAAGTGAAATCTCAAATGTATCTGCTTTCCAAAGCAGCTCAGTTTGCACTTTGTCTGACGCAGCATTTTGAGTGCCACGCTCAAGCCAAACCTGTGTCACGGCCCAGATATTCTTGGTCGCGCGCTGGCCATAGCCAAACTCAAATCGGTGTCGCTGGCATCCGTCATGGACCCTTTCGGCAATTTCTGTGAGCGCAAACACATCCGTCTTGCGCCACGCTCCAGACCACGCCAACCCAGCTCGGGTTTCCGCACCCAGTGTCTCGCAACCATTGGCGCCACCAATCGCCGCGCCCTGCAGGGCACCAAACTCAATAGATCCGATAAAATTACCACGTGAAAAGACTTTACGGCGAGCCGTTGCCCGCCAGCCCTGCGCATTGAAGTCCTCGGCATCATCATACGCGACGCCTTCAAGTTTTCCGGTCAATGTCCAAAAGGGCGTCAGCCCATACTCACCATAAAGATCACCGCGATGCGCCTGCAGCCCCTCAACTTCCTCGCGAGAGTAGGCAATACGGGTATAAATGCCCTCGGCTTCCTGAATCCAAGGCGCTGCCGCAGCTGGAAGCTGCGACAGCATCAGGAATAATAGTAGTAGCGCCCCCTTCATTTGAGAACACTAGCGCGTTCTCAAATAATCAACAGAGGAAAACTCTATTATTTAGAGCTGGAAGCGGATCTGGTCTGACCAGAAACGCTCAAGACGTGAAACAGTCTTGTTCAACTGCGTCAAATCATCAGGACGCACACTCGCTGTTGGCTCAAGCGCATTAGCTTGACGATCAAACAGCTGCTGCACACGGCCACGCACTTTCAGGCCGCGCTCGGTCAGCTTCAGACGCACGGTACGTTTGTCTGCAGCAGAACGAGCTTGGGTCAAATACCCGCCCTCTTGTAGTTTTTTCACGTTATAAGACAGGCTTGTACCCGCAAAGGCGCCGCGCGAACGAAGTGTCGACGCAGGCGTTTCGCCATCGCCAATTTCATAAAGCAGAAGCGCCTGTACACCTGTCAGGTGACGTTCACCGCCACGCTCAAGGTCGTCTTTCACAACATCATGCAGACGGCGATGCGCCTGCTCCAGAAGGGAAAGAGATTTCACGAACGATTCCGCAACCGTCACGCCATCATTCGCAGCTTCAGCTGCGTCATAAGTCATTGTCATTACCATCACCACTCAACTTTTGTTGTAGTTTGAGTAGAGTTACAGGAATGATGCTGACATTTCGTTAAGCACAATAGTTTTGCAAGTACAGTTCGTTAACAAAACAGCCTAAACTGTTACGTTTCTTAGGCGAAATGGCTCAATCTTACCAAAACACGTCCTTCAAACATGAAATTCGAGTTCATTTTCACCAAGCGGCGCAAAATAATGATCCAGGGTAACTGCTTTTACGTCTTCTAGCCGCTTAGGCTGCCAGACTGGCGCATTATCCTTATCAATAATGACCGCGCGTACACCCTCGATAAAGTCAGCCGATTGCACTTTGCGCCACCCTATCCGATACTCCATGCGCATATTGTCTTCAAACGTCTCGCAACGTGCGCCCTGACGTAATTGGCGCAGCGCGAGCTTAACTGTCTCTGGCGACTTCGTGCGCAAAATCTCAACCTGCGCCAGCGCCCAGTCGCTTCCGTCATCAGTAAGTGCCGTGACAATGTCTTCAGCGCGATCATGCGCAAAGCAACGATCGATCGTTACAAGATGAGCCGCGATGCTGAGCGCGGGCACGGCATGGCACGCTGACGACAAAATCTCGCCTAGCAACTCAGCCGCACCATAAGCAAAGTCTGCAACCTCAATCTGTTTCTTGAGGTTCGAAATAAGCTCAGAGGGTAAGAAATGTGTCGAAACACCTGCGGCGGCAACATCCGTTCCCTTCAGCCGAGCACCTGTGAGCGCCAGCCATGTACCGAGCTCGCCGCGAAGGCGCGGCAAGAACCAGCCGCCCCCGACATCGGGGAAAAGTCCAATGCCCGTTTCTGGCATGGCGAAGACTGTTCGCTCTGTTGCGACCCGGTGAGACCCATGGACCGACAGACCTACGCCGCCGCCCATCGTTATGCCGTCCATCAAGGCAAGATAGGGCTTAGGGAAGCTCTTGATCGCGGCGTTCAACCGATACTCTTCTGCAAAAAATGCGCGCGCCTCGGCCCCATCCCCCTGCCCACTTCGCGCCAGCATGGCAATATCACCGCCTGCGCAGAAGCCGCGTGTACCGTCCGCATGGTCAATCACAACCAGGTGCACCGCATTATCATGTCGCCACTTGCGAAGAGCGCGCAGCATCACCTTACACATATCCAGATTTAGCGCGTGCAGCGCTGCCGGGCGGTTCAGAGTGATATAGCCGACGCCGCCGCGGACATCTGTCAGTACGGTATTTGTCATAATACGGCGTTAGCCGCTGTGCAGGGCGCGATCAATGACCGCCACCAAATATTCCCGTGCGCACATCATAGTCAGCCGCCAGAGCGTAATCTGGATCATCATCTGAATCGACAATCAATTGGCCCGCCTTAGCAAGCAGAGAATGGCAGTCTCGGGAGAGGTGCCTAAGCTTCAATGTTTTGCCCTTGGCGGCATACTTTGCCGCGAGGTCTTCGATGGCTTGCAGGGCTGATTGGTCGACAACGCGAGACCGCATAAAGTCGACAATGACCACATCGGGATCTTCATCAGGGTGGAACAATTCGGCAAAGCCATCTGTCGAACCAAAGAAAAGTGGGCCCTCAATTTCATAAACCGTCGCCCCCGGCGTTTTGATGCTGTCACGCTGAATAATTCGAATACGCTTGGCTGCATTCCACGCATAGGCAAGCGCGCTGACAATCACGCCGACGACAACCGCAACCGCCAGATCCTTCCAGACGGTTACGCCGGTCACGAGGATGATCACGAAAGCATCCGTCCATGGAATCTTGCTCATGATACGCAGGCTCTGCCAGGCAAATGTGCCGATCACCACCATGAACATCACGCCAACCAACGCCGCGAGCGGAATTTGCTCGATCAGACCCGAACCGACCAGAATAAACGCTAAAAGGAACAAAGCGGCTGAAATACCTGACAGGCGTGTCCGTCCGCCGGACTTCACATTGATCATGGATTGGCCAATCATGGCGCAGCCGCCCATACCGCCCAAAAAGCCGGTCACAACGTTAGACGCGCCCTGCGCCATGCATTCTTGTGATGCACCGCCGCGCTTATTGGTGATTTCGCCGACAAGATTCAGCGTCAATAGGCTTTCGATCAGGCCAATAGCGGCAAGAATGATCGCGTATGGCAATATGATTGTCAGCGTTTCATAGTTCAGCGGAACAGCCGGAATATGAAGCGTGGGTAGCCCGCCTTTAATGCTGGCCAAGTCACCGACCACAGGCGTTTGCAGGCCCAGTCCAATCACAAGCGCCGCCACGATACCAATGCCAGCCAAAGGCGCTGGGACAATTTTTGTAAGCTTTGGCAAGCCCCAGATAATCAGCATAGTCAGGCCAATCAAACCTAACATAATCGCCATATCAGGTGCAGCCAGCCAATCGCCATTGGGTAAGAAGCTATGACCATCAGGCGTTGCTGTGCCGGGAACCTGGAACTGGCCAAGCTGAGCCAGAAAAATCACAATCGCCAAGCCGTTGACGAAGCCGAGCATTACAGGATGCGGCACAAGACGGATGAATTTGCCGAGTTTGAACACCCCTGCCCCGAACTGCAGGATGCCCATCAGCACAACTGTCGCGAAGAGATATTCAACACCGTGTTGGGCGACCAGCGCGACCATCACGACGGCGAGCGCGCCCGTTGCGCCAGAAATCATACCGGGGCGACCACCAAAGACGGCCGTGATCAGCCCCACCAGAAAGGCGGCATATAGGCCAACCAAAGGCTCAACACCGGCAACAAAGGCAAAAGCCACCGCCTCAGGCACCAGTGCTAAAGCGACCGTCAGGCCTGCAAGAACTTCAATTTTAATCCGCCCCGGTGTGAAGGTTGCGCGCTGCGAGTCCGCCCACGTTGTCAGATTGATACGGTCAGCAAAATCGGCAAATTGGGATCGGGCCATAGGGTCAGGACACACTTTCGGATTGTCTTCTTGAGCGCGCTCTAGGCCAAATCATGTTAGCCCGCCACCCCTTCAATGTGATGGCTGGTTTGCAAAGGCTTATCAGCGGGCGCTAGCGATCCGCTCACGTGCGATGCGATCTGCGACTTCGTTGGTAGGCGTATCCTTCCGCAACGCTTCGTCAAGAACTTCACCGAGTGTTTCCATCAGGGTCTCGAGCTTTCTATCAACCCATTCGCGTGAGTAGGTTCCAGAAATCTCCGCGGCGACATTGATAATCCCGCCGCCATTGATGACGTAATCCGGGGCATAGACAATTCCGGCCTCACGAACCAACTCGCCTGCTTGGGGATTCTCAAGTTGGTTATTCGCGCCACCGGCGATAACTTTGGCCTTCAATCGCTTCAACGTGTTCTCATTGATGATGGCCCCAAGCGCATTTGGCGAGAAAATATCGGCTTCCACATCATAGATATCATCGACCCCGACAATAGCCGCGCCGTAACGTTTTGATATCGCTTCTAGAGCGCTTTCATCACGGTCACATATCACCAATTTAGCACCTGCGTGCGCAAGGTGTTCGCATGTATAGCCGCCAACCGACCCCACGCCTTGCACAGCAACCGTGCGCCCGCTCAGATCGTCTGTACCAAAGGCACGCTGCGCTGAAGCCTTGATGCCCTTAAAGACGCCCAACGCTGTTACCGGCGACGGGTCACCGCTCGCTGCAGCTGTGCTTGTAAGGCCTGCAGCATATCGGGTTTCTTGAGCGGCAATCTCAATATCTGCTGTGGAAATACCCACATCTTCTGCCGTGTAGTAGCGCCCTTGCAGGCTCTCCACAGCCCGGCCAAAAGCGCGAAACATGGCTTCGGACTTATCCGTTTTGGAATTTCCCCAGATCACCGCCTTCCCGCCCCCATGCGGGATCGACGCCATCGCATTCTTGTAACTCATGCCCTGGCTGAGCCGTAACGCATCTGTCACCATCGCCTGGCCATCAGCATAGTCCCACATCCGTGTACCGCCCGCCGAAGGCCCCAGAGCAGTGGAGTGAATCGCAATCACACAGCGTAATCCAGACGCAGCATCATGGAAAAAGTGAACACTTTCATGGGCATCAAAAGCGGGAAGATCAAACATGGCAGCACGCACAATCCATTGCGGATGAAACAATTCGTGCGGTGTAGCGATTGTTCTGCGTTGGTCAATTGCGGCCAGGTACCTCACCTGCACCGCTCGGCAAAGGCGCATCCGGGTCCAGAAGGAAGGCGAGCACATCAGCGTGAACCGTTTCGGCCTGCAAGTCGCGCATCAGCATATGGTAACCGTTTTCGTAATACGCTGAACGCACATGCGACGGCAGTGTCTTGGCTGTCCGCTCGAACCCTTTTGGTGGGATGACAATATCTTTCGCCCCATACGTGACCAATGTCGGAATTGCGCCGGGTAAATTGCGGGCTGCTTTATGTGCACTCTCCATCAAGGAGACAACGCCATGAACCTGTTCGATCTTGTTTTGACGAAGCATCAGTGGATCTGACCATGTTCGTTGCAACATCTCGACATTATCGCTTGGCTCAATCTTTACGAACTTGGGCGGCACAACCACCCAGCCGGGACGCACACGCACAGAGGTCCATAAGGCAATGCGGTGATGGAGAGGTATTGCGCCCCAGCCCCGCAGACCCGGCCCACTCAGCACGAGACGATCAACGCCTTCCGGTGGCCTTTCAGACGCGAAAGCGGTCATCGCCATTGCACCGCCCATAGAAATCCCGACAACGGCCAAAGTCGCGTCAGGATGCGCGGCGCGCGCCAAAGCGACCGCGACTCGCAAATCTTCGCGCATGAGGTTCTCATCGGGCCATTCGCCGCGTCCGACAGATCGCCCAAATCCACGCTGATCATAAGCGTATGTTGTGACACCGCGCGCGGCCCAGTATGGCGCGGCCATGTGAAATGCATTGGCGTAATCATTCATACCGTGAACGCCAACGACAACCACGTCTGTATCGCATTCGCTGGGCCATACCGTCAGACCAAGCTCGGCCCCGTCAAAACTGATCATCTGCCCAGAATCTATTTCGAAACGGGGCATGGGCGGTGTCTCCGGGGTTAAGGCCATAAGTGTTGCCGGTGTGACGCACGCGGCGAGAAATATGACGCAGGCAGCAAATGTCAGAGCAATGCCCGCACCCGCTTTTGCAAAACGGGAAGCAGCTCGCTTTCGAACCAGGGATTTTGTTTCAGCCATGCAGTGTTTCGCCAACTTGGGTGCGGGGTTGTGAACATTCCCTCACTAGCAAACTCTTCCCATTTGGCAACTGTTGCGCGCAGTGTCTTTTCTGTTCTCGCCCCCAGATGCCACTTCTGGGCATAACCCCCAATCAAAAGGATCAGCTCAACATTCGGCATGGCCTCAAGCAATTGCGGTCGCCACGTTGGCGCACACCGCTTCATGGGCGGGATATCCCCACCATTCTTATCATATCCCGGAAAGCAGAATCCCATCGGGACGATTGCAATGCGCGAAGCATCGTAAAACTCGTACTCGGTAACCCCCATCCAGGCGCGCAGTCGTTCGCCTGACGGATCGGTGAACGGCTTGCCAGATATATCTGCGAGATTACCCGGAGCCTGTCCGGCCACTAGAATTCTTGCAGAGCTCGAGACTTGCAGAATCGGGTTTGGCGCACGCTGCATATCGGCCTTACATAGCTGACAGGCACGAATATCGCGTTCAAGATTGTGAAGATCATCGCTCACGCCATATAGATGAACCCAAAGCATTCGATGACCAAGGAAAATTATGCATGTCAGAACTGATCGAGCAGATTATCAACCCGCGAGAAAAGGATCTGGGCGGCGGTTTTAAAGTTCGGCGTGTCCTGCCCTTTCACGCGCGGCGTATGGTTGGACCATTCATTTTTTTCGATCACTTTGGACCTGTTGAATACCAGCCGGGCGAAGGATTTGACGTTCGCCCACACCCACATATTGGATTGGCCACTGTAACCTTCCTTTATAGCGGCGCGATATTGCACAAAGACACGTTAGGAAATGACGTGGTTATCCGCCCCGGCGCAGTGAATTGGATGACGGCAGGGAAAGGTATTTGCCACTCTGAACGAACGCCTTTGGAGGAACGTGCAACAGGGCAATCGCTGCATGGCATCCAAACATGGGTCGCCCTTCCCGATGGGCATCTTGAAGATGACCCGGGCTTTGTTCACCACCCCGCCAGCTTGCTGCCCAGGTTTGATCTTGGCGGAGCTGATGCGCGCGTGCTAGCTGGAACGGCCTTTGGACATACATCACCAGTCCAGTTTCCATGGGGTATTTGGTATGTTGGCGCTGAAGCTTCATCTGGCGCCGCTTTCACAATTGGCGGCGGCGAAGCGGAAGAACGCGCACTTTACATCGCCGATGGCAGCGCACAGATCGCCGATGTACATATTGCAGCTGGCGACATGGCCGTATTGAAGTCAGGCGCAGATGTTGACGTGAAGGTCGCGCCAGATACGCGCTTTATGTTGGCCGGCGGACAAAAAATGGACAGCCCTCGAAAGATCGACTGGAATTTTGTCGCGACATCAAATGAGCGTCTTGAAAAGGCCAAGGCCGACTGGCGGGCATCTGCAGCCGGGAACTGGACGGATACACCGTTCACCCTGCCACCCGATGAAAATGAGTACATCCCCTATCCCGGTGACGAAGACTGAGCTCACCCCTATTCTTGTCGCGCATGGCGGCCTGTGCCAGACACGGGCTAACAGATAAACACACAGGAGCCGCATTCCTATGAAGCGCACCGTATTCGCTATTTCAGCCCTCGCCCTTGTCGCCGCGTGCGCGCAAGAGGCATCCGACCCCGCAAGCCCGGAAGTTACGCCCGAAACGCCGCCAGCTGAAACCACAACAGCACCTAGTCTGCTCATGCCTCTGCCGACGAATACGACAGCTGCGATATCTGCTGAGGATTTGAGTCAGCGGATCGCAGCCCTTTCCGATGACATTTTTGAAGGCCGTGCTCCTGCGGGCGAAAAAGGTGAGCAGGCAGCTGACTGGATCGCCGCTGAGATGGCACGCGTGGGTATGCAGCCAGCCGGTGAAAACGGAACCTTCTTCCAGACCGTCGGCATGGTCGAGCAGACACTAGATGAAGCCAAATCCTACCTTACAATCAATGGCGGCACATCAGGCGAAGCCTATCCCCTGACGCTCAAAGAAGATGCCGTGATGTGGACCAAACGACAGAATGTGCCGGTTCTTGAATTTAGCGATTCCGAGCTTGTTTTTGTCGGCTATGGCGTCGTCGCGCCTGAATATAGCTGGAATGATTATGCTGGTCTTGATGTCGAGGGCAAAACCGTCGTCATGCTGGTCAATGATCCGGGCTATGCGCGTGAAGGCGATCTCTTCAAAGGCCGCGCGATGACCTATTATGGCCGCTGGACCTACAAGTTCGAAGAAGCTGCGCGCCAAGGTGCAACCGGCGCGATTGTTATTCACGAAACCGCGCCAGCGTCTTATGGCTGGGATGTCGTGGCAAACTCATGGTCTGGGGCGCAAGCTGACCTCGTCCGTAACAATGACGGCGCCGACCGCACTGTTTATGAAGGCTGGGTCACTGAAGAAACCGCACGCCGGATGTTTGCAGAAGCTGGCCTTGATTTCTCAGAGATGAAGCGCCTTGCAAAATCTGACAGTTTCACGCCTGTTGATATGGGCGACCTGACGGCAAGCGGTGAACTCCACCAGTCAACATCGCTGACTGAGTCGCGCAATGTGCTGGGCATCATACCCGGCAAAACGACTCCGGATGAGTATGTCCTGTTTACAGGACACTGGGATCATCTTGGCAAGAAAGCTGACGATCCGAGCAGCGGTCTGCAGCATGACCGAATATTCAATGGCGCTGTCGATAATGCGACGGGTATTGCTGCGATGCTGGATATTGGTGAGGCCATGGCGACAGAGGAGCTTGATCGCTCTGTGCTGTTTGCAGCTGTAACACTTGAAGAGTCTGGCTTGCTTGGATCGGGCTATTATGCCGAGAACCCAACTGTCCCGATGAATCAAATTGTGGCCGGTATAAATATTGATGCGATGCAGCCAGTCGGTAAAACCAAGGATATGGTTGTTGTCGGTTTTGGCGCATCAGAGCTGGAAGATCGCCTTGCGGCATATCTAGAAACGCAAGGCCGCGTCATTGTACCCGATCAAACCCCCGAAGCTGGCTCATTCTATCGTTCTGACCAAGTTTCGTTTACGCGCAAAGGCGTACCCATGCTGTATGCTGACAATGGTCTTGATAAGATTGATGGCGGAATAGCGGCCGGCCGGGAATTCGCTGAGGGATATACCGCAGATCGCTACCACAAGCCCGGCGACGAATATTCCGAGAACTGGGATCTGTCTGGCTTCGAGCAGGACATTGTCGCGCTCTACACAGTCGCACGTGATATTGCAGACTCATCTGACTGGCCGACATGGTATGCTGGCAACGAGTTTGAGGCGATCCGTAAAGCCTCGCTCGCAGAGAAAGACTAGACTTGCTTTCCTACCAACATGGCTATCACGCCGGAAACAGGGCGGATGTGCTCAAGCACGCCGTCCTGCATGCCATCCTGGAGGCCGAAGCTGCAGAAGCTTCGGCCCTGCTTTATGTTGAAACCCATGCCGCGCGCGGGTGCTACGACCTGACCGGCGGGCAATCGCGCAAAACAGCGGAAGCCGACCTCGGTGTGTTGGCTATGCCGAAAGCTAAGCATGCGCCGCGCGCCCTCGCGCCCTGGCTCGGTCACGTGCAAAAGGCAGGACCGCGTGCCTATCCGGGTTCGCCTTTGCTCGCCGCGCAGATCTTGGGAGCGAAAGCGCGCCTTGCGCTGTTCGAGAAGCATCCGACAGAATATGATGAACTCACTAAGAATCTTGGCGATGATGATCGCATCCAAATCCGCAAAGCAGACGGCTACTCTGGCGCATTGAAGTTACAGCCCAGACGTGATGAGCGCATGCTCGTCATGCTCGACCCAAGCTATGAGACAATGGATGACATGGATGCATTAGCCAACTGGGTGCCGCGTGCGATGCGGCGCTGGCCCAAGGCGCGCTTCCTGATCTGGCTTCCGCTCTTTGCGGATGGCCGTGAGGAGGATTTTGGAGCCTTTCTATCAGAGCTCGATACGGGATTTGTCGCCGGCAGCCGATGGGATCGAACACCGGATGACGCATCATCGCTTACAGGTTCGGCAATGATCGGACTGCGTTTAGACGGGCCCGGCGCGAAACGCGCATTTGCGATCGCGGCTGAGCTGGACAAAATCTGGAAAAAATAGCGCCTAGACATAGCTAGATGGCGCGTATCATGCAAATGCAGACTCCAACAAAATGTGGATTATCGCGTGAACCTATTCTTGCGTCTATTTATGGTCTTCTTGCGCGCCCGCTTCGCGCGCAAGCGTATTGGACTACTTGATGAATCTAAATTGAATTTCCGTGTCTGGCTGACGGACCAAGACATGTTCATGCACATGACCAATAGCCGCTATATGTCCTTTAGCGATCTCGGTACCGTAAACTACATCATACGGTGTGGAGCATGGAAGGCACTGCAGAAGCGCGGCTGGTATCCGGTTATCTGCGCGCAGAAGATGACGATATCTCGGATGCTCAAGACACCGCAAAAGTTCACACTGGTGACGCGCATCACGGGCTGGAACGATACCTATGTCGCTCTGTCTCATGCCTTCATGCACAAAGGGCAGCAACATGCCGAGGTCCGCGTCATTGCCCGCTTTGCAAGCCGTGACAAAAAGAGAGTTGCACCACAAGACATGGTCGATGCCGTTGGTAGCAATGCGATACGCCCCGAGTTAAGTACCGATGCTTTAGTGCTGATTGAAGAACTTGAAAGTCGCCGCGCACAGCTTCGAAGTCGTTCAAACAATAAATAAATCCCTTTTCAGGCGAGTTTAATATTGCCTTAAAGTAGAATAAAGATAATATTCCCCTCAAGGTTGAGTTGGGGATAACCGAACCTGGCACGCCATACTTTTCCATCATTTCCATGAGACGCCAATTTCCGACCCGGTTGCCGTGGTCGCGATAGGCATAATTCACGACATCAAGGTGCGGATGTGGCCAGGATTTGCGATGCGGGTTTATCGGCGGATCAAGCTCGTAAAACTCGATATTTGGAGTGACCCAAAAAGCGAGCTTCTTGCCTTCTGGCCATGAAAACTTGGGGCGATCCCGATACGGCCACTATTCATACAGATTAGGGTCACGCATATCGACGGCCTCAATTTACCAACACCGCAAATGATATACCTTTTATGCGCCGTTTGGCGAGGCCTTGAGACTCAATTCTCGGTATTCCAGTCACTTTGCCCGGCACCCTCGCGCACGAGCCTCATCTGATACTCGAAGCGATCCGCCCGGTAATGCGCCGTGATATCCTGAACTGGACGCCCTTCCGCATTGCGCATAATCCGATGAATGCGCAGGAGCGGCGAGCTTGGCGCAACGCCGAGTGTCGAGGCAACTGCAGCCTCGGCGGGCACGGCGGCGATTGTCTGATCGGCTTCGACTGGCGCGTGGCCAGCTTTCTCAAGGAGCTTAATCAGCGATTCAGTGGTCAGCTCACTTTCATCATAACCCTGAGCAACATCATATGGGATGTAGGTGACCAGATGTGAGAATGGTTCGCCATCAAGCGACCTCAAGCGGACGATGCGCTGAACGCTCGTGCCACGTTTAAGTTGTAGGGCTTCACAAATCGCCGGGCTGGCAGCTGCGATCGTGCAGTCAAGTAAGCTGACATTCGTATCGACGCCCATACGCGTGAGGCCATCAATCATCGTCTTGAAGCTACCGCGAATTGTCGGCGCGCTGGCATCAAATGTAACAACAGTTCCGATGCCGCGCTGTCGTCTGACCAGACCAGCCACAGCGAGCTCGTTCATCGCGCGCTTAACCGTGATGCGCGACACGCCAAGCATCTGGGTCACATCCTGCTCTGCAGGCAAATGGTCGTTAAATCCAAGCGTCCCATCGGAAATCTTATCACGCAGCAGATCATAGACTTGTTGGTAGAGCGGTTTGGGAGATTGCTCATCAATCTGGTCCGGTGTGAACGTCACTTTATGATCGCCAGCCATTTATAGTCCTTGCATCAATACCGCCCAATGCGGTCAGATATTTCAGGTCTGCAAGCGACGCATCAATTACGCGACAAGACTAACCTTATGATCCTATGCCTTTTGACACATCGTCTGTGGGTCAGCCAGCGGCGCGATGCGCAATAGAGTCGACGCTACCCCAAATTTTTCCACCGATATACTGGCCGATGGAATTGGAGAATTCCTTGTATTCTATCGTCTCATACATACCGCATGTGATTTACGGGTCGCCATTCATTAAAGCCTCAGCTGCCTTTGGGTCTTCAGCAAGCACAAGAAAAATTTGCCGAGCCGTCTTATCCGACAATTGCATGGTCGATTGGCTGGGATTTTGGGACATCAATGTTCGCCTCGTTTAGTCGATACGCTTAAATGATATACCTTTTCTGGAAAGTCCAGCGCTGAGGCAACCGCCATCGGTTGAAATGTCTTTCGCCTTTTATGTCCGCAGTGTCTCACGACCATATACGGTGGTCTTTAAGCAAATACAGCGCACAAAGGTTTTGCTTTAGCGTCTACGACAGCTGCACTGTCACCCGCCTTGTAAAGCTCAGAGGCGATGCCAAAGCCAGCGGCGCCAGCTTCTGTCCATTCGCGCATATTGTGCGCGCCAATGCCGCCAACCGCGAGTACCTTGGTCGTGACAGGCAAGACGGCTCGCATCGCTTTAAGATGGCCCGTCCCGAAAGTGCTGGCTGGAAAAAGCTTCAGATATTCGGCGCCCGCTTGCACAGCCGTAAAAGCATCGCTTGGCGTTGCCACACCTGGCGTCACTGTCATACCCGCTTTCACCGCTGTTTCGATTACCGCTGCCGATGTGTTAGGTGTTACGATAAGGTCACCGCCAGCATCCTTCACACGAATGACATCCTCGGGCGTGACAACCGTTCCAGCCCCAATCAAACAGTTCGAGGGCATCTTCTGCTTGAGGATTGAAATACTCTCGAAGGGCGACGGCGAGTTCAGCGGCACTTCCATACAAAGGATGCCGTTATTCAGCAGCACTTCACCAATACCTTCCACCTCATCGGGCTTTACCCCACGCAAAATGGCGACCAAAGGCATTGTCTTCAAAATTTCGGCGATCATCTTTCAACTCCTGTTAGCAAGCTAGACCCGCTGTAATACGACACCATTACCCCTACCGTATTAATCACACTTCTTGGTGAACGCTGGGGACACCTCTGGATTGTCAACAATTTACGCGCTCGTGATTTGCGTCTATGTCTTAGGAGTATAAAAAGCAACATTAAGACGAATGTCTCAATGAAATCATCGCGTGAGACGCACACGCGGAGGCGAGACACCCTGCACATAATTCGGGATCGTCAGTGTGCTACCGTGTGGTATCGCCTTGATAGGCATTTCATCCAGCCCCCATGATGCGGTCGTAACGATCAGATCACGCATCTGTTCGCCGCCAAAGGCGGGACATGTCGGCCGCGGCGTCCCCGTCGGCGTTTTCTCCATTACGCGGCCCTCTGGCGAAACTCTCATAACACAGCCGCCATCAAATATAGCTATCCAGAGACATCCACTTTGATCAACAACAGCGCCATCCATCGCAGTCTTGTCACCAGAAAAATCTAAGAAAACTTCAGGCTCACCGACAGGCCATCCTGTTTTTTCGTCAACGCTCAAACGCCACATTTTATACTGAGCTGTGTCGGCATAGTACGCGACAGAACGCTCAGAATCGAAACAAATACCGTTTGAAATTGTAATCCCGTCCGCGATCTCACGAAGCTCGCCATTACACCAACGATAGATCTTACCTGCGCGCTCTTCGGCCTGCTTCCCCATTGTCCCAACCCAAAACCCGCCCCAGGGGTCAGCCCTGCCATCATTGCTGCGCGTCACGGTATTATCAGCCTCTATTTCGCAAATCTGGGCAGATGCACCTGTATCAATATTAAACTTATAGAGGCCCGTTTCAGTGGCCACCAAAAGATGATCGTGGTCAATCCACCCAAGCGCGGACAGCATTTCATCAAACGGCCAGCTATACTCCTGGCTCGAACTACGGCCGAGAAGAAGACTGTTGGGAATGTCGACCCAAAACAGGGCCTGGCGCTCCGGATGCCAGAGAGGGCCTTCACCAAGACCGCAAATTCGGCTGTCGAACACGATCGGTTCGGTTTGTGGTTCCGCGACGCTACTGGTCTCATTATCGCCCATATGCACTACTCTCCGTATATCCGCTGTGTGATCGCTAGTATGGTCATTACGCTGTAACCAAATGACAGCATTTTTCTATCGTGAAAAGCGAATGAAATCCGGGCTGCACTCGTTACTAAGGCTAAACCTGCTCGCACTCTTAGCGGCTGAGCAAAGCGGTCTCACGCAATTCTCTTAGTGCCCAAACAGAACCGAAGGAGTAGGAAGTGGTGCCCCCACACGG
>CAYGPE010000041.1:0-26119 GCA_964351695.1 uncultured Hyphomonas sp. | reverse complement strand
CCCCGGGCACCATATTTTCTATTACAGTTTACGGCTTGGATTTATTCCCAGACAGTCCAACCATCTTCTGATAGCAAGGATGCCATGTTCACGAACATTGCTTCAAGAAGAGGGCATTTGGGATGAAACTCGACTCCACAGTATCCGCAATCATCACAGGGGCGGCCTCAGGGCTAGGTGAGGCCACCGCCCGCGCCCTCGCGGCTCAAGGCGTCAAAGTCGGTATTTTTGATATGAATGCGGAAAAGGGTGAGGCGGTTGCCGCTGAAATCGGTGGCATATTCTGCAACGTTAATGTCACGTCTGACGAAAGCGTTGAGGCGGGCTATGCCAAGGCGCGCGCGGCCAATGGGCAGGAGCGCATTCTGGTCAACTGCGCCGGACTGGGAAATGCGATCAAGACAGCGGGCCGAGATCGCGAAACCGGAGTCCCCAAACACTTTCCCCTCGATAAATTTGATCGCGTCATCCAGGTTAATCTGGTCGGGACGTTCCGCTGCATCGCAAAATCGGCAGCTGGCATGCTGACACTTGACCCCGTGAACGGCGAACGCGGGGTGGTAGTGAACACAGCCTCTATTGCGGCTGAAGATGGTCAGATTGGGCAGGCTGCTTATTCGGCGTCCAAAGGCGGCGTGGTTGGCATGACATTGCCGATAGCCCGCGATCTGGCTCGGGAACTTATTCGTGTGAACACGATCATGCCCGGCCTGTTCGATACGCCGCTGCTTGCCGGATTGCCAGAAGACGCCATCAAATCCCTGAATGCGTCTGTGCCCAACCCGGCCCGCCTTGGGGATCCTGTCGAATATGCTTCTCTGGCCCTGGAGATGATCCGAAATGGATATTTCAACGGGGCAGCTGTACGTCTCGATGGAGCCATTCGCATGGCCCCGCGCTGAGCAAGGCTTGCGAAGCGGGCAATAGACCTAACGGTTCTCGCGATTTTCGATCAAATCATCGACAACACCCGGCTCCGCCAACGTGCTGGTATCTCCGAGATTGTCGAAACTGTTCTCTGCAATCTTGCGCAAGATACGGCGCATGATTTTGCCGGAGCGCGTTTTTGGCAGGCCGGGCGCAAACTGGATCAGATCTGGCGACGCAATCGGCCCAATTTCAGCCCGGACATGGCGAACCAGATCTGCCTTTAAATCGTCATCAGCGACAACATCCGCGCGCGGCGTGACATAGGCATAGATGCCCTGGCCTTTAATATCGTGCGGGTAGCCTACAACGGCGGCTTCCGCCACGGCGTCATGTGCCACAAGGGAGCTTTCGACCTCGGCTGTCCCCATGCGATGGCCTGAGACATTGATCACATCATCGACGCGTCCCGTAATCCAGTAAAAACCATCCTCATCTCGCTTGCAGCCATCCCCGGTAAAATAGGTGCCTGGATAGGTGCTGAAATAGGTATCGATAAAGCGCTGATGGTCGCCATAGACGGTCCGCATCTGACCCGGCCAGCTATCGGTGATGATCAGATTGCCTTCAACCGCCCCGGTCAGCTCGCCGCCTTCAGCATCGACGAGCTTAGGGGCAATGCCAAAGAAGGGATGGCTGGCGGCGCCCGGTTTCATGTCTGTCGCGCCAGGCAGAGGCACCATCATTGAGGCGCCAGTCTCGGTTTGCCAATATGTATCAACAATCGGGCAGCGCCCTTCGCCAACCACATGATAGTACCATTCCCACGCCTCTGGGTTGATCGGCTCGCCCACGGATCCAAGCAGCCGGATTGAGCTGCGACTGGTGGCGTTTACCGGGCCTTCGCCCTCACGCATTAGGGCGCGGATAGCGGTTGGCGCGGTGTAGAAAATAGTCACCTGATGCTTATCGCAAGCCTGCCAGAACCGGCTCGCATCCGGATAGGTTGGTACGCCCTCAAACATCATACTGGTCGCGCCATTCGCAAGCGGACCGTAGACAATGTAACTATGCCCTGTGACCCAACCGACATCGGCTGTGCACCAATAGACGTCGTCTTCTTTTAAATCGAAGACGTATTCATGCGTCATGCTGGCCCAGACCATATATCCACCCGTTGTGTGCAGCACGCCCTTGGGCTGTCCGGTGGAGCCGGATGTGTACAAAATGAACAGCGGGTCTTCGGCATTCATCGGCTCTGGCGTGCACGCATCGCTGACGCTTGTCACAGCTTCGTGTAGCCAGATATCGCGGCCCGCGGCCATGCTCACATCACTGCCCGTCCGGCGCACGACAAGCACCTTCTCGACCATTCCGCCAGCAATCCCGCAGGCCTTGTCCGCATTGACTTTAAGCGGAACCCGGCGTCCACCGCGCACGCCTTCATCGGCTGTGATCATAAAGCGGCTATCGCAATCGGTGATCCGGCCCGCCAGAGCTTCTGGGCTAAACCCGCCAAACACGATGGAATGGACCGCGCCGATCCGCGCGCACGCCAGCATGGCATAAGCGGCCTCCAGGATCATCGGCATATAAATCGTGACGCGGTCGCCTTTCGTGACGCCCATGTCCTTTAGAACATTTGCAAATCTGCAGACCTCTGTGTGTAATTGCCTGTAGGTGACAGTCTCGGCATCGGCCGGGTCATCGCCTTCCCAGATCAGCGCGACTTTGTCCCCGCGCGTATCGAGGTGACGGTCAATGCAATTATAGGCGACGTTCAGCTCACCATCGCTGAACCAGCGCACGTGCAAGTCAGACTTGTCCCAGCTGACATCCTTGACCTTCGTATAGGGCTTAGACCAGTCGAGCCGCAGGCCATGCTCTGCCCAGAACGCTTCTGGATCGGCAATCGAGGCGGCATACATTTCTTCGTACTTTTCAGGCGTCAGATTGGCCTTGGCCGCAAAATCCGCTGGAACAGGATAAGTGTTTGTATCAGTCATGTTGAGTGCTCCATCGGCCATATCGGTTTCCTCCCGCTAGAAGCCATACTTGGTTGAAACGGTCAGGCGCGTGATATTTCCGTCTATGCCGTTTTCGAGTTCGCGTACGCCATGCATCAGCTCGACGCCGGCTGTCAGCTTCGGGGCGATGTCCCATAAAACTGCGCCATAAGCCGACTGTACAGAAGATGTCGCGCCGCCGCCTAGATAGTCTGGATTGTCAATGAACAGTCCGGAATAGCCGACATTAAATCGCGCCGTTTCGCCAAAGGGGTGACGCCACGCGATCAGACCACCATAGCTCGGAATGGCCTCTAACTCGCCGCTCGGGTCGAGCGCGGTCGCCCGGCTGGCAGCAAGACCGATATAACGCCCAAGACCCTCACCTCCGGTCAGATTGAAGCGAATATCATCCTTCTCCCCGACTTTTACACGTCCCGCGACGCTGAGGCCGTAGCCAAATGTCTCTTCTTCAGTGGTGCCCAGATCAGCGCGCAGCTGCCGCGCAATCCCGGCAATCGAGACATTTCCGTACTCGCCTTTGGCATTGTAGCGCGCCACAATATCAGGCAGCAGGTTTTCATCACGCGAGCCAATATTCAGGCTGGTCGTGTTCGGGTTTTCGATCGCAAACTGCCAACTGCCATTGGTATAGCGTACCTGCGTCTGGCGCACGAAGACCATGCCATCAGACAAAGCGAGGAAGCTCGCGCTTTCCGGAATGGCAGAGGTGTTCTGGAAGGTCGACCATTCTTGGCCCGCCCGCCAGTTACCATAGTCGATATAGGCCCGGCGCAGACGCGGGCTATAGGAGTTTGAGACCAGTTCATTACCTTGCCCGGAGCCGAGGAAGTCTAGCTCGAGATATCCGGTCAGCGTCTTACCGCCCACGGGCTTTTGTGCCGTCATGGCAAAGCGTGACCCTTCGGCAGTCAGGTCGCTGAAATTACTTCCATTTCCGCCTATTTGTGTTGCCGAGGGGATATAGAAATCACGCGCAATTGAAGTCGAGGGCAAGCCGCCATCACTCATCGAAGTGACGTGTGCATCCACATCAATAAAACCGGAAAGTTTGAACGTTGTATCGCCGACCATAAAGCCGCTGGTCGATGCCACGGGGCGGTCGGTGGCTTCAGTCTTTTCAACTCTATCGAGGCGGACGATCGCGTCATCTACATCTGCGCGCTCTTGTGCAAGCTCTGCTTTCAGCTCTGACACCATCGCCTCAAGCGCTGCGATCCGGTCTTCGATACTAGCCGTATCGGCATATGCCGTCGTGGTAAGGGCGAGCGCCGTACAGGCAAAAAGGCCAGCTTTCCAGGCTTTGAACATATTATCCTCCGCTATATTTTATGCTCGGAGTATCTCTGGATGCGCCGCCTCTCGCCATTAGCCATTGGTGCTACGACCTTGGTCTAGTCCCCCTCGACAAGCGCCAGCTGCTCAGTCATCCTTACAATCAGAACAAAGATGCGAGACGGCCTAAGCCGCGCAGCACATACAGGAGGAGAAACACATGGCCAGAGCCCCTAACGCGCTGATTATAGACGATCATCCATTGTTTCGTGATGCGCTGGCAGCTGCGCTTGAACAGGCCAGCGGCGGCGCGGCTGAAGCCCGCCATGCCGCCTCTATCGCCGCCGCTTTGGAGGCAATAGAAACGCAAGTGCCTGATCTCATTCTGCTCGACTTGAACCTTACAGATGCCAGTGGATTCGATGGCCTCGCACGATTGCAGGCGGCAGATGTCACGTGTCCGGTCGTCATCGTTTCGGCCACAGATTCAGCGAGCGCTTTTAGAAATGCACAGACCCTCGGCGCAGCGGGGTATTTGCCCAAGAGCCTTAGCCTTGACGATCTAGCGGCGGCGCTCGCCACAGTTCTAGATGGCGGCACCTGGTTTCCTGAATTTGGGGAAGGGGAGGGCGAAAGCGATGGCGCGGCTCGTGTGGCCAGCCTCACGCCAGCCCAGCGCCGCGTCATTAACGGCCTGTCTGATGGCTTGCTTAACAAGCAGATCGCCTATGAGATGAGTATTTCTGAAGCCACGGTCAAAGCCCATATGACGGCCATCTTCCGCAAGCTGGGCGCGAACAACCGCACGCAAGCTTTGTTGATTTTCAAATCCGCACTGGGTGTCGGCGATTAGTCGATTGTTTCCGGGCTTGCGGTCTGTCTGCACTCAACAAGAAAGCGCTTGATCTGATCAGGATCTGCGGGTTTCTTCATCACCATTATGCTCTCAGATTGAGCCGCGTCGGCAACCTCCGTCGTGGCCTCGGCCGTCAACAAGGCGACGTTCCGTTCTGACGGGAGTTGACTGCGAGATTGGGTGAGAAACTCTAATCCGGTCAGTGTATCTTTGAGCTGATAGTCAGCAATTATGGCATCCACATTTCCGGCCTGAATGATCGCCTCAGCCGTTGCGATATCGGCCGCCGTCAGGACCTTGCAATGCCATTTCTCCAGTAGAGCCTGCATCGCGTCCAGAATGATCGGTTCATCATCAAGACAAAGCACGCAAAAGCCATCGAGCGAACTTGCGTTCGAAGGTGTTTCCGCGCGGCGTTTCGTCTTGCGCGTTACCGCTTTGCCCGCGCGCGGCACGTTGACCGAGAAAACACTGCCATGTCCGAGGCGCGATGTGAGATTGATCTGCGTTCCCATCAGGCTTGCCATACGTTTTGCGACGGCAAGCCCAAGTCCTGCGCCACGAATACCCATATTGTCCTGCTCTTCAAACCGCGCGAACTCTTCAAACAATTGCGCCTGCTTGTCGTCCGCTATACCGGGCCCCGTATCCCAAACCTCTAAGCGAACGGCCTGCGCACCCAACCGGCGGGCGCCAACTAAAATGCCGCCGCGCGTTGTGTATCGCCGGGCATTGGAGATGAAGTTGCGCAAGATGCTTTGCAGAAAATCCGGGTCGGCTTTTACTTTCAGGCTGGTCGGTGCAACCCGCACGTTCAAGCCCGCAGCTTCGGCCATGGGGCGGGCTTCGTCGGCTAAATCCTCCAGAAGCGGTCCAAGCGGCAAAGTCTGCGGCTGAGGCTTCACATTGCTATGATCGAGCCGCGATATATCGAGTAGGCCCTTGAGCAATTCATCAGCAGAGCGCACCGCCCGATCTGCTTTCTCCAGCAAGGCTTCATTCTTCGCATCACCATCGCTTTCAACCGCGCCCAGAAACAGCCGCGCCGCGTTTAGCGGTTGAAGCAAGTCATGGCTCGCCGCGGCCAGAAAGCGCGTCTTGGACATATTCGCGCCCTCTGCTTCAGCGCGCGCCGCATCAAGGTCCTCTGCCAGCGCCTCAATATCGCGTGTCCGGTCAAGCACGCGCTGTTCTAGCGTTTCATTCGCTTCGATCAGCGCCTGCTCGCGGTGTTTGTCCTCGGTAATATCGGTAAATGTAGAGACATAACCGCCCCCGGGCATTGGGCTGCCAATGATCCGCAAATAGCGCCCATCGGGATTCTGACGTTCATACATGTGCGGTCGTCCAGCTTTGATATGAGCGATCCTGCGTTTGGCTTCCTGCGCCGGGTCGCCATCAATCCAGCCCGTCGCGATATTATGCTCAATCAGCGTCGAGACGGGCTCTCCCACCGACACCATTTCAGGCGGATAGGTGAACATTTCAACATAGGCACTATTCCATGCGACGATGCGCTGCTCATGGTCCACCACGCTGATGCCTTGCTCGATATTTTCCAACATGGATTGCAGCATGTGGCGGTCAAATCGCTCGGCCTGCGTGCGCTGATCAAGGATCGATAGGACATCACCCAGCGCCACGTCCGCGCCGCCAATCGCCGACGACATGACCACCCGCGCCGATGAGGCACCGAGCGCGCTCGCCAGGAGTTTCTCAGTCCGCTGCACTAGACGCCAGTCGGCAGGGCCTGAACCCGATATTTGTATCTTGGTGTCCTCGCCAAAACGCGCAAAGGCATGCCCCACCGCTTCCGCGCTTAGAAACCGCGATGCCAACGCTTTCAAACCGTCCGGCGTGACCTGATGCGCCATCCTGCCGCTCGGCGCAGCAATATCGCTGCCGCTTATGGCATCACCCACAAAAGCCGCAGCCTGAATCCGGTCGCGCAAACGCTCAGGTGCACGCACTGAGAAGGCGACGAAACACACCACATTCAGCGCCAGGCTCCAGACGACGCCGTGCACCAGGCTATCGCCCATGCTCACCCCGCCCAGCGCATGCGGGTTCAGCCAGCTCGGCAAGACCGCTGCCATGTCATCTGGCCCAATCAGGGCCGGCAGAAACAGGGTGAAGCTCCAAACCGCCATACCCGCTAATAGTCCTGCAAACGCGCCCGCCCGCCGCGCCCCGCGCCAGTATACCGCGCCCAGCAAGGCCGGAGCGAACTGCGCAGCAGCGGCAAAGGATAGCAGGCCAATCTGCGCCAGCGCCTCACTGCTCCCACTAATACGAAAGTAGCCATAAGCAAGCAGGATAAGTCCAACAATAACCCCGCGCCGGATCATTAACAGCCGCGCGCCCGCATCTCCGCTAATCTCGGGTAGATGCCCAAACCGCATGAAAGTTGGCACGATAAGGTCGTTCGTCACCATATTCGACAAGGCAATAGTGGCGACAATCACCATGCCTGTCGCAGCCGAAAACCCGCCAAGGAAAACAAACATCGCGAGCAAACCGTCGCCATTCATCAGCGGGAGTTCAAGAACGTACAGATCAGCTGGAACCTCAGCGGGCAGCGTACCAATCCCCGCCAGGGTAATCGGCAGAACAACCAGACTTGTCACCGCCATATAAGCTGGAAACAGCCAGCGCGCGAGTTGGCGTTCCTTATCATTGCGGCGCTCAATGATCGCGACATGAAACTGCCGGGGCAGGCAGATTATCGCCGCCATGGAAAGCAGGGTCATCGTCACAAACCGGCTCGACACATTGCCAGCAGGGAAAACCTCAGCGAGCTTAGGCACCTCAGAGGCCTCAATATCTGTGAGCAAGCTGAATGACAGAATGGCCACAGCCGCCAGCGCGGCGAGTTTGATAACCGCTTCAAACGCCAGGACTCGCATCAGTCCGGCATTATGGCGGGTCAGATCCGAGTGCCGCGCGCCGAACAGAATGGCAAAAATAGCTAGACCGATCGACGTGATCAGCACCGGCTCGTTGCCTGATGCGGCGGGCACATCGCCGGGGCGGGTCATCAAGGCCTGAACGCTCATGCCGACCGATTTAAGCTGCAGCGCGATATAGGGCAGGCTGCCCATCACAGCGGCGATCGCGACCAGCGCGCCAATCCGGCGGCTCTTGCCGTATCTCGCCGACAGGAAATCCGAAAGCGAGGTGACACTTTCGCGCTCGGTCACATCGCCAATCCGTTTCAGCAGGCGGGGCAGGAATACGAAAACCAATGCCGGACCGAGATAGATCGATAGATATTCCCAGCCGCTTGACGCCGCCGTGCCGACAGCTCCGAAAAACGTCCACGAGGTGCAATAAACGCCAATCGCCAGAGCGTAGATAATCGGATTTTGGCTGAAACCGGGTAGCGCCGCTTGTTGGTCGCGCCGCCACGCGAGACCAAACAGGACAGCCATATAGGCAATTACGCTGACAAGTATAAGCCAGACAGGCATCGACATCTCCTCACGCTATCATGGCGCGGCGCGAAGTCGATGCCTATTCAGCTAAAGGTCGAATGCGCGCAGCTAACACGCAAAAAGAAGGGGCAGCCACAAGGACTGCCCCTCCAGTGGTCCTCGGGAGAGGATCACTCCGCCGGAGCGGGTGCCATACCAGCGTCGGCAATGCCGTGCGCTGTGCGGGTGCCGGGTACCCGGATATCCTCGACAAGGTCTTGAATATCCTGTGGTGGCGGCGCGGTAACGAGCGCGACGACAATCCCAATGGCAAGCGACGCCCACATGAAGATGAAGCCTATACCTTCTGGCGAAACGCCGAACAGATACTGGTCTGGCGAACCGCCGCCAAACTTGAAGTAGTAAATGTAGGAGAAGGTTGAGACGAGACCGAAGACCATGCTGACGATCGCGCCTTCCTTGTTCATCCGCTTCCAGAAAATACCCAGGAAGATGATCGGGAAGAGCGAGGCTGCCGCTAGGCCGAAGGCAAAGGCCACAACTTGCGCCACGAAGCCCAGCTGGCTCGCGAACACGCCCAGCAAGCCGGCACAGACAACCGCCCCAGCCGCTGCGCCGCGCGCGACCAGCAATTCGGTTTGGTCGTCCATGTCCTTGAAGAAGGTCCGCCGGCAAAGATCATGACTGACCGCCGAGGAGATCACCATCAACAGGCCCGCAGCGGTCGATAGGGCGGCCGCAAGCCCGCCTGCTACAACCAGTCCGATCACCCATCCCGGCAGGTTCGCAATTTGCGGATTGGCCAGAACGAAGATGTCTCGATTAGGATTGACCTCATTGGCTATACCATCAGGCGCATTTGGCCCGCGATATTGCATGATGCCGTCACCGTTCAGGTCTTCATAGTCGAGGAGACCGGTCTTTTCCCATTCCTTATACCAACCAGGGACAGGCTTGCCGCCTTCAGCCTCAATCTCGGCTGCGCGGGTTTCATAGTCTTCGCCGTCCTGAATATAGGTCGCTTCATTGACCGTATCGATGAAGTTGATGCGGGCGAAAGACCCAACAGCTGGCGCAGTCGTGTAGAGCAGGGCGATAAATACCAGGGCCCATCCGGCTGACACGCGCGCCGCTTTTGCACTCTTCACGGTGAAGAAGCGAATGATGACGTGCGGCAGGCCGGCTGTGCCGAACATCAAGGCACCCGTAATCGCGAACACATCGAACATGGATTTATTCGTCGAGGTGTATTCAAGGAAGCCTAAATCGGTCACCGTCTTGTTGAGCTTGTCTAGCATGGCAACATCTTCGCCCACCGCATTGCCGATAAAGCCGAGCTGCGGCACGGGATTACCTGTAATGATCAGCGACATGAAAATTGCTGGCACGGTGTAAGCAAAGATCAGGACGCAATATTGCGCAACCTGCGTATAGGTGACGCCCTTCATACCGCCGAGCACAGCGTAGAAGAACACGATGACCATGCCGATCCCGATACCGACATTAAAATCGACGCCGAGGAAGCCGGAGAAGGCCACGCCAACGCCTTTCATTTGTCCCGCAATATATGTGAACGAAACAAACAAGGCGCAGATCACAGCGATCAGTCGCGCTGCGGTCGAATAATATCGGTCGCCGACAAAATCAGGCACGGTAAACTTGCCAAACTCGCGCAGGAATGGCGCTAGCAAGACGGCGAGCAGAACATAACCGCCCGTCCAGCCCATCAAGTAGACAGAACCGCCATAGCCCATGAAGGCGATCAAGCCTGCCATAGAGAGGAACGAGGCTGCCGACATCCAGTCAGCGGCTGTCGCCATGCCATTCACTGTCGGGTGAACATCATGTCCGGCAACGTAAAAATCATCGGTTGATCCGGCTCTCGCCCAGATGGCGATACCGATATATAGCGCGAACGTGGTCGCGACGAAGAAGAGGGTCCAGTCCATCGTCTACCCCTCCACGCCGAATTTGCGCTCAAGGCGCGCCATGGCCCAGCAATAATAGAAGATCAACGCCACGAAGACGTAGATCGCGCCTTGCTGCGCAAACCAGAAACCAAGCGGCGCGCCGCCGATTGAAAACTGGTCAAGAAAATCTCTGAAAAGGATGCCGGCGCCATAGGAGACGGCAAACCAGATCGCGAGCAGGCTCAGCGTGAGGCGGATCGTTGCCGCCCAGTAGCCCTTCGCGTCTATCGGTGTCTTGTCGGACATGGGACTTAGGTCCTCCCCTGATTATTGTTATCGACGGTACTTTTACCGCAAATACAGGGTTACCGAAATGTATCGGCTTGTAGAGGGGGACTTTGGTCTAAGGCTTGTCGCGCTGTGCGGTGTTGCGGGCATGGCGGCGTTCTTTCAGGCCCGCCAGAATTAGCCATGCGGCGATCACAAGCCCGCCAAGCAGATAGGCTTCCTGCACGCCTAGCCCCGGCGCAAGCAGGGCATTGGCCATGCGAAAGCCGAAGATCGCTGCCATCAGCAGGCCAAGCGCAATCATGATGTGGTGCTTCATAAGCAAGGCTCCAGATGCCTGCATGCCAGTCTAGCCTCTGCGTTCGGTTTGGCCAATTCGACCTTGGTCTGACGCCGAATCTGTAATGAACAGGCCATAAACGCCGCGCTCACGCCCGGTTGCAAGACCGTGTGTTTGGGTGGCGGAATGATAAATCGTATCATGACTACCCGAGCAGCCGCGCTAGCTTTTGCGGCGCCTCTGCTCTTTACCGCGCCGGCCCTTGCCGACCATGCCAAGAGCAAACGCTCCAGTGCGACTATCTCGGTCCAGAATGGCCATGCCGGGCTGACCCTGCATGTCGGTGACCGCAATCGCTATGGCTATACGACAAGCTACAACCACAATAATCGTGGATATGGGCAGGGTAATTCGTCCCGCCTTAAGGAGGCCAAGCGCCATGCCATAAACTCATGTCGCCGGGCGATACGCCAGGAAGCGCGCTATGTCGGCTTTCGCGAGATTGATTTCGACAGCCGTGGCCGCGCCTATCAGATTGGCCCACGCGGGTTCGAAGTGACCTTCCGTGAGGTCGAGTTTGAGGGCCGCAAGCGTGACTTTGAGCGCCGTGTGAGCTGTCTTGTTCGCAGCGGCCAGGTCCAGCAGGTGAACGGCATCCCGCAGCCGAATAATCGCGGTCACAAACGCGGTCAGCGCCATTACGGCTATTGATCCACCCCGTCCGCAGAATGCGGCAAAAGGGCCCTGTCAGCGCTGACAGGGCCCGCTTTTTGTTGTCATTGTGCAGTGCATCCTTAAAAGATCGGACACGAAGTGGAGGAGTGCCCATATGCAAGACGTCATCGAAGCCCTTGAGGCCCGCCGTGAGAAAGCCCGCCTTGGCGGTGGCAAGGCCCGGATTGAACGTCAGCACGAAAAAGGCAAACTCACCGCCCGCGAGCGCGTCGCGTTGCTGCTCGATGAAGGCAGCTTCGAAGAAACTGATATGTTCGTCGAGCATCGCAGCCACGATTTCGGCATGGAAAAGCAGCGCATTCCCGGCGACGGCGTGGTCACCGGGCAGGGCACGATCAATGGCCGTCTGGTCTATGTCTTCTCCAAGGATTTCACCGTGTTTGGCGGCTCGCTGTCCAAGGCGCAGTCGGAAAAGATCGTCAAAGTCCAGAAAATGGCTGTCCAGAACGGCGCGCCAGTCATTGGCATTTTCGATGCCGGGGGCGCGCGTATTCAGGAAGGCGTCGACAGCCTTGCAGGCTATGCCGACATCTTCATGGAGAATGTCCTGTCCAGCGGTGTGATCCCGCAAATCAGCGTCATCATGGGCCCCTGTGCAGGCGGCGATGTCTATTCGCCAGCCCTCACAGACTTCATCTTCATGGTCAAAGATACCAGCTATATGTACGTCACCGGGCCGGACGTGGTGAAAACCGTGACCAATGAAGAGGTGACCCACGAAACCCTCGGCGGCGCCTCGGTCCATGCCGCGAAATCCGGCGTCGTCGACGGCGCGTTCGAGAATGACATCGAAGCGCTGACCCAGATGCGCCGCCTGATCGACTTCCTGCCCGGCTCCAACCGCGAAGCCCCGCCCCAGCGCCCGACTTTCGATACGATTGAGCGCGAAGACCCTAGCCTCGACACCCTGATCCCGGACAATCCGAACCAGCCCTATGACATGAAAGAACTGATCGAGAAGACCGTCGACGAAGGCGATTTCTTTGAGATCAGCCCGGCCTTTGGCGGCAATATCATTTGCGGTTTTGGCCGGATGGAGGGCGCGCCCATCGGCGTTGTCGCCAACCAGCCGATGACGCTGGCGGGCGTGCTCGACATTGATGCCTCCCGCAAGGCCGCCCGTTTCGTGCGCTTCTGTGACTGTTTCGGCATCCCGATCGTCACTTTCGTCGATGTGCCGGGCTTCATGCCGGGCACCAAACAGGAATATGGCGGCCTGATCAAACATGGCGCGAAACTGCTCTTCGCGTTTGCCGAGGCAACCGTCCCGAAAGTCACCGTGATCACCCGCAAGGCCTATGGCGGCGCCTATGACGTGATGAGTTCCAAACACCTGCGCGGCGACGTCAATTATGCCTGGCCGACCGCCGAGATCGCCGTAATGGGCGCCAAGGGCGCGGTCGAGATCATCTTCCGCAAAGACCTGGCTGACGCGGGCAAGATCGCCGCCCATACCAAGAATTACGAAGACAATTTCGCCAACCCCTACGTCGCCGCCCGCAAAGGCTATATCGACGACATCATCATGCCCCACTCAACCCGGAAGCGCGTTGCCAAAGCCCTGCGTACACTCCGCGGCAAAGAGCTAAGCAATCCGTGGAAAAAACACGACAATATTCCGTTGTGATGCAGATGTTGGTTCTAACCAAACCAAGAGCGCCGCTTACTTTGATTTGATGCTTGAGCTTCGTTTATTTCTTTTTCTGGATTCTTTGCTGGCAAGCTCCAGTAATCAGGTCTTGGTGCATCGCGTTCATCAAATAGCACTTCCTGCTGCAGTCTCTCCATCTCAGCGATTTGAGTTCTGATTTCGTCGCTGACTCTTTTCAAATCGGCTATGTCATCTCTGCCATCGCCGCTTTTTTTAATCGCCTTAATGTTTAAAAGTCGATGCAAGTGTTCGGTTGTTTGAGATAAATTTCTCGACTTGTCGTTTACAAGTCCCGGTACGTTAATTTGAGCCCAGATTGGGTGGTCGCGTTTGTTCGTCAGGTTGGTATTTGCTTCCATAGCTAAGGAGATTAGATGACTCTCCAACCATTTCGCCTCTCTGGCACTCACTCGCGTTGAGAAATCCCCTCTTGTGGGAGTCATTCGAGCAATTAAAAATATCACTGGAGTGCCTGACTTGTAGCGCTCAATCACAGGATTGTATTTTTGTGCTAATTTGTGATCTTGGCATGCTTCTTTTTCAAAGGACTGCCGATTAGTTTGTCCGACGTACCACGGCTTAAAACCGCGGGCTGCTTTCATGGCGAAAATGTAGCAACCCTTTGCGTGACTTAATCCAGGCCTTCCTAATGGGCTGCTATTTACAGTCTTTGACCAGAACTCCGGAAGGCTTTCGTGCAGAACCCGCGACTTTAACTGGTTGCGAGGCAACTCAAACGGGCCAAAGTTTTCAAACGTGCGGTCTTTCATTGCTCCCCCTCCTAACAAGCTAGTATTAGATGGACGGCATCACCAAAGTCCATAGTGGTCGGAAATTTGGCGTTTATCTTAATCTCATACTCTATTTCCGATTTATGGGCATGACTCTTGAGATGCACCTCACCCCATCCCCCGAAACACCGCCTTCCAGTCCTGGTTCTCGACCAGCTTCGACTGAAGTCAAAACGACGACGAATAGTTGACTTGTTTAAAGCGTCCACCATCACGCTCTGCCCAGCTTGACTGGGCAGCCCATCACTCGGCTTTGCGGCCTGACCGGGAGAGGCCTTATCGCTCCCGGCCCCAGACGTGTGTCCTCGTGCTGGATTGCCCAATCGAGTTGGGCAAAGCGTGGTGGACCATTTGACTGCGCCGGACGTAAGACGCCATTCTGCAGCCGGGAGGGCAGCCATGGCGCGGTTTGATTTCATCGCAACCTACATCATGGCCAATCGTAAGACAGGCGCGATTTATACTGGCTCGGCATCTGATCTCCCGGTTCGGGTCGGGCAGCACAAGCAAGGTGTGGGGGCGTATTTCACCAAGGAATATGAATGTTTCAATCTTGTCTGGTATCAGCAATTTGAGTCCATGCATGAAGCTGTGCGGCGGGAGAAACAGATCAAGCGCTGGGAGCGTCAGTGGAAAATTGATCTGATTGAGACTGATAATCCGCAATGGATTGATCGCTCTCGTGAGCTGGTTTGAGACCAGGGCGAAGGGAAACCTACTCACCCCATCCCCCGAAACACCGCCTTCCAGTCCCGGTTCTCGACCAGCGTTGAGCGATAGACCTTGATCTCATGCCCCGGTATCGCCTTTAGCGTGGCTTTCACGCTGTCAGCCACCGTGGGCGGCATCCACGGGCTGAGCGTGATGCGGCGGATCATGCCGAGATCAATCTCGAACTCGCAGCGGTCAATATGCGCGTCATCATCCACGGCAATGATGCGATATTCCCGCTCATCGGCGAATTGTAACCGCTTTAGGAAGGGCATCTGGTGCGCCGTCGGCGTGATCTGTTTCAGCTCGGCAATCGTGTGATAGATGACCTCGCCCTGTAAGATATCCGCGTCATCCTCAAACCGCTCGATCAGCGCTTCGCGATCAAACCAGATGCAGGCGCCCTCCATGCCCGGCGCGAAAATCTTCCAGTGATGATAGGTCTCGTCAGCCCCGGTCAGGCATAGCGCCGTCACTGAGCCGCAGCCCTCAACCTGCCGAAATCGCTCCAGCGAGAAGGCATCATTGCGATCATCCCACGAGTTTGGGTTCATGAAGCTGATGGCCCGGCGGTGCAGCATATCCATCAGGACGGCGAGGCTCGTATAACGGCGCAGAACATGCAGGTCTTTCATCCCGAAACTCTAGGCCGTTCCCCCATAAAAGCGCAATCACCATCGGGAAATTGGCACGCTTTATCCGCCCCCATGCTGGCCCGGTGTATAGTGGCCGCATCTCCCCTCAATGCAGGGCTTTTCTAGAACGGCTGGAAAGAGGGAAGAGCGGCGGCCCGGAGCGGCAGGTTGGGATACCGTAACCCAGCCTCTGGCGGTTCCGGTCGGGTAGTGCACCGGGATACCTCGCGGCAATCCGTGGAGGTTGGACGACAGTTCCGTAAAACCGACTAAGCCCGGACTTTGGGATCGCGCGAAGCGCCCAGGGATGACCAAAAAAACACGCCGCCGCAGGCGCGTTCAGGCAGGACGCATACAGCCTCGCCGAAAGGCAGGCATTAGCAACGCGTACTCTCTGAACGCGCCTTGGCTCTGTGTAACGTGACGCGGAAACGCGGTCCGGGGTTTGGTGCTGGAATTAAGCCCCGTAATCGCTGGCTTTGGCCGCGCTGCGATGGAAGACCAGCCGCTTGGCATAGTCCATCGGGTCATGCGGTTTGACCAGCGCATCGGCGGGCGTATCGCTCCAGTCGATCAGGCGCGTCAGGAAGAAGCGGATCGCCGCGCCGCGCGCCAGCACGGGCAGGGCCGCGCGTTCACCGGCCTCAAGCGGGCGAACACTTTCATAGCCTGCAATCAGGTTGGCGCCTTTGGAGAAGTTAAACGCCCCATCGCCCTCAAACGCCCAGGCATTCAGGCAGACGGCGAGATCATAGGCCAGCGGCCCGGTGCAGGCGAAATAGAAATCAATCGCCCCGCTAAACGTGTCGCCAAGGAAAAAAGCATTGTCAGGAAACAGGTCGGCATGGATTGTCCCGCTCGGTAGCGCCATGCCGGGTAAATCAGCCGCCGCGATCGCCGCCAGATCAGCCTCGATCAGCGCCGCGAGACCGGGCTGCAGGGCGTTTGCCGCAGCAGAGCGCCCACGCCAAAGCGCCGGCCAGCTCTCCGGTCCAAGTGCATTGTCGCGTGTGCCGTCAAAATCAGCGGCGGCGGCGTGCAAATGCGACAATCCGGCCCCAAGCTCGCGGCATTGTTTCGCGTTCGGGCGTTTGGGCGACAGCCCAGTCAGGAAGGTCACGATCACCGCCGGACGGCCTTCAAGCTGGCGCAGCGCCTGCCCATCGCGCGCCGTCACGGGCAAGGGGCAAGAAAAGCCACTGGCCGCGAGGTGCTGTTTCAACGCAATGAAATACGGCAAGTCAGCCGGATTAGCGCGCTTCTCAAACAAGGTCAGGATGAAGCGCCCTGTCGTCGTCTCCAAATAATAGTTTGAGTTCTCAACACCCTCCGCAATCCCCTTGAAAGAGATCGCCTCGCCAATGTCATACTCAGCCAGAAAAGCCGCCAGAGCCGCATCGGATACGTTCGTGTAAACCGCCATAGTTTTGGCTCTAGCGTTTTTAGCTAAAGGTTCAAGCGGTCACCGTTGTGTCTTTGCGATAGGTCGCAAACGCCGCCATGAAACAAGCCGCAGCAAGGATGAAGATGAGCACTGTAATCGTAATCGACAGGCGCAAACCATCTGCGCTCGCAGCGCTACAAATCGCGCCTTGGGCTTCGGTCAGGGTATCGCCGCCTGCTTTGCACATCGCGAGCGTCAGATCGGAGTCAGCCGGAAGTTTTCCGGCCGCCATCGCATCGCTCAGCCAGCCCACGAAAAGTGGTCCAAGGCCGTAACCGATCAGATTGACGACAAAGAGCAGGATCGCCACGGCGGTCGCACGTGTCCGCGCTGAGACAACCGCGCCAACAACGGCATACATTGGACCGAGATACCAATAGTGGAACAGGTTCGCAAAAACGAGTAGCGGGAAAATGAGAGCGACATTGCCGACATTAAACGCCGCCACATAAGCCCCCGCTGCAGCAACTAGGCTAAGCGCCGTGAGCCACAATGAGGCGATCGGGCGCCCGCCCGCAAACTTTTGAACGATAAAGCCGCAAAGCCATGTGCCCAAGGCTGCGACAACCGAGATTGGCGCCATATATTGTAAGGCAGCGTCTGGGACCGAAATTTGATGGTTACGCACCAAATAGGAGATGATGAAATTGCCCATCCCGTACCCGACAAAAGAGGCCAGCGTCGCGCCGAACGTAACACTCCAGAAGGTCATCTTGCCGGACAGCTCGCGCAGCGTCTCCACAATGCTCGGTGATTTAGGCTTGGTTGCACTGGGTGGATCAGAATAGCCGCGCGGGACTTCCTGAACGGTGAATAGCATTGCGAGGCCAATGGGAATGCCTGCAATACCAATGATGATGAAGGTTTGCTGCCAGCTGACTTGCGCCCCGGTTAGGCCAACAAACAGATTGGCAAAGAAAGTACCAACTGTGATGCCCAAAGCGTAGATCGCAAGCGCCTGGGTGCGTGAGGAGGGCTTGAAATAGTCAGAAATCAACGAGTTGGCAGGCGGAGTGAGGCCCGCTTCTCCAACCCCGACGCCGAGGCGAAACACAAATAGCATCCAGAAGCTGGTGGCAAATCCGCAGAGCACAGTCATTACACTCCACAGGATAATCGCCCCACCAATGATTTGCGTTCTGTTCACACGCTCAGAAAGTCGGGCAATCGGGATACCCAGGAATGTGTAAAACAGGGCAAAAGCGATGCCGCTGAGGAGACCAAACTGCCAATCGAGCAGGCCAAAATGGTTGATGATCGGCTCTGCAAGGATGCCGATCATGATCCGGTCGATGAAATTGAAAATGTACGCAATAGTCAGTGCGCCAAGGACGTAGGCGCGGTAACCTTTGGAGCCGAAGCCGTCGGGGTTGTGGTCTGCCGTTCCGGCTGCGGCTGCATTCATGCGTATTCTCCCATGTCGCGCTGTCTTCAGCGTCTGAATTAAATAAGACCTTCGGTCTTGAAACTTGTCACGCCTGACCGTGCTGCAATCAGGTGATCGTGAACTGATATGTCCAACGGAGCAAGCGCGTCGATGATTTCGCGGGTCATATCAATGTCTGCGCGCGAGGGCGTAGGGTCGCCGCTGGGGTGATTGTGGACCAAGATCAATGCGCTGGAAGATAGTTCGAGCGCCCGGCTGGCAATCTCGCGTGGGTAGACGGGGGCATGGTCGACGGTGCCTTGCCCCATCAGCTCGTCAGCGATGAGCTGGTTCTTGCGGTCAAGAAACAGCACTCGAAACTGCTCCCGCGTTTCATGCTGTAATTGTGTGCGGACATAACCGAGCAGGGCGGTCCAGCTGGAAATGATCGGACGGGTTTGGATTGTTTCGCGGGCTGCGCGCGCGCCAATTTCCTGTGTCGCCTTGATATAGGCGGCAACCGTTTCGCCAATCCCCGTAACTGAGATCAGATCCTTTGGCTGCGCCGCTAGAATGGCCGAAAGCGAACCGAAGCGCGCGAGCAGGGCTTTGGCAATCGGCTTGACGTCCTGACGCGGAATGAAGGCAAAGAGCAGCGTTTCAAGCAGTTCATAATCTTCAAGGGCATTGGCACCACGATTGATGAGTTTACTGCGGAGCCGCGTGCGATGGCCTTGCCAATGTGGTTTTATGTCCCCTGTGCCCACGCCTAGCCCGCATAGGGCTTGTGCAGGCCAGCGGGCGAGGCGGTAAAGATTTCTGCGCCTGTCGCCGTAACGCCAACGGAATGTTCAAATTGCGCTGAGAGTTTTCGGTCACGAGTGACCGCCGTCCAACCGTCTTTCAGGATCGCCGCATCCTTGCGGCCTAGATTGAGCATTGGTTCAATCGTGAAAAACATACCTTCTTGCATGACCGGGCCAGTACCAGCATTGGCCGAATGGACGACATTCGGCTCATCGTGAAACAAGCGGCCGAGGCCGTGGCCGCAAAAGTCTTCGACGACCGAAAAGCGATTGCGCCGGGCAATATCCGAGATGGCCGCGCCAATATCGCCAAAATGCGCGCCGGGCTTGACGGCGGCGATGCCCGCCATCAGCGCGTCATAGGTGATATCCATGAGGCGTTCGCCAATGCGTTTGGGCGTTCCCGCGGCGAACATGCGCGAATGATCACCGTGCCAGCCATCGACAATGGCGGTCACGTCAATATTCATGATGTCCCCATCCTTCAGCGCCCGGTCGCCGGGAATACCGTGGCAGATCACATGGTTGAGTGAGATGCAGGAGGCATGGCGATAGCCGCGATACCCAATCGTCGCAGATTGCGCTCCATGATCGAGGATGAAGTCGCGGATCAGATCATCAAGCGCGCCTGTCGTGACGCCCGGTTCAACGTGCGCAGCGACCATATCGAGGCATTCGGCGACCAAACGCCCGGCTTTGCGCATGCCCGCAAAGCCGTCCGCATCATGGACCCGTATGTCGCCGGTGCGCACTGGCATCAAGATATCGGTATCTGCTGTCGTCATGAACGAAATTTCCGCGTGTTTTGTGCATAGCCCGCGCGTAAAATCGCGCCGGAAGCTTGTGTATGTTGATATATGGCAGTGCCCGGTAAAAAATTCCACTGTCTTCTTGGCTGTAAACGCATTTGAAACCGACCTGCGCGATATTGCCCTCTAAATCGAAGTTTGAGGGCAGGATGGATCAAGATTTTCAGGTCGTAATGAGTCGCGTCGCGAAATTGGGCGAGTTGTCAGAGGCCGAGGCGAAACGCATTGTAGAAGACGTCTTCAAGGATGGCGTGGTTAGTCGCGGCGAAGCGGAAGCCTTGTTCATGGTCAACAAGTCGATGACCGAAATGGATGCGATCTGGTCTGAGCACTTTATCGCGGCGATCAAGGACTACCTGCTTGATGCGGAATCGCCGATGCATCGCGTCACCGAAGAAGAGGGCAGCTGGCTGCTGGAGCAAATGCAGCCCGCATCTGGCCTTGGTCTGGTTGAGATTGAGCTGCTGCTGGAAGTGCTGCGTTATGCCGAGGCTGCTCCTGAAGCCTTGTCGCGAACTGTACTGACGGCGATTTCTGAGAAAATCATCACAGCGGGTAAGGCTGACGCGGATATGGTCGAGCGGATGCGCCGTGCCTTGTACGCCCCTGCTGGCGAGAAAGGCATCTGGGTGAGCCGGTTTGAAGCCACAGTGCTGTTTACGACCAATGATGCGATTGCGCATGCCAAGAACCATGCGTCGTGGAATGACTTGTTCGCACGCGCGGTCGGAAATCACCTGATGGCGCGGGCGCACCCTGATCCGATGTCGGATATGCAGGCTTTCGCGCGTGAGGCGTGGTTCAAGGATACATCCACCGATGTGACGGGCCTGCTTGGCCGCGCCGCGTCGTCATTTACTGATGATAGCTGGTTTGCGAAAGTGGCCTATAGCCCGAAAAAGGCGGCTGAGGCGCGCCAGGTCGCAAATGAGATTGCCTTGCGCCAAGCGGAAAATATCACGGATGATGAAAATTCTTGGTTCATGAAGCGGCTTGGCTGGGACAAGACGATCAGCCCGGCGGAACGCGCTTTGGTTGATTTTCTGAAATCCGAAGCACCGGGCTTTGCCAACGGGCTGACAATCGCGGCTTAGGGCCGAAATTCGACTTGTCGGTATAGCGGGTGACCTTTTAGGATTGCTTCATGCTGCTCCTGAATTTGATCCTGGCTGGAAGTTTGGTCCTTGTAACCTTCGCGGTACATTTTGCCGGGCTGGTTGGCCTGACCTGGGTTCTGCGTCGCCGGGACGTGCCGTCGAGAAGCTGGCGCCGGATGGCGTACTCACAGGGCATCAGCATTGTAACCATCGTTTTGGGGCTGTTCGCGCTGCATTCGATCCAGATCTGGATCTACGCGATAGTCTATATGGCGCTTGGTGAGTTTAGCGCGGTTGAGCCGGCGCTCTATTTCTCAACCAGTACATTCACGACGGTTGGGTTTGGCGACATCATCCTGGATGAGCGCTGGCGTATGCTGGCAGCGGCGGAATCGGCCAACGGCTTCCTGCTGATTGGCTGGTCGACGGCGTTTCTTGTATCTGTGACGTCGCGCCTGCGTATCTTTGAAGCTGAGATCGAGGAAAGTTTCGAGACGTCTGAGCAATCTGACGATTGACAGCGCAGACATGTCGCACTGACGATAGGGTAATCTCGACAAGGCAGGGTGCGCGGTCTAAGCCGCACGCTGCTACAAAAAGTATATGTATTGCTGGGGTATAATTGATGTTTGACAAAATCCTGATCGCTAATCGGGGCGAGATCGCTGTGAGAGTCATCAAGACGTGCCGCAGGATGGGTATCAAAACGGTTGTCGTATACTCCGATGCTGATGCCGGATCGATGGCCGTTGAGATGGCTGATGAGGCGATCTATATCGGGCCATCACCCGCCGCCGAGTCCTATCTTGTAATGAACAAGATTGTTGACGCGGTGAAGCAATCTGGGGCGCAGGCGGTGCATCCGGGCTTTGGCTTCCTGTCAGAGAATGCGGATTTCGCCAAAAGGCTGGATAAGGAAGGCATCGCGTTTATCGGCCCGAACCCCTATGCGATTGAAGCGATGGGCGATAAGATCAGCTCGAAAAAGCTGGCAGCAGAGGCCGGTGTATCGACTGTACCGGGGCATATGGGCCTGATCACAAGCACCAAGGAAGCGGTGAAAATCTCCAAGGAGATTGGCTATCCGGTGATGATCAAAGCGTCAGCGGGCGGCGGCGGCAAGGGCATCAGGATCGCGCACAATGACAAGGATGTTGAAGAGGGCTATCCGGCGGTCAAGGCCGAGGCGACAGCGAGCTTTGGCGATGACCGCATCTTCATCGAAAAGTTCATCCTGGAGCCGCGGCATATCGAAATTCAGGTTATGGGCGATAAGCATGGCAATTGCGTCTATCTGTTCGAGCGTGAGTGTTCGATCCAGCGGCGCAACCAGAAAGTGCTGGAAGAGGCGCCGTCACCACTACTGGATGAGGCGACCCGCAAAAAGATGGGTGAGCAGGCCGTCGCCCTGTCAAAAGCGGTGAACTATGACAGCGCTGGGACGGTTGAATTCGTCGCTTCGGGTAAGGATAAGAGCTTCTATTTCCTGGAGATGAATACGCGGCTGCAGGTGGAACACCCCGTTACAGAGATGATCACTGGGGTCGATTTGGTCGAGCAGATGTTACGTTCAGCAGCCGGTGAGACGCTGGCGATCAAACAGAAAGACTTGAAGATCAATGGGTGGGCGATTGAGAGCCGCGTCTATGCAGAAGACCCGTATCGTAACTTCCTGCCTTCGATTGGGCGACTGAAGCGTTTCCTGCCGCCGAAAGAGGGGGCACTGGGCGAGGGCACGGTCCGGATGGATAGCGGCGTGCGCGAAGGTGATGAGATATCGATGTTCTATGACCCTATGATCGCCAAACTGGTGACCCATGGCAAAACACGGGATGCGGCTTTGGATACGCAGGCGCTGGCGCTAGATCGCTTCCACATTGAGGGCATTCAAGACAATATGCCGTTCTGCGCCGCGGTTATGGATGAAAAGCGCTTTCGTTCTGGCGATATCACCACTGCCTATATCAAGGATGAGTTCCCGGAGGGTTTCAAAGGGACTGATCCGACGAAAGAACAGACCTTGATGCTGGTTGCTGCTGCAGCCTATGCGCATGGCGTAACGACAGACCGTGCGAGCCGGATCGAGGGGCGTATGTCACCGCGCGAGCCGCTGCGGCCTGACTGGGTTGTGATATTGGGCGATGACCACATTCCGATCACATTGAGCCTTGAGGACGGCGAAGCGAGCCTGAAACTAGGGAAGAAAAGCCACACTCTGGTGACTGATTGGGTGCCAGGCAAAGCGCTGTTCGAGGGCGTTCTGGATGGCCAGGCGTTCGCCGTTAAGATTGCTGACCGTACTGAGGGATATGTTGTACGCCATCGCGGCGTCACGCGCCGGGCGCTCGTATGTACGCCGACAATGGCCGATCTACACGCGCGGCTGCCGGAAAAGGAAAAGCCGGATCTTTCAAAGCTGATTATTTCGCCCATGCCGGGTCTTGTTGTCTCAATCGATGTTGAGCTTGGTCAGGACGTGCAGGAAGGCGAAGCGGTTTGCATCGTTGAAGCCATGAAAATGCAGAATATTATTCGCGCCGAGGCGAACGGGACAGTCAAAGCCATCAATGTTGCCGCCGGAGACAGTGTTGCTGCTGATGCCATCATGGTAGAGTTCGAATAGTTCAAGGTTTAGGGAGCGATTCGGACATGACTGACCTGTTATTCAATCCGAATGGACGCATCTTACCGAGGCGATTTTGGCAGGGGCTGATCATTTTGACAGTCGCCAGTGTGATCACAACTGCGGCTGTTTATGTCGTGGGGCAGGAGTCGGTCGCGGCAGGCGTTATTTCACTCCTGAATTTCGCTCTGATTTTTCCATATATATGTGTGTTTGGAAAACGGCTGCATGATGCTGGAAAATCGGCCTGGCTCGTCATTCCGATCTGGATTGGTGGCTTCGTGCTGCAGATGATTATGATGAGTATCTTCCTGTTTGCGGTCCTTCCGAACTTCATGACGCCTGACCAGCAGGACACATTGGAGCAAGTATTTAAGCTGGCAGAAGCCGGTGATACAGCCGAGATGATACTGGGTATCGAATATATGATGGAGCAGCATCAATCGACATTTCAGCGGCTCGCGATTGCGATGACCGTAATTGCCAACGGGGCAATGGGCTGGCTCGTGGCATCGTTCAAATCTGATCCGATGGAAAATCAATTTGGTCCCGCCCCTTATGATGCGAGCCGCGGGTCATTCGATTGAGTCATCTCACTGGATGTCGATAAAGTTTTATCGTTTATTGATAAATTCAATTGAGTGTGTATAAGCGTATCCATAAGGCACTGGGCCAAAGGATACAGACAGATGGACGGTATGACCTCGACACATAATGATATGGGCGCTGTAGCGCAGTCGGCGAGCCAGTCAGCACCGGCGCCGGAGCGTATGAATTGGATCCAGCACCTGTTTAATCCGACGGGTAAGTCCACAAAAATTCAATTCACGCGGGTATGGACCATCTGTTTCTTCCTGCAATTGCTGATCATCATCCTGCCTTTTTTCATAGGGTTTGTGATGTCGCTGGCGGGCGGTGACCCAACCGGGCTTACGACGTTTGGTGTTTACGCCACCCCGATTGTTTTCATTGTCACGACCTTCTTCTCATTTGTTGTACACTCGCGCCGTCTCATTGATGCGAGAAAATGGTCTTTCCTATCAATACTCGTGCTAATTCCTCTCTTCGCGGCCTTGGCGCTATTTTCGATGAGTATTGCAGGAAGCTCTGCCCAATATGACGGTCTGTACGAAAAGCGCAGTGAGTTTCTCGCTGATCCGCAAGCCTGGCGTGCAGAGCGATTGGCCGAGCGCAAAGCAAAACAGGACCGCACAGTCGCGTTTCGGGCCTTCAATAGTGAAGCCAAACCGCTTTTCTGGGATCCTTTTGTCGGTGGTGAAAACGAGCTGCAAGCGACGGCTGCCGCCACGTTTGAGCGTTTGCGGGAATCTGCACGCGAGCTTGTGCCGCCAAAACCAGAGATTGGGGCTGAAGGTGGTGAGGGTGCAGAAGGCGGGCAAGCCAGTCCGCAGCGACGCGGCGGTCAAGGCCGCGGGCAGGGCGGCGGCAATGGTGCGCGCCCAGATCAGCCGCTACCTTCGAAAGTCGATTTCATTTTGAAGCCAAATGTCGGCACGATCCAAATGGTGATGATCCCGCTCAGCTTCCTTGTTATGCTATGGAGCCTGCTTTGGTTGGCACGCAAGCCGAGTGCCTTGTCGCGGCGTGAACAAGAGGCTGCGAATAGCGCACCGGGCGCATTTGGTTAGGGTCGCTAGAGCGGCGGCGATACGATTTCGGTCGCCCGTTCGAAAACTGTTTCAAAGGCGCGGCGTAGGGCACTGTCAGCGTCAGACATACCAACTGGTCGCCCGAGATCCACAAGGCTTGTCACTCCGTAACGTGGGTCAGCAATCCCGCAGGGTGTGATTCCGGTAAAGTGCTCGAGTTCGGGTTCAACATTCAGGCTAATGCCATGGAAACTGACCCAGCGCTTTAAACGCACACCTATAGCGGCGATCTTGTCTTCGCGCGGCGGCCCGCCTGGCTGTGTGCGGTCAACCCAAACGCCGACGCGGCCCTCGCGGATATCAGCGTCAACATTGAATGTGCAAAGCGCCTCAATAATCCAGCCTTCCAGATCTTGGACAAATTTGCGCACATCGCGCCCACGGGCAGCGACATCCAGCATCACGTAGGCAACACGCTGGCCGGGGCCGTGATAGGTGTATTGGCCGCCGCGACCTGCATCGAAAACGGGGAAACGCTCTGGTGCACGCAGGTCTTCAGGCTTGGCGCTGGTCCCGGATGTGTAGAGCGGGGGATGTTCAAGAAGCCAGACGAGTTCGGGGGCACCATCTTCGCGAATCGCACGGGCGCGGGCCTCCATCAGTGATTTCGCCTGCACGTAAGGGACAAGGCCATCACTGACAGCCCAGTGCACATTTTGCGGTGTTTCCAGTTGATCTGACATGTACTGCATATAGCGCAGACTTTTTGCTTCACAATCGCCGCAGTGCCGCGTATATCGCCCGTCTACCCGGCGTGCGGCCGTGGCGGAATTGGTAGACGCGCAACGTTGAGGTCGTTGTGGGCGCAAGCCCGTGGAAGTTCGAGTCTTCTCGGCCGCACCAT
>CAYGPE010000040.1:0-26424 GCA_964351695.1 uncultured Hyphomonas sp. | reverse complement strand
CGCTGGATCAGCCGCGCGGCCCCCTTCGGCGCGCCCATCTGGATGACAAGATCAACCTCGCCCCAGTCAATCCCGAGATCAAGCGTCGAGGTACACACCACCGCCTTGATCGACCCGGCAGCCATCGCCGCTTCAACCTTCCGGCGCTGTTCTTTAGCCAGCGATCCGTGGTGCAAGGCAATGGCCAACCCGTCCTCGTTGATTGTCCACAATTCCTGAAACAATATCTCAGCCTGCGCCCGTGTATTGACGAAGATCAGCGCCATCGTCGCATCCTTGATACGCTCGTAAACTTCGGGCACGGCGAAACGCCCTGAATGACCCGACCACGGGATACGCTCGCGCGAAATCAGCAGGTCGATATCGGCGCTAACACCGCCATGAGATTGCACCAATTTGGCGGGCGCGCCATGAAATCCGAGCCAGTTTTGTAAAACATCTGGGTCACGCACGGTCGCCGACAATCCAACAAAGCGGCACGCGGGTGCCCAGCTCGCCAAAGTTGCAAGACCAAGGCTGAGTAAATCGCCGCGTTTCGAGCCAGCAATGGCGTGGATCTCATCAATGATGACGCATTTCAGATCAGCGAAGAATTCAGCCGCGTGATCTGAGGCCACGAACAGCGCTAACTGTTCCGGCGTTGTCAGCAAGATGTCCGGCGGGTTGCGGCGTTGGCGTTGGCGCTTAGAGGGCGGCGTGTCGCCTGTGCGGGTTTCAATACGGATATCAAGGCCCATCTCCGCGACCGGATCTGTGAGGTTGCGTGCAACATCTACAGCCAGCGCTTTGAGCGGCGAAATGTATAGCGTGTGGATTGAAGGGATGCCTGAATTGCTCGCCGACTTTTTCTCATGCAGTTCAATCAAACTGGCCATGAAGCCGGCCAGTGTCTTGCCTCCGCCGGTTGGCGCAATCAGTAGCGCGCTATCGCCTTCCAGTGTCGCCGTCGCGAGCTCAAGCTGATGCGGTCGCGGTGTCCAGCCACGTCCAGAAAACCAGTTCTCGAACAGGTCAGGCAGCGTGAAGGCGGGGGGCAAACTGTCCGGCATCTGTCCTCAATAGCTGAAAAATACAGCTACGTTGCGCGTTTTTCATCTGACATTCAGGCAAAAACACGCTTCATATCGCAAAACGATAAGGACCATGTGATGTCAAAACTTCCCCTCGCGCTGACCGCCGCTTTCGCACTCAGCCTACCCGCTGGCGCTGACCCCCTGCTTGAAATGATGCGGACGCAAAGCGCTGATGGTCCTCTATATGCGTATGAGATGACGTATACTGAAGAGGGTTTGACCGCGACAGGCAAGGTCGATCCAAGCGCTGAGATCGGTCAGAGAATTGAGGTTTACACCCCCGCGCGCGAGGACTGGCCGGAAGATTTCGAAGACGGCTTGAAGGAAATGGACGCTGAGACCAAAGGCGATATCTGGTGTGCTGACTTTGCTGAAACTGTACCGAAATCCGCAGCCCGCATCACTGAGACAGACACAGATGCGACGTTCGCCTTTACCCCTGTGCCCGAAGACGGCGCGGACAACACCGAAAAGAAACTGATGAAGAAGATCGAGGGCAAGATCACGCTGGCCAAGGATGATGGCGCGGTCACGGCCTTCTCGATGCGGTTACCCAAGCCCTACAAGCCCGCCATGATTGCCAAGATTAATGTCTTCAACATGCAGGCCAGCTGCGCCCGCGCGCCAGACGGGCGAACGTATATCGAGACCTTCTCGATGAATATTTCGGGGTCTGCGATGATGCAGGCATTTGAAGAAAGCGTGAACCGCAAGATCACCAAACTGCTCGGCCCGGTCGGCGAGTAGCTAGTCGCGCCGCCCAACTTTCGAGCGCACCAGATTACGTTGCCGTTCGTCCGTCGCGGTCTCGTCGGCATCTTCGGCTAGTGCTGCCGCTTCAGCGGCAAGGCGTTCAGCCTCGATCCGGTCCAGAACCGCGACAACATTGCCCGTGAACTTCGCAATCTCAAAGCGCGGCTGGTCCGCTATGTCATAGCCGCGGCGCACGATAACCAGATCGTGCGAGGGCACGATAACCATATATTGCCCGCGATTACCAAGGCCTGCATATGTACCCTCAGGCGCGCCATCAACGCCGCCGATGAGCCAGAACGCACCGCCATAACCAAAGTCGCCATCCTCAGGCTGGGCTGGGGCCGGGGAGGATACAAAGTCAACAAAGCCATCAGGCAGGATGCGCTCCCCGCCCCAATACCCATCTTGCAAATAAAGCTGGCCGATCCGCGCCATGTCACGCGCCGTCATGTAGACTTGCGATGAGGAAATGAAATCACCGGCCCAATCGGTTTCAAGCGTTGTACTGGTCGCGCCAATCTTGTCGAGCACAGCTTCGTAAGGGTAGCGAAAATAGGTGCCATCATCATCCAGGGCTTCGCGCAGATAGCGCATGGCAATGAGGGAATCATAATTTGAATATTTAAACCGCGTGCCGGGCTCAGCCTCAAGCATACGCGCCCGGATCATATCCATCGCTTTGACACCGCCAAAATAGACGCGGTCGGTTCGTGAGCCCTTGGTGCCTGATTCCAAGCCGCTGGACATGTTCAAGACATGGCGCAGGGTGATATTGCGGCGTGGATCAGCGCCCTGATTAAAATCAGCAATCAGCGCTGAATTATCGAGACCTACAAGGCCATCCTCAATCGCTGCGCCGAGAATGGTCGCGGTCAGTGACTTGGCCACAGACCATGTCCGCTGCGGTGTATCGGCATCGATACCGCGGGCATATTGCTCAGCGATGACCTGGCCTTTGTGGACAATTATCACCGCGCTAGTGCGCGTACCCTTACCATAAGACTCGCCATCAAAGGCAAAACTGATCGGCGCTTCGAGCCGCTCTACCGCCAGTGTATTCGGCGTCAGAACAACATCATCGCCAATTGCCGTGGAAGTATCGCGGCCGGTATCGGCGCGCGTTCCTGCAAAAGCCGGGAGCCAGTCCGCAGCGCTTGGCTGCGCGCCAACCGGCAGCAATGCGCAACCCATACCAGCGCGCCAGACCGCCATGCGCGGCGCGCGATCGTCATCAAACTTCACCGACACCATGCGCTTGCGCTCATTGATATTGGCATCGGAGAGATCGCGCATCATGCCGCGATAATCTGTATAGATACCATCCAGCTCATTGGCATTTATGACAGCGCGGTCCTGCCCGGCATTAAACGTTGCAGAACAGGTAAACAGCGCTTTATAGCCCGCCGCTAGAGACCGCTTGGCGGCGTCTGTCATGTCTTCATTCTGGGCGAACGCGCTCGGCGCGGCAGCAAGCAACAAGCTGGCAACAAGAACAGTCAGGCGCATAGGGGCACTCCTCCGGGCGGGTACATTTTCTAAAGCAAGGCCTGCTCACTAGCGCCAAGTCATGGCGCAAATGCGGCAGCGCTGCTTCACACGCGGAGCCTATTTCCCCTTGGTTTCCAAAGCCTCAACGCGCGCTTCAAGCGCTTCGACACGCTCTAACGCGGCAACCGCGATAGCTTTCAGCGCTTCAACTTCCTCGCGCCCGGCAAGGTCCATATCGGCAATCATTGCCCGCACCCGCGACTGAGTCGCGGTTTTCACCTCTTCGCCCGCTGTGCGCGCCGCGCCCATCGCGCCGGTCATCAGACCGGCTAAATCATCTAGCAGTGGATTATTCGTCGCCATGGCGCTACTCCTTCGCGCGTCGTGAATATGTTGTGATTTGTGTCTATCAGATCGACGCACCAACACACAGAGGGAATACCGCCGCATGAGTCTGCTTGCTGTGACCGTTATGAGTTTTCCGGAATGGAGCCCAGCGCTGATCGAGATTGATCTCGGATTTGCCGGGCTGGGTAAATTCCCGGTGCGCTGGTATGCGCTTGGCTATATTGCCGGCCTGCTGGTGGCCTGGCGCTATGCCATCGCGATGATCAACCGCCCGGCTTTGTGGGGCGGGGCCTCGCCGACCAATCGCGAAGGGATTGATGATCTGCTGTTCTATTGCACGCTTGGCGTTATTCTGGGCGGGCGGATTGGTTATATCCTGTTCTATCAGCTGCCCAATAACTGGTCCGCAACGATGGAAAACCCGCTCAGCCTGCTGAAGATATGGGAAGGCGGAATGAGTTTCCATGGCGGGATGATTGGCGTTGCTTTGGCCGTTGCGTGGATCGCCCGCCAACGCAAAGTCAGCCTGATGAGTATCGCCGATATTGGCGGCGTAACGGCGGGCTTTGGTATTTTCTTTGTCCGGATCGCGAATTTCATGAACGCTGAATTGTATGGCCGCCATACGGACAGCGGGGCGGGCATGATCTTTCCGGAAGGCTATGCCGGGGGGACACCTTCCGCCTATAACTGGGCCGAAGGCGCTTGGGTCTATACCGGCGCAGAGATGCCGCGCTATCCAAGCCAGCTTTATGAGGCGGTGCTTGAGGGCCTGATCCCGATCCTCGTAACCGCCATACTGGTCTGGTATTTCAAGGCGCTGCGCCGCCCCGGCCTATGCGCCGGTATCTTCCTGCTGCTCTATGGGATTGGCCGCACGATTGCCGAGCGGTTCCGAATGCCGGATGAGTTTGTCGAGTGGCTGCCGGAATGGATCACGATGGGGCAGATGTTGTCGATCCCGATGTGGATTGGCGGGGCGTATTTGGTCTGGAATGCGCTGCGTAAACCGGTGGTGACTGCGGCCACGTGAGCGACCTGAAGGCCCGTATTGAAGCGATGATCCGCGCCGACGGGCCCATGCCGGTCAGCGCCTATATGGAGCTTTGCCTGCACGACCCCAAACACGGCTATTACGCCACACGGCCCGGCCTTGGTACTGATTTCATCACGGCGCCGGAGATCAGCCAGATATTTGGCGAGCTGCTGGGCCTCTGGGCGGCGCATGAATGGCAGGTGATGGGGGGGCCTGATGCGTTTTTGCTGGCCGAGCTTGGCCCCGGGCGCGGAACGCTGATGGCCGATGCGCTGCGGGCAAGCCGGGGTGTGAGCGGGTTTCACGCGGCGATGGCATTGCATCTGGTCGAGGCCAGCCCGGCCTTGCAGGCGCAGCAGGCTGCGGCGCTTGAGGCACACAGCCCGACATTTGCGCGCGACCTGAACGCGCTGCCCTCGCAGCCTGCAGTCATTCTCGCCAATGAATATCTCGACTGCCTGCCCGCACGCCAGTTTGTGCAGGATGGCGGCGCGTGGCGCGAGCGTGTCGTTGGACTTGGGGATGACAGCGCGCTGACATTTGGATTGGCCGTAGATCAAGCGCCCGCCGAAATTACAGGTCAGCCCGGCGCGGCGATTGAGTTACAACCCGGCCTTGGTGTGCTGGTGGACCAGCTCAAGGCGCGGGCCGAAGCGGGCGCGCCCTTCCGGGCGCTGTGCATCGACTATGGCCCTGCAAGCGAAACGCCGGGCGATACATTGCGCGCCTATAAGCAAGGCGAGCAGGTCCACCCGCTTGACGCACCGGGGACATGTGACCTGACAGTGGATGTGGATTTTGCCCGGCTGAGACGCCTTGCAGAGATAGCAGGCCTCTGTGTGCACGGCCCCGTTCCACAAGGGCAATTCCTGCTATCGCTGGGGGCAGAAACCCGCCTCAACCAGCTCGCCAAGGCCAAACCCGATATCGCCGATACGCTATATGAGGGCGTGCGCAAACTGGTTGACCAGGCTGAGATGGGGTCGCGCTTTCAGGTGATCTGTCTCAGCACACCAGAGCTAGCGCCGCCCGCCGGGCTTTAGAACTGGAAGTAGATAAAGGGCCGGTAGCCAAGCGGCACGAAGGCCAGCGCTACAGCCGCCATCAGGCCATAGGTCACGGCAAACTTATTCGCGCTGAGCTTGGCAATGTGCGCGTTCGCATCGACCCGGTTACTGGCCCAATGGACGAGTAACAGTCCCGCCAGTATCGGCCAAAGCGGGATGGGCAATGTTTCAGTGCCGGCCGACGAGAAGGTCGTATAGGTCTTCGACATCTCCAAGGATTGTTCCAGCGTCGGCGCGCGGAAGAATATCCAGGCGAGATTGACCCAGTAGAAAGTCAGCGCAGCGCCTGCGACCGCGCCGATTGCGCCCAGGGGCTTGAAGCGGGCCGCTACATTCTTGCTCCAGATACGTTCAACGATCAGGGCAATACCTTGCAAGCCGCCCCAGATCACAAAGTTGAACGACGCCCCGTGCCACAGGCCGCCGAGCAGCATAGTTGTCATCAGGTTGATATCCCGGCGCATGTTGCCGCGCCGATTACCGCCGAGCGGAATATAGAGATAGTCACGCAGCCATGAGGACAGCGAAATGTGCCAGCGGCGCCAGAATTCCTGAATATTCTTCGATAGATAAGGCGAGTCAAAGTTTTGCGGGAACTTGTACCCGAGCAGCGCGGCAAGCGCGATCGCCATGTCGGAATAGCCTGAGAAATCACAATAGATCTGCACACCGTAGAGGAAGACACCGCCAATCATGGTCAGCGCGGTGAAGCTTTCTGGATTGTCGAACACCATGTCGACATAAGGCGCGATATTATCCGAAATACAGGCTTTCTTAATGAAGCCGATCAGGAACAGGATCAGCGCGGCGCGGACGTTTACGTCAGCCCATTTGCGCGCTGTTTCCATTTGCGGAATGAAGTCCGACGCGCGCACAATCGGCCCAGCCACAAGCTGCGGGAAGAATGCAATGTAAAAGGCGATGTCCATGAAGGAGCGATCCGCCTTGATATGCGCGCGGTAAGTATCGACCAGATAGGAGATCGCCTGAAACGTATAGAAGCTGATCCCGACCGGCAGGACGATTTTCAGCATCACTTCGCCAACCGGCAGGCCCATCATACCCGCAAAATCTGTAAAACTGTCGGCGAAGAAATTGAAATATTTGAAAACGCCAAGCACGCTGAGCGCAGCCGTGATCCCGAGCGCCAACCAGCGTTTGCGTGACTTTTCTGTGCCCTGACCCGGTGCGATTTTACCGCCGACCACATAGCTGACCAAGGTGATGAACATGATCAGCGCGAGGAAACGCCAATCCCATGCGCCATAAAACACATAGGATGCGAGCGTCAGAACCTGTTTGCGCCGCTCATTCCCGCGCAGCAGCCAAACCGCCGTGAAGACAATTGCAAAAAAGATGAAGAAGCGCAGCTCAACGAATAGCATCGCCAGTGCCTCCGCTCGCAGGCCCGCTCTTACACAGGTCTTCACCAATTTTGGCGCTCAGCATCGTCGCGCCCTTGCGGCCGACATGGCTGAAATCATGCCAGATCGCCCGCTCGAAGAGGTCGGGATACATATCCGGCTGGTTGTAATTCAGGACCGTGATGTCCGGCGCGCGTTCGGCGGCGCGCTTGCCAACTTGCGGGGTGCGGTCCAGCTCCATCGGGTCAGGTGAAATGTAGAACATGGGCTGCACGCCGCGCGCTTCCAGCGCCCGCATCTTGCCGATCATGTAATCGGCGCGGGCGTTCAGGTTCGGGCTATCGCCCCAACTATACTTTTCCAGAGCGTCTTCAAACTCGTCGGCGCGCGAGAGGAAATCCGCATGCCGTATCTTGATGTCATCAAAGTCAATCTCGTCCAGCGCTTCGAAGCCACGCTCACCGCGCACATAGTCTGTATCATCGATAATTTCTTGCTCTGGCGGGAATGCCTTATCAGCAGCGCGCCCCACGCCAGACAAGTCAAACACGGTGCCATAACCAAAAATGCCAACCCGAAACAGGCGCTTTGGAACCCCTTCAGGGAAGCTCCAGATGCTGGCCAGCCGCGCGCCATATTGCGACGGCGCATTGAAATAGCGCGACCGGCTAGACGTCACGTCAGTCATTTTGCGCGCTTCCGGTAGCGGGTCTTCCAGCACGATACGCTGTAGCTCAGGGCCAGAAGCCGCCAAGACCTGCTCAATCACCCAGTCCTGCTCGGCGCCGTTCATGCCGTGGACACCAAAATTAAACACAGAAGGCGCATCGCACCCGGCAAGGGCGGCTCCGGCTTCGATTTCAGCCGGAATGATATGGTAGAGCGTGCGCGAAGTGCCGATGAAGACTGTATCGTATTTAGACGCGTCAGCGCGGTAAACGTCCAGCTTTGGGGTCAGAACATCCATATAGGGCGCTGGCGTCGTGGCCCGCAGCGTCAGAGAGATTGCAGCGCTGCAAAATGCCAGAACAAGCAGAAACAGCGCCGCATAACGACACCGCGACCACCAGACAGGCATCTGTTTTCGCGTACTTGCTCGCGCCATGCAGCTCTATCTCCGATGCGGCACGCGCTATGGCTCTCGCCTGCGTAACCGCCCCCTTATCAAAGCAATTGACATGCCAGACACTTATGAAGGTTCACCAAATTTAAGTGCAACAATTTCAAAACCGTCTGCCTTCAAGCGATCGAGCAACAAAGCTGTTGTTTCGACCGACTTTTCGAACGGGTCATGCAAGAGCACAACGCCCTTGCGCCCAGCAGCTTCTAGGCCTGTTAGAAGCAAATCAACACGCTCTTGCGGGCTATTGCCCGTCCAGTCGGCCGCATCGACAGTTACCCCGACATCCACAAGGCCTAGCGCGCGGATCATGGCGTTTAAGTCCTCATTCTGCGCAAGATAGGTGAAGCGAAAGAGCTTGATAGGGTCAGGCGTATCCAAACGCGCCTGCGCCGCGTCTATCGCCGCGATGCCGCGCAGGACATCCGCGCGGGCATCTTCGATGGATAGGCCCGTTAGATAGGCATGGTCCCAGCTATGCCCGCCAAGGCTGTGGCCGCCGCGAACGATCTGGCGCACCAGCCATGGCGCGGCCTCAGCATGATTTCCCTGCAGGAAGAATGTCGCCTGCGTACAATGGTTGGCCAGCGCCTCAAGCACGCCGCGTGTGCGGCCTTTTACGGGGCCATCATCAAAGGTCAGCACCACTTCGCCGGGCTGCAACAGACCTTCAACCGGGCTACTATCAAGATTGACTGTCAACGTGCGCGACACGCCAATGCCGCTGCCGTCGCAATTAGCGAGTGGTGGTACGTCGCTTGGCGTCCCACCCGAACAGGCTGTGGCAAGGCCAAAGCCGAGGGCAACAATAAAACCTTTTAGGTGTCGCATGGACACAGCGCCTCTTATCATGTTTTCGTTGTCATCTTCTCTACGGGCTGAGGCCTTAAGGGTCCATTACATGTTGCACGAATGAACCCATACATCGTGCATTGGCATGGTTTTTAGCAAGCCTAAAGCTGAAAGACGCGTTGCGGCTGAAACCGCCCGGCGCGCACCTCGCCCATCGCGACAGCCTTACCCTCACTGGTTGCGAGCGTCAGGCGGTCTTCGCGATCCCCAATGTCTACGCGCCACTGGTCAACAATGTGCGGCAACAGCACGATCTCGCGGCCCTGCCGGATGTGATCGGCGTCGCTTTGGTCAATCTGGACCACCGGAATATCATCAAGCACAGTTTCAAGCGGCAGCAGTGCAGCCATCAAGCCGGGCATGTCATCGGCCATCTCTTCAAGCGACGCCAATGTGATTGAGCTTGCCGCATCCATCGGCCCGACACGGGTTCGGCGCAGCTGGCTGACATGACCTTCAGCGCCGAGCGCTAGTGCCAGATCACGCGCCATGGCCCGGACATAAAAACCCTTGCCAGACACAACCCGGATCACGGCATGATCGCTGTCTGGGCAATCGACCAGCGCGGCTTCATAGACCGTAACCTCGCGGGACGGGATCTCGAAGGCTTCGCCATCACGGGCAAGGTCATAGGCGCGCTCGCCTGCAATCTTGATGGCTGAATATTTTGGCGGCACTTGCTGGATGTCGCCAATAAAGCCTGGCAGGGCAGCCTCAATATCCGCGCGCGTTGGGCGTATATCGGAGGTTGCAGTGACCGCGCCCTCCTTGTCCTGACTTTCGGTTGACGTGCCCCACGCGACGGTGAAGACATATTCCTTGTCGCAATCCATCGCCCATTGCGAGGTCTTGGTCGCCTCGCCAAAGGCAATCGGCAAGATACCATCAGCAAGCGGATCGAGCGTGCCACCATGCCCGGCTTTCTGCGCATTGTAGAGCCGTTTCAAAATGCTCACGACGCGGGTTGAGGTGACATCCACCGGTTTATCAACCGCTAGCCAGCCATGTACTGGATCGCCTTTGCGCTTGCGTTGTCTGCCCATGAAAACCCTCTTGTCCGGCCGCTGCGGCTCAAACGCAGATACGGACGGCTTCGTCATATAAGGCGCGGGGCGTAGTCGCCGCGTTGCAAACGGTCAAGCGCCCCAAACGCATCTTCTTCATTGACTATTCATCCCTTCCACTTCATGTGCGCCTTGTCGAAGCGCGAAAAACAGCGCTTGAGGCGAGCAGCGTGAGACGCGGCCCCTGAAATACGTCAGTGGCATCTGAGCTTCCCCTCTTCAGCGACACATCACCAGATTCACACGCCCCTTTCACGCGGGTCGTTCCGAAAAGGCCCTGCGGGCTGGCGGAGCGAACCCTCGCACGCGCCCGCGCAAATGAAAGTTTCAATGTGACCAAATTCACAGACCTCGACCTGCATAAATTGCTTATGAAAGCCATCGACAAGCAGGGCTACGATACCCCCACCCCGATCCAAGCGCAGGCTATTCCGCATTTGCTTGACGGCCGCGACCTGCTCGGCATTGCCCAGACAGGTACCGGCAAGACAGCTGCTTTTGCCCTGCCGACGCTCGACTATCTGCTTGAGCATGAAGCCCCGCGCACGCCAAAGAAACCGCGCGTGCTCGTGCTTGCCCCAACCCGTGAGCTGGCCAGCCAAATCGCTGAAAGCTTTCGCGGCTATTCAGAATTTATGGACTGCGTGGTTCAAACGGTCTTTGGCGGTGTCAAAATCAACAAGCAGATCCGCGATCTGCAAAAAGGCCCTCACATCCTTGTGGCCACGCCGGGCCGCTTACTTGATCTGATGGGCCAGGGCGCGCTGTTTCTGACCAATGTCGAAGTGCTGATCCTCGATGAGGCCGACCAGATGCTGGATATGGGTTTTATCAACGATATCCGCAAAATCATGACCAACATCCCCAAGGATCGCCAGACCCTTCTCTTCTCAGCGACCATGCCACAAACGATTTCCGAGATGTCGAAACAGTATCTCGATGATCCGGTGAGAGTCTCGGTCGCCCCACAGGCCACAACGGCAGAGCGGGTCAATCAGGGCGTCATTCACATTGCGGCGGGCGATAAGGCCGACTTGCTGAATGCCTTCCTGCATGACCATGAGATCAATCGCGCGCTTGTGTTTACCCGCACCAAGCACGGCGCCGACAAAGTTGTGCGCAAACTTATCGCTGGCGGGCATCAGGCTGCAGCGATTCACGGCAATAAATCCCAGCCGCAACGCACCAAGGCTTTGGCGGCGTTCAAGGCCGGTACAAGCCCAATTCTGGTTGCGACCGATATCGCCGCGCGCGGTATCGATGTTGACGGCGTCAGTCATGTCATAAATTTCGAAATGCCGAATGTCGCGGAACAATATGTCCACCGAATCGGACGCACCGCGCGCGCCGGCCGGGAAGGTCTTGCCATCTCATTTGTTGATAGCGAGGAACTCTACTATCTGCGCGAGATTGAGAAGATTGTACGCCAATCTATTCCTGTTGTGGATATGCCCGAAAGCGCAAATGTGACGGCGCTGCCAATACCCGATCCAAGCGTGCGCCCGGTTAAACCCAAAGGCCCAAGCGGCAATCGCGGGCGCAGCAGCGGTGGGCGCTCAGGTGGCAGACGCCCCGGCGGAAATCGCTCAGGCGGGCAAGGTGGTGGAGGCGGCGGCCGACGTCGTAGTGGCGGCGGGAACCGCCACCGCAGCAAAGCGCCAGCTTAAAGCCCTCAGCCCGTCTGCGCTATGGCGTGGGCGGGCCCAAGACTTCGTAACAGACGATCAGATGCCCATCGGCGTCCACAAAGGCCTGCTCGATAAATTCGAAATCTGTGCCCGACGAAATACGCGGCGGCACTGTTTTCAAACCCATTGCCTGAAGTTTTGAAAATTTCACTTCCAGGTCGGTAATACCGATGACAACAGCCGTCATATATGGCGCACTGGGTAGACTTGGCAGGTCCATACCCTTCATCTCGGTCAGGTTCAGAACGCGCTGCTCGCTGGGCTCGTGAAACGAAATGAAGCGCAGCGGTTGGCGACGTGTCTGAAACATTACCTGTCTCCCGCAAAGTGCGATTAATTTGTCCGGACAATATATAGATTTCGATGCCTCGACTACCCAATAAAAAGGGCGGCCTGTACGGGCCGCCCTTCTAAAATCGTATTCAGTTGAAAATCAGCCTTCTGTTTCGTCAATCGCAAAACCGCGATTGCGCAAGAGTGGCTCAATCGTTGGGTCAGACCCTCGGAATTGGCGATAAAGCTCATCTGCCGGGCGCAAGCCACCAGATTCATAGACCCATTGTTTCAGCTTGGCCGCCAGTTCAGGATCGAAAATGTCGCCAGATTCGCGGAACGCAGCGAAACCATCAGCATCGAGAATTTCCGACCACAGATAGGCGTAATATCCAGATGAATAGCCGCCTGCGAAGATGTGGCTGAAATATTGCGAGCGATAGCGTGGTTCAATCTCTTCGATCAGACCGTAAGCGCGCAGCTTTTCCAGCTCAAACGTCCGCGCATCAGTAATCGCCAGCGCTTCTTCATGAGTCAGATTGTGCCAGCTCAGATCAAGCAGCGAGGCGGCAATAAATTCCGTCGTCTTGAAGCCCTGATTGTGGTTGGCGGCGGCATTCATTTTATCAACCAGCTCCAACGGGATCGCTTCACCCGTTTCATAATGCAGCGCATATTCTGCCAGCATTTCCGGCGCACTGGCCCAATGCTCGAGGATCTGGGCTGGGAATTCAGTATAGTCACGCGGGCCATCGACGCCTGAGAATGTCTCATATTTGATTTGCGTCAGCAGGCCGTGGAGCCCGTGACCAAACTCGTGGAAGAGCGTTTCAACCTCGCCAAACCGCATCAGCGTAGGTTCGCCCTCCTGCGGTGTGATCAGGTTCATATTGTTGGTGACCAGCGGGCGGATTTCGTCAGCGCCGTCATAATTTGTCGCTGAGCGATAGGTGCTCATCCACGCGCCGCCGCGCTTACTCTCACGCGCATACATGTCCATCATGAATAGGCCGAGATGCTCGCCTGTGTCTTTATCTTTGACATCATAAGACGTGACAACCGGGTTCCAGCCATCGATCGCCACCGGCTCCAGCGTGATGTTGAACAGTTTTTCAGCCATGCCAAACGCACCGTCGCGTACAGCGTTCAGTTCGAAATAAGGTTTCAGGACATTGTCGTCGAACGCATATTTGTCTTGGCGGACTTTTTCCGAATAGTGCCACCAGTCATGCCCGGCGAATGTGAACGCATCGCCAATCATGGTCTGCATGGTTTCGCGTTCCTGCTTGGCTTGCGCCAGGCCCGGTTCCCAGACACGCAGCAAGAATTGCTCAACCGTTTCTGGCGATTTCGCCATATTGTATTCGAGCACATATTCCGCGTGGGTGCGGTAGCCGAGGAGTTCGGCACGCTTGGCCCGCAGCTGCGCGATCTTGATGGCAATCGGACCGTTATCAACCTCGCCCTCGGTCGCACGCAGGGTGTAGCCATCAAACATTTGCTTGCGCAGATCGCGGTTTTCAGACTGGGTCATGAAGGTCTCATAGACCGAGCGATCCAGAGTGAGAGTCCAGACATCATCGTCGCCTTTCAACGCCGCCTTGAAGTCCTCTGACAGACCAGCGAGCTGCGCTTCATCTGTGACATCCAGTTTGAACGCCTTTGTCGATTTCAGGAGGTTCTGGCCATATTGCGTCGTCAGGCTGGACACTTCGGCATTGATCTCTTCCAACTGCGCCGTAATTTCTGGCGCAAGGCCAGCACCGGCGCGTTCGAACTGGCGGTGCACCAGTTCAATCAGGCGCGTGTCCTGCTCATCCAGGCCAAGCGTTTCGCGCGCATCATAAACGGCCTTCACACGCGCAAACAGTGTCTCGTTAAACGAGATGGCGTCATAGGCTTTAGTAACTTGCGGGTAGATCACACCCTCAAGATCCGAAAGCGTATCATTGGTATCGGTATTGGTGATGTTGCCAAACACGCGGAGCGCTTTGCCCAGCGTCCCGCCAGCCTTGTCCAGCGCGACAATTGTGTTTTCGAAGGTTGGCGCGTCTGCGTTCGCGGCAATCGCGGCAATCTCAGCTTCAAGATCAGCGAGGCCCTTATCGATGGCGGGCTGGTAATCTTCATCGCTGATCGCGGCAAAGGGCGGCACGCCATAAGGTGTATCCCAATCCTTCAGCAGCGGATTATCTGCAAGGGATGCAGTATCCACAACCACATCATCACTGGTTTCGGGCGCGTCTGCCACATCTACGGTTTCGCCATTTGATGCGCCTGGCACGCGGACTTGATCACAGGCTGATACGAGGAGTGCGAATGCGGCCACGCCGCTGAGAAGGATAGATTTTGCTGACATAGGAACACCTTTGGTAGATTTTGTTGCATGTTAAACCAGTTTCAGCCGGATTCGCCTAGACCACAGCTGTCACATGATACCAGTTTTTCAGGTGAGCCAACATCCCTTCACGGCTTCGTGTTACCGGTTTTTGACGGCGAGAGACTAACATATTTGCGCCGCCGCCCTAGATTGACGACCAGATCATCTATCAAGGAGCTGGCATAATGAGCGAATACACCCCACCGAAAGTATGGAAATGGGAACAGGGCAATGGCGGCCAGTTCGCCAATATTAATCGCCCGATTGCTGGCCCGACCCATGACAAGGACCTGCCCGTCGGCAAGCATCCGTTCCAACTCTACTCAATGGCCACACCTAACGGCGTGAAAGTCACGGTGCTGCTTGAGGAACTTCTTGCGGCTGGCCATAGCGGCGCGGAATATGATGCGTGGCTGATCAATATTCGCGAAGGCAATCAGTTCGGCAGCGGTTTTGTTGACGTCAACCCAAACTCGAAAATTCCCGCCTTGCTGGACAAGAGCGGCGACACGCCTATCCGCTTGTTTGAGTCTGGTTCGATGATGGTGCATCTGGCCGAGAAATTCGGGGCATTCCTGCCCAAAGGCGCCAATGCCCGCGCGCAAACCCTCAACTGGCTATTCTGGCAGATGGGCAGCGCGCCTTATCTCGGCGGCGGGTTCGGCCATTTCTATGCCTATGCACCGGAGAAATTTGAGTATCCGATCAATCGTTTTTCCATGGAAGTGAAACGCCAGCTCGATGTGCTTGATCGCCACCTTGCCGATCACACTTACTTTGCCGGCGATGAGTACTCAATTGCCGATATGGCGATCTGGCCGTGGTATGGCGCGCTGGTAAAAGGCATTGTCTATGACGCCGCTGAGTTCCTGCAGGTTCACGAGTATAAGAACGTGATCCGCTGGACCGACCTGGTGGCTGAGCGACCCGCTGTTCAGCGGGGCCGTATGGTCAACCGGGCCTGGGGCGAACCCTCAAGCCAGCTGCATGAGCGTCATGATGCCAGCGACTTTGACCTGCGCACGCAGGACAAGCTGGAGCCTGAAAGCTCTTAAATCTATTGCGCGGTCCAGCCGCCATCCATGGCAAGGATCGCGCCATTCATGCTGGCGCCCGCCTCTGAGCAGAGGAAGACAGCGAAGTCTCCAATCTGCTCTGTGGTAACGAATTCCTTGGTCGGCTGGGCTGCCAGTAAAACGTTTTTCACGACCTCTTCCTCGCTGATACCGCGCGCTTTGGCAGTATCAGCGACTTGCCCCTCAACCAAAGGCGTGTAGACGTAGCCTGGGCAGATTGCGTTGCAGCGCACACCGTGCTCTGCGCCTTCAAGCGCCACAACCTTGGTCAGACCCGCGATCCCATGCTTGGCCGCAACATAGGCAGATTTATACGGCGAGGCGACGAGCGCATGAGCCGAGGCTGTATTGATAATCCGGCCCCAGCCTTTTTCCTTCATACCGGAAATCGCCATACGGGTGGTGTGAAACGCCGCTGACAGGTTGAGCGCGATAATCAAATCCCATCGGCTGACCGGAAAATCTTCAATCGGCGACACAAATTGCATCCCCGCATTATTAACGAGAATATCCACGCCGCCAAAGTCGCGGGCAATGTAGCCCATCATACCCTCAATCGCGTCTGGATCGGTCAGGTTGGCACCTGAAAAGCCAACTTCAACGCCGTAATCACTGGACATTTTTTCTTTTAGCGCGCCCGCTTCATCATCTGTGGCAAGGCCGCTCAGCACAATACGGGCGCCCTGTTTGGCCAATGCCTCGGCGATTCCGAGACCAATCCCGCTAGTCGATCCGGTAATAAGCGCGGTTTTTCCTTGCAGCATGACAACCTTCTGTCTTGAGTGATGGTTAAGCCTTAGCTAGACCATCACGTGGTGGGATAACAGCCGGGAGTGGCACAAAATGACCGCAACGCTTGAAGCCTTCAAAAATGGCTTTCCAACCTTCCTGCTGATGAGTGGTACGGCTGGCCTTTTACTTCTGGTCGCAGCGACGATTTATGTCCTGCTGACCCCGTGGAAAGAACTGGCGCTGGTGCGCGGCGGTAATGGCGCGGCAGGCCTCGCGCTGGCTGGGGCAATTGTCGGCCTGGCTATTCCGATTGCCTCTTGCCTCGCCTCAAGCCTTGGCCTGTTTGATCTCTTGCTGTGGGGCTCTGTTGCCCTGCTCCTGCAATTACTGACCTACCGCATTATCGACATGATCCTGCGGGACATTCCCGCACGTATACAAAATGACGAGGCAGGCGCCGCGATTGTGCTGATTGCTTCAAAGATTGCTGTAGCGCTGATCCTTGCCGCTGGGCTGTGGGATCCAAACCTGCAGCGCATGTATTAAGAGGATCGCCCCGTGCTGAGATGGATACCTGACTGGATAATCTACACCCTCACGCTGGGCGTTATCCTTTACATAGTTTTCCTATCGCCCTCACAAGATAGTCCCGAACCCCACCCCGACGCTCTAAAGACTGAAGGGGCAATGTTGCCGCCTGCCTCTGTGTTCGATGAGCGCGTCCTGGTTCAGGTGACCAAGCCCAAGACTGGCATCGGCACCGCCTTCGCAATTAATGCAGAAGGGACATGGCTGACAGCCCGGCATGTTGTCGAAGGCTGCGATCAGCTTGCCCTTCTGGTCGCCCCGGAACAATACGCACCGGTTCAGGAGGTCAATCTTTCAGGCAGCTCAGACCTTGCGCTATTAAAGACCAAATATTCGCCCTTCCCGGCGGCCCTCAACACACAATCAGACTTGCGCATCGGCACGTATGGCTTCCATGTCGGCTATCCACAGGGACGGCCAGGTGAAGCTGCCTCGCGACTTCTGGCGCGCTCTAATCTGGTGACCAGCGGCCTGCGCTCAGGTAGCGAAACCGTTCTGACATGGGCCGAAACAGGACGCACTAAAGGCTTGGTCGGCTCTCTCGGCGGGCTGAGTGGCGGGCCCGTCTATGACAAGTCCGGCGCAGTTCGCGGGGTCATCGTGGCGGAAAGCCCGCGCCGGGGCCGTATCTATTCTGCCTCGCCGGAAGCGGTGGCTAATTTCATCAGCACACAAGACGTGAACTTGATGGGCGAGCGCCCCCGCCCGTTCGCGCCAGAAACCTATGGCGAAGAAGCTGATTTCGCCCGCCGCAACCTACAGGTTGTCAAAGTCGCCTGCACGGTGGGCGACTAGATATGAGCGCCTTTGCTGATCGTTTAATCGCTGCGACAGCGCAATATGGCCCGCTTTGCGTCGGGATTGATCCGCACGCAGGCCGTATACCCGATCTGTTTGGGGGCGACACACCGGAAGGTATTGCCGCCTGGGGTATCGCAATTGTTGAGGCTGCCGCTGGCCGCGCCGGAATCGTCAAACCACAGACCGGACTATTTGAGCGCCATGGCTGGCAAGGCATGCGTGCCCTCGCGCAGGTCAGCAGCGCCGCGCAGGATGCGGGCTTGCTCGTACTCATGGATGCCAAGCGCGGGGATATCGGTTCGACGGCTGAGGGCTACGCCGCAGCTTATCTCGCCAGTGACTCTCCATTCACCTGCGACGCGCTAACCGTGAACCCGTATATGGGTCTCGACACGCTTGCGCCGCATGTGCGCATGGCCAAAGACAGCGGCAAAGGCGTGATTGTTCTGGCCCGCACCTCCAATCCCGGCTCGGCTGACTATCAGGCCCGCGACCTTGAAGGCGCGCCGCTTTATGCGCGGGTGGTTGAATCGCTAGCTCCGCTGATTGATGAGCTGAAAGGCGAAAGTGGCTGGTCAGGTCTGATGCTGGTTACCGGGGCCACGGGGCCAGATGAAGCCAAACAGCTGCGCGCCCTTGCCCCAAACGCGCTCTTTTTGGTTCCCGGATATGGCGCGCAGGGCGCGGGCGCGTCGGATGCACTGGCGGGCTTCGTCAGCGGTGCAGATGGCCGACTTGTCGGCGGCTGCGTCAATGCTTCGCGCTCAGTGACGTTTCCGGCTGGCACCACTGAGGCGGAAACACGGCAAGCCTGGCAAGACTTGGTCACGGCAGCTATTGACGCAGCGCAGGCCGATTTAAGCGCAATTGCCAGATAGATCGCAGCGATTTATTTATGCCATGCGCTTAGACTTGAACTCTGTTTGGAGTATGATTTAGATCGTCTCAAAGGGGCCTGCATAGATGCACATTCTTCTCGGACTTCTCGGCATCGCGACCTTTATCGCCGTCTGGTATTATCGCCTGAAAATGCTGCGCGGCGCGGCTGAAGACGGTATGAAGGCGGCTGAAACACTGGCCAATTTGCCGCGCAAGATGCGATTCCGAAAAATGGCCCTGAAAGGCGGCCTTGATGTGGTCGATGACCCGCGCGAGGCCGCAGCGATAATGATGCTGCAAGTTGCCGAGGCGCGCGGCGCGGTTACGGCCACACAGGAAGCCGCCATTCGCGCTGAAATCATGCAGCATTTCGACTTTAACGAAGCTGACGCAGAGCAATTACTGCGCCAAGCCGGATGGCTGTCACGCGGGTCTGATCCGCATGCAAGCATAAGGCGTATGACGGATTTGATTGTGGCCTCGCCCGGCATGGGGCCAGAGCAACTCACAGATTTAGATTCGATGTTACTTAACGTCACTGAAGCTGAAGGCGTTGCCACACCTGAACAGACTGAGCTTGTCACCACGTTTCGTCAGCGCGCAAAATTGCAGGCTTAGGCAGGCGACAGATTCATCAGTACAGACTGGGCGTCATAAACATCTGCGCCAACTGGTTTCTCGCCGCTACCGATGACAATCTCCAGCACATGCGTGATGCGCTGCGAGGCGCCGCCGCCGAGCGGCAATCCAATGCCGAGGCCGACGCCAACGCCGCTGCCATATGAGCCGCTTGACCCACCTATGGATACAGATGTGCCGCCACTGCGCGGTGCGCTAGAGCCATCATCATAAGCGCTGACAATCTGGAACCATTCGGCGCCCTTGCTTTGCGCAACCTCAGCGGCGCGCCGCAAGGCCCGCTGACGCGCCATTTCAGGATCATTATCCGTATAGGAGACCCGGAACCGGTCTGATTCTATGGGTTGTTCAGTATAGCCCTGCGCGCCCGACTTAGTGGCCGGACCATAAGGCGACGAGCTTGCACAAGCGCCAAGGGCGATAAGCAAGGCAAATGCGGTACATGTTCTGATCATACAGGCAATCTGCCATATTTTTTGAAAGATTCCCAATCAGACTTGCAGGTCAGCTGTGTTCTGTAATGCTTCATACAGCCGCGCGAATGTGCCCTGCCAGCCAGCGCCGACGCCATTGCGCCCACCTTCGGTCTGGATACCTTCATGAAGCAGGCGCACCAGTGTGCCATCGTCGCGCGCTTTGAATGTCACTGTGACTTGCGATGGCGGTGATGTTTCAACCCGGCCATCATCAAACCTGCGCGTATGAACCCAGCTGAAGATCAAGCGGTTCGGCGCCTCAATCGCGGTGTAGGCCCCAGACAGTTCATCGCTTTGACCATCTTGCATGGCGTAAGCAAACCGCCATGCGCCGCCAATTTGCAAATCTATGTCGGCCTCATCCAGTTTGCGCGGCCCCGGTCCAAACCAGTTCAGGATATCTGCTGGCGTAGTCCAAGCCTCAAACATGCGCTGTTGGCTGGCCTTGAACACACCTTCAACAATGAGCGGGTCTGTACCGGGTTCTGATTGCAGGAAATTCGGGGTCATTGGGTTTTTCCTTCCATATAAGTTGCGAGCGAAGCGAACTGGTCTTCCCAGAAGCGGCGATAATCCTCGAGCCAATCGGTTGCGGCGCGCATCGCTACAGCTTGCAGCGAGCAGTAGCGCGTCCGGCCGCGCTTGGTGACTTTGACCAGACCCGCATCAGACAAGACACGCACATGTTTCGACACAGCGGTTTGTGACATGGCAAACGGTGCCGCGATATCTGAGAGCGCCCGTTCGCCATGTGCGAGTTGAGCAATAATGGCCCGGCGTGTTTCATCACTTAGCGCCGCAAACGTCTGATCAAGGCTGGTCATACTGGCATCTCCAATAGTGAACTTGTGGGTTGACTATTGTATTTCACACTATTAGTCAACCAAAAGGTTCACTAAATGAGGTATTCCGCATGAAACTTTACACAGACCGCGCGCCCAATCCGTTTCGGGTAACCATCTTCATGATGGAAAAAGGCATTGAAGTGCCGACTGTTCCCATGGACATAATGTCTGGGGATACGCTCAAACCTGAATTCAAGGCGATCAACAAGCTCCATTCACTGCCCGTACTGGAACTCGATGACGGCACTATTCTCACCGAAAGCATAGCTATCTGCCGCTATTTGGAAGCACTGAATCCTGAACCTGCATTGATGGGTAAAACGCCGCTGGAAGTCGCCCAAATCGAAATGTGGAACCGCCGCATGGAACTGCAAATCTTCGAGCCAACGGGTGATTATGGTCGTCATGTCATTCCATACTTTGCCGATAGTATTGAACAGATGCCTGATTATGCAGAATCACTGCAGCGGCGACTTGTCGGCAAATGGCGCTGGCTTAATGAAGAGCTGTCTGATGGGCGCACATATGTCTGCAATGACACCTTCTCAGTTGCCGACATTAGCGGCATGGCAACGCTATTTGTTCAAGGCTTCCTTGATCTCGGCATCCCAGACGACATGACCCATGCTATACGGTGGCGGGACGCCGTTCAGTCACGACACTCCTGGAGAACCTTCTTTGGCCTATGATGAAGAACTCGCCGCAACCTTTCGGGATGCCGTTTCCGGCATGGTGGGCATCTCTGAAAAGAAGATGATGGGCGGTATCTGTTTCATGCTGAATGGCCACATGATTGGCGGCGCCGACCGCACCAAGGAAGGCGAAGGCCGCTTCATGTTCCGCGTGGGAAAAGACAAACAAGCTGAAGCCGTCGACCGATTAGGCGGCGAGGTGATGGAAATGGGGGGCCGAAAAATGAGCGGCATGTTCTTCGTGTCTGAAGACGATTGCGATGCGAAAACTCTGAAAGACTGGCTGTCGCTTGCCCTCTCACATGCCGCTAGTCTGCCCCCGAAAAAACTTAAGAAGAAAAAATGACGCCAGTACTAGCCGACATAAGCTATCGAAATTCTCTTTAAAAAAAAACATGAATGCGAGCCAACAGCGGGCTGTCATTCCGTTCAGGTTACATAAATTACATAAAAATCTGGACGGGGGCGGATGGCAACATTTGCTGGGGTCCAATTTCCGAGGAAGGCGCGCATTTCCGCAAGTGCGCGCCTTCTGCCGGCGAGCGTGCTTGCACGCGGTGAACGCGGGCGGCGTTTGAAGGGGAAGCGTCGCCCGCCATTCATTTGCAGGCTCAACCCGACTACGCTTCGGGGTCTGTATCACCTGTCCGGCGACCAAAATCTGCTTCAGCTGTATCCAGGCCTGCATCAATAATGGCTTTACGAATGCCGCGCGCGCGGGTGAACTCACGCATCAATGTCTCGCCATCACCATGTCGTATCGCGCGCTGCAAGACCGCCAGATCTTCACCAAACCGGCCCAGCGTTTCCAGGACGGCGCTTTTATTGGCAAGAAACACATCGCGCCACATTGTCGGGTCCGATGCGGCGATACGCGTGAAGTCCCGGAAACCACCCGCTGAGTATTTCACCACCTCGCCCTCTGCGACGCTTTCCATATCATAGGCGGTTGAGACAATGTTGTAAGCAATCAAGTGGGGCAGGTGGGACGTGATCGCCAGAACGCGGTCATGCCGCGCGGCGTCCATCTGCTCGACCTTGGCTCCAAGTCCGGTCCAGAAAGCGCTGAGCGCGGTAATAGCCGCATCATACCCCGCAGGCGCGTCCGCCGTCATCGGCGTCAGGATATGCCACGCATCCTGAAACAGGCTGGCAAACCCGGCATCTGGGCCAGACTTCTCCGTCCCTGCAATCGGATGACCTGGAATGACATGCACACCGGGCGCAGAGACCTGCATATCGCGCGCTGCAGCTTCTTTAACTGAGCCGACATCTGTTAGGATCGCGCCAGGCTTTAAATGCGGCGTAATCTGCGCGCTCACCTCGCCAAGTACACCCACAGGTGTACACAGGAATACCGCGTCCGCGCCTGAGACTGCATCTTCAATATCATCACACACCCGGCCGGGCACAATTTTCGCCGCCAGCGCCCGCACAGCATCGTCGCGGTCATACAGATCAACCTGCCCTGCCCCGCCATAGGCTTTGACGCCATGCGCGATAGACGAGCCAAGCAAGCCGATGCCGATAATCGCAATCTTATTGAACACAGGATCAGTCATCAGGTTTTGGCAAAGGCCTCAAAGGCAGCGATAACATCATCATTCGCCTCGCGCGTACCTGTCGACAGGCGCAGGCAATCGGGCAGTCCGTAGACATTCACATCGCGGATGACAATCCCGCGCGCGCGCAGAAAAGCGTCTGCATCCGTGCTGCGGCGTCCATCGCGGTCCTCAAACTGGATCAGGATAAAATTGCCAACGCTTGGCCATGTCTTGAAGCCCAGTGCATTTAGGGCCGTCGTCAGGCGTTCAATTTCAGCTGTGTTGTGCGCCACGGACTGGGCTTGAAATACATCATCATTGATCGCCGCAATCCCGGCAGCTTGCGCTACCGCATTCACATTAAACGGCCCACGCGTGCGGTGCAGGGCATCAATCACGCTGGCCGGTCCATAGGCCCAGCCGAGACGAAGCGCCGCAAGGCCGTGAATCTTCGAAAATGTCCGCGTCATCAACACGTTCGGCATTTCACCCGCCATGTCTGTCCCGGCGCTATAATCATTATTCTGAACATACTCAGCGTACGCGCCATCCAGCACGAGCAGCACATTTTCGGGCAGGCCGGCGTGCAGACGCTTGATTTCGCTGAACGGAATATAGGTTCCCGTTGGATTGTTAGGGTTCGCGACAAAGACGATTTTGGTGCGCGGGCTAACCCTTTCGAGCATCGCGTCGACATCGGTTGTCAGGTCTTTTTCCGGCGCGCTGATCGTTGCCGCGCCCGATTGCTGCGCGACGAGCCTGTACACCAAAAAGCCATGCTGGCTTTGCAGGATTTCATCGCCCGGCTGTAAATAGGCGCGCGCCAGGAGCTGGAAAATCTCATCTGATCCAGCGCCACAAATGATCCGGTCAGCATCTATGCCATATTTGCCTGCAATCGCCTGGCGCAAGGCGGACGATGACCCGTCTGGATAAAGCTCAAGCGACTTTGACGCCTCAATGACTGCCGCTTGCGCCGCCGGGCTGCTGCCGAGCGGATTCTCATTCGAGGAAAGCTTCCAGCCTGATGGCAGCTTCTGACCGCCCTTATAGGGTGTGATCTCAAGGATATTTGGCAGCGGTTGAGGCCCAGCCATGACGTGCTCCATTGTTGCAAATGCAACTAATTGCCGCTTTGGCAATAGTAATCAAGCCGCTGACCTGCCGGGAAGCCACACGAAAATCAAGGGGCAGGCCGCGCGCGCCACCTTTATTTCTAAACCAACTTCAAAAAAGCTTGCCGTAAAGCCTAGCTACCAACCGCCTGCCCATCACGTTCGCCAGTTCGGATGCGCACAATAGTATCCATCGGTGTGACGAAAATCTTGCCGTCGCCAATTGTGCCTGTATTGGCAGCCTGGGAGATCGCTTCAACCACGCGTTCAGCTTCTTCGGCCGTACACGCCACTTCGACTTTGACCTTAGGCAGCAGGCGAATCTCATACTCAGCGCCGCGATAGACTTCTGTCTTGCCTTGCTGGCGCCCATAGCCGCGCACTTCCGACACAGTCAGGCCAGACACTCCGGCCTCGCCGAGGGCATCGATTACCGCATCAAGGCGGCTGGGTTTAAAGATGGCTGTGACGAGTTTCATTTCCCCGGCTCCCGTAAAGTTGGTGAAGCTAAGCCTATCGGGCTGTCACCGCACGTCAATTGGCCCTTTTGCGTGTTCAGGCCGCGGCAATTGGTTGCCTCTTTTCTAGGCAGGGCCGGTCGGCCATTGCTTGCCTTTATGGCGTCCGTGACAATTGCCCCGGCGCTGCCACCCGGTTTTGCATAAAGGTGTTTTGCCGCTTCAACCAGAACCACACCGCCAAGCCCAGGTGTGACAAGCTCTCCAGCCCGCTCCCAGGCGCGCGACGCCGAGGTGATGAGTGACAGATTCAGCGGCGGCATATGCACAGCCGTGGTGCTGGCGGTGACCTGAAATAAGCAGTCCGTCAGAAACGGAATAAGCTGGCGCCGCGTCCACGGGCGGCCATGCCCAAACGGCTCGCGCTCATTAATCGACCACAGGCTCTTGCGATTCGCGACAGCCACAATAATCCGGCCCTCTGGCGCCAGAACACGCCAGGCTTCGCGTAGCAATTGTCTTGGACTGTCAGCCTCCTCGAGCGCATGCAATAAGACGATCCGATCAAATACCCCATCTGCAAACGGTAGGCGGTGCTCCGGCGCCCTCACCAGAACCCCGCCGCGCGATGCGCTGTGAAATGTGTCCCCTGCCTCATCCGGCGTGACGCCAATACAGGCCCGCGCTGTCGCCTGCCAAAGCGGCAGCAAAGGCACAACAAAGCCAATCCCGAGCATAGCCTCGCCTTTGCACGGCCCCCACAGATCAATCATTCGCTGCCCCAAACAGGTCGCCGCCGCGCGGCCTAGACGGCTGCGATAAAAGCTTTCAAGGGTTGCCGCGGTTTGGCGCATGTGGCTCTTGGTCTTTCAGACACGATTTCTGCATAGAAGATGGTATGATGATGAAGATACATCAATTCCCCTGCCTGAATGATAATTATGGATATCTGGTGCACGACCCGGCATCTGGCGAGACCGCAGCCATAGATACGCCGGACGCCGACGCCTATTTGCGTGAGGCAAATGCCCAAGGCTGGACGATCAGCGCGATCTGGAACACGCATTGGCATCCCGACCATGCAGGCGGTAATCTCAAGATCAAACAGCTCACAAACTGTACGATTATCGGCCCAGCTGGTGAAGCGGACAAGATTCCCGGTATCGACCGCGCCGTAAGTGACGGCGACTGCGTCAAGCTCGGCGATATCAACGCTGATGTCCTCGATGTGCCCGGCCATACGCTCGGCCATATCGCGTTCCATCTGCCGTCGCAGCAAACCGCTTTTGTCGGCGACGCCGTCTTTGCGCTCGGCTGCGGGCGTGTGTTTGAGGGCGATATGGCAATGATGTGGGACAGCATGACGGCCATCAAAGCCCTGCCACCCGAAACCACGCTCTACTGCGCGCATGAATATACGCAGGCCAATGCCCGGTTCGCTGAAACGATTGAAACGGGTAACGCCGCGCTCAAAGCCTATGTCGCCGAGATTGACGCCAAGCGGGCGCGCGGAGAGCGCACCGTCCCGATGGGGCTTGCGCGAGAGCTGGAGACAAACCCTTTCCTGCGCGCGGACCACCCAGATCTGCAAGTCGCGATGGGTCATCCGGGCGACGCCGCCGCCACGTTCGGCGAAATCCGTGGCCGCAAGGACAGGTTCTAGATGAATATGGCCCGCGCTGGCGATCTCGGCGCTAATGAAATCATTCGCCTGCTCGGGATGAAGCCGCACCCTGAGGGCGGCCACTATGCAGAAACATTCCGGGCACCGGGCGACGCGCGCGCCACCTCAACAGCGATCTATTATTTGCTGCAAGCTGATGAAGTGTCTGCCTGGCACCGCGTGGATGCGGACGAACATTGGCTCTGGCATGCGGGCGGTCCACTGGCACTCACCATCTCGCCTCCGGATGCAAAGGGCGCAGCCGCCCATACGCTCGGCCCAGACCTGCGCGCGGGTCAACGCCCACAAGTCTCTGTGCCTGCACAAAACTGGCAGACGGCAGAAAGCCTCGGCGCGTGGACACTGGTCTCATGTGTCGTAGCGCCGGGCTTTGAGTTTACCGGATT
>CAYGPE010000039.1:0-26930 GCA_964351695.1 uncultured Hyphomonas sp. | reverse complement strand
CCAAATAGACTCAAGCATCCGAGGTTTTTACACGGGCTGGGTCAGGAGGAGACGTCGGTCTGCGTCTCTTTAAAATGCTCTTTGGCCTCACGAATTACCCAATGTTGGCGATGTGCGCGGCTCAGTGTCGGCGTGTAGTCGCAAAGATACACAGCTGTGAGCTTGCAATGGCATTCAATTCAGCGGATATGCGCAGTTCGACTTTTAGCCGGACAATCAGGCATTCGTGACCCGCGCAAGCGAGCTACAGTTCAGAGACCCCAAAAGAAATCGAGTCCAGCTGCATGACACTCTGTTATGCCGCAAACCCAATATAGGAGTGTTCTTATGACAAGTGGCACCGTTAAATTTTACAATGACCAAAAAGGCTTCGGCTTTATCGCGCTAGAAGATGGCGGTACAGACGTGTTTGTTCACGCTACTGCGCTTGAGCGCGCCGGTATTTCCGGCCTGTCTGAAGGTCAAAAAGTATCTTTCGAGACTGAAGTTGATCAACGCAGCGGCAAAACCGCCGTGAGCACCATCACGCTCGACTAGATCGTATTTCACCTATTGATCCAGGCCACCCTCAATCGGGGGTGGCCTTTTTTATACGCGGACTTGGCTTCTAATGGCTGCTTTGGGGTCATGAGTAGACCTTAGCCGTTTCCTTGGCAGAAGAGGTATCAAACCTAACGTGCATGTAGCAGTTTTATTTGTATATTTTTGTATTTTATCGAACCGATACCCGTAAAAGTACCCGCAATATTGCGCTGTCCGGATGTCAGTTCTGTGAGGTATCTTCCTGAAGCTCTTCGATCGGGATGTAGTCGAAATCAAAACCGAAATGTCTTGGTCCGATAAGTTCGACGCCCTTATTGCTTCGCCAGGCCGCTGCGGCTGGCACACCGATCATGGCGACTTTTTCGCCAACAACATACCCGCCATAGCCTACCCCAAGGGTCGATTCTCCCGTATCCGGATCAAGATTGTAGATATAATCAGGAGCCATCGCATCGAGTTCGCCATCGATCCAAGTCACGATATTCTCGTTCTTGACGTAAACCCGATAGGTGCGTCCGGCATATTCACCGACGCCGTCAAACTCAGCTTCCACCCAGTTAAAGCCTCGTTCGCCGCGCTCTTCGGCTTTGCTCACAACTCCTTCAAACAGTTTGTAACCACCCGCAACATCAATGAGTGCTGCAATCGGGTCCACCCCTGCCTCTCGCGCTTCGCGGACAGTGCGGCCATAAAGCTCAGCTTCTGAGAGGTTGCCAGCGATGATACCGCGTTCAAGTTGCTCGCCCGACATTGGCGTCATTGAAATTGTTGCTTCACCAGCACTGGCAACAGCGATGGCGCGGCTTAGGTCCTCGACGCGGTACTCATCAATGGCATGCTTGATAATGATCTGATCACCCCATGGTGTGATGATTGCGGTCGGAACAGATGCAATACCATTGATCCAAGGAATAGATTGCTGAACCTCCGGAACCGCGCGCCCCGTAATGCCGCCATCTAGGGTCGGGATGCCCATGTCGGCGCCAAGCAGCAGCGCCGTTGCAGTTGCGCCAGCTGCTTCAGATCGAACCAACGCAGCGACATCTTTCCCGGTATAGTCACTGAAAAGCTCGACCACAGCTCGTCTCGGGTCTTCAATGATCTCAAGTCCCTGCTCAGTCGTACGATCAATGACGTGTTGCCACGGCCCGCCACCGCCAATTCCCTGAACAGCAATCACCATGCCGCCATCCGGGACATTTTCGGTCAAAATGGTCCGAAACACTTTGCCGTTAGCCAAAGCAGTCCTCACGTCAGCAATAGACTGAGTCGGATCGCAGTTGCGTGTCGACTGAATGCAAGACCCAACAAGAATGTCGACGAGATTTTGTTCACTTAGCGTACGTAGCTCAGGCTCTGCGGGCGCGGTAACACACGCGGCCAACGTGGATAAAGACAATGCCATCGCGGTTAAGATCAATTTGGCGGAGCTTTTCAATGTTGGCATATTATGGGTCTCCAAAATCTGATAATCGGGTGTGGCACATCAATGTGCAGGTAATTTGAGTAATAGTGCGCTCTTGAGAAGCAAGTCAGCCTTTCTGAAGGGCGCGCAACACGTCCATAGCACGATCGCCATCAGCTTCAGGCACGAACAGATGATCATGATGATAGCCCGCAACCGAATTGGTGCTAATTCCGGCGACCGACAGAGCCGCGGCTATCGCCGCAAAAAATCCAACAGCATCTAGCGCCGAATGCACGCGAAGGCTGATCCACCGGCAAGGGAAAACAAATTCGAGGCCAAGTCGTTGAGCCTGATCTCTAGAAAGAATCAATGTTGTCCCCTCCGCCTCCTCGAAACGCATCAGAGCCCCTGTGATTTGCATCGCTGCGTCAGTGCTCATTTTGACGTAGACGTAAGTGCCCGGGTTTAGTTCCGGCGACATATTTGCCATCAGTTCAGCGAGACTGCGCTCACCGGGAAGAATGTCTGGCATAGAGATGCAACTTCAAATTAAAGCGCTAGCCCAGCCCGAGTGATTTGATTCACTCGAGCCAGAGCTTTCGCATTACTTAATTAAAGCGATACTTCAGTCGCACTCCGACTGAGCGCGGCGGCAGAACGTTTGTCCGGAAGGAGCGGACATTTGCGCCGCTTACAGTTTGATTAAACAGAACATTCCCAGCGACGCTGGTTTCCGCGAGCTCGTCGAACAGATTATCGACATAGCCAGTTACGCTCCATTGCGGCGTTTGATAGGCAACAGATATGCTAGCTCGGCCAAAACTTGGCAAGACCAAGCTGCTACCGCGCGCGCCAGCCTCATCAAGTACATCGCCCTGCCAAGCATAACCACCATCGAAGATCACATCATTGCCGTTCGCAAGCGGCATCACATAGCTTCCGAAAATAGAGAATTGTGTCTCTGGTGAACCGGGCAAACGGTCACCAGAGCGACCAGCCTCAAACAATGTAGCAAATGGCGTCAATGCGTCAGGTGTACCTGCATTCGGGTCATTTGCGATTTGTGTAGGCGTGGGGATCGTGGTGACCAGATCCGGCACATCCACAGTCAGCTCAGCTTTCGTGTAAGAGAAAGAACCGCGAAGGCTAAAATTGTCAGTCACTTGCCAACTACTTGAAAGGTCAACGCCCATCGTCTCAGCGGCACCAGCATTCACGGTAATCGAGGTGCCAGCATTCACAGAAGTTGCAGCGAGTTGTGGATCAGTCCACTCAATAAAGTATACAGAGCCATTCACGATCAGCGAGCCATCAAGCCACGCTGTTTTTAATCCGATTTCGTAATTGTCTACAGTATCTGACGCATAAGCGCGTTCGTCGAGCTGACGTATATCGTTTACAGCATCAGGACCGAATTGCTGTCCGGACGCAAGAAGACAGAGACCTTGAGGGCTAAGCGGATCAAAGGCTGGGCAATCTGGTCCGGCATTACCGCCGCCAAGACGATATCCCTGACTAAACGTGGCATAAGCCATGTTGCCATTGTCGAACGTGTAGGACGTGTTGAACTTGAATAGACTTCCATCCTCATCCTGAATCGTCGTCGGATCGATAGCGACGTTTGACTCTAATTGATCAAGCGTAAATGCGGCAGATAGTTGATCTGCCGGCAGAGCGTCAAATACATACTCAACGATTGGGAAGAAGGTCACATTACCTGTTTGGAAAGTATAGTCGTAAAACCTAGCTCCAACTGTGACGTCCCATTTGTCGGTTATATCGTAAGAGAACTCGCCAAATAAAGCGGTTTCTTCCAGTTCTTGGCGGTCCGCTGAAAAGTATTCAAGCGCTCCTGTCGCCGGCAATGGCAAGCCAAAATCTTCGATAACGCCGGGTGTGAATTCTGAAGAAACACCATGATACGTGTTCTCATTATAGAACGCGCCAACGATCCAGTTATAACGATAATCGCCTTTCGAAACCAACCGAACTTCCTGGTTGAACGTTTCCGTCTTGTCATCTTCGAAAGTGAAAGCCGTAAACGTCGGGAACGCTTCATAACTATATTCCAGTGTGATCAAAAGGTCTGTCTGGTCACGTTGGCCGTTCTCTTTCGTTTCGGAGAGCCCCGTCGCGGAGGTCAATTCAGCAAAGCCGAGGTCGGCCACAACTTCTAGCGCGAGAAGCTCATTATCCCTCTCGTTGGGCTCAAGCACGCGTTGAGCTGTCTCATAGTCACCAGTGTTTAGAATGCCGCGTCGTCCAGACGTGTTACGTCCACCATTTTCCTGCTGTTGGAAATAATAAGTCAGCGTCGCATCGATGGCGTCATTTGGTTGCCAGCGTGCAGCGATACGTCCGCCCAAAGTTTGTTCTGTGTTCACGTCAGATTGTGGACTGAGGTTTGCAGCAACCTGAGCTGAGTCAGTAAAGTCCGGATCGGGATTTGAAACGCCTGGCTGTTGGACCACAAATGGATAATCTACGAAGCCCTGGTCATCCAGATAGTCCAATGACCCGCGTATCGCGAATTGGTTTGAAACCGGAAGATTGAAAGTAAAGCCACTGTCTGAGCTAATTCCATCGCCCTCGGCATAGGAATAAATATCGGTGCGAACCTCAGCAAATGATTCATCGAAGCTCGGTTTGTTGGGGATGTAGCGGATCGCGCCGCCCATCGTGCCGGCCCCATACAGCGTGCCTTGCGGTCCGAGCAATACTTCGACCCGCTGTAAGTCTTTCAGGCGTAGGTCAACGTAAACCGGGATCTCGCCGACATAGGTTGCGACGGTGCCGCCACCATCAGGTTGCCCAAATGCGGCTTGAACCGGCTCAGCGTTGAGGCCACGCACGATAATACGATTGCCGTCTCGCCCGCCCTGGTCAGAGACATTTAGACCAGGAACGTATGACGCAAGCTCGGAGATGTCGCCAAAGCCTTGTTGCTCGATCTGGTCGGCACCGACAGCCGCGATATTGATTGGAATATCTTGAATCGACTCTGAGCGGCGCGTTGCTGTAACGTAGATGGTTTGCTGGACTGCGACAGCATCTTCAGTCTCATCTTGCGCGGTTGCTCCTAAAATCGGAGACATGCCAACTGCGCAGAGGGCGACCAAACTGACTGATGTCTTCAGTGTCGTAGAATAAACGGAACTGTTCATGACTGAACTCCTTTGTCTTCGGTCGGCTACCCGAAGATCGGGTCCGTCATCCTTTCTTGGGGCCATAAGGGCCTGCCGATGTGAACTCTTGATTGAATAACCTTCACATTAACGCTAGGCGACCGAGGTGAAGGCCAAATGTCAACTTGATTTTGACAATTTGGAGCGGAGATTATGACTCTGATGCAAAACGGTCACATACCGAACGCAACCCTCGCTGAGGGAATGAAGCGCCTCTCAAAGGGCGAATTTGAGGGCGTTCACACCGCCGCCATATCGATGATCAAGCATAATGTGGAAGATTCTGTCCCCTACTTCCTGCTAGGTCAAATCGCTCTAGAGCACGGAAACGTAAAAAAGGCCGTGTCATTATTTGAGCAGGCTTCTGCCTATGATTTAGGCAGTTCCTTGTATCGGGCTCACCTCGCTCGCAGCCTAACTTTACTCAATCGGCAAGCCGAAGCGCATGCTGCGGCAGAGGCGGCGGCTGGGTTGGAAATCACCGACGCCCACACCGCTGATACAATTGGTGTCGTATTCAGTAGGACGAGCTTTCATGAATTGGCAATATCGATGTTTGAGCGCGCAGTTGCGCTTGATTCTCGTCCCGCGAACTTTCATTTCAATCTTGGGTCTTCGCTCCAATTCATGGGAGATTTTAGCAAGGCACGCGCAGCCTATGAGGCCGCAATTTCGCGAGAACCAAATCACGTCCGGGCGTGGTCCTCACTCATCTCATTGTCCAAACAGAGTAAGCAAGACCAATACTTGAAGGAACTGGAAGCGCTATTTGATCGACATAGCGACGACAGTGACGCCCGGCTGCATCTTGGTCATGCCCTTGCTAAAACGCATGAAGATCTTGGCCAATATTCAGAAAGCCTTGCCTGGCTCGGTAAGGCGAAGGTACTGAAGCGCACCGAGATCGGGTTTGATGCCGACAGAGAACTCTCCATTTTCAAAGCTGCTCAGACGGCACTGCCTCAAGTCAAACAGTGCGAACGCTCTGAAGACGCTCCAATTTTTATCATCGGATTGCCGCGCACAGGTACCACGCTGGTGGATCGTATTATTTCTAGCCACAGCAGAGTGTGTTCTGCAGGCGAACTCAACACGTTTGCCGGTCTCGTCAAAGCCGCTACTGGCACACAATCAGCTCTTGTTATGGACGCGGAAACGATCTCGGCAGCGACCAAGGTCGACCTCGCGGCCGTCGGCAAGTCTTACATCGACGCAACGGTACGGTTGGCGCGCGGAGCGCCGCGTTTTACCGACAAGATGCCGTTGAATTTCTTCTACGCCGGTTTGATACACCGCGCCCTTCCTAATGCTCGTATTATTGCTCTTCGGCGCGGCGCGATGGATAGCTGTTTATCGAATTATCGTCAGCTCTTTTCAACCGGTTACTCGTACTACAATTACACATTCGATCTGACTCATACGGCGGCTTACTATCGCGCCTTTGATGCGCTGATGCAGCATTGGCGAACGCTCCTGCCTCCGACACGGTTCATGGAGGTAAACTATGAGGACATTGTCTTTGATCAGGAGAATCAAACTCGTTGTCTGTTAGAGTTTTGTGACTTGGAATGGGAAGAAGCCTGCATGAGGTTTCATCAAAATACCGCGCCTGTTTCGACCGCGAGCTCGGTCCAAGTCCGCCAGCCACTGTACTCGGGGTCGATCGGGCGTTGGAAAAAATTCGGCTCAGCGTTAGATGGTCTAAAATCCGATCTAGATGAACTCGCATCCAACGACTAGCTTGTTGGTTCTCCAACAAAGCGAAGACCTTGCTGAAGTGCGCGAGGGCATTTCAGGGTCTCTTAATAAACCCGCAAGCTTCGGTATCGCTAGACCATGGACCCGCTGCCCATTGGTTCGGTTACTAAATGCGGCATCTAACTGGTTCGCCGCAATCCGCACCCTTTATGTCACCTTCGCCGCCGAAAGCAGACATTCCCCTCCACCATCTTCCCTTCCCCCAAATCTCATCTACAAAGGCCGCAGCCCCGTAAGAGTCCCTGCCTATGCCTGACACAATGATCCCGCCTGCTTCAAATTCCGCCCCCGGCGCTGTCGGTCCGCTACCGAGCGGCCATCCTGAGGTACGCCAGGGCAAGGTTGGCGTCCTGCTGGTCAATCTCGGCACGCCGGATGGGACAGACTATTGGTCCGTGCGCCGCTATCTGTCGGAATTTCTCTCAGATCCGCGCGTCATCGAAGTGCCCAAACCGATCTGGCAACTCATCCTGCAAGGCCCAATCCTGACCTTCCGGCCCAGCAAATCTGGCGCGGCCTATAAGAAAGTCTGGATGGAGGATGGCTCGCCGCTGCTTATCTATACACGCGCGCAGGCTGAGAAGCTGAATGCCCGCATCGGCACCGATAATCTGATTGTCGATTTCGCGATGAATTACGGTAACCCGTCCATTGCCTCAAAGATCGAGGCCTTGAAGGCGCAAGGCTGCGACAAGATCAGCGTGATCGCGCTTTATCCACAATACTCTGCGACAACCACCGCCAGCGTCTATGACCGCACCTTTGCGGCGCTGAAGAAACTGCGCTGGCAGCCAGCTGTGCGCACGGCGCCCGCTTTCCACGATCAGCCCGCTTATATCAACGCACTGGCCGCTTCGATCAAAGCCCACATTGCCGGTCTGGATTATGCGCCCGACAAGGTGGTCATGTCCTATCATGGCATCCCGAAAGCCTATTTCGACAAGGGCGATCCGTACCATTGCCATTGCCACAAGACGACGCGGCTGGTGTCTGAAGCGCTCGGCTGGGGTGATGAGTATGCGATCACCACATTCCAGAGCCGCTTTGGCCCAAAGGCCTGGCTGCAGCCCTATACCGACAAAACGCTCGAAGACCTGCCGGGGCAGGGCGCGAAGAATATTGTCGTCGTCTCCCCCGCCTTTATCTCAGACTGCCTTGAAACCCTGGAAGAAATGGCGCTTGAAGGCCGTGATACGTTCCTTGAAGCGGGCGGAGAGAAGTATTCGCTCGTCCCATGCCTCAATGATAGCGATGGCGCGATTGATCTGCTCGAAGAGCTTGTGCGCCGCGAGACGGCGGGTTGGGTCGCTTAAGTTCCGTTTGGCAAGCGCGGCCCGCGTGCTAAGTCTTCGCGTTAGAGCGAGGACGGCGAGGGATTTTATATGAAGCAGAAACTGATCGCGGGCCTGCTGTGCGCCGCACTGGCCGCCTGCCAAACGCAAGTCCAAGCTGAAAATCCGGCCGAAACCGAAACTGTGGCCGCAGCCGAATGGCGCGACGTCGCACCGGAAAACATGCTCCTTATCACTACGGTTCATGGCGTTACGGCCATTGAACTGAACTCCACCTTCGCGCCAAACCATGTCGCACAAATGCAGAAGCTGGCGACCGATAAAGTCTATGATGGCGCGCGCTTCTACCGGGTCATTGATGCCTTCGTCGCGCAAGGTGGTCTGTCTGAAGAAGAGTTGATAGCCGACCATCTGGTTCTCGAAAACGAGAATGATCGGCCGCTCTCCGATGCGCCTTTTGTCCCGCTTGGCAATGCTGATCTTTTCGCGCCAGAGGTTGGTCATATTGACGGCTTCCCGATGGGCCGCAGCGCGGCGCTTGGTACTGAATGGCTGCTGCACTGTCCCGGCGCGTTCGCGCTCGCGCGCGGCGAAGACCCCGATAGCGGCGGTACAGAGTTTTACATCGTGCTCGATGCACAGCGCTATCTCGACCGCAATCTCACAGTGTTCGGGCGCGTCATAGACGGCATGCACTATATTCAGAAGCTGAAACGCGGTGATCGCGCGATTGCTAGCGGCGTCATTCAGGCCCCTGACCAAGGCGATGAAATCCTCTCCATGCGGTTGGCCAGCGATCTGCCAGAAACCGAGCGCCCAGCCTACCGGGTAATGGCGATGCCCAGCGCCGCCTTTGAAGCGGCCAAAATCGCCAAACGTATCCGTGCCGAGAGTTTCTTCTATCGTCGCCCGCCGGAAATCTTAGATATTTGTGGCTTCGAAGTGCCTGTAGAGAAAGTTGGGCCATGAAGACCGCACTTAAACTCATCGGTTTTGCCGTGCTCATTCTCGCCGCCTATCTCGCCTTCTGGCCAGTCCCGATCAGTCCACAAAAATGGGACTCCCCGACCAATCAGGGCTTCACCGGGGCGTTCGCAGCAAATACCCGCCTTGCAGACCTGGAGCGGCTCACAATCAGCAATTATCATGGCCCGGAAGACGCGGTTGTCACGGTCGAGGATGGCCGCGAAATTATTTACACGACCTCGCAAGATGGCGTGATCATTCGCGTCGATACCGTGGCCAACACAGCGTCCGTTTTCGCTCAAACAGGCGGCGCGCCGCTTGGGATTGAGCGTGACGCAGAAGGCAATTTAATCGTCGCTGACGCCTTCAAAGGCCTACTCTCGATCTCGCCTGATGGCATTGCCAGCGTGCTGACCGATACGTTCGAAGGCCAGCCGATCGTCTATGCCGATGATCTTGATATCGCCGCTAATGGCGTGATCTATTTTTCCGATGCCTCAACAAAATTTGGCGCTGAAGCGGCGGGCAGTACGATGGCTGCAAGCCTTCTGGAAATCTCCGAGCACGGCAAGACCGGGCGGGTTTTGTCTTATGACCCTGCCACTGGCGAGACGGCGCTTGTGGCCGACAATTACAGCTTCTCGAATGGCGTTGCGATGTGCCCGGACGATCAATGCATTCTCGTCACAGAAACGGGTGAGTACAGCATAGACAAGATTTATGTGGACGGCCCGCGCAAGGGCGAGATCGAAACGGTTGTCGAAAATCTTCCCGGCTTCCCCGACAATATCAATCACGGCGGGCTTGTGAACGGTAAACAGACATACTGGATTGGCCTTGCCGCGCCGCGCTCTGAGAAGCTCGATGCCGTCGCCCAGAAGCCGTTCTTGCGGGCCTTATCCTATCGACTGCCCGAATCGTTCCGTCTGTCCGCTGATGCCTATGGCTGCATCTTCCAGATCGATGAAGACGGCCAGATCTTGCAAACCCTTCAAGACCCCGCAGCGGCATACCCGCTGACAACAGGCGCGGTTGAAGGCGATGGCTGGCTCTACATCACATCACTAGGCAGCCGTGATCTTGGCCGCCTGCCATACCCGCAATAGGAATGGATGGCTGGATCAAGAATGGTAAAGTACGCGGGCGTATCGCGGAGGATGGCGCGCTTGAAATCCGCTGCTTTGGCCTGACCACGCAGGCAAAATATTACAAGACATTGCTACGCGAATTCTTCCGCAAGGATTTTACCCCCCTGCGCCCCGGCCATGGCGATTTCGATGTGCATATCGTCATGGAATATACCGGTGATGCGCCGTGGATGGACCTTGATAATCTTGCCAAAGCTCTGCTGGACAGCGTGACGGGAAATGCATTTGCTGATGATCATCAGGTTGCGCGATTGCTGGTCGAACGCAGGCTGGCTAGCCGCGAAGGGATTTACATGCGCGTCGCCGCGATGGAATAGCAGGGTCTGAACTTCTGGAGACCCCCATGTTTGCCGCCTTTTTCACGATCTTCGCCACAGTATTCCTCGCTGAACTTGGCGACAAAACACAGTTGGCGACAGTCCTCTTCGCTTCGGAGAAGAATCACTCACCATGGCTTGTGCTTGGCGCGGCCAGCGCCGCCCTAGTCCTGTCTACAGCTGCAGCAGTCCTGCTTGGCGCCGCAGCTGAACGTTGGTTGAGCCTCATACCGATCAAGCTAATCGCGGGAATCGGTTTTATACTGATCGGCCTATGGACCGTCGCTGAATATTGGCGCGGCTAATCACTTGGGGTCACTCTCGCGTCCCCAATTGCGCATGGCGTCAATAATTGGCCGCATCTTCGCGCCTTTTTCGGTCAGTGTGTAGGCGCTTCGCGGCGGGTGTGTATCGTAGACTTCCCGGGCTACGACGCCGTGATCTTCCAACATTTTTAGGCGGTTAGAGAGGGTGTTCGGCGTTATCCCTGTGAGCGCTGTCTCAAAATCTGAAAACCGCCTTGCGCCATGATCGACAAGCTCGCGGATAATTTCAGAGGTCCAGCGCGAGCCGATAATGAACGCGGTGCGCGAGACCGGGCAGAGCGGCAAATGCTTCTTCGTCATGCCGGTAAGCCTAATCAAATTGCTTGACAATTTCCAGTAACTATAAAAAACATAGTTACTATAAAAGGGAGAATTCTATGCCGTTTGAACTCCAAACCGTCGTCTGGACCACTCTGATCCTATTCGGGCTTTTAGTCTTTCAGGGCGCGCTGGTGCCCGCCAAGCAAGGTCTTGCCTGGGGGCTTGGAAACCGAGACGAGAAACGCGATATACCCGCGATACAAAGCCGAACGGCGCGCACTGTTGCGAATCATATTGAGGGCATGATGCTTTTCGTGCCACTGGCTTTTGTGGTTCAGTTTGCTGATCTCTCCAGCACGCTCACAGTGCTCGGTGCGAGCCTCTATCTTGCGGGCCGACTGGCATTTGCGCCGCTCTATCTAATTGGCGTTCCCTATATGCGATCACTCGCATGGGGCATTAGTGTACTGGGCATTCTACTTATCGGCTATGCGGTCGTACGCGCAGCGATTTAGCTACTGAGCTTGATATCATGCATCCGGCGCTGAATTTCAGAGTTCAGCTTTGAGCAGCGCGGTAGGTTCGGTTCGCCGCCAAAGAAATCCAGAACAGCGGGGTCGGTTTTGCGTACACGCGCCTGGCCCGCCATGAGCTCCGCTTCGCGCTGCATATTCTCAAATTCTACCATCATCTCCAGCGCCTCAACTTGCGCCTGACCGGTCATCATCTTGACCATCATTTCATTATTAGCTTGGCGAAAGGCATCGCGGCGTTCGCCCGCGCCGGCTTTCCATTCAGCCGACTTGATATCACGCACGCGTTCATGGTTTTCGGCATTGCGCTCGCGATACGTGCGCTGTGTTTTAAACAGCGTGTTCTTATCCATATGCTGCATGCAGCTCATCAGAGACCGACTAACGACAGAATACTTGTACAACTCGCCTTCCGCGCTCCACGCACTTGGAGCAGGGGCCTCAATTGGTGTTTCGACTTCAGGTTCTACAGCCGCGATCACAGCTGGCGCTCCCTTGGGCGCAGATCCTTTAGGCGCACCAAGCACAAACCAGCCGACAAGCAGACCGATCACTGGCAGGGCAATAACCAAGGCCCAGAATACCAGATTCCCATTATCAGAACGCGGCCCTGAAGCGAGCGCCGCCATCTCATTTCGATCAAAATCTGCCACGTGCCACTCCTGCTATCTTGCAGAAACTATAGATGACACTGGTTAAAATCCGCTATGCGCTGAGCGAAAAATTGTTAAAATCGCTTGAACAGTTTCGGCATCATGGTGGCAGATCCCTTTGCCACCATAACGCCGTCATTGTTAAAACAGACGCTTTCGACAAAGGCGACAGACGCCCCCCAGTGGATGATCTGTGCCTCAACATAAGCTGGACCGGGCATTAAAGGTTTCAGATAGCTGGTTTTCATTTCAAGCGTCGGTGCCGATTTGGTCAGGTTCGACGCGATCACACAGCACACCGCCATCGCTTCATCCAGCATGGCCCCGATAAAGCCCCCCTGCACACTGCCCATCGGATTGGCAAACATCGCAGGCACATCGAAATCCATACGCAGGGATTTTTCAGCCTGATTGATCGCGGTTACGCGCATGCCCAGCGTGTCGGAGCAAGCCGGGCGATGGGATGAATTCTGGAAGCGCGCCAGCATGTCAGCGTCGCTCAGTGTCGGTTTATCCGGGGTCTCAGACAAATCACTTACTTACGGCGAAACGCGTCGAGGCTAACGACCGTATCGGCGTCGCTGTCGCCAGTGCCTGTCGCAGCTGTGTCCTGAAGTTCAGTTTCAGGCGTGCCATCAACAATAGCAGTATCATCGCCCGCATCGGCCCGCTCAAAGCTGACCCCGAAATTTACGGCCGGATCGACAAACCGCGTCAGGGCGGCAAATGGGATAGACAGGTGTTGCGGCACACCGCTGAATTTCAGCACGATTTCAAAATGGCCATCATGCACTTCGAGATCCCAGAACTGGTGCTGGATCACAATCGTCATTTCATCAGGAAACCGCTCGACCAGATGGTCAGCAATTTTCACGCCCGGCGCTTTGGAACGGAAGGTAATATAGAAATGATGATCGCCGGGAGGCGCGCCATTTTTCGCCGCTTCGCGGATGGCTTCACGTACGACACCGCGCATGGCTGCCTGCGTCAGGGCTTCATAGCCAATATAGTCGCTCATCGCCGTCTCCCAGTCTTGTCTTTTCCTAGCTCTGCCTGCGGCATGGAGCAACGCCCTTCATTCATCAGGCGAGCTAAAAAGTTCGACTTCCCTTTTTTCAGTCAATTGCGACCAAATTCGGTTCCACCACCAAATAAAGTGGAGGCTTCTGTTGCCAGGCGCCCCATGTCCACCCGAAGACGGAGGCGAGGACCCACATATCTGTGGATACAAAACTCTCACATACGTCAAAATAAAGTGGAGGCTTCTGTTGCCAGGCGCCTCCGGGCCCCGCCTAAGGATCTGAACCCTTAGGAGTTAAAGTCGGAAAACCGAGCACAGCTTACGCTGCGAGCAGTTCGCCTTCAGCAAAGTTGTCATTAGCAACTATTGTTGATTGAGCTTCTAACGCAGCTCAAGCGGGTAAAGGCCTCGTCTTTACACGTCCGTCGATCCTGGTTCGTCCCCAGACCTCTCTAATGAAGAGGGAGTTGGTGGAGACGCCGGGTACTGCCCCCGGGTCCGAACCGCTTATTACACGCGCGTTTATTACCATAGTTCCAAAGAACATTGTGAATATAGCGCGCTATGGGATGTGATTAAAGGGGCTTTTAAATCTTCTCGACAATCACTTCGATGACACCATCAGTTTGTTCGAGAATAGCCAGTTCGCTTTCAAGCGCAGCGGCGTTGATTTCACGGGTTGTGCGCACAACCGCGCCTGTCGCATCAGCGGTCAATATAGTCAGCCGCAGCATTCGCTCTGTCCCGTCGAGAACCCCGTCTGCCACTTTCACGGTCAGTTCGCCCACTTTGTAGACGCCCTTACCGGTATAATAGACGGTCTTCCCGGCCAGTTTGGCGCCATTGTAGAGGCCCGACCCGACCAGCGAGACAGCCGAAACTGCGAGACATCCAGATAGTAGCAGCGCCGCGATCGGCACCAGGATTAAACGTATCTGCAAAGCGATCCCCCGAAACTCAGACGTAAAGTGACCTTACGAACTCTCATCTTCAGGGGAAGGTGGTTCTGGCAGGTCTTCTGTGAATTCTGCGTCAGGCACCTCCTCGCCAATAATTTCAGGTGAGGTGGGCAAGGCCGGTTCATCGGGCGTGTCTGGGCTTTCCTCAGGCAACAAAACCAGTGGCGGTTTAGGGCTGGGGTCAGGCGGCAGACGCGTGATTTCGGGTGCAATCTCTGGCTCAGGCAGACTCTCTGTGGGGCTTGTGTCAGATGCGGCTTCGCCGACAATTTCAGGCGATGCAGGTAGCTCTGCGTCATCGAAAGTCTCAGACTCTTCTTCAGGTAAGATGACCAGCGGAGGTTCAGGTTCGGGATCCGGCGGCAAACGGGTAATCTCAGGTTCGGGTTCCGGCATTGGCGGCGCAATATCGGTGCCTTCCAGCGGGCTTGTTTCGCAATGCACAACCCTGTCGCCCGGCTTGCGCGACGTATCGGCAATACATGTGCCCCACACTGGCGCGCCAGTGTCATCAACAAACTCACCCCATGTCGAAACTAGGGTACGCTGCGGATCAGACACGAAAGGCAGTTCGATCACGTCCTCGGGTCGCCCGCAGCTGGCATCACCAATTTCCAGCAAGTCAAAGTTTAGCCGCCGACCCTCAATCTCGGCTATCGCGACATCATCCATGTCTGGAGCCTGATAGACCTTGCCAACCCGCTTAATCAGCTCACACAAGGTGGCCAGCTCAACCCCATCAATATCGGGTCCGGTCGGTACGCTGGATGTCTTGAATTGGATGGGCGCCGTGGCCTGTATTGCAGTACAGCCAGCACAAGCGCCCAAAATGGCAAAAACGATAATCCGCAAACGCCCCGTTCCTTTACTCTACTCACAAGACGTTAGCCAAAGCCGCGCCATGTGAAAAGACAGGCGTTCGCTTTTCACGCGAAAAATCTCTGCCGCGACCAGAATGCGGGCAGGGGATTATTTTCAATCGGCGATGTGCTTTTCTCGCAAACTGCTGGACATCCCTCTGAGCAGCCGCTTTGATAATAATCGTTAACGCGAGGGTACCAATGTCTGGTGTGTTTATTTCCTACAAGCACGACGATGAGAGCCGTATCGTGCCTATCGTCAAAGGCCTGAAAAGTGAGAATATCGCTGTCTGGTGGGACAAGTATCTGCAGGATGGCGACATTTTCCCTATCGTCATTCAGGAAAAACTTGATGAGTTGCCTCACGTTCTGGTCAATTGGTCGACGCAGGCCTCAAAGTCCCGCTATGTGATCGGTGAAGCACTTGCCGCTTTCGATCAGGGCAAACTGCTGCAGGTCGTTCTCGATGACTCGCGACTGATGCCCCCGTTCAATACAGTACAGGCCACATTCCTGACGGACTGGTCCGGTGATCCCGAAGATGCCCGCTGGCGCAAATTGGTCGCCAGAATACGCGGCGAGGCCGTGGAGGGCTTGGCGCAGGATAATGCGCAAGCCGCGCAGACACTATCAAATCGGCAAATCACCCGTACAGGCGTGTCACGGCTGCAGTCCTTCGCTCTTTGGTTTATGCCATTCCTGCTTCTATTTCTCATCGTTGCCGGGCTTGGTCTGGCCTTTGAGGACGGCGTATTGCCGATAACGCCAGAACAAAAACAAATGCTGTTTCTGGGAATTGGCGGCGCAGTAATTACTTCAATCGGATTGATCAGCGTCATGCTCACACATTTATTGATGACCAGTTTTGAGCCGCCAAAACACACACCGGGAGCTCAACATGTCTAACCCAGCGCAGTCATCATCGGTTGATCGCTTTGTCTCAAATGCGCGGCGACTGGTGATCATTCAGATCATTATTTCTATTATAGCGCTTATCGCAGCGGCTATCGCTTCCGGCCTCATCTACAAAGCCATTCTTGAGCAGAACGAGGCGGCCGTCGCGACGGCATTGGCCAAGGATGCCAAAGCCGAAGCCGATGCGGCGCGAAAACTTGTCGATGTGGAAGTCGAGCGAAACGAAGTGCTGCAGGGCCAAAACCAGATTCTACGCCAGTCTCTTGTAGGCATAGGAACCGGAAGTTTTGATACTGTAATTGCTGACCTGCAAGAGCAGCCGGATGCCAATACCTACCCGCTTATTGCTACAGCGCATTATCTTGCGGCCTCCAAGAGCGGCGACGGCGCACTCCAGCGTTATGTGAGCGCCAGCGCCGCCTTGGTCGAAGCTATTCGGCTCGACCAGGCGGCCGTGGCCTCGGCGCCTGACACGGCAGCGCACAGAACATCCCTCTATCTGGAATTTGCCGGTATTCAGTGCGCCGCTGTAACCTCTAGCGGCGTTTCTCGAGCGAATGCCCAAGCTGAAAACCTGCGCACATCTATGACCGTGATTGAGGTGCCGGAAGAGGTCAGCTCGGCGATCGAGCAAAACGCGCAGTTTGCGGCGCATCCGGTCGTCAAAAAGGAGTGCACGTCAGCACTCATGCCCGTCGCTGCGGCAGGTCTGGGTGTCGGTCTGTCAGACACCGCCGCATCGCCGCCGCCTGCAACGCCGGATGACACGTATCGGATCGAACGAGTTTTCATGCATGTCGCTGATGAAGCCGCGCGGCCTCTGGCGCAGGCCATCTCAGCCCGTGTTGCAGAAAACTCAAATTTGCGTTTTCCGGGAACGGAGCGGATCGTCTCCAATCCTTCGGCGTACAAAGCCAGCGTACGCTATTACTATGCTGAGCAGAAGCATCAGGCCGAGAAGATTCAGGCAGACATCGTCGCTGCTGCACGCGCGGCTGGGGCGTCCTGGGGCGCTGAGGCGATGCCGCTGATCAAGCTTAATATTCCAGACTTACCACGCGAGCGGATCGAAGTGTGGCTTCCGGCCAGCGCGGTTGCGGATGGCGGTCGTGCTACATCAGATGAAAAGCTGACATCACTCAGCATCGTTTACGTACAGCGTTCTGCAGATGGCCTGTCTGTCAGCAATGTTCTGGATCAGTTGGTGCCATCTGAAAGCATTCGCATCAGCAATCCGCAAATCTCAGGTGATCGCAACGATGCGCTAGCCTGTAGTCCAAATATGAGCGGCGCGGCGCTAGGTGATTTCAAAACGCTGACCAAAGCGCTCATCGCGAATGGCGTTCCGATCCGCCGGATTACCGCCTACCGGAACCCGGCGGCCAAGCCGTCCAATCAGGTTGAGATCCTGCACTCAACGGCGGCCACAGGCCCCATCCTGACACCTGCACAGGTCGACGCCCTGACGACCTGCCAGATTGTCGGCTAGCCGCGCGCCAGCGCGTCTTCAATCAGCTGCGCGGTCTCTTCGACGCCGTAAAGCGCAATGAACCCGCCAAAGCGCGGGCCTTGGCTCTGACCGAGCAGAACTTCGTAAAGCGCTTGGAACCAGAGGCGCAGATTTTCAAACTCGTGCTCTTTGCCAACTGTAAAGGTCAGCGTTTGCAGCTCGCTTTGATCTACAGGATCGGACCAGTCGCGAAGACGTTTGGCTAAATCTTCCATCGCCGCGCGCTCCTGATCATCTGGTGCGCGATAGGTCTTCGTTGGCTCCACAAAGTCGCGATAATAGGCCATTGCATAGCCCGCCAGACGGTCAAGCAGCGGCTGATTCTCCGTCGTCGCGCCTTCTGCATAGCGGCTAATAAAGCCCCAAAGCTGGTCGCGGGTTTCAGGGTTGGCAGCGCTAACCAGATTGAGCAAGAGCGCAAAACTCACGGGGCTGGTCTCTTCCGGCGGATGGCCGCCATGAATATGCCAAACAGGGTTTTCCACCTGCCGCTTGGGGTCTTCGCCGGGAAATTTCTCCAGAAAGGTCAGATACTCATCAACCGCCTTCGGGATCACATCAAAGTATAGCTTCTTGGCCGCGCGCGGCTTCTGGAACTGGAACAGTGACAGGCTTTCCGGCGGCGCATATTTCAGCCAGTCCTCAACCGAGATACCATTGCCCTTGGTCTTGGAAATTTTCTCGCCATTCTCATCAAGGAACAGCTCGTACACGTATTGCTGCGGCGGGTTGACGCCAAGGATGCGGCAGATCCGGCTATAGATCGGCGCATTGTCCTGATGATCCTTGCCGAACATTTCAAAATCGACACCAAGGGCCGCCCAGCGCATACCGAAATCCGGTTTCCATTGCAGCTTCACATTGCCGCCCGTGACAGCCAGCGTCACGTCCGTGCCGTCTTCATCCTCAAACGTGATTGTTCCGGCTTTGGCGTCTGTCGCCTTCATCGGCACATAGAGCACGCGGCCTGTACTCGGAGATATCGGCAAGAAGGGCGAATAAGTTGCCTGCCGCTCCGCGCCGAGCGTTGGCAGCATCACGCCCATGATCTCGTCAAACTTCTCCAGCGCCCGCAGCAGCATCGGATCAAACGTGCCGTCCTTGTAGCAGGTCGTCGCCGACAGGAACTCATACTCAAAACCAAACCCGTCCAGAAACGCGCACAGCCGCGCGCCCATATGTTCGCCATAGCTGTCATGTGTGCCAAACGGATCGGGCACGGCGGTGAGCGGCATCTGCATATAGGGCTCAAGCGATGCCGGGTTCGGTACGGTCGGCGGCACTTTGCGCATCCCGTCCATATCATCCGAGATACAGATCAGGCGCGTTTCAAATTCATCGCCGACCAGCGCTTCAAACGCGGTCTTGACCATGGTTGTGCGCACCACTTCGCCAAACGTGCCGATATGCGGCAGGCCAGACGGCCCATAGCCAGTCTCAAACACCACAGCGCCCTGTTTCGGCTTACCTTGCTTTTCCATATTGCGCAGGCGTTTGAGCAGCGCGCGCGCCTGTTCAAAGGGCCAGGCTTTTGCATGCGTTGCAAGCGATTGGATATCTGACATTGTCGGGGACCGAACCTGTATATGAGTAAGAGTCTACGGGCTTTAGGTAAGCTGGCCCCCAGGGTCAACGCTCAAGACGATGCCTGAGTATGGCACGATGTGCCGATCTGGTCGGGTCGCACAGAAGACAGCGCGCAAAAAAATCGCGATTAGCACTAGGCAGCTGTGATGTTAACGCTAACATACGGCGCAATAATCAATGCCGACAGGTGGCTTGGGGGCATAGCCCGGACTCCTCATGTCGGCGCGAAACAAGAATATCAGGGAGTTTTCATGGCTATCAATTCTAATCGTCTCTTTTGGATGTCGTGCATATCACTCATCGTGACCTCGATGACATTTGCTATTCGCGCCGGGGTTTTAGGCGACCTCGGCGAGGAGTTTGGCGTTTCGGGCAGCCAATTGGCGGTCATGAATTTGATGGCGCTATGGGGATTTCCTGTCGCGACGGTTCTGGGCGGCTTCCTGTACAATACGGTGGGGCCAAAGAATCTGATGATCGTTGCGCTTCTGGGCCATGTGCTGGGACTGACACTGACCATATTCGCCAATGGATTCTTGCTCTTGATCATTTCCAGCTTCTTCATTGGCTTTGCCAATGGCGCGGTTGAGGCGGCGTGTAATCCGATGATTGCGGATATGTATCACAAGAACAAAACCACCATGCTGAACAGATTTCATGTCTGGTTCCCCGGCGGTATCGTGATCGGTTCCCTGGTCTCGCACTTCCTCGGCCAGGCTGGCATCGGCTGGCAGATTCAGGTCGCGACCATGCTGATACCAACAGCGATTTACGGCTTCATGGTGTTTACCGAAACCTTCCCCGAAACCCAGAATACCGAAACATCGACCAGCGCGAATTTCATGGCATTATTCTCGCCAGTCTTTCTGGTCTTCGCAGCCCTGATGACGGTGACAGCGACGACAGAGCTGGCAACCGGGCAATGGATTGCGGTTATCTTGCAGGGGTCAGGTGCGTCTGGCCTTTTGGTTCTGGCGCTGACCGCCGGGCTTATGGCCGTTGGCCGCTTCTTCGCAGGCCCGGTCGTGCATACGTTCAACCCGATCGGCGTTCTGTTCGGCTCGGCCATTCTGTCGACGATCGGCATCTTCATGTTTAGCCAGACATCCGGGGCGATGGTCTATGTCGCAGCTATTGTCTTCGCTCTGGGCGTAACCTATTTCTGGCCAACCATGCTTGGGGTTGTCAGTGAATATACCCCGAAGACTGGCGCTTTGGGTCTCTCACTCGTTGGCGCTGCAGGCATGCTGGGTGCGGGCTTCTGGAACCTGTTCATTGGCGGTTGGCTCGACAAGGCCAAGGAAACGGCACTCTCCGGCGGGGTCACAGCTGAGCAAGCCGATATTGTCGCCGGCCAAGCCGTGCTGAGCCGGCTCACCCTGTTTCCAATACTCCTGATTGTTGCATTTGGGATTCTCCTCGCCTTGCGGCTGAAGCGCCCGCAGGAATCCTTGCCGGACCCCGTATCAACCGAATAAGTCTCATAGACGACACAGCTCCGAAAAGCCCTGCCAGACCCGGCAGGGCTTTTTTATCCAGTGAGTAAAAAATATTTGACATGTCAAAAATGTTTTACTACATAAAATGTATAAGATTTTTTACATACGGAGATAAGAATGTCATTTCGTGAGAAAACAGCATGGGCGATGAGTATCATCCTGACGCTGAGCGGCCTGTTTTACTTTGACAAGGTCATCGGTGTTTCGCAGGCAATCGGCCAGACCGCCCCGCCAATAATCGGCTTTGTCATTGCCTATGTTGTGTTGGTTGTGATCGCGTCGATCATCATCATGAGCGTTCTTGGAGCAAGCGCAGCAGATGAAGCCAATGCGCCAGCTGATGAACGTGAAAAGCTGGTTGTCGACCGCGCGGGTCACTGGTCAGGCTATATTCTCGCCTTTGGCGTCGCGATTGGCCTGTTCCACTTCTGGGCGCAGGGTGATGGAAACTTCCTATTCCATGCCTGCTTTGCCAGCCTGATGCTCAGCCAGATCGCTGAGTACGGTTTCCAGATATGGTTCTTGCGGCGGGGCGTTTAGATCATGCCCAAGCGCCCCCCCATCACAAATCGGGTCCGTGAGCTGCGCGAGGCCCATAATGCGATGAGCCAGTCGGCCCTCGCCAAGGAAATCGGCGTTTCCCGCCAGACGGTCATTGCCATTGAGCAGGGCCGCTACTCGCCCAGTCTCGAAAGCGCCTTTCGCATCAGCCGTGTGTTCGGCGTCGGCCTTGAGGATGTGTTTGGCTGGGAGGGGTAGTTGTTCAATGCCCGTCAAGCTAGAATTGTGTAAATTGTTGACAATAAATTCGCCTCAGGTGAGTTTACTTTAACGAGACGGCCAAAAGAGGCGTAACGAGATCTCGTTAGGGAGTTAACATGACAGAGCCCCATGCCGGAGGGACGCTTTCGCCCAATACTCAATCGACAGTACCGCAAAAGCTGGCAAAATGGATAGGCACACCGTTTGGCTGGATTGAGGCATTTGGGCAATTTGTAATTGTGCGGCCGACCCGTTGGTTATTCAGTCGCTTCGACACGCTTTCCTACAAGCTCGAAGGTACAAGACTTCGCAAGGTTCTGGCCTGGTCAATTTACCCAGTATTTATGGCATTGACGCTCGTGATTGGTTTCGCATTTACAGCCAATGGTGTGACTTCATTCAGCTATCTCGGCAACATCATCATGTTTCTGATTTATGGTCTTGTATTTGCGCCGTTAGAGCGATTGATGCCCTACAGTAGAAAATGGCTGGACGGCGACAATGATGTATCCGTCGACATTATGATCTATCTGGCAGCCAAGTTCTGGGGCTTTTTGACCGGAACCCTGCTGCAACTGGTCATGATCATCTATCTGGTTGAGGTGATGAAGCCCTATGGCCACGGGATTTGGCCGACCTATTTGCCCGCAATCGTTCAAGTCTTTTTGCTTCTAACGATCCGTGATTTTTTCAGATATTGGTATCATCGTTGGATGCACGAAAATGCTTTCATGTGGCGTTGGCACGCGGCGCACCATTCGTCTCTGCGCCTCTATTGGTTCAATGGGCAACGACACCACCCATTGGAAGTCGTCGTTTCGGCTCTGCTTTGGTCCGTTCCGTTGGCGCTTGTTCAAGCTCCGGTTGAGATTGCTTTTGTTGCCTTTATGCTGGGTCGAACAATTGGGCGTTTTCAGCATACAAATATTGACGTTGAACTTGGTATTTTCGATTATATTTTTTCGTCACCCAAGAACCATCGGTACCATCATTCTAAGCTGCTGGAGGAAGGTAACTCGAACTATGGCGGTGATATCATCCTCTGGGATCATCTGTTCGGTACGTTTTATATGCCCAAAGGACAAAAGCCGAGTGACGATATCGGTATCGGGAGTTCGCCCAATTACCCGCAAACATGGTTTGGTATATTGTTAGCGCCTTTCCGGCCTGATCAGAGCAGTTTTGACGAGCAAGCTGAAAGTTCGGAAAATACGAAAACAAAAGACGCGTCTGTACCCGCAGAGTAAGATTTAGGTGAATTGTACCGGGGCTTTGAGCTTTCCGAGTTTGTGGTTGGTTCTCTGTTTCACCCCGAACACGTTTCGCCCGCCGCACGTAACTACGGCGAGTTACGTATTAACACCGCCGCGCAGGCATGCCTCAACTACCCGATTAGACGGGGAAAGGGCAGATATGGCTGATACGAACACGACTGAGGCAAAGGCGAACGGTAAATCCAACGGCGCCGTTCCCTCCGCTGCCACTGCTCCAACTATTGGCCAGCAACGCCATGATGCAGACCGTATTCGCGAACTCTTCGAGAATGGCGAGTATCCCTACAAGACCCGCATGAGCCGCAAGGTCTATGAGCGCCACAAGGCCGAGCTTCAGGTCGAACTGCTCAAGGTCCAGCGCTGGGTCAAGGAAACCGGCCAGAAGATTGTTATCCTGTTCGAAGGCCGGGACGCGGCCGGTAAGGGCGGCACGATCAAGCGCTTTACGGAGCATTTAAACCCGCGCGGTGCCCGCATCGTGGCGCTTGAAAAGCCGACAAATACAGAGCTCGGCCAGTGGTATTTCCAGCGCTATATCAAACATCTGCCAACCCGCGGTGAAATGGTCCTGTTTGACCGCTCCTGTTATAATCGCGCCGGGGTTGAGCGCGTGATGAACTTTTGCAGCGCCACTGATTATCTCGAATTCATGCGCCAGGTTCCAGACCTTGAACGGATGCTGACCAATTCCGGCATCAAACTGTTCAAATACTGGTTCTCGGTGACGCAGGACGAACAGCTCAAACGGTTTAAGGCCCGCCAGCATGACCCGCTGAAACAGTGGAAACTCTCGCCAATAGACCGCGCCTCTCTGGAACGCTGGGACGATTATACCGAAGCCAAGGAAGCGATGTTCTTGTATACTGACACCGCCGATGCGCCGTGGACGATCATCAAATCCTCAGACAAGAAGCGCGCCCGCATCAACTGTATGCAGCATTTCCTCTCCATGCTCGATTACCCTGATAAAGACCGCCATGTTGTGCGTCCACCTGATCCGCTAATCGTCGGCATCAGCCAGCACGTGATCGGCAATATTGACCATATGCTCGGCCGCTCGCTGCATCCCGATAGCGCTCATTAGGCCCGCCACCTGCGGCCCGGATTTGAGTTGCAACAGGCGCGCGCCTACATGTGTACTTAAACCAGCTTTAAAGGGGAAAAGCGCATGACCGATATTCAAGCCATATTGAAAGAGCTTCAGGACCGCGCCGCCGAGGTGGCCGAGCAGATCGACGTCGATACACGCGTCGAGGAAGCCAAAGACCTCGCCGGGAAAGTCAAAGACCGCATCGCCGAAGATCCCCAGGCTCAAGCCGCTGCCATTGGCGGCGGCGCCTTGCTGGCGCTCCTCATGGCGACGCGCGGCGGGCGGCGCACACTCGGCACAGTCGCGAAAACGGGCATGGTCGCGGGCCTTGGCGCGCTGGCTTATTCGGCGTGGAAAGCCCGCGCTGGCGGCGACACGGATGGCGACCACTTCCCGGACGAGAGCGAAAGCCCAGAGTTTAGCCGCGCGCTGGTTGAGACAATGGCAATGGCGGCGTCCGCTGATGGTGTCATCGATGCCGACGAACGCGCCGCGATTGAGCAGGCGCTGGCCGAAGCCGGGGCCGATCCAAACGCGCTCAACCCAAATATGGGGTTCGATCAGATGGTCGACAAAATCTCAGGCTTTGCCGATAGCCCAAACCAGGCCCACCAGCTCTACGCCGCTGCCTGTATGGGCTGCCGAGCCGCCTCGGTTACAGAATCCGCCTTCCTCAGCGCCCTCGCAGACCGCCTCGCCATCCACCCGCGCACCGCCGATGAATTGCGCAATAGGGCAGGGTAGAGCGGACCCACCACTGCAGCTGTTTCGGCGTCAGAGCGGTTATACTCTGACGCCAATATCGGCCTTAGAAGAACAGATACGCCGCGAAGAAGGCAAAGAATGCGCCGACAGCGAACGCAGCCACGCCTATCCACCAGAGCACCCAGCTAATACGCCTCAGGCGCGCGCAAGCCTTTGCCTTTGCAGGGTCGGCAGGGCAAGGCAGCGACCGCGCATGCCATTGCCACGCACCTGAAGCTGCCAAAACCAATCCGGCCACTGTGAAGACAATGGGTTTGTTGGCCCCCATCCATGTGATGCCCGGCACGGTTTCAATCAGCCCAGCCATAACTGCGCCCATACCAATACTCACAAGCAAGGCGGGTAGGGCGCAGCAAATCAGCGTTGAGACCGACGTGAAGAGCGCCAGCGTGGCTGGAAGCACGCTGGGTGGTTTTATCTCGGCATTTGCGCTGCTCATGAAACCTCCCGTGTCACCGAGACCAGGGCATAGCCCGATTTCTTCACAAGCTTTTCCACCTCATTGTCGCTGAGGCTCTTGCCGGGCTTCAGGCCAACATGAATTTCGCCCTCATCCAGATCGACGTGAACACTATCAACAGCGTCATTCTTGCCAAACACTTTGGTCACGGCGCGGGCGCAGAAATCGCAAACCATGCCTTTGACATTGACAGTCAGCATCGTGGCTTCGCTTGCCACTGTCTCTGTTGTTTCAGATTGCGCCATAGCCATAGGGGCTGCGAATGTCAGCGCGATTGCGGTTAGTGCAGGTATTATCTTTGTCATCATCATTTCCTTTCTCAGAATCTCACGATCCAATTGGCCATGAACCTTTCAGTTTCCGGCGTGTATCCAATCTCGAGGAGTTGGACGTCATAGAAGAAGCGCACCAAAGGGGTGAGCGTGGTTGGGGTCTCGCTTTCGGGTTGGTTGTCGACCTGAAGCATCAGCCAGGTATGCAGATCGCCGTAGTCACCTATGTACGGTGCGACGCCAATGCGGGCTGACTGACGGGCTGTCTGATCGAAACCTAAATCATAGGCCCGCGCCTCATAGGAGGTGAACCACCGCCGTGTCTCCCAGTCGGCACTGATCCCGACAAACCCGGCAAGTTCCGCGCCCGCTTCACCAAACGGGTCGGCCTGTCCAAGACTGCCTTTTAGATAGAGATTGGCTTGCGAGTTTTTCTCGTTCCAGCGCTTTAAAAGGCGATTGTACTGAACGCCCGTATAGTGCCAGTCCTCGCTCCAGTTACGCTCTGAGTAGAGCCCGATCGAATCCCTAAAAGTTGGTGAGTAATGCGCATGAACGGAGGACGAATCCCCGTTATTCATCTGCATCCACGTCCAACCGCCGGGATACGAAACAGGTCTCGCCTCTGCATAGCTGGCGGCCATCGCAGCAACCACCGCGCTGAGCGCGGCATATCCTATTTTCATTTTAATTATCCAAGTTGAGTTGATCCAAAAGACGTGGATCAGGCCCTTGGCGGCGGCGGCTCATACTCAATTGAAACACTGTGGGCAGTGTCCGGCAAAGGTGTGGCCCATGCCATGATGCCAAACCAGGGCTTGTCGATGCTCGCGCTATCGAACGTCAGCGCATTGGTGAGAAGCGCCGCGCAACAACAGGTTTCTTTCTGGTGTTCCGGCGCATCCGGCATCTCCATCTCTGAACGCATCATCATACCATCATGGCACGGCATGTCGCTCATCGATGTTTGCTCTGTTTCTGCCTGCATCCGCAAATCGCAGGGCTGCGCAACCGCGTCCAACCCGAACACGAGCGTTACAAAGACCCAAAGGACAGGTGTCAGAAACCGCAACATGCCGAAGACGTAAGACTTGTTACAAGCCTTGGCAATGTTACGGCTCAGTCCCGGGCTAAGAGTCTCCCCCTCAGATTAAGGCGCTTCCGGCCACCCTAGCCCCGCATGGTGAGCGAAGTCGAACCATGCGGGCCGGTCCGGGACACACGCCTTTCCCCACAAAATACCCCGCCAACACAGGCGATTGTACTTTTCTTTCCGCCCCCTCCTGCGCCCACCGTATACTCCCCGCATCTCCCCTCGCGCAGGGCGTTCCGGAACGGCTGGAAAGAGGAGAGAGCGGCGGTCTGAGGCTGCGGGTGGGGACACCGAAACCCTGCTCTTGGCGGTTTCAGTCGGGCAGTGCACCGGGACCCCTTGCAGCAACCTGTAAGGTTGGACAACAGTTCCGTAATACCGACTAAGCCCGGACTTGCGACGTGCGTGAAGCCTCGCAGGATGACCAAAAAAACGCACCGCCGCGGGCGCGCTCAGCTTGGGCGCATATAGCC
>CAYGPE010000038.1:0-27480 GCA_964351695.1 uncultured Hyphomonas sp. | reverse complement strand
CGTAAAACCGACTAAGCCCGGACCGGTACAAGACGCGAAGTCGTACCGGATGACCCAAAAAACGCGCCGCCGCGGGCGCGCTCAGCTTGGGCGCTATAGCCTCGCCGAAAGGCAGGCAGTCACTTCGCGTTCACTCCGAGCGCGCCCAGACCCTGCATCTCACACGCCTGACGGCGGTGTGATGGTTTCTCATGCCCGGCGCTGAGGTGCTGCGCACCAGCCGGGCGACAGCAGGTTCCGCGCTGCGCGCATGAACCAGGCTGAAGGCTCACACGCACCACGACCAATGGTCATGGAGGAGATACAGCCCTGAGCTTGGTTCATGGGCGGGCGAAGCCCGACCGGAACCCGCTACCGCGAAGCGTCGGGCAAAGCCCGTTAGCGCGAGACAAAACTCAGAAAAACGAGACAAAATATCTCCTCAATTCACCACAAAAACACCGCCTCGCCTCCCTTCCGGCACCGAAATTGCAGGCCAGACTGAAACAACCATCAAGGGAGATACAGATGTTTAAGTCACGTCAGAAGCGAACCGATCCTTACGGAATTGCCCCGCTGACACCGGTAGAGCGCCGCATGTTGACGCATGGTGATCCGGTAACGATTGCCCTCGCCCGGCGCGTCGCTGACAGTGTTGCCCTTCAGGCCCGCGCGGCGCGGCGCACCCCCTCCTCTGCGCTCTAAAGGCCAAAGCCAACGGGTATACTGATGGTTAACATGAATGCGCCCTCGGTCTTTTCGCGGGCGTTTTTCGTGCCTATGGTAGTCGGCGTAAAGTGTGAGGGACGTTTCAATGCCGCTGCCAAGATTTGCCGCTTTCTGTGTCGCCATTGCCCTCTTCTGTGCCCCAGCCAGCGCCGAACACATCCGCGTCTATGTCGATGTCCAGCAGGCCATCTCCAAAGCTGGAATGTCAGCGCCGACAGCGGATATGCTGGCCCCGATTGAAACAGAAGCCGCCGCAATCAAGACAGAGCGTGAAGCGCACGACGCTGCTATGGAATCCTTCACCCGCGAGGCCTTGTTCATGATCGGCGCGCAGCGCACTAATCGCGAACGCCAACTCAGCACGCAAGCCGAGGCGCTGGAGCAACGCGAACAGGCGCTTATGCTGGCCCGGCAAGACTTGAACGAAACAACGCGCATACAGGCTAAAACCGCGCTACAGGATGCGCTGGAAACATATCTCGGGCTGAACCAGGTCGATACAATCAAACCCTTCAACAGCACGAATAGTGTCGCTGATTTTGTCATTCTTGATCCCACCTACGACATTACCCCAACCATTGCAGGCCTGATGCGCGGCGGTGATAGCAGCATCGTCCCCCCCGCCCCGAAGGCCGAGGCAGAGATGGTATACGTCAATCTCGACCTCGCCTTCGAAATGGTCGGAGGAAACGAAGATTTGGAGGCTGAACGTCAGGCCTATCTCGAGCCGGTCAACACGCAGATTGAAGCGTTAGAGGCTCAGCTGGCTGATTTAACTGTGCAACTAAGCTCGCCTGTCCTGTCCCCCAATGGCCGCGCCGCGCTGGTGAAAGTGCATGGCGAGACATCGGCGCAGCTCAGCGCCTTGAGGACGCGCAGCGCGGAAGATGTCGCCGAGATTGAGGCTTCTAAACGCCGCAACCTGAAACTGGCCCTGAGCGAATTCATCACCACGAGCGATAGTGCGGGTGAGGCTGACATCGTAAGGCTGTATCGCCCCGGTTTTGATACAAACAGCGCGATCTTTGTTGCCAATCCAGCGCTCGACATTACCGCTGATACCGTTGCCAATATGCTCGACATGGCCGACGCAGACGAGTGAGTTTTTCAGTCGTGTTTGCGGAATAAAAAACGGCTCACAGGCATTTTCCCGCGAGCCGCTATTTAAGTTGGCGCGATAATTTAGTCGGCCATAACTGTTTGTGGTTTGCGCGTGTCGAACATCGCCCAGACGCCTTCGCTGCCATGCCATTCACCGGCCGTAGCGCCTTTGGAATATTCGGTGGCGCGGGCTTCGAAGAAGTTAGCGTGCTCAACACCATTGGTGATCTCAGTCAGCCAAGGCAGCGGATGTTTTTCGATGCCGTAAATCGGATCCAGCTTCAGTTGGCCCATGCGCCAGTCAGCGATGTAGCGAATGTAATTCTTGATATCTTGCGGCGTCATGCCTTCAACATCACCCGCTTCAAAAGCCAGATCGATGAACTTGTCTTCGAGCTTCACAACCGTCTCACAACTCTCGCGGATACGGTCCTTGACCTTGCTGGTCAGCGCGCCAGTTTCAGCTGCAAAGGTGTGGAACAGTTTCATCATGCCTTCGCAGTGCAGCGACTCGTCGCGGATGGACCAGGTCACAATCTGGCCCATACCCTTCATTTTATTGAAGCGCGGGAAATTCATCAGCATGGCGAAAGATGCAAATAACTGAAGGCCCTCGGTGAAGCCGCCGAACACCGCCATCGAGGTGAGAATATCTTCCTCCGTCTCGGTGCCAAACTGACCGAGATAGTCGTGCTTCGCCGCCATTTCCTCATACTCCATGAAAGCGGAGAATTCAGAATCCGGCATGCCGATTGTTTCAAGCAGGAGCGCGTAGGCAGCGATGTGCACCGTCTCCATGTTAGAGAACGAGGCCAGCATCATGCGCACTTCAACCGGCTTGAAGAGCGGCATGTAGTTTTCCATATAATTGGCGCCAACTTCGACGTCAGACTGGGTAAAGAAACGGAAGATCTGCGTCAGCAGATTACGCTCCTTGTCATTCAGCTTGTTGACCCAGTCCTTGCAGTCTTCGCCGAGCGGCACTTCTTCGGGCAGCCAGTGAACTTGCTGCTGCAGTTTCCAGAAGTCATAGGCCCACGGATAGCGGAACGGTTTGTAGGAATGGGACGGTGTGAGAAGTCCCGGTGTCTTGATAAGTCCGTCAGCCATAAGCGTGCCCCTGAATCAGTCTGTATAATACAACATGTTGTGTCTGAAGCCGGATGAAAACGCAAGATGTATCCCGGCAAGTGCGACAGTTTCAGCGAGAGTATATGTGATAAAGGCTCTGTTAACCATAGCGCACCACCGGATCGGGCAGCGATTCCGAGACCTATCAACAAGAAATAGGGATACAAAAAAGGGCCCCTGCCGTGCAGCGACCCCTGAAGTATGGAGATATAACGCGGGCTAACGCCGGATCGTGAAACTGACACCGGCAAAGTCTTCATTCTCGCTGGCGCCAAGATTGCGCTCGCGATACTCAACCTCGCGGCGAATATAGCTGACAGAAATCTGCCCCGGCCCTTGCCTGAATGAAACACCGGCCTGCAAATCGCCGACCGTCACTTTGTCACGCAAGGCCATGTCCGAGCCGGAAAAAGCGCTGGCTTCGCCGGGTTCCCAGACCAGGGCTTCACCATCCGCGCCAGCAAACAGGTACCAACTCTGGCCCGGATCGCCATCACCGCGTTTATCAAAATTCTGACCGATACGAACTTCACCCCCAACGCGGCGCGTATTAATCGCGCCTTCGCGCGTAATCGTCACGCGCGGCGCAACGCCGACATCAAAACCAAGGCCGGTTTGCTCAGACGGCGCAGATAGTGAGATTTCAGCTACCATACGGCGTGAATCCTGCGGCACGGCTGAAAGCGTTTCCTGCTGGCGATCCGCCGCCAAATCGGTCAGCGCAGAGCTGGCATAAAGTCGCTCAGGTGCAAACGAGTCCTGCAGGATAACATTAGATGCACCTGTGGTGGCTTGCGGCATCTCGAACTGTATATTCTGGTTTGTTTCAGTGCGCTCAAATACGCCTTTGAAGGCGAGCGTCGGCGCAGCAATATCGTCCGGCTTTTCGGTCGTAGGCAGCGCGGCTTGAACCTCATAGACATGCGCGGAAGGACCAGACACAGAATAGCTCTGTCCGGTTTGCACACACCCCTGACACGCGAATGTTGCGACTGCTGATGCCCCTAAAACAATCATCCGTTTCAAACCTCTCATGAACCAGTTCCCTGTTTCCGTCCCCCAGAAACTGATCCTGTTTCGTTACCGTAGCATAAAGAACGCACACCGCGCAAAGCGGTTCAATCGCCTTGCAATTAATCTTTGGTAAGCGCCAAACCGAGGCCGGACCCGTAATTATTACAGGTTGCGGGTCATAATGACCGGGCAAATATCGTTAATTTCCAACTGCAGCCTGTTCACTTTTTTCGCTTAAAATTCAATATTGTGCCAAAAAACCACGCAGTTTTCTGTATTTCGCACACAGAAAAGCGCCCCTCAAGAGGATCTGAGGGGCGCTTTTTGGGTCTGTCTTCTTGAATTTAGCCTATTGGCAAGCAAGACACTCGTCATAATCAGTGTTGGGCACATCCATGCCCGCTATAACGGCCGCTTTCTCCTCAGCCCCGGCAAAGCCAGCCCGCTGGATTGATTTGGAGCGGCAGTAATAGAGCGATTTGACGCCTTTTTCCCACGCGGTCCAGTGCAACATATGCAGATCCCACTTGTCGATATCGGCAGGTAGGAAGACATTCAGTGACTGCGCCTGACAGATATAGGGCGAGCGGTCAGCCGCATGCTCAATCAGCCAACGTTGGTCGAGTTCAAAAGCGGTCTTGAACAGCGCCTTTTCGTGCTCATCAAGACAATCAAGGTGCTGAACGGAGCCTTCATGCTCAAGAATAGACGTCCAGATCTCGTCTGAATTCTCGCCCTTCTGGTCCAGAACGTTTTCCAGGTGCTTGTTCTTGACGGTGAAAGAGCCTGATAGCGTCTTGTGCGTATAGACATTGGCCGGGATCGGCTCGATGCCCGCAGACGTACCGCCGCAGATGATGGAGATTGAAGCAGTCGGCGCAACAGCCATTTTGTGACTGAAGCGGGCCATCATGCCAGCTTCCTTGGCATCAAGGCAGGGGCCGCGCTCTTTGGCGAGTTTGACCGAAGCGGCGTCAGCGCCTTGGCGAATATGTTTGAACATTTTCTCGTTCCAGACCTTCGCCATCGGGCTTTCGAACGGCACGTTCATCGCTTGCAGGAAGGAATGATACCCCATCAGGCCGAGGCCTACAGATCGCTCGCACTGGGCCGAATAGACCGCACGGGCCATTTCTGGCGGAGCATTATCAATGAAGTTTTGCAGAACATTGTCGAGGAAGCGGAAAATATCTTCCAGGAAGCCTTCATGCTTGCTCCACTCCATGAACTTCTCAGCATTGACTGATGACAGGCAGCACACAGCTGTACGGTCACGGCCATTATGGTCGATCCCTGTCGGCAATGTGATCTCTGAACAGAGGTTTGATTGCGTAACCTTGAGGCCAAGCTTGCGCTGGTGGGCGGGCATCGCATTGTTCACAGTGTCGGTGAACAAGAGATACGGCTCACCGGTTTGAATGCGCAGCTCGAGAATTTTCTGCCAGATCTTGCGGGCATTGACGGTACGCAAAACCTCGCCGGTTTTTGGCGACAACAGATCATAATCTGCATCAGCGCGGACGGCTTCCATAAAGGCATCCGTGATGTTGATACCGTGATGCAGGTTCAGCGACTTGCGGTTAAAATCGCCAGACGGTTTACGTACTTCAAGGAACTCCTCGATTTCCGGGTGGTGGACATCAAGGTAACACGCGGCAGACCCGCGGCGCAGTGAGCCTTGTGAGATTGCAAGCGTGAGCGAGTCCATGACCCGAATGAACGGGATAATGCCGGAGGTTTGTCCGTTCTGACCAACTTTCTCACCGATCGAGCGAACATTGCCCCAATAGGTGCCGATGCCGCCGCCATTTGAAGCGAGCCAGACATTCTCTGTCCAGGTATTGACGATATCGTCCAGGCTGTCGCCGACCTGGTTGAGAAAACATGAGATCGGCAGGCCGCGCTTGGCGCCGCCATTAGATAGTACAGGGGTCGCCGGCATGAACCAGAGTTTCGACATATAGTCATACAGGCGCTGGGCGTGATCTTCATCATCCGCAAAGGCGGTCGACACCCGCGCAAACATGTCCTGATACGACTCGCCCGGCAGCAAATAGCGGTCTTGCAGTGTCACCTTGCCAAACTCGGTCAAAAGATCATCGCGTGAGCGATCAACGGTCACACCACTGACAACGCGCAATTGCGGCGCATCACTGCTACTTTCGGCACCGTTTTGTACCGCTTTTTTATCGATAGCAGCCACATTCGTTCCTGACATTCTTCAAACCCCTAATAATACCCTGTTCATATAGGGATTAGCGCGACAAACCGCCATATGCAGTATATGCGCCCACTCCCAACACTAGATATAGTGCCTCAAGGGTTAACATCTGGTCAATGCCAAGTTTCGCAAAAACGTCATCCAGCGGCATTTTTTTGGTTAATAAGAGGTTAACTGTCACGCGCCATGCCAGTAAATCAAGGGCATTGCGGAAACCTTCCACAAGCAAAAAAATATTGTCAGTTTTGACCCATTTTCAGATCATTGCATCTGCAGGGCAAGATATCTCGTTTTACGCCGCGAATCTGGATGCAGTTTCGCCGACTCAGTGGCTGAGAAGATTCGCCTAGTCGCTGTCAGTTTCAGCCGGCGTGCCGGCAAACAAGTCGCGATAGTCTGACTTGAGCATGTCCCGGAACACGGCCTGACCAATCGTCGCCTCATATGACCCCTCGGCATATACACCAATATCATAGGGCGAAAAGACAACGGTAAAGCCGCCAATGCCATCGCCTTCATTGGCACCGACGAGGAATGTATTGCGCAGCCAGCGGCCATGATCGGGCAGGCTTTCGGCAGTCTCAGTGATTCGCGCTTCGGTCGGCTCACCTTCTTCACCATAGCGCACCATTTTCTCGCGCATGATGACCCCGCGGACCGCCGGGACAATCACGCTCAAAGCGCCCTCGCGATCTTCGAACAGGTCAAGCAGCGCGATATCCTCGCGTGCTACCATATCGTGGATGATGCCGGTGATGGCATAGTTTGGATGCGCGCCGCCTGTATTGGCATAGGTCAAGCCAGACAGGCTGATCAGGTCGCCGCGCTCTGCGGTGATCTCCCATTCAATGCCCAAATCATAGGGTCGAAAATATTCGCCCCCCTCAGCAGCGTCTTCATCTGCGGCGGCGCCAAGTTGCTCAATCTCAAACAATGCCTCTTCGCGCAAACGGGCATCCAGCGCCGGGGCTTTCTCAGCCAGGCCAAACGGAAACTCGGCGCGGGCATTGAATGTGTCTGTGCGCTGGCCAATGATTGTCGGTGCCGGGTCAGCGGGTGCAGCTTGCGGCACGACCTCTGGTTCTGGCGGCGTATCAGGCTGAACGGCTTCGATCTGGGTGGGCTCAATATCGACAGTTGGCTCTACCACATCCGGTTCGCAGGCGACCAGAACGCCAAATGAAACGAAAAGAGCGGCTTGTAAGCGCCAGGATTGCAGCATGGTAAACTCCTCCACAGTCGGCACATTATCGCGGCCCCATACTTACTTCTATATGGGGACCGGGCCAAGGCTCAAGCTTAGCACCTGCTTTTGGCAATAAGTATGCCGCCGCGACGTGCGCGTAATCGCCTTTACCTTGAGCGCGGACAGCTTCATACACGCTGGAACACATCACCTGTCTGCCAACCTGCACAAGGGCTCTCCATGCGGATCATGATTGTTACGGATGCGTGGGAACCGCAGGTCAACGGGGTCGTACGAACGATGCAGCGTGTGATCGAAGAACTTGAGGCCGAGGGCCACGTCTTTGAAATTCTGCACCCAGGGGTCGGTTTCACGACAGTGCCGCTGCCAACCTATCCCGAAATCAAATTGGCCTTGTTTGCACGCGGCAAGGTTGAGAAACGGTTCCATGATTTTGAACCCGATGCGGTCCATATCGTTACCGAAGGCACACTCGGCATGGCGGGCCGCGGCATGTGCCTGCACATCAAGCACCCCTTCTCGACCGCCTATCACACACGCTTTCCTGAATATGTCTCTGCGCGTTTTCCGGTCCCGGTAAACTGGGGCTATCGTTTCGTGCGCTGGTTTCATAAATATTCCGGCCGCGTTATGGTGCCGACACCGAGCATGGTTGAAGAGTTGAATGCGAAACGCTTCATCAACACGGTGGCATGGACGCGCGGCGTCGATACGAAACTGTTTCATCCGAACAAGCGAATTGAACAAGGCGCAGAAGGGGATCCTTTTGCTGGCCTGCCGCGTCCAATCTTCCTGAATGTCGGCCGCGTCGCAGTCGAGAAGAATATTGAAGCCTTTGTTGAATTGGACCTGCCCGGCTCGAAGGTCGTCATCGGTGATGGGCCTGCACGCAGGGATCTGGAAAAGAAATATCCGAACGTGCATTTTCTTGGCCCCCGGTTCGGCGATGAGCTGGCGACGGCCTATGCCAGCGCGGATGTTTTCGTATTTCCCAGCCTGACCGATACGTTCGGGCTAGTTGTGCTGGAAGCCATGGCGACAGGCACGCCCGTTGCAGCCTATGAGGCGACCGGACCGAAAGACGTTATTCCGGGATCAGATGCCGGAACGATTACGCCCGTACGAGGTGATCTGGCAGCGGGCGCAAAAGCCTGCCTCGATCTCGACCGCGCGACAGCGCGCAAATACGCCGAAGGGTATAGTTGGAAAGCCGTAGCGCATGCCTTTCTCGACAATCTACAACCCTTGCCGACACCTGAGCGCCGCCGGTTCTGGCAAAAACTCCGGCGCAAAAAGAAAACATGGGTCGATTGGGATCAATTGACCGGGCAAAATAGCGACTAAACTGTTCTTTTTTCAGGGACATCGCTGTCAAACGACATTCGCGGCGTTCTAACGCAAGCCGCCTTCTAGACGCCTGTACGTAAGGGCGTTAAAGCCCTGCATAACAAGCTAGTTTCAGGAGGTGTTCGATGGCTGTTCGTGTTGCGATTAATGGTTTTGGCCGTATTGGTCGTTTGGTGTTGCGGTCGATCATCGAACATGACCGCACAGACATTGAAGTCGTGTCCATCAACGATCTCGGTCCTGTCGAAACCAATGCCCACCTGTTGCAATATGATTCCATCCACGGGCGGCTCAATGAAGAGGTTTCGGTTGAGGGCGACACAATCCATGTCGGCAAGCGCAGCTTCAAATGCACTGCCGTGCGCAACCCTGCCGAGCTGCCGCATAAGGAAATGGGCGTCGACATCGCCTTTGAATGTACGGGTATCTTTACGGCCAAGGACAAGGCTTCGGCTCATCTTGAGGCAGGCGCCAAGCGCGTACTGGTCTCAGCCCCGGCTAGCGGCGCTGACAAGACGATCGTTTATGGTGTGAACCATGAAACGCTGGGCGCTGATGACCTGGTTGTCTCAAACGCCTCATGTACGACCAACTGCCTGTCGCCTGTCGCCAAAGTGCTGAACGATACAGTTGGCATCGAGCGCGGCTACATGACGACAATCCACTCTTATACAGGCGATCAGCCAACGCTCGACCGGATGCATAAGGATATGTATCGCGGCCGCGCCGCCGCCATGTCGATGATCCCAACCTCAACTGGCGCGGCTAAGGCGGTTGGCCTTGTACTGCCAGAACTGAACGGCAAGCTGGATGGCTCGGCCGTTCGCGTGCCAACGCCGAACGTCTCAATGGTCGATCTGGTTTTCGATGCCAGCCGTGCGACCACGGTTGAAGAGATCAACAGTGCCATCAAGGCTGCTGCCGATGGTCCAATGAAGGGCGTCCTCGGTTATTCAACCGCCCCCCTAGTTTCAGCTGATTTCAATCATGATCCGCATAGCTCAACCTTTGCAGCCGACGGCACCAACGTCACTGACGGCACAATGGTTCGTGTGCTCAGCTGGTATGACAATGAGTGGGGCTTTGCGACCCGGATGAGCGACACGGCGATTGCCATGGCGAAGTTTCTCTAGGCCAGCCAAGGAAAGACGCAGGTATGACTGACTTCCGCCGCATCGAAGACGCGGGTGACTTGTCCGGCAAGACCGCGCTCGTTCGGGTTGATTTCAACGTGCCGATGGATGGTTCGGGCAATGTCACCGACGACACGCGGCTGCGCGCGGCGCTGGCCACCGTCAACGCGCTGCGAGCCCAGAATGCCCGCGTGGCTTTACTGGCGCATTTCGGCCGGCCAAAGGGCGACCGTGTTCCAGAGATGTCGCTGGCCCCGATTGCCCCGGCTTTTGCAAACGTGCTGGGGGCGCCCGTCGCCTTCATTGATGATTGTGTTGGCGGGTTTGTCGAAGATGAGCTCGCCAAGCTCGGCGACGGCGATGTCGCGCTGCTGGAAAACACACGCTATCATAGCGGCGAAGAAAAGAACGATCCGGACCTTGCCCGCCAGATGGCGCAGCTTGGCGATATCTTTGTCTCGGACGCCTTCTCGGCCAGTCACCGCGCGCACGTTTCAACTGTTGGACTGGCTCAGCATCTGCCGGCCTATGCAGGCAAATCGATGGAACGCGAGCTTGATGCACTGAACGCAGCGCTGGGTACGCCGCAGCGTCCGGTGCTGGCTGTGGTGGGCGGCGCCAAGGTCAGCTCCAAGATTGATCTGCTCAAGAACCTTGTTTCAAAAGTCGACCTGCTGGCGATTGGCGGCGGCATGGCCAATACATTCCTCGCGGCGCGCGGTGTGAATGTCGGCAAGTCGCTGTGCGAGCATGACCTTGCCGATACCGCGCGCGAGATTGAAGCCAATGCCAAGGCTGCAGGCTGTCAGATATTGCTTCCGATCGATGTTGTCGTCGCCAAGGATTTTGCCGCCAATGCCGATCATCGCACGTGCGGCCTTGATGAGGTGGCCGAGGATGAAATGATCCTCGACGCTGGCATCCGCACAGTCGCGCAGCTTTCTACCGCACTTGAACACGCCAAGACGCTGGTCTGGAACGGGCCGCTCGGTGCGTTTGAACTGACGCCATTTGACCGCGCGACGGTTCTGACTGCTCAGGATGCAGGCAAACGCGCGAAAGAGGGCAAACTGGTCGCCGTAGCAGGCGGCGGCGACACGGTGGCTGCGCTAAACCATGCCAAAGCCGCACAGGATTTCACCCATATCTCGACCGCAGGTGGCGCGTTTCTTGAATGGATGGAGGGCAAACCTCTACCTGGTGTCGAGGCGCTGAAAGACTAGACCTAAAATGATCCATCTGACCCGCCCTTCCTTGCACAAAACCAGGGGCGGCGGGCCAAGCCATATCGACAGCGGTGTCAAACATGCCGCTGCGCCGCTCTGGCACACCGCATTTTCACCCATTCACACGACTGACCTTCAGGGGACTTAAGGAGAAACCACATGTCCGCAACCGAAACCACGACCATCCAAGCCGAAATGCGCGCCCAGATCGCGAGCAAGCCTGGCTTCATTGCTGCTCTTGATCAATCCGGCGGCTCGACGCCGAAAGCGCTGCGGCTCTACGGCGTCGAAGAAAGCGCCTACAAAACCGATGAGGAAATGTTTGGCCTGATCCACGAGATGCGCGCGCGTATCATCAAGTCTCCCGCCTTTAATGGCGACAAGGTCATTGGGGCGATCTTGTTTGAGCGGACCATGGACGGCGATGTCGATGGCATGCCAACGGCTGAATATTTGTGGAAAAAGACCGGCGTTGTACCATTCCTGAAATGCGACAAGGGCCTGGCTGAGTCTGAAAACGGCGTCAAAGTGATGAAGCCGATGCCGGATCTGGACCACCTGCTTGAGCGCGCTGTGAAGAAAGGTATTTTCGGCACCAAGATGCGCTCTGTCATTGATGCGGCGAACGCCGAAGGCATTGCTGCTATCGTTGCCCAGCAATTTGAAGTCGGCAAACAAATCCTGTCGCACGGCCTGATGCCGATTATTGAGCCCGAAGTGACAATCACCATCGCTGATAAGGCCGAAGCTGAAGACATTCTGCTGGCCGAGATCAGCAAGCAACTCGATGCCCTGCCAGAGGGTACACAAGTGATGCTGAAACTGTCACTGCCAAGCAAAGCCAATCAGTACAAGTCGCTGGTCGACCATCCGGCGACACTGCGCGTTGTTGCCCTATCGGGCGGATATTCACGTGAAGACGCCAATGCCATGCTGGCCCAGAATACCGGCATGATTGCCAGCTTCTCACGCGGTCTCACACAGGGCCTTTCAGCCAAGCAAACAGATGCTGAGTTTGATGCCATGCTGGCCGACTCAATTACCTCAATCTGCGACGCCTCTTGCGCGGGTTAGGCCTTCGCGCCTTGCGCGCGGCGACATAAGCATGCACAGGAAAGGGCGCTCGCAGGCGCCCTTTTTTGCGCGCGCGGCTCAATACGGAGACATAAGATGCTCGACATGCGCCCCGGATGTGAACGCTGCGACCGCGATCTGCCAGCCGATCAAGACGGCGCGCTGATCTGCTCGTTCGAATGCACCTTTTGCGCGCCGTGCAATGACGCACATTTTCACGGCACCTGCCCGAATTGCGGCGGCGATCTGGTGGCCCGGCCCACCCGAACAGGTGACACGCTGAAACGCTTCCCAGCCAGTCAGAAGCGTATATATAAGCCCAATGGCTCGTGAACCTGCCCAAGACCCTGAGCGTGAACGCACGCTTCTTTATCTGATTACCCCGCCGCGTATCGACGATGTGGCTGGCTTTGTCAGCCAGTTTGAAGCGGCGATTGCGGGCGGCGATATTGCCAGCCTGCAAGTGAGAATGAAGCAGGGCAGCGATATCGACACCGCAGCCACGCGGGCGGTGGCGCAGGCCGTTCAACCGCTGTGCCGAAACAATGATATTGCCCTGATTATCAATGACAGCCCGCAGCTCTGCCGCGCCCTGAATGCCGACGGCGTACATCTCGGCATGGACGATATGAGCATCAAGCGGGCTCGCGACTTGGTGGGACCAGACGTGATTATCGGCGCGACCTGTAAGGATAGCCGTCATCAGGCCATGCTGGCGGGCGAAGCGGGCGCCGACTATGTCGCCTTTGGCGCCTTCTATCCGACAGAGACGAAAGCCGGCACGACGCCAGCTGACAAGCACGTGCTGGAATGGTGCCAGTTATTCCTGACCCTGCCTTGCGTCGCGATTGGCGGCATCACGCTGGCCAATGCCCGGCCACTTATCGAGGCTGGGGCAGACTTTCTTGCCGTCTCAAGCGGTGTATGGAACCACGCTGACGGGCCAGCCGCAGCCGTTGCCATGTTTAACCGGCTGATCGACGAGGTGTTCGCTTAGCAAGGAGCGGCAAACGCTAGAGCTGCCAGAAACCTTGTTGCACGCCGCCTAATTGATAGATCGCGAATGTCCCCTCGCCCGGAATTTCGAGCGACGGATGCAAAATTTCCGCGCCTAGCCCGGTCACGGCGTCCAACGCTGCGGCGATATCATCCGTCAGGACATATGGCCGGACGACCGGCATCTCAGCATCATGCATCGGCGCGCGAACCCCTGCGCGACCACCTTGCGGCAGGTCAGCCACCCGCGCGCCGCCTAGCCCCATAACCGGCGCGCCAAAGCTCAGGCCATGCGCTTTCTCTAACGCAGCGCACTGCGCATCGACATCTGAAACAACAAATTCCAGATAATGCACCTGCATTTACGTTGAACTCTTGGGTTTCGGCTTAGCCTTTGGCTTGGCGTCGATCGTTTCAGGCTCAGCCGCCACGGCGTTCGCCTGCTTGTGCAGCGATGTATCCATCCGCAACACCGCCAAGGCCAACTCAGCCGCGACCCGCAGAACAATGATCCCGAAGATCAGGATAAACGGCGTCTTGATCATCACCCAAAGCGCCGAACCCCAATCATTATCCAGCCGCAGGATACCATAGTGCCAGAACATCTTCAGCGCGTTCCACACAGCGGCAACAATCGCCAGATAATACAATACCCGAACAAGCGTATTGCCCATTGGTTTTTCAAAGCTCAAAAACCTTGTCAGAAAATCCATATCAGACCCCTTCCGTCTTGAATGGCGCTATCAAAGCCGAGACAAGCCAATCTGTCCACAAAACTTGACCCGAAGCCCGGCCACCGCTACGCCCGCGCCTGCAATCAACAGGACGCGAGACATGGCCAAGATCAACGGAAATGAAATCAAACCTAACATGGTCATCGAGTATAATGGCAGTGTCTGGCGAGCCATGAAAACCAATGCCGTGAAGCCTGGAAAAGGCGGCGCGTTCAATCAGGTCGAGATGCGCAACCTGTTCAATGGCTCAAAAGCCAATGAGCGCTTCCGGGCCAATGAAACCGTTGAACGGGTGCGGCTTGAGCAGAAAGACTATCAATATCTGTTCGACGCCGGTGAGGCCTATGCCTTCATGGATCAGGAGACGTTCGAACAGATTGAAATCCAGAAAGACTTTATCGGCGATGATGGGGACTTCCTGCAGGATGGCATGACCGTCGTGATTGAGTTTCACGAGGCAACGCCGATCGGTGTTTCTGTGCCGGATCAAGTGACGCTGACAGTTGAAGAAACCGAGCCTGTCGTCAAAGGTCAAACGGCCGCCAACAGTTTCAAGCCCGCGACATGCGATAATGGTGTGCGTGTGACGGTGCCGCCCTTTATCGGGGTTGGCGAGCGTATCATCGTCCAGACGTCCGACCGTACTTATCTTAAACGCGCCGACTAAGGCTTAGCTGACATGTCCAAACCCTCCGCCCTCGGCAATGTTATTATTGAGGCTGCGCGGCGCGCTGGCCGCTCGCTCGCCCGAGATTTCGGCGAAGTTGAGTATTTGCAAGTCTCCAAGAAAGGCCCAGGCGATTTCGTCTCGCGCGCCGATCATCAAGCCGAAGAGATCATCTACGAATACCTGAAGAAGGCGCGCCCTGGCTATGGCTTCGTGATGGAAGAAAGCGGCATCATCGAAGGCAGCGACAAGACCAATCGCTTCATTGTCGATCCGCTGGATGGCACCCTGAACTTCCTGCACGGCCAGCCGCATTATGCCGTCTCTATCGCGCTGGAGCGCGAAGGCGTCTTGTATTCAGGCTGCGTCTATGATGTTGCCCGCAACGAGATTTTCTGGGCTGAGCAGGGGCGCGGCGCATGGTTTGAACAGCGCAAGCTGCGTGTATCCACCCGGCGTAATCTGGACAGCGCTGTGTTTGCCACCGGCACACCCTGGATCGGAAAAGCCCCCGAAGCCCATACGCGGTTTGCCACTGAAATGGCGGCGATGACGCCGGTCGTGGCGGGCATCCGGCGCAATGGCTCTGCCGCGCTGGATCTGGCCTGGGTCGCCGCTGGCCGGTTTGACGGCTTCTGGGAGCGTGGCCTGAAATCATGGGATATCGCAGCAGGCATGATTCTGGTGCGCGAAGCAGGCGGCGTCACGACCGAGATTGATGGCGGCGATCCCCTGACCACCGGATCAATCATCAGCGCCAACCCTGACCTGCATCCGCAATTGGAAAAACGTATCCGCAAAGCGGCGAGTTTCGCAGCTGAGACCGGTGAATCATAAACGACACAGACTTTGGCTAGACAGAGTCCAAAACGCCCAACACGAGTCGTATCTGTGTTGGTTTACGCATGGAGTTGGCGATGAGCGGACGCTTTGAGTTGGGCTGGCAGGAATGGCTGGCTCTGCCTGACCTTGGATTGCATGCCATCAAGGCGAAAGTCGACACTGGCGCGCGAACATCGGCGCTACACGCAGACGGTATTGAAGAGTTCATCGATGATGATGGCCGCGACATGGTCCGCTTCACCTTCCGGCCTGATGTGGGGCGCCCCAGCTTGAAACGACTATGCACGGCGAAAATCCATGATCGGCGCGAAGTGACCAGCTCGAACGGGCAAACCGAACAGCGCATCGTTATTGAAACCAATATGGTTATCGGCCCCCGCCGGAAAAAAATCGAGATTACGCTGACCAATCGCGAGGAGATGAGTTTTCGCATGCTGCTTGGCCGGTCAGCCATTGATGAAGATGCCCTGGTTTCGCCAACCGGCGATTTCCTGCAAGGCGAGTTGTCTTTTAAACTCTACTCAAAGAAAGCCGAAGCCGCCGCCAAAGAAGCGCTTGTACTGCGCCTTGCCCTGCTGACGCGCGAGCCCAATAATTACTCATCGCGAAGATTGGTCGAGGCCGCTGAAGCGAATGGTCATGAGGTTGATATCATCAATACATCGCGGTGCTATTTGCGTGTCGATCGCGATAGCGCAGAAGTGCATTATGATGGTAGAACGCTACCTCAGTACGACGCCATCATTCCCCGCATTGGCGCATCGATGACGACATATGGAATGGCCGTGCTGCGGCAGTTTCAATCAACCGGTGCCTGGTGTCTCAATGATGCCGAAGCGATTGGTGCCTCGCGCGATAAGCTGCTGGCGCACCAACTTTTATCCAGAGCCGAAATTGGTATGCCTGTTACAGCCTTCGCCAACTCTCCAAAGGATACAAAAGACCTCGTGGGGCTGGTCGGTGATGCGCCTGTGGTGCTGAAATTGCTGTCATCCACGCAAGGTCGCGGCGTCGTTCTTGCCGAAACCAAGAAGGCTGCCGAAAGCCTTGTCGATGCCTTCCGCGGGCTCGACGCCAATTTTCTGGTTCAGAGCTTTGTCAAAGAAGCTGCCGGCGCTGATGTACGATGTCTGGTGATCGGAAACCGGGTTGTCGCCGCCATGAAACGCCAGGCTGCTGACGGTGAGTTTCGCTCCAACCTGCATCGCGGCGGTGCGGCGACGGAAATAAAGTTGACCAGCGAAGAACGCAAAACCGCCGTCAGAGCGGCGAGGACACTCGGTTTGAACATGGCAGGCGTTGACATCTTGCAGTCAAACGCGGGGCCAATGGTTCTGGAGGTGAACTCATCACCTGGCCTTGAAGGCATAGAGACGGCGACAGGCAAAGATGTTGCCGGAATTGTCGTCTCGCATATAGAGCGACGGGTCAGGCGGTTATCAGCCCGCCAGATGCGCCAACGCAGCTGAGGCCTAGCCTGCGCGCGGTGTCCGGCTCGCTATTTCACTGCCGCCCGCTTTGAGTATTTTGACGGCTTGCTCGAGCTGGTAATCCTCGCCGTCATAATTTTCAGGTGGCATGTCGGCTGGAATGTGCGGCAATTCGCGGTCACTGCCGCTTTCATTACCCAGCGCGTTAGGTAGATCAGCCTCTGTGTAGCGCCGCACTTTGGCAATATCTTCCTCGCTCATACGGCGCTGCGCGACTTCGAGGTCCGGTACAATGCCGGTGGCCTGAATGGAGCGTCCGGCAGGGGTATAATAGCGCGCCGTGGTCAGACGGATCGCGCCGCGATCACTGCCGAGCGGGATGACAGTCTGGACCGAACCCTTGCCGAAGCTGGTCACGCCAAGAACCGTTGCGCGGCTGCGATCCTGCAATGCACCCGCAACAATTTCAGATGCCGAGGCAGAGCCATTATTGATCAGGACGATGATCGGTACATCCTTAAAGACCTCGCCATTGCGGGCATTATAACGCGCCACATCGCCGGCCCGGCGACCAATCGTGGAGACGACTTCGCCGCCTGACAAGAACAAGTCTGTTACGGTGATCGCCTGATCCAGCAAACCGCCGCCATTATTGCGCAAATCGAGCACGATACCGCGCGGACGTGGACCAAGCTCGGATTTGGCCTTGCGAGTGGCCTCTTCAAGCAGCTCCGTCGTGCGCTCGTTGAATGTCGTGACACGGAAATATGCAATGTCTTCGTCGATCACGCGCCAGTTAACCGATTTAGGTTTGATCACTTCGCGGGTGAGATCCACGTCAAACGGCTCCACACCTTCGCGCAATACAGTGATGGTCAAATCTGTCCCGGCAAGACCGCGCATATCGCGCACAGCGTCATCCATGTTCAATCCGATAATCGGCTTGCCATTAATCGCTGAGATCAGGTCACCCGGCTCAAGCCCGGCGCGGCTGGCCGGTGTATCATCCATTGGTGTAACGATTTTGACGAAACCATCTTCCATCGTGACCTCAATGCCGAGGCCGCCATATTCGCCAGACGTTGTGACCTGCATGGCTTCGAAATCTGAAGGCGACAGAAAGCTTGAATGCGGGTCCAGTGAGCCAAGCATGCCGTCAATGGCTGATTCGATGGCTTCAACTTCGTTGATCTCTTCAACATAGTCGGCTTTGGCACGGGCCAGGACTTCAGTGAACAGGTCGAGTTGCTGATAGGTCGCCATGCGGACATCTTCGCGCTTGGGCTCTGGCCATGCGACGGCGGACACACCGACAGCGACAGCCCCGAGCACCATTCCAATTGCGGCTCCGGTCAGCATGGCTCTCATACGCGTTACTCCTACCTGTGCGGCCTTAGCCGCGTTTCATCCACTTCGCGGGGTTCATCGGTTTCCCATCCTTCCTGATCTCCATGTAGAGTTCAGGCTCCGGGCTGACCCGGTTTTGCATACGTGCAACCGGTTCTCCTCGCTTCACAGTCTGTCCGACTCCAACATAGGACGTGGCCATTCCGCTTAACAAGACATGGTAGTCATCAGATGTGGAAATAATCAAGAGTTGACCGTAAGTTCGGAACGGACCGGCAAACTCAATGCGTCCATCAATCGGGGCTGAAACCTGTGCCTGTGCGCGGGTTGCGATTGCCAGACCTTCGGATTTTGTGCCGCCGCTCATCTTATCGCCCCAGCCCCGCACCAGACGCCCCGCGGCAGGTCGATCCAGTCCACCCAGCAATGCCTGACCCAGCAGCACAGTAGGCTCAGGCGATGGCCGGGTCTGCGGGCGCGCGGCAGGCTGCGCGACATTTGGCGACAACGCGGCATATTGCAGCTCAGGCTTGGTACCCGGCGCACCGGGCGCCGTCGCTTCAAGTGCGGCAAGTAAGCTGCGCACCGTCTCAGCTTCCCGCCCCAGCAGTTCAGCGCGCTCACGCAACCGCGCCGCATCCTGGCTGACATCCTCAAAGGCGGCGCGTTTGACCGCTGCCATTTGCAGGATTTCGGTCTGTTTAAGCTCCAGTGCCAGTTCAGCATTCTCCAGCCGTGCTTGCTCGCGTTTCTGCAGCCGTTCCAACTTGCGCAAGCGATTGATCTCGCCTGACAAGTCGCTCGTGCGGGCTTTGAGGTCTGGCGCAACATCGCCCATGATAATGGCCGCCCGGATGGCTGCGTTTGCATCACCCGGCGTGGTCAGCAATGCGGGCGGGCGCTGGCGACCTGTAACGACGAGTGTCGCCATCAGGTCTTCGAGCGCATCTTCGCCTTCCAGCATATCGCGGCGAGCCGAATTGAGGCGCGCCCGCAGCGTCAGTAATTTCAATTCAGACGCCGTTGCCTGCTCCTCACGGCGCTGACTTTCCAGCGTTGCGGCGATCATGTCGCGTTCAAGGCTTTCAATATCCGTCGCGACGCTGCCCTCGGCTTGCTCAAGCGCCTGCAGCTGCGCCAGTGTCTGCGCGCGCTCATACTCAAGCTCGTCCAATTCATCGCGCGTGACATCGCCGCCCGCCGCATTGGCTAGCGGTAGCGCCAGACCAGCCAGCATCGCTGCTGCCGTCAAAATTGAAGTCACACCACGCATAATCTCGCAACTATGGCATGATTTGCGTGAGCGAGGCATTAACGAATACAGGGAAAGTTTTAGCCTGTTCCATCCCATCGGCCGAGGCGTTCGAAAGTGATTTTTTCAACCTCTATGGCCCGCGGCTTCTCAGCAATCACCGGGCGAATGGCGAAATAGTCCAGCGCGACAGTCGATTCCAGAAGCTTATTGGGGATCTCAATCGTGTGCGTATAGTCTTTCCAACCCGGCTCAAGATAGAAACGGTGCCAGCCCGTGTCGCCTGCTTTGCCAGTTGAATAATTGAACTCGAAAGCTAAAGCACCGCGTTCCGGTGAAGGCTGCGCGCGTATCGTGACACGCAAAATTTGACCTGCATACACTGTCTCAAGATCAGGGCCGAGCTTGAAATGAGCGCTCGCCTCTACATCATTACGCAGGGCATCCGGCTCAGCGAGGATACGCAAAGTGTTTTGCGGTTTTTCCGGCGCAGATTGCGTTAATTCATGGCCGTAAACGGCTTCCATACGGCACAAGTCGCGGCCCTGAATAATCGCAATCGAATAGTCTTCCGGTCCGTTTGCACCGCCGACAGGTCCACACAAGGGCACGCCCGCGCCAACCTGCATTGCGCCGCCAACCATCAGGAGGGCGAGCAATATCGCAACAGGGAAAAAAACGATGTCCTTCAACAGTCTGCTCTCTACTCTACACTGCGGCGCGCTATCTACTGGAAAACACGGGCGCGCTCTGTTAGCAACGCGCATTGCCCTGCATGATCCTAAAATATTCTACAGGATCGCGCGTTAAACAACTCGTAACGGACCCTGCCTCATGCCGACTCTCGTCCTCACTCGCCACGGCCAAAGCCAATGGAACCTCGAAAACCGTTTCACCGGTTGGTGGGATGCCGGGCTGACTGAAAAAGGCGAAGCCGAAGCGGCCAAGGGCGGTCAGCTTTTAAAGGCGTCCGGGATTGCCCCAACGCGCGCCTTTACCAGCTATCAGACCCGCGCCATTCGTACGCTCTGGATCAGCCTGCTTGAGATGGATCGCGCCTGGCTTCCGGTTGAAAAACACTGGCGCCTGAACGAACGCCACTATGGCGGCCTGACCGGGCTGGATAAAGCCGAAACAGCTGAAAAGCACGGCAAGGATCAGGTCCACATCTGGCGCCGCTCGTACGACATACCGCCGCCAGAAATGGATCCAAACAGCCCCTATGATCTGAGCACCGACCCACGCTATGCAGGTGTCGAAGTCCCCAAGTCTGAAAGCCTCAAACTGACGCTGGAACGCGTGCTACCCTATTGGGAAAACGCCATCGTGCCGGTTTTGAAAGCCGGGGAAGACACGATCATCTCGGCGCATGGCAACTCATTGCGGGCGCTTGTCAAACACCTGTTCAACGTTCCGGACGAGACGATCACACAGCTCGAAATCCCAACCGGAAACCCGCTGGTGATTGAGCTTGATACTGACCTGAAGCCCATTTCTGCTGCCTATCTCGACGATAGCCGCGCCCGGGAATTGCCAGAACTGCCATGACTGCAGGCAGTTATATCCTGCGGGCGGCCTCACCGGACGCGATTGGGATTCTCGCCGATGTCATGGGGCAATTGGCAGCGCACGGGCTGAATGTCAGCGAGAGCCACGATTTTGGCGATCCGGATACAGGCCGCTTTTTCATTTGGGCGAAATTCACCGCGACTGATAGTTTTGACGAAACCGCTTTTTCAGATGGGTTTGCTCAACTTGCGGCGCAGCGCCAGATCGAGTGGTCCTTGCGGGCAACAGGTGACCGCCCACGCGCCCTAATAATGGTTTCCAAAGGCGATCATTGTCTGAACGATTTGCTCTATCGCCATCGCCGCGAGCGCCTAGGTGCAGACATTGTCGCCATCGTCTCGAACCACTGCGACGCTAAATGGCTGGCTGATCGTCACAATGTCCCGTTTCACCACATCCCGGTTTCAGCTGACACCAAAAACGCGGCTGAAGAAAAGCTGTTAAGTCTCATAGCAGAGACGCAAGCTGATTTCGTCGTCCTCGCGCGCTATATGCAAATTCTGTCGGATAAGATCAGCCGCGAGCTTACGGGCCGCTGCATCAACATCCACCATTCGGCGCTGCCCAGTTTCAAAGGCGCGCGGCCCTATCATCAGGCCCACAGGCGCGGTGTAAAACTTATGGGCGCAACAGCCCATTATGTGACCGCTGATCTGGATGAAGGCCCGATCATTACGCAAGACGTTGCACCTGTGGATCATCGCCTTAGCGCTGAAAAAATGGCTGAACTTGGCAAAGACATCGAAGCGCGCGTTTTGGCACGCGCGGTCACGGCGCATGCCGAAGGCCGGGTCTTTCTGAATGGCCAACGCACAGTGGTATTCGGATGAGTGCTGACGCGATCCATATGCAGCGCGCGTTGGAGTTGGCACGGTATCAACATGGCCGCACAGGCGAGAACCCGGCAGTTGGCTGCGTGTTGACGGATCGCAGCGGTAAAGTGATCAGCGAAGGCGCCACTGGCGATGGCGGAAGGCCGCATGCCGAACAAGTCGCCCTGCATCGACTGGACAGCGCCGCCACGCAAGGCGGGACAGCTTATGTCACGCTGGAACCCTGCGGCACACGCTCAACTGGCGAGCCGGCCTGCTCGCAGCGCCTGATCACAGCAGGCTTCGCGCGCGTCGTGTTTGCCACACCAGACCGTCACCCGCTTGGCACAGGTGGCGCAAAGCGCTTGCAGGCAGCTGGGCTCACCGTCGAGGTCGGCTTGCTTTCAGCCGAAGCTGATGCGCTGTACGCAGACTTTTTCGCCGGACTTTAGCTTTCAACCTCAAGCACGCCGCGATTGATCTGGTCACGTTCCATGCTCTCAAACAGCGCCTTGAAGTTTCCTTCACCAAAGCCATCATCGCCCTTGCGCTGAATAAATTCAAAGAAGACCGGGCCAACCTGTGCCTGTGCAAATATTTGCAGCAACAGACGCGGTTTGCCGCCTTCGGTTGTGCCATCCATCAAGATGCCTCGCATTTTGAGGCCTTCCACATCTTCACCATGCCCGGGTAGCCGCTCATCCAGCATATCGTAATAGGCCCCTGGAGGCGCGGTCATGAACGGCACACCGAGTTTCTGTAGCCGATCCCAACAGGCATAAAGGTCTGGGCAATTGAAGGCGATATGTTGAATGCCCTCACCGTTAAACTCGCGCAGGAATTCCTCAATCTGACCTTTGCCGCCTTCGCCCTCTTCGTTGAGCGGAATGCGAATTTTGCCATCCGGAGCGGTCAGCGCTTTCGACGTCAGGCCCGTATATTCGCCCTTGATATCAAAGAAACGGATCTCCTTGAAATTGAACAATGTCTCATAATAGTCAGCCCAGTAGGCCATACGGCCGCCATAGACATTATGGGTCAGGTGATCGATCACTTCAAAGCCAGCGCCTTCGGGATGCTGGTCAATGCCGGGCAGATACTCAAAATCAATATCGTAAATATCGAGATCATCGCCATAGCGGTCCACCAGATATATAATCGCGCCGCCAATGCCGCGAATAGCAGGGATATGCAGCTCCATAGGTCCGGTCTGAACATTCACAGGTTCTGCCCCGTGGCTAAGCAAATAGTCATAGGCCTTGCGCGCATCACGTACACGGAAGGCCATGCCACAGGCACTTGGACCATGCTCGCGGGAGAAATACCACGCGGCAGACTTTGGCTCGTAATTGGTGATCAGATTGATCCCGCCTTGGCGCCATAGCTCAACTTTCTTGGAGCGGTGCTTAGCAATTTTCGTGAATCCGATCGTCTCGAAAACCTTCTCGAGATGCCCTTCTTCAGGGGCTGAAAACTCGATGAATTCGAAGCCATCAAGGCCAACGGGATTCTCAAATAAGTCAGGCATGCGGCGCTCCAGAAGTACATATAATGTAAATTAGTTGCATATGTAACTAATTTTACGAATAAGACAAGTCATATTCCTTCACTTTTCGGTCCTACCAATTTGCGTTAGCGTGCTGCTAAATTTGGGGAATTCTGAACATGACAGATGAAACAACACTGCGATTGGATGGGTTTTTACCCTATCGCCTTTCCGTGCTGTCAAACGCCGTATCGCGTAAAATTGCCGATATTTATGCCAGCGAGTTTGATCTGACTGTCTGGCAATGGCGGATCATTGCCGTTCTGGGGGAGCGCAAGGGGATTACCAGTACTGAATTGGCAACCCGGACCCTGATGGATAAGCCGACAGTCAGCCGCGCTGCTGCCAGCCTGATTGAGCGCGGTGTTGTTGCGCGAATGACAGACCCGGATGATCGCCGCCGCGCCCCGCTGGACCTTACAGATGAAGGCCGCGCGATCTATGCTGCGATCATTCCGCGGGCCCGCGAATGTGAACGCGAATTACTCGGATCGTTGGCAGCACGTGAAACGGCATCCCTGCATACGCTGCTCACCAAGCTTGCTGAAGCCGTATCACCGGATGTGCCGCTTTGGAGCGATGAAGCGGATTAGCAGGTACCGGTGGCAGCTGACGCGTCGCTGACGACCCAGTCAAAAGCACTCTCAAGCAGCTGCCTGTAGGTCGCGTTACGATACGTGTGCTGTCGATGGCCTAGCGCAGAGTAAAACCCCTTGCCTTCACCAACGCATGTCACCCAAATCACCGGATGATCTGTAGGTTCTGGGCCCATTCGCATATCCGTTACATCGCCAAAACTCTGATTTTCAGTAATGTAGGAACTCTCATCCAGACCAGCGAGAACATGCATGCCGTGGGCGCTGGCGGAACTGTCAAAGCTGTACCACTCATCATCAATAATGAAGCTGTCTGGCAACCCAGACATAACCGGATGGTCAGCATCGAGGTTTACGACGCGCGCATCCTGAATATGCGGATCTGATGTGTGACCAATGAAGGTAGGCCCGATCAGAGACTGCATATACCAGGGCCAAGCGCCATGTGAATTATCACCCGCACCATGAAGCCCAATCCATGCGCCACCTTGGCCAAGCCAAGTTTCAAAAGCAGCCTTCTGATCCCCCGTTAAGGCATTACCCGTGACATTGTTGAAAACAACCAGGTCAAAACGCGCCAACTGATCAGTATTGAACACAGCCGAGTTGACCGTGGTGAAGATGCCATAACCCTTGGCATCAGCCAGATCGACAAAGAACAGGTCTGCGCCGGCAATTCCCTCATTATGCCGCCAACCTGCCGTTTCGGAGAAAACCAGAATGGCTGGAGAGCCCATCCACTTCGTAATTTCAGGCGGAGTTTCCGGCGTGCTTGGTTCAGGTGCCACTGCCCCTGAACATGCTGCAAGCGCCATGTACGCCAAGCCTGCACTAAGCCATTTCAAATGGTTCAACATCTGCGCGCTCCCTGATTTTGTCGCATAAGTCCATAGCTCAGCGCTTTACGCAAACGAAACCCAGCGTCTATTAATGCGAAGCCAACTATTGTGGGGAACATGATGTCGACAGGGTTTCTGGATGGAATATTCAGCGGGCTGAACGCCCAGCGACCGGAATTTGCCAACGCGCTGGAAACGTGGCGCAGCGAGCTGGAGCCTGCATTGAGCGCGCGTGAAGCTGAACGCAAGGCGATTATCGCCAAAGCCAAAGCCCGCACGATCCAATCGGCTTTGATTTGCGGGGGCATTGCGCTGGCTATTGGAATTCTTGTGCTGAAAGGCCAGATGCTGCCTTTCGCGATCTTTGGCGCCGTCGCCGCGACAGCCGCCATGAGCGCGACCAGCTGGGTGCCGCTTTTCTCGATGAAATCGCAAACCAAGCAATTGGTGGTTGGCGCTGCGGCCCATGCATTTGGCTTCAAATATGACACGCTGCACCCCGATGTATCAGGTATTTCCGACTGGAAAAGCGCTGGGAAATTCCTCAGCCAAAATAAGAAAGGCATCAAGTTCGGGCATGATGACGGCCCGCCGACACCCGCCTTTGATGTGCTGAAACAGGCAAAACTTCTGCCCGGCTTTGATAGCCGCAAGTTCGAAGACCAGATCGAAGGCGACAGGGCTGGGGCGCATTTCTCGCTCGTCGAGTGCAAGCTGACGCAGGAGCAAGGCTCGGGCAAAAACCGGCGTACCGTGACGACGTTTCAAGGCCTGTTGTTTCACATCCAGTATCCTGACCGCTTCCTTGGCCGCACGATGATAGCCCGCCGGGGCTGGTGGAAGGGCTTGTTTGGCGATGACAGCCTGAAAAAAGTCGACCTGGTTTCCAAAGAGTTGCGCGACAATTTCACGATCTATTCTAATGATCAGGTCGAAGCGCGCGCGCTGCTGACACCGGACCGAATGGAGCGCCTGATCGCGCTTGAACGTCATTTCAAGGGCGGCAAGATACGCGGTATCTTCGAAGCCGATCACCTGACGCTGGCCCTCGAGGCCGATGACCAGTTTGAAGCCGGATCGATCTGGAAGCCCCTGGTCGACCCGCAGCGTTATATCAGTGCGCTAACCGAGATCGGACTTGTGTGCGATGTCATTGATGGCTTCCTGACGCGCGAGTGGGTGAAGGATAAGCTATAGACTTCTCTCAGTGTAGTTTTGCGAAGCCCGCCCCACAGGTGTCAGCGCCTGCGCCTTAGTCGGCACTTGCGATCAAGTCGGCCGGTAAAGCCTCAATCGTGCGGAGCGTAATATCTTTGTAGAACACTTCAGCCGCTTCAGATTGCAGCTGGATCTGCCCCTCGACTAACGGGCGATCATCGACTGTCAAAGCGTCTTTCAAGGCAAAAACGACCTCATCATTTACAACATGAATGGCGCGATCCTCAAACACATAGAGGTCGACCTTGGTCCACTCGCCATGTGGTGAGTCCGGCTCCTTGATTGCGCTGATATAGTGTCCATCAGATTTGACGTATGTAGAGGCGGTTGGATCGTACTTGGGATTACCGCCCTCGAGCGTACCTCGAAAGCTCGCTTTTACGCCAGCCAGCGGTATGAAATCACCGAAATCGCTTTCTTGAATCTGATACTCAAGGCAGGACTTCCAAACTTTCCAGAACGCCCCGTGCTCGCCCTGACAATGATATAGCAGGCCGCTATCACGCTTGTCGTTGAGGCGTGGCTCCCACTTCTTGTCGCCCCACTTGGCCTGCATTTGTAAATGATAGTTCCGGAATGCGGCTTTGGTTGTCAGTCCGCCATAAATTTCGCCGGAAACATGCAGGATCGTCTCACCCTCTTCTTCAAACGTGGTGAAAATATCCAACACATCACTATCCAGCCCCATAGGCGTGCCCTGTGTCACGTCAGCACTGTGAGGCGTACCTTTCGGCAAGCCTTGCACCGAACTATGAGGCACACCGATCCAGACCTCCCACTGGCTCAGGTCTGCGTCGAGTAAATCAATAACTATCCCGGCTGGAATTGTTGCGACAGGTGCAGGCAGTGTCTGAACAGACTTATCCGCGCAGCCACTGAGCAGCCAAGCAGTCAGACAATATATGAACGTTTTTCGAGTCGCACGCATAAGAGCTCGCCCCTTTTGTAGAATTGTTACCATATCAACATACTGACACACGACAAAGCAATAGGATTAGCAAAGCTGACCTCACTTTCCAGCCCGTTTCACTACGCTAAGACGCTTGCGCGTCACGCGGTGGAAGCGGGTTGAGTTGTTTTGCGAAGCGCTACCGGGCTTTGCCCGACGCGAGACGAAGCGGGTTCCGCGACAGCGCTTTGCGCTGCGCATGAACCATGCTGAGGGCTCTGGTTCTTTTCACTGCGCCAAGAGGCTGCGCCTCACGCAGTGGGTAGCGGGTTCCGTTCGCTGCGCGAACATGAACCAGGCTGAAGGCTCACAAGAAACATGACCGCTGGTGCTTGCGGGCGACAGTCTTGAACCTGGTTCATGGGCGGGCGCAGCCCGACCGGAACCCGCTACCGCGAAGCTGCGGCGTAGCCGCTTAGCGCTTCGCAAAACCACACCCCTCCCCGAATCTCCCAGCACCAAACTCCGGACCAGCTCGCACTGTCACGGTATATCTCTCGCCCCGCAGATGCAGGGTCTG
>CAYGPE010000037.1:0-27519 GCA_964351695.1 uncultured Hyphomonas sp. | reverse complement strand
TGCGCGGCCCAGTCATGCGTTCCATGGGATGTCTGCCGGTTTGGATTTCGAGAGCAAGCTTTTCTATAAGCCTGATGGCCCCGCATTGCTGGAACGCGAATTGGCGCGGCCCAAATATATTGTGCGCCCAATCGCGCTTGGCATGAATACGGATGCCTATCAGCCCGTCGAAAAGCGAACCAAACTGACTCGGCAATTCCTTGAAGTGCTTTCGGCGCACAATCATCCCGTCACGTTGCTTACGAAGTCGGCCTTGATTCAACGTGATATCGATATTCTGGCACCTATGGCTGAAAAGGGCCTCTGCCGTGTCGGTGTCTCAATCACTACGCTTGACCCCAGGCTCTGCCGTTTGCTTGAGCCACGCGCGGCGGCGCCGCACATGCGTTTGAAGACCGTGCGCGCGCTATCTGATGCCGGGATTGGTGTCACGGTCATGACAGCACCGATTATTCCCGCTTTGAATGAGCCTGAGATTGAAGCCTTGCTGGACGCAGCAGCGGATCATGGCGCGCAGTGGGCGGGGTATGTGCTGTTGCGTTTGCCTTACGAATTAAAGGACGTTGTGCAGGAATGGCTGGTTCAGCATTACCCGGATCGCGCTGCGCGCGTCATCAACCTGCTGCGCGAGATGCGCGGCGGCAAGGATTATGATGCAGACTGGGGGGTACGTGGACGTGGACAAGGCCCGCGGGCGCAATTGATCGGAACTCGATTCGCGCGGGCCGCCCGGCGTTTGGGGCTAAATTCATCGCGCCCGGATTTGCGAACGGATCTGTTTCAGCCGCCTGTACTTGAGGGTGGGCAGTACCGGTTAGAAATCTAGCGGCGGTTCAGGTTCAACTGTGTCGCAGAGCGGCGGTGTGCGGTCGCTATCGCCGCGATCAATCGAGACGTCATCGCGAATGAAGTCGATCAGAGGCAGCAGGGGCTCGGCAAACCCAACCCGGCCATCGGGCGAGATTGTATTGGCGACAACGCCTTGGTGGATGCCGATCACCTTACGGGTGGCCAGATCAAATAGCGGCGCGCCGAACGCGCCTTTCAGGGTGGCGTGGCGATAAGTGATCTCGCCATTCTCAAACAGATCGAGGCCGTCTGTGACGAGCAGGGTCAGCTCATCGCTGCGATCGGTTTTGGCGACCGCGCCATCAATCCCGAACAGCGCAAAGCGGTCGCCCTCTTCGCTGAAATCCTTGTAGGCATTGCAATCAAGATCAGTCGGCTGGATAGCACGTGCCCCGAAAGGGGTTTCGAAGGACAGCTTGTAGACCATGAATTGCGGTTCGGCGGCGAGTTCGGTTGGGGTTTGCCAGAGGGGCTCACCCGTCAGTTCAAGGCCGCTGGCATCCGGCAAAGTCGGGAAGCTTACACGGATCGTCCCGTCATCGTCCTGGTCGCCATCAAGCGGGGCTGTAATCGCACGCTGCTCAACGATATCGCGAATATCGAAATCCGCATCTGAAGGCCCCTCTCGGGGAGGGGGCTCGGGCATTGGGCGCAGCTCGTCTGCGGTGAGGAAACGCTGCTCAAGGATTTCAGGTTCGGAAGGCGGCGCGTCAGGCGGTGTAATCATCGCCCGAGAGAATGCTTCGCCTTCAAAGTCTGCCGCGCCGTCAGCTCCAGCCGCATCAGTTGCTGCGAGAAACTCATCCAAACGCGCATCTTCTTCGATGAGTGCCGCCTCGGCCTTGAACTGGGGTGAGAGTAAAAGCGCGTCGCCGGACATTTCGGGGTGTATGACGGCGCCGTCGATGAGGAAGCCGGTAATGATCTGACGGTTTTGCGATTCCCGGCGCTGCAGACGTACAATCGCGCCAGCATAATTGGCCGCGACGGGAAACCAGCCGCCAGCGGTCTCAAACGGCGCGGGGCCGGTTGGCGGGGCGCGCAGGGCGATGTCGGATGACAGGCGCAGGAAGGCGGCTGAAAGGGCGTCATTTGTGGATGTCAGTTCGCGGTAAGCCTCTTGCGCGAAATCCTTGGATTTTTCTGCGTCGCGCCATTGCAACCCGGCAAACCCGGCTAGTCCGGTCATGCCAAGGGCGACAATCGACACCCCGACCAGCAAGCCGCGGCGGCGATTGCGCGCGGTACGTTCGGCAGCATCGTGCGCCGCCTTGCTGGCGCCAATGAAATCGATCTGTGCATCGCTGAGCTGCGGGGCGTCGAGCGGTCGCCGCGCCGCCCAGGCCGAGGCCTGTTCCAATTCGTCGCCGCGCAGCAGCATCGCCTCGCTGCGCCCACGCGCATCCCAGCGCCGGGCGAGCGCGCCGATGCGCGTATGCTCGCGGATCCAGACAAAATCGACGCGCAGCGCTTCGGAAAGCTCACGCAGGCCTTGCGCATAAGAGTTCTTGCCGCTGAAAAATGTATAGTTCAGGGTTGAGAGTTCAGGCGGCACCTTATCATCCGGTACCTCGCGCCACATGACTGGCAGCAGGCGCTTGTTCAGGCGCAGCGTCTCCTGAACTTCCCAGCTGCAATGATCGGAGATCAGGCTGTCGGGGGACAGTACATAGACGACCGTATCGGCGCTTTCGATCAAGCCGCTGAGACGCTGTTCCCAAGGCTCGCCGGGGGCGATGTCTTCCTGGTCGATGAAGGCCTGAAATCCGCACGCCTGAAGACCCGCCACAAGATCAAGCGCGAAGGCTGTGTCAGCGCGTGAATAGGAGACGAACACTTTAATCTGTTCAGTGGTGTCAGTTTTGCCGTCAAATGCCATGCGCAGTCCCTCTGATGTAGATTATACGCGCTGATCTTGTCTTCGCATAGGGTCGCCCGCGTCTTCATCCACAGACTTGTCCACAGGGGCAAAACAGGGCAGTTTCGGGTTCGAAACAATTTGGGCGCAAGGGCAATCGTCGCGTTGGTAACGAATCAGAAACCCAAACCAGTAGATTTGGGGTGCTTGGCGATTCGCAACTGATTCGAGCGTGGAAGCATTATGGACCTTTACAAGAATACAATCATTGAGGGCGAGTGCGTCGACGTGCTGTCGCGCCTGCCGGACAATTCAATCGATCTGATTTTCGCAGACCCGCCCTATAACCTTCAGCTTGGCGGCGGGCTTACCCGACCTGACCAATCGGTTGTTGATGGCGTCACAGATGCCTGGGACCAGTTTGACAGTTTCGACGCCTATGACCTGTTCACGCATCAATGGCTGACTGAATGTCGCCGGGTATTGAAGGATAATGGCGCGATCTGGGTAATCGGCTCGTATCATAATATTTTTCGCGTCGGCACAGTGCTACAGGATGCCGGTTTCTGGATTCAGAATGATGTGATCTGGCGCAAGTCCAATCCGATGCCAAACTTTAAAGGGACGCGTTTCCAGAATGCCCACGAGACGATGATCTGGGCTGGTAAATCGGACAAGTCGAAAGTCACATTCAATTATGACGCGCTGAAAGCCTTCAATGAAGACAAGCAGATGCGGTCTGACTGGCTGATTCCGATTTGCGCCGGTGGCGAGCGCCTGAAGGGCGAGGATGGCAAGAAGGCGCACCCGACGCAAAAGCCCGAAGCGCTGTTGCAACGCATTATGTTGGCGACGTCGCATCCGGGCGATGTGATCCTTGATCCGTTCTCGGGTACAGGAACAACCGCCTCCGTTGCCAAGAAACTGGGCCGCGCTTATGTCGGGATTGAGCAAGACCCAGCTTATGTGCGCCTGTCGCGCGCTCGGCTTGCGGCGATTACGCCGGTTGAGGGTGAGATGCTGCAGGTTGAGCAGAGCAAGCGCGCCTTGCCGCGCGTGCCGTTCGGCGCTCTGGTCGAGAATGGGTGGCTCAAGCCAGGAGATCGATTGTGGTCACCCAAGCGCCGCTTTAATGCGCGCGTGAGAATTGATGGCAGCCTGACAACTGGCGATGCTACCGGATCGATCCATCGTATGGGGGCACATGTCCAACAGGCACCAGCCTGTAATGGCTGGACCTATTGGCACTATGAAGAGTCCAAAAAGGGAGAGCTTGCCCCGATTGACCTGCTGCGCCGGCGCTATCGCCACGAGATGGGGCTGGTTAGCTAGCTGGTTTCTTCTTCGACGCCGTGCGCTTGCGCGTGGACGCGGCCGTTTTCTTAGCTACTGGTTTTGATTTAGCCGATGTACGAGCTGTCGTTTTGCGCGCGGCAGTCTTTGAGGTTGCTGCCTTTGGTTTTGTCGCGCGAGATTTTGCCGCTGGTTTTGCAGCAGGCGCCTTTTTCGCAGGTGCTTTCTTAGGCTTGGCTTTTGGAGCAGCCTTTTTCTGCGGCGGCGCGATGCCATACGGACCAGCTGGCTTTTGGCCCGCTGCGATATCGGCAATGCTCATCATGACGAACTGACCAGGGGCTTCGCCGAGACCGGCATCTTCCGGCGCTATAGCCTCAGTCTTGCTGCCGCATTTCGGCTTCAGCCACGTCCACCAGCTCGGCCACCAGGAGCCTTCGATTTCTTCCGCGCCAGCTAACCATTTACCGGGGTTTTCGGGCAGGTCAGAATTGACCCAGTGTTGATACTTATTGGCGTCAGGGTGGTTGATGACACCGGCAATATGACCAGAACCGGCAAGCGTGAACGTGACGTCGCCGCCATAATTCTGGCCGCCGCGATAAATCGAGTGCCAAGGGCAGATATGGTCACTGCGGCTGGCCTGCAAATAAACCGGAATTTTGATATCGGCCATGTTCACAGGCTCGCCAAACACTTTGAACTCACCCTTTGAGAGTGCATTCTTGAAATAGAGCTCGCCAAGATATGTTTTGTGGGTCGGGCCGGGAATATTGGTCTGGTCGGCATTCCAGTAGAGCAGGTCGAATGGCCGCGGCGGTTTACCCAGCATGTAATTATCGACCACATAGCGCCAGACAAGATCAGCCGGACGCAGCCAATTGAACGTCTCGCCCATCATTTCGCCGGGCATATAGCCATCATGTTCGTCAATCACGTCGTTAATCTGATCAAGCCCGCCTTGACCCGTGAAGACTTTCAGTTCGCCGGCCATCTCAAAGTCTGATTGCGATGCGAAATAGGTTGCAGAGGCAATACGTTCGTCGCCGATTTTGCTCATGTGGGCGAGCGCTGTAGTGAGCAATGAGCCGCCAATGCAATACCCAATGGCGTTGACATCTTTAGCGCCCGTCACTTCGGTGACAGCATCCAGCGCAGCAAGAATGCCGTGCTCGATATAGTCATCCCACGTGAAGTTCTTGGTTTCCTCGTCGGCGCTGCGCCATGACACAACCAGTGTGTTGACGCGCTTCGACAGGAGCCAGCGGATCATCGAATTTTCTGGCTGTAAGTCGAGAATATAGAATTTGTTGATCCATGGCGGGATGATCAACATGGGCCGTTCGCGCGTTTTCTTGCGCGAGGGATTGTAGTGGATCACTTCGATCAGCTTGTTGCGAAAGATGACCTTGCCCCCGGCGGTGGCGATATCCTTGCCAACTTTGAATGCAGTTTCATCCGTTTGGGTGATCCGGAAGCGACCTTTGCCGCGCTGGAGATCGCGGCGCGCATTCTTGAGGCCGTCAATCAAGCTTTGGCCGCCTGTTTCAACCAATGCCCGCAGCGCAGCGGGGTTGGTCGCGGGCAGGTTGGTCGGCGACATCGCGTCGATGAACTGGCTAGTGAAAAAACGGGCCTGCTCAACGGTTTTGGTGTCTACGTCTGGTGCAGCGGTGTCGATCAGCGTATTTAGCCACTCGCTATTGAGCATCCACGCGCGGCGCATGAAGTCAAAAGCCGGATTGGCGGACCATTCAGGGTCTGAAAACCGGCGATCGCGGGGGAGCTCGCTCCCCATCGTCATCGACTGAAACAGATTCATCCAGCCCTGATAGAGCGACGTCATAGCGTGCAGCGCCTTGTCAGGGTTGCGGGCAAGGGCGGCGCCGATTTTGGCTTGGGCTTCGTATCCGCCGAACGGGTCAGGGCGCTGCGGGGCCATCGGGGCTCCGGCACTTGCCGTCATCATATCGGTAATCAGGCCCTGCGCTTCGCTATTGGCTTCCATCAGTGCCGCACTGAGCTTCTGCCAGGCGGCGGGTTCTAGTCCGGCAAAGAGCTTGGTTAACGTACTGTTACCAAAATTATCCAATATATTGTCTTTCATCTCAGGCCCGGTCTCGCCATTCTGGAGAAACAGCTATAGGGGTGAACCGTTGGGATTAGGTAAGCTTTGTAAGGCAAAATGGTAATGCGCGCAGTCATTTTCGTAACCTTTGCTGTTTTGTCAGCTTGTGCGAGCCAGATGGAGCGCGTTCAGGAGCTGCGCGAAACGGCACCGGAATGGTATGCTGAGCGCAAAATTGAAATTGCCGGCGAAAGCTATCCTAAAATTCGTGATATTCCCGTTGTAACCAGTGCTGAACGCGATAGCGAGCCATTACAACGCTCAGGCGAATTGACCAGTGCGGCGCTGGCGGCATTCCTAAATGACCCGCGCTCAACTGTGCCAACAGAGACTCCTGAGCAAATGCTTGCCTGGTCCGAAGACATGCGCCGAGCGGTCGGGGGGCAGATTCCTGCCCCCGATTTTCTGACCGACGAAGATGTTGACGCGCTTCATGCCTTGTTCGATAGGCCACGCGGACGTCTTTAAACTCCCGCACTGATACAAAATTGGAGACCGCACATGCGCGGTGAATTTCACAAGATAAGACGCCTGCCACCTTATGTGTTTGAGCAGGTCAATCGTCGCAAGGCTGAGCTTCGTGCTGGCGGCGCAGATATTATTGATCTCGGCATGGGCAATCCAGACATGCCGACCCCGCCACATATTGTCGAGAAGCTCGCTGAAACGGCGCGAAAGCCGAATGTTCACGGCTATTCGTCTTCGCGCGGGATTAATGGCCTGCGGCGGTCTTTGGTCAATTACTATAAGCGCCGCTTTGACGTGACCCTGGACAAGGATCGCGAGGTGATTGTCACGCTCGGATCAAAAGAAGGGTTTGCCAATCTGGCGCAGGCAATAACGGCGCCGGGGGATGTCATCCTAGCGCCTGATCCATCCTATCCGCTGCACCATTTTGGCTTCATTATCGCGGGCGCCTCGATCCGCGCGATACCGGCGCCTTCGCCAGAAGCGTACCTGCGCGGAATCAGTAAGGCGATCCATTACTCGGTACCGCCGCCAACCGCCATGGTGCTGTGTTACCCGTCTAATCCGACGGCGGATGTATGCGATCTGGAATTTTACAAGGATGCCGTGGCGCTGGCCAAGAAACACGACCTCTATATCCTGTCAGACCTTGCCTATAATGAGATATATTTCGACGAACCGACGCCCTCAATCTTGCAGGTCAATGGGGCAAAGGATATCGCGGTTGAAACCACCACAATGTCGAAAACCTATTCTATGGCAGGATGGCGGATCGGCTTTGTCGCGGGCAATGAGCGGCTTGTCGGCGCGTTGGCGCGGGTCAAATCCTATCTCGACTATGGCGCGTTTACGCCAATTCAAGTTGCCGCCTGCGCCGCGCTTGATGGCCCGCAGGACTGTGTTGAGGAATTTCGCCAGATTTATAAATCACGACGCGATGTGCTGTGCGAAAGTTTTGGGCGTGCCGGGTGGGACATCCCCGTACCGAGCGCTTCGATGTTTGCCTGGGCCGAAATACCGCCGCAGTGCGGTGACATGCGCAGCCTTGAATTTGCTTTGAAGCTAATGGACGAAGCCGATGTCGCCGTCGCGCCCGGGGCTGGGTTTGGTGAGCATGGCGACCGGCATGTGCGGATTGCACTGGTCGAGAATGAACAGCGCATCCGGCAGGCCGCGCGCAATATCAAAAAGTTTCTGTCGAAGATGGAAACTGAGGGGGCAGGCAAAGGCCTGCAAAGGACTGGATCGTGAAAACAGTAAAATTAGGGATTGCCGGGCTTGGTCATGTGGGTTGCGGTTTGATCGAGCTTGTCGAAAAGCAGGCCGAACTTCGTTTACCCGGCAAAGTCGAGATTGTCGGTGTGTCAGCGCGCAGTCGCAGCCGGAACCGTCCCGTCGATATTTCCGGGTATAAGTGGTTCGATGATGCGGCAACACTCGCTGAAGACCCGGACGTAGACGTCTTTGTTGAATTGATGGGCGGGTCTGATGGCCCGGCTAAATTCGCTGTTGAAGAGGCGCTCAAAGCTGGCAAGCATGTTGTTACCGCCAATAAGGCTTTGATTGCGATGCATGGCGGGGCGCTCGAAAAACTGGCGCAAACCCACGACGTTGATCTGATGTTTGAGGCGGCAGTGGCTGGCGGCGTACCGATTGTTCGCGTTCTTCGCGACTCGCTGTCTGGCATCAAAGTGCGGCGTGTCACGGGTATTCTGAACGGGACGTGTAACTATCTGACGTCTCAAATGCTTGAGACGGGGCGTAGCTATGAGGAAGTCCTCGATGAGGCCCAGCGCCTTGGTTATGCCGAGGCTGACCCGACCCTTGATGTCTCAGGCATGGATGCCGCACATAAGGCCGCAATTCTGGCGTCAATTGCGTTCACGGCAGACCTTGATTTCTCCAAGGTCAGCGTCAGCGGTGTGGACACGGTTGAACTGCTCGATCTTGTGCTTGCAGATCGGCTTGGCCTTCGCATCAAGCTGATCGCCGAAGGTCTGCTAACCGATGACGGCGTCGTTTGCCGGGTTGCACCTATGGCGCTGCCTTATGAGCACCCGCTGGCGCGCATAAATGGCGCGCTGAATACAGTGCGGGTCGAGGGCGATGCTTTAGGCGCGATCACGATGACAGGTCCGGGCGCTGGCGCGGGACCAACCGCCAGTGCAGTGATGGGTGATATTGCAAAACTCTTCTCGCCCATTGCTCGTTCGCCCTTCGGCCGCGCGGCGCATCATGCCGTCAGCCCGTTTGTGTCCGGCAAGGATGATGAGCGCAAAGCGTTTTTCCTGCGTGTAAAGCTGGCCGACCGCCCCGGCGCGCTGGCCAGCCTGACCGAGGCCCTGGCTAAGCACGGGGTTTCGGTAAACAAGCTGCTGCAGGATTCCGCTGATGAGAGCGGCGCTTCACCAGTGGCGATTGTCAGCCATGTCTGCAGTCGCGGCGAGATTGATGCGGCATCTGCAAAAGTTGCGTCACTCGAGACGACTGTATGTACGCTGCAAGTCATTCCAATTGACGCGGCAAACAGCTAAAGTTCAAAAAAAGAAGGCGCTTGCCTGGGGAGAAACGCATGACTGACGGCACTTTAAATTCCGGACTGGCCGATGCGATGGTACGGGTGACAGAAGCCGCAGCCATTGCCGCTGAACGCCTGGTCGGGAGGGGCGATGAAAAGGCCGCCGACGCGGCTGCTGTTGATGCCATGCGGGCGCAGTTCAATACGGTGGACTTCAAAGGCCGCGTCGTGATCGGCGAAGGTGAACGTGACGAAGCCCCTATGCTCTACATTGGAGAAGAGGTCGGCACAGGCAATGGACCTGAGATCGACATCGCGCTTGACCCCTTGGAGGGCACGACCCTAACGGCCAAAGCGATGTCTAATGCTCTGGCTGTCGTGGCGATCGCCCCGCGCGGCGGACTTCTATTTGCGCCGGATACATATATGGACAAGATCGCAATCGGTCCGGGGTATGCCAATGGTATTATCAATCTGGATGATAGCGCGGGCGAAAATATCACCCGTATGGCCGATGCCAAAGGCCTGCCTGTGACCGCTATGACGGCGTGTGTGCTGGATCGTCCACGCCATGCAAGCATCATTGAGAGCCTGCGAGAGGCAGGCGCGCGGGTAGCTTTAATTTCGGCCGGTGATGTTGCGGGTGTCATTGCAACAACCAATGAAAATACCGGCATTGATATGTATGTCGGCCGAGGTGGGGCCCCCGAAGGTGTGCTGGCGGCGGCGGCGCTCAAATGCGTTGGCGGCCAGATGGAGGGGCGGTTATTCTTCCGCAATGATGCTGAGCGCAAACGCGCCGACCGCGTTGGCATTACCGATTATGACACAAAGTATGATCTGAATGGTCTCGCCTCGACTGATACTGTGTTCTGCGCGACGGGCGTAACCAGTGGTGACCTCGTCAGCGGCGTTAAATATCGCGGCGGCTTTGTCGAAACCGAAACACTGGTGATGAGTTCAGCTGACGGTATGATCCGCCGCATCAAGACGATGCACAGGGCCTGATGCGCACACATCGCAAGCCCGTGTGAGCGAGCCTGCCTGTTTCGCTCAGTCTCGATTTCTGCCAAGACATCGCCATGAGCGATTCCAGTCTGTCAGTCCAAAACTCTTACGGCGGCCGATACTGGACGTTGCGGCAGACGGATGACGCGCTGGTGCGGGCGTTGACGCCGCATGTCGGTGGTTCGGACCTGTTGGCACGGCTTCTGGCGCCGCGCGATGTCGCCCCTGATGAAGTAGATCAGTTTCTCAAGCCTACTTTACGGGCGCAGTTCCCGGATCCCTCTTCTTTCGCTGACATGGATAAAGCCGCAGCGCTTGTACTCGACGCGCTGGTCGATGGGCGCAAGGTGACTGTATTTGCCGACTATGATGTCGATGGGGGTACCAGTTCAGCAACCCTGGCGCGGTATTTCAGGGCTTGGGGCCGCGACTTGGGGCTTTATGTGCCAGATCGCCTGCTGGAAGGGTACGGACCATCTCCGGCAGCGTTTAAGGCGCTTAAGGAAAGCGGCGCGGAACTGGTCATTACTGTGGACTGCGGCGCCGCGGCCCGCGAGGCGCTGGAAGAGGCGGCGCGGATTGATCTGGCGGTTATTGTTATAGACCATCACTTAATGGGCGGCGCGCAGCCCCCGGCAGCCGCGCTGGTCAACCCGAACCGGCCTGATGATACAAGCGGGCAGGGGCATCTGGCTGCAGCCGGTGTGGTGTATGTATTTGTAGCTGCCTTGAACAAGCTGGCGCGGCAACGGGGGATCGCGCCGGAAGGCGGTTTGCCGGATATTCTGGCGTGGCTTGATCTCTGCGCGCTTGGCACACTCTGCGACATGTCACCGCTAAAGGGCGCGAACCGGGCATTTGTCCGCCAGGGCCTGAAAGTACTGGGACAGGGCAGTAATACTGGGCTGCGGGCACTCGCAGATGTGGCCGGGATTGGAAAAATTGAAAGCGTGTATCACGCGACGTTTGTTCTCGGCCCGCGCCTGAATGCAGGCGGACGGGTAGGTGACCCGTGGCTGGCGGCAAAACTGTTGGCGACAGATGACCGCGCCGAAGCTTTGGAATTGGCCGAACGCCTGCACGGCCTGAACGATGAACGTAAAGCCGTCGAAGCGGCGATTCTGGAGCAGGCCAGCGTCGAGGCGCAAAAGCAAATTGAAGCTGACCCGGACTGCGGAATCATAATTGCGGCTGGCGAAGGCTGGCATCCAGGCGTTATCGGCATCGTTGCAGGACGGCTGAAAGACCGGTTTCACTTGCCAGCTATTGTGATCGGGTGGGGGCAAGATCTTGGACCCGTCGCCAAGGGATCCGCGCGGTCTGTAAAGGGTGTGAATATTGGCGACGCGATTGCGGCTGCGGCGCGCGCGGGCGTGATCCATTCAGGCGGTGGGCATGCGATGGCGGGCGGTTTGAGCCTGGATCCAGATCAACTGGACGGGCTACGAACATGGATGGCTGAGCATATGAGCGAGTTTCGTGAGGAACGCGCGGCGGCCAAGGAATTGGTCATTGATGCACTGCTGGCAACCACACAAGCGACACCTGAGCTGTTTGATCAAATTGAGACGCTTGGGCCCTTTGGACAGGGCGCGCCGCAGCCGGTATTCGGTATGCGCGACGTTGAGATCACCCATACGCGGCACATCGGTGAGAGCCATTTGAAGCTGACAGTTGAGGATGCGGGGGGGCGTGTGGATGCGCTCGTCTGGCGCTGTATCGGAACACCGCTTGGTGATGCGCTTCTCAAACGCGGCCGGGTACACTTGGTTGGACGCCTTAAAGACAATGAGTGGAATGGCCGCCGCACCGCGCAATTTGAAGTTATCGATGCAGCAGGGGCGTGAGGCTATGAGTATTATCAAGGCAGCCTGTATTCAGATGCGGTCCGGGGTTTCCTCAGCGCCGAACATTGTCGCCGCGTCTGAACTGATCCGCCAAGCGGCGAGCCAAGGCGCAACTTTTATCGCCACGCCAGAAATGACTAATTGGCTCGACATTAGGCGCCGCGTTGAAAAAGAGCGCCCCGTGATTGAGGCGGTAGACCCGTCGCTGAAGGCCTTTTGCGCCCTGGCGGCAGAGTTGAATGTCTGGCTCCTGATTGGCTCTCTCGCGATTGCGCTTGAGGGGCGTCGGCGCATGGCCAATCGCTCTTATCTAATCGGGCCAGATGGGCAGGTCGCGGCGCGATATGACAAAATCAATATGTTCGACGTGACGGTGGGCGATGGGCAGACCTATCGCGAGTCTGCCGCTTACGCGTCGGGCAGGGAGGCGATCGTTGCCAAAACGCCATTTGGCATGCTTGGGCTGACGATATGTTATGACGTGCGTTTCCCGCTTCTATACAGGGCATTGGCGCAGGCGGGCGCGCAGATTATTACGGTCCCTGCAGCCTTTACGCGTGTAACCGGCGAAGCGCACTGGTACGCGCTGGTTCGGGCCCGAGCGATTGAGACCGGATGTTTCGTGCTCGCGCCAGCGCAAGGCGGAACGCACGAGGATGGACGCGAGACCTTCGGACACTCGCTGATTGTATCGCCGTGGGGGGACATCGTCGCAGAAAGTGGCAATGCTGACCCCGGCGTGATCATGGCCGATCTGGATCTTGCGAAAGTCGCCGAAGCTCGCAGCCGTATTCCGTCTATGGCAAGTGATCGGGCGTTTGAGTTGAAGATCGTGGGAGCTGGCTAGCCATCGGGTGACGAAAACGGTGTCGTAGGACGCTTTCGCATGACCGGGAACTTAAAGCCTTTGTCGGGATCAGCATCGCCGCGCTCATATTTGTCGACCAGCCTTATCGCGAGCCAGAATCCCAAAAGGCCAAACACGACGCCGCCAATGGCCTGACCAATCAAGACGCCCGGCGCACCGCCAAGCGAAGCCCCGACAATCGCAAATGGTACGACACCAATTGTATTTTTCCCCCAGTTCAGGACCGTCGAGAATAAAGGTCGATGCAAATTGTTGAAGGCTGCGTTCGAAATGAAAAGCGTGCCGTTGAATACAAAGAGTGGGGCCACGACGAGGGCGAACCAGAATATAATTTGCCGTCCCTCACCGCTGAGACTGAAACTGCTTGAGATAAACCCATTGAATATGGCGAGCAGAACCCAGGCGATGTATGTGCACAGCGCTGCAAATTGTACTGATTTATAGAGCGTGCCGCGGATACGGGGGTAATTTTTTGCCCCAAGATTTTGACCAATAATTGGCCCAACGGCGCTTGATAGGGCGAAAATCACGCAGAAAGCGAGCGGTGTCAGGCGGCCCGCAACGGCGTATCCGGCAACCGCCGCATCACCAAAATCCGACACAGCGCGGGTTATAAAGCCATTGCCGAAAGGCGTTGCGACATTGGTCAGCATAGCTGGGCCGGCAATCGCGAAGATGGGGCGCAGGTCTTTGATAAAACGAGATGGATTAAGGCGGGCGAGGCCGCCATAATGCTTGAACACGGGATAAAGCGCCGTAATCGCCATCGCAAAGCGCGAGGCCACTGAGGCATAGGCTGCCCCGTCTAATCCAAGGCCAAAGCCAAAGATCAGAATCGGATCGAGTATGGCATTCGTAATCGCCGCAGAGAGCGTGACTGTCATCGCGCGGCGCGCGTCACCATGCGCGCGCAGCAGGCCCGATGCCATCATGCCCAGAGCCGCGATCGGCATGGCCAGAACGACAATGCGCAAATAGCGCACCGCAAAGTCGGCTGTTTCACCATTCGCCCCAATCAAGGCGATCAGGCTTGGCGCGTAATACCAGAAGGTGAGCGCGGTTAGGACGGCAACACTCATCCCAAACGTGATGGCGCTGGTCATGATACGCCGCGCTTCTGTGTGGTCGCCCCGGCCAATGCGCTGGGCTGCGAGTGCACCAGCGGCAATCGTCAAACCAATTGAGACCGAGAAGGTGAAAAACAGGATTGTGCCCGCAAACCCAACTGCCGCAGCGAGTTCCGCCTCGCCAAGCATTGAGATGAAAAGCAAATCGACAAAATCGACGAGGAAAATCGAGACAAGGCCGATACTTGTTGAGAGCGACATTATGACGACATGCCGCATCAAGTCGCCTTCTAGGAAAATCGCCTTGTTGCGGGACATAGCGGTGCTCGGTTGCGTTTGTTCGACTTAGTTTGATCGCGCCAAGCTGTCTATGCAAATGACCGGGCTGCCTGTTAATGCGGCAATGGTGGTAAACGCTTGGGCAGTCGGCATGAGTCTGTCGGGTTACGGGGACGCCGCTCTACACAGTATCGGCGGCGACGGCCTAAGCCTTGATCATTGCTTATGGATATAGAAGGGCTGCCGTAATGAAAAAGATTGAAGCCATCATCAAACCGTTCAAGCTTGATGATGTTAAAGAGGCGCTGCACGAAGTGGGCGTTCAGGGAATGACTGTTGTTGAAGCCAAGGGTTTCGGCCGTCAGCGGGGTCACACTGAGCTGTACCGCGGTGCTGAATATGTCGTGGACTTCCTGCCAAAACTGAAAGTCGATATCGTGGTTGCTGATGATGGTGTCGCTGGCGCAATCGAGGCGATTTCGAAAGCCGCACACACGGGCAAGATTGGCGATGGCAAGATTTTCGTATCTGACATTGCTGAAGCCGTGCGCATCCGCACAGGTGAAAAAGGCGACGGCGCGCTGTAAGCGTGACCACGAAATAACTGGAATTAGGCAGAGAAACTGGAGGGTTTGATGGCCGATAAGATTATGAAAATGATGAAGGATCAGGACGTGGAGTTCGTTGATCTGCGGTTTACCGACCCAAAAGGTAAAATGCAGCACGTCACGTTTGATAAGAGCATGGTCGAGAGTGAAGACTTCTTCACCGACGGACAAATGTTTGATGGATCTTCTATCTCTGGTTGGAAAGCCATCAACGAATCTGACATGACGCTGATGCCAGACGTTGCGACGGCGAAAATCGACCCCTTCTTCCAGCAAACCACGCTGGCTGTGATGTGTGACATTCTCGATCCGATCTCCGGTCAAGCGTATAACCGCGATCCGCGCACGACAGCGAAAAAAGCTGAAGCCTACATGGCGCAAGCTGGCGTTGGCGACACAGCGTATTTCGGACCTGAAGCTGAATTCTTCATCTTTGATGATGTGAAGTGGAGTACGGATCCGCACAATACCGGCTATAGCTTCGACTCTACGGAACTACCGGCGAATACGGGTAAAGCCTACGAGATGGGCAATATGGGGCACCGTCCCGGCCCTAAAGGTGGTTACTTCCCTGTGCCCCCGGTTGATTCAGAGCAGGATATGCGTTCGGAAATGCTCTCCGTTATGGGCGAGCTCGGTCTAGAGCCTGAAAAGCATCACCACGAAGTTGCACCTGCGCAGCACGAACTGGGTATGAAGTTCAACACGCTGACCATCATGGCTGACAATCTACAGCTATATAAGTACGTGATCCACAATGTGGCGGCGTCTTACGGCAAGACAGCGACCTTTATGCCAAAGCCAATGTTTGCCGATAACGGTTCAGGGATGCACGTTCACCAGTCAATCTGGTCGAATGGCAAGCCGCAATTTGCTGGAGATCAATATGCCGGCCTGTCGGAAATGTGCCTTCACTATATTGGCGGCATCATCAAGCACGCCAAGGCGCTGAACGCGATCACCAATGCGTCGACTAATTCCTATAAGCGTCTGGTTCCTGGATATGAAGCACCTGTGATGCTGGCCTATTCAGCACGCAACCGCTCGGCCTCAATCCGTATTCCTTATGGCACAGGACCAAAAGCCAAGCGGATTGAAACCCGCTTCCCGGACCCAACGGCCAACCCGTATCTCGCCTTTGCTGCGCTACTTATGGCTGGTCTTGATGGGATCGAGAACAAGATCCATCCGGGCGATGCCATGGACAAGGACTTGTACGACCTGCCAGCAGCAGAAGCTGCGGCAATTCCACAAGTTTGTGGGTCATTACGCGAAGCCCTGGAAGCCCTCGATGGCGACCGCGGCTTCTTGAAGAAAGGCAATGTCTTCGATGATGACCAGATTGACGCCTATATCGAACTGAAAATGGAAGAGGTGGAGCGCCTGCAGTTGCATCCTCACCCGGTTGAGTTCGACATGTATTACAGCGTCTAAACACGTTTCGTCTGGGGGACAGGCGAAAATAGAGATACCGGCGCTTTGCGGAGCGCCGGTATTTTTTTGACTAAATGAGCAAAAACCTAATGATTGAGGCTTAACGGTACTCCACACCTTGCATCGGGGTCCGAATGGACAAATATTGCAGGTTCTGCCAAGCAACGGCCAAGTGATTTGTTTTCCGCTTCGAAAGTAATTTTATGTCTGATCCGCGCACGACCGCTCTGAACCTCGTCCCGACTGTTATTGAACAGACCAGCCGCGGCGAGCGGGCATTTGATATTTTTTCACGCCTGCTGAAAGAACGGATCATTTTCATTACCGGGCCAATTGATGATGCGACGGCGTCTCTGGTCTCAGCGCAGCTTCTGTTTTTGGAGTCCGAGAACCCGAAAAAAGACATCCAGATGTATATCAATTCGCCGGGCGGCTATGTCACAGCTGGCCTCGCGATTTATGACACAATGCAATACATTCGCTGCCCAATCTCAACCGTGTGTATTGGTCAGGCCGCTAGCATGGGGTCGCTGCTGCTTGCGGCGGGTGAAGAGGGGAAACGGATCGCGCTGCCGAATGCGCGCGTCATGGTCCACCAGCCGTCTGGCGGCTATCGCGGTGTCGCAACGGATATTGAGCGCCACGCTGAAGAAATCATGGATCTGAAGACGCGGCTAAACAATATTTACGTCAAGCACACTGGTCAGAAGTATGATGCGATTGAGAAAAAACTTGATCGCGATACGTTCATGACCGCCGAAGAAGCTAAAGAGTTTGGCATTATCGATCAGGTCTATGATCGCCGCGCGGCTGAAAGCGAAGAATAGCGGTGCTCTGCAGCAAACGCGCCTCAAGGCTTGCGTGGCTGGTTCAGACGCCTAAAACAGGATTATTGGCGGGATTCTTCGCGGTTTAAATGCCGTGTTAATCCCTGTGCGTGATTGAGGTTGCCTATGGCAAAGCAAAATGGCTCCGGCGATTCTAAGAATACGCTTTATTGTTCCTTCTGCGGCAAGAGCCAGCATGAAGTGAAAAAGCTCATTGCGGGTCCGACCGTGTTCATCTGTGATGAATGCGTTGAGCTCTGCATGGATATTATCCGCGAAGAGAACAAGACAACTGGTTTCAAAGCCAAAGAAGGTGTCCCGACACCGCAGGATATCTGCACGGTTCTGGATGATTATGTCATCGGCCAACCCTACGCCAAGCGCATTCTCTCTGTTGCGGTTCACAATCACTATAAGCGTCTCGCCAATCCGGCGGGCTCTGACGGCGTAGAACTGGCCAAGTCCAACATCATGCTGATCGGCCCGACCGGATGCGGTAAGACCTTGCTGGCGCAAACGCTGGCCCGCGTTCTGGATGTGCCGTTTACAATGGCTGATGCGACGACTCTGACCGAAGCTGGTTATGTCGGTGAAGATGTTGAGAATATTGTTCTCAAGCTCTTGCAGGCCTCAGATTATAATGTTGAGCGGGCGCAGCGCGGCATCGTCTATATTGATGAGATCGACAAGATTTCGCGCAAGTCCGATAATCCGTCGATTACCCGCGATGTATCGGGTGAGGGCGTGCAGCAAGCGCTCCTGAAGCTCATGGAAGGCACAGTTGCGGCGGTGCCACCACAAGGTGGCCGCAAACATCCGCAGCAAGAATTCCTGCAAGTCGACACCACAAATATTCTATTCATTTGTGGCGGCGCGTTTGCGGGTCTCGACAAGATTATTGCTTCGCGCGGCGATCAGAGCTCAATCGGCTTTGGCGCTGAAGTCAAAGACCCGGAAGCCCGTAAAGTTGGCGAGTTGCTACGAATAGTCGAACCCGAAGACTTGCAGCGTTATGGCCTTATTCCGGAATTCATCGGCCGTCTGCCTGTTCTGGCGACGCTGGAAGACCTGGACGAAGACGCACTGGTGACCATTCTCACAGCGCCCAAGAACGCGCTCGTCAAACAGTATCAAAAGCTGTTTGAGATGGAGGAAGTTGAGCTCAAGTTCATGCCGGACGCGCTCACCGCCATCGCCAAGCGGGCAATCCTGCGCAAAACCGGCGCGCGGGGGCTGCGTTCGATCATGGAAGCGATCCTGCTGGATACAATGTTCGAGCTGCCAAACCTGCGCGGTGTGTCTGAAGTCGTGGTCAATGCTGACGTTGTCAATGGCGATGCCAAGCCGATTTATGTCCACGCGAAGCAGGCGAAGCCAAGCGAAGCGTCGTAGCTTTAAAGTCACACTTCGAATTGCCCGAATTTCACCGCTATTTGGCGGTTGAACTCACTTTATTGACGCATCACATGTTGATGATGCCAGAATCGTCCCGCAAGATTGGACGAAGGTGATAGAGCGCTGCTGAGCAGGCTCTGAAGACGAAGGAGTCGGATATGACGACGACGAAAACCCTCCCAGTATTGCCATTGCGCGATATTGTTGTTTTTCCTGATATGGTGGCGCCTCTTTTTGTGGGCCGTGACAAATCCGTGCGCGCTCTCGAAATGGTCGATGACGGTGCTAATGAAATCATGCTGATCGCCCAGCGCGATCCCGCGACCGATGACCCGGGCGCTGACGATGTACATACTGTCGGCACAACAGCGACTGTTTTGCAACTGCTCAAGCTGCCTGATGGCACGGTGAAAGTGTTGGTCGAGGGCGGCAGCCGCGCGCGCGTGGTCGGGCTGCACGATAAAGGTGATTTCTACGAAGCTGACATCGAGCTTATTGAGTCAGCTGACGCGGAAGGCGATGAGCTTGAGGCGTTGAAACGCGCCGTGAACGAGCAAATCGAAAATTACGCCAAGCTGAACCGCAAAATTCCACCTGAATCGATCGCCACCATTGGTGAAATCGAAGATGCTGGAAAGCTCGCTGACGCGGTTGCCTCGCAGCTTCAGGTCAAACTGGCGGAAAAACAGGCTCTTCTGGAATTGTCTGACGCGAAAGAGCGTCTGGATCGTGTGCTCTCGCTGATGGAAGGCGAGATGGGCATGATGCAGATGGAGCGGAAGATTAAAAACCGTGTCAAACGCCAGATGGAGAAATCTCAACGCGAATATTACCTGAATGAGCAAATGAAAGCCATTCAGCGTGAGCTTGGCGATGGCGGCGAGGAACGCGACGAAGTTTCTGAGCTTGAAGACCGCATCAAAGAGGCTGGCATGTCGGAAGAGGCGCTCGCCAAAGCCGAAGCCGAGGTCAAGAAACTGCGCCAGATGAGCCCGATGTCTGCAGAATCGACGGTCGTTCGCAACTATCTCGACTGGCTGCTCGCGCTGCCATGGGATAAGCGCAAGGATATCTCGACGGACCTTGAGGCGGCTGAAAAGCAGCTGAATGACGATCATTATGGCCTCGATAAGGTCAAGGAACGCATCCTTGAGTATCTGGCTGTCCAAAAGCGTACGAACAAGCTGCGCGGACCGATCCTGTGTCTCGTTGGCCCGCCAGGCGTGGGTAAAACCTCGCTTGGTAAGTCGATTGCTGAAGCCACAGGCCGTGACTTCGTGCGCGTATCGCTTGGCGGCGTGCGGGACGAAAGCGAGATCCGCGGTCACCGCCGAACCTATATCGGCTCTATGCCGGGCCGGGTCATTCAGAGCCTGAAAAAGGTCAAGTCGGGCAATCCGCTTTTCTTGCTGGATGAGATCGAGAAGATGGGCATGGACCATCGCGGCGATCCGTCTGCAGCACTGCTTGAGGTGCTGGATCCGGCGCAGAACGCGACGTTTAACGACCATTATCTGGAGGTCGATTACGACCTGTCAGACATCATGTTTGTAACCACGGCCAACAGCCTGAACATGCCGCAACCCTTGCTGGACCGGATGGAGATCATCCGTATTCCTGGCTATACTGAGGACGAGAAGCTGCAAATCGCTTTGCGGCATTTGTTACCTAAAACGCGCAAGGATCACGGCCTCAACGAGACTGAATGGACCGTCCATGAGGATGCTATCCGCGATCTGATCCGCTACTATACGCGTGAAGCCGGTGTGCGCTCTCTTGAGCGTGAACTCGCCAAACTTGCGCGTAAAGCGGTTCGCCGCCTTGGCGAAGAAGGAACGGACTTTGTCGCTGTGACCCCTGAAAACCTTCATGATTTTTCTGGTGTCAGGCAGTTCCGCTTTGGTCTTGCTGATCAGGAAGACCAGGTTGGCGCGGTGACGGGCCTCGCCTGGACCGAGACGGGCGGCGATCTGCTGACGATTGAGGCCCTGTCTATGCCGGGTCGCGGCAATACCAAGGTTACGGGTAATCTGCGCGATGTGATGAAGGAGTCGATTTCGGCGGCTGGATCACTGGTTCGTTCTCGTGCGGTTGAGCTTGGTATTAAACCGAGCGTGTTCAACACGACGGATATCCACGTTCATGTGCCCGATGGCGCTACGCCAAAAGATGGCCCTTCGGCAGGTATCGGCATGACGGCCGCGATGGTTTCACTGCTGACAGGTATCGCGGTGCGCCGGGATGTTGCCATGACAGGTGAGATTTCACTGCGCGGCCGGGTCCTGCCGATTGGTGGCCTGAAAGAGAAGCTGCTTGCGGCGCTTCGCGGTGGGATCACCACGGTTCTGATTCCGCACGAAAACGAGAAAGATCTCGCGGACTTGCCGAACAATGTCAAAACGGCGCTGAATATCATTCCAGTGTCAGACATCAAACAGGTGCTGGCGCATGCGCTGGTGTCTCCTGTGACACCGATTGAATGGTCGCAGGAAGACGAGCAGGCCCTGGCGGCAACACTTTCTGGCCGGGCTGCGCCGAGTGATGGTAACGCGCCAATCCGCCATTAAGCAGGATCATAGCTAAATCGGGACGGCCTCTGACATTTCATCGGAGGCCGTCTTGCATTTACTGTCAGGATAGCGCAAATAGCGCGTTCTGAGAGGGCGATTAGCTCAGTTGGTAGAGCATCTCGTTTACACCGAGAGGGTCAGCGGTTCGAGCCCGTTATCGCCCACCATGAAAACAAGGCATTAGGGCCAATTGTTTTGGTTTCGATATAATCCTTAACAGCATCCTTAACAGGTTCTATTTACGTTCTGTTCTCGTCATGGCTGCGATGACAGCCTCGTCGTTCACGTAAATCCGCTTCATTTTGTTGAGTGTCGCCATCGTCCAACCGAACATATCGACCAAGACCGCATCTGTTATGAGATCTGGATACGTTTTCTGGAGGATAACCATTTGTGTTGCAGCAGTCTTTCGCAAATCATGAATTGATGGCGGGTTCTTTGTGAGACCGCACTCCTCTCGGTGCCTGTAGAAACTGGTTGAAAACCCGTCCTCGGTCCAAGGTTTTCCATACGAATTAAACAGTATGGTCATCGGCATGACCTTGAAGGATTCCCGCTTCTCATCCAATGCCTTTAGAAGGTCAGCCAACGGAGGAATAATCGGGACAATCGCAGAGTTTTGACCTCGGCTCTTACTTGTCGGGATTATCAGATGTTGCCTGGTGCGCGCTGACAGCGGTAATTGCAACAGGTCGCCAAGACGCAATCCTGTGAAGGCCGCCAACTTGAATCCAAAAGCAATCTGCCATGGAGCGGATTCCAAAAAACGCGCTTGCTGGTCAGATGTCCAGATGCGGTTTTTCGTAGGCCTCTGGTAAATGGCCGGGATCGATTGCGCCCTATTCCAGTCAAGCCGACCATCCTGCTTGCACCATGTCAAAAACGCCGACAGCGCAATAATTGCCTCATCGGCTGCACTTGCTGAATGCCCCCATCTCTCATCTCGAAAGCTTGTGATGAACTTGATGACGTTACGACTGTCAAACACCTGCAATGGTGCCGCTGCCGCCGGTCTGTCTGCTTTCAATGGCATCTCAAGCCAAGCTTCTAGATATTTGGTTCGCGCCACCTGCCCTTTGGCTTTCATGCCGGCGTATGATTTTGATTTCTGCTGGTAGAGCCTTACGGCTGTAGCAAAGGAACTCGTCGTGTACCCTCGCTCAACGGAACAAGCCTCGTTATAGGCTTGGACAAATTCAGTCGGCAGGCTGCGCTCACCGATCCTCTTCTCGTCACTTTCCCAGAACCGAACGCCTCCGACTCTCGAAGTGTAATAATAGAAACGAACCTTACCGTTTGCCCGCTTATATGGGACGCACCATACGCCTTTGATACTCATTGATCAGCCCAACCATTCTGCCTCAATATTATCATTGGCCGGTAGAGCCGACTTGTCCAGAATGGTGATGTCTCCGGCTGGAGTGAGCCGAATGCCTCCAACTTCCCATCCCACTATCTCAGCCGCTTTCAACATTGCTGTTAGGCGACGCTTGATTTCACACGACCTCAAATGATCAGGCGTTAGAGGTTTCGCCATGACGCACCTCCGCTACTTGTGATCGTTGCGCGTCAGCTTGAACGAAATCATCCTCGCTAAACACCGCATCTGCCAGTGCTTCCCCCAACAGCTTCCTTCCGGGTGCGAGCCTTTGGGCAAGCGTCCCTCGAAACTCCTGCAGTCTCTCTCGTGCATTTGCTTTCGCTGCGTCTTTTTGCGAGTCCGTCATCGGCGGAGCGAAGACCAGGTGGTAGTAAGCGAGCATGTCTGCCATTTCGATCACGGCGTTTTGTTCCCGCTCAATCCGCGCGAGTTGCCGCAACATGTCTTCCTGGCGTTTGATGAGTGCGGCATCGCGCTCATGATGAACGGAGACCGAGAAGTAGACCTTGAGCGCGTCCTCAATCACAGAGGATTGCGTCAGGCCCGGTTTCCTGGACAGCGCGACGACTTTCGCATGAAGCGCGGGCTGCACATACGCGATCAGGCGAGGTTTCATAGAAACCCCCGATACGAACAGATTGAACACTCTACAAACATGCCCTCAGTGTGCGGAGTCCGTTATGCTTTCGTCAAGAGAGGCAATTGGAGGCTAGTTGCGTGAAATTGCGCACAATTGGGGGTGATTTGGGGGAATTGTGAAGTTTCCGGAAGTTGCGTGAAGTTACGGGTGCCCAATGGGGGTCAGAGGGTGCTCAAATGAGGGTTGGATATCCGAGCCGGGGAATCTCTCACTCAAAATTCGCGTGTCTCATCAGGTGCGGCGCGTCAAGGCCGTGAGCCGCGAAGCGGTGGGCAAAGCCCAGCCTTGACGCGCCGTACCTGATGAAAGCAGGCTGGTTATGGCCGAATGGCAGGCTCTGCCATTCGGCCATGAAGGCAGGTCGCCTAGCGGCTCAGGCCACGCTCACGCCCGCGTGTCCAGGACAGTTGCATGGACGGCGACATCATCAGCTGTATCTGCCGCGCGCGCATCTTCTCCAGTTCGGGGTTCCACGGCACCAGAGAAAACTCTTTGCCATGCTCAATGATGGCAAACTTCGCATCTGGCGTTTTGTAGGTGTTGGCAAAGTTGCCTTCCAGCTTCTCACCAGCCTCTAGCGGTCGGTAGGACAGTCCTGTCTGCTTGGCCACGTCTATCCCAGCATGCTGCATCCCGTCCTGACGCAATCGCGCCATATCGCCGGGACTTAGCGTCTGCGCGTCTCGGCTGCTGACGAGGCCACGGCTTCTCAGCCACCGCATCCGCTGATCCATTGAGGCTCGCACCTCGCCCCCAAGTCCAGCATGTCCAATCGTCTGCTCAGCCTCATCTGCAAGCTGGCGGTCCAACCATGTTTCTCCGTGTGTCTGGACCTGACGCTCAAAGTCCATGCCTTCAAGCTGCCGAATGATGGTCGGTGACCGTCTCGCGGCCTTCTCAAAGTGCGTCTCGATGCGGGCTATGAAATCTGACGGAATGACCGTCGTGCTCGCATTGAATTGCCTTCCAATTTCGGCTCGCCTTAACGTCTCCAACCGTCTCTCACACATGCGCAAATGGGTGGCTGTTACTCTCGGATTAAACCGCCTGTGAGCCTCAGCGCTGTAGAGCCCATTTTCACTTGCTGCCGCATCAGCAATCGTCTGGTCCATAACCAGCGCGCCGGGGGAGCGGGGCTTGGCCTCAATCATGTCCCCTGGCTGCAGGTCTTTGGGGTAGCTTGTGCCAAGATCGAAGTGATGAACACGGCCATTCAGGCCATCGACAATGGCATAGGCTTTGTTGTGCAACTCATCGGCGCGGCCGACTTTGAGTAGCCTTCCTTTGACGCTGGTCTCAAAACGGTAGGGGCCATCCTCATGCGCGCCGATCCGGTCCAGCCCGGCCTGCCGCACGGCGAGTTCGATTCTCTTGGCAATTGTGTCCTGCCGCTCCAACGCGCCAAGCTTCAAACCGAGTTGCTTATCGACGGCCCAGCGCGTTCCGCCGACATGGGTCGCAAGCCCGTATGATCTTAGCTGATGAAGCCGCGCTTTGTAGTGCTCGCCATTACGCTGAACCCGCGCGAGATCGGCTTCACCGAATGAATATTGTTGGCGTACAAGAACCCGGTCCATTCGGGTCATCTTCCGATGACCGATTTCAACATCGAGTTTGGCTGAGAGTTCGCGTTCTGTCTGTAGGCCCAGGTCGCGCGTCAGGATCGCGCTTCCGCGCTGGCGCATACCGTGGGACAGATACTCACGCGGAATGACCAGATCCTTCCCGTCATCACGCTTGCCGCTCATCACGATATGGGTGTGGGGATGCTCGGTGTTGTGGTGGTCAACGGCGATCCAGTCGAGCTTGGTTTCCAAATCGATTTCCATCTGCCCAACCAGCTCACGGACAAAGGGTTTCAGGGCATCGAGTTTCTGGCCGTCTTCAGGCGACAGGATGAACCGGAAATGGTGTCGGTCCTCGCAGTGTTCTTCTAGCCAGTCTCGGCCATCAATTTCTTCGCCTCTGTCATTGTAAAAGTCAGCACGCTCACGGTCGAGCCCCGCACCATCTCGCTGCAGGTAAGCCAGGTGAGCACGCTGCCCGCCAATTCCGCCTCCACCGAGGCGCACAAACTTGGCCTGAATGACGACGCGGCGCGCGCCCGCGAAACCAGCGGATCGTCCGCCCCTCGTTGACTTGCGCGGCGAACGACTGCGCGATGCTTTCAGAAAGGCCTTCATGCCTTCCTGACCGCCGCTGCGCGCCTTGCTCCGTCCCAGACGTGGGCGGAACTGGTCTTCGCCATCTTGGCTCATGTTGGGCCTACAACGGCGCTGCTGCCTCTGTAGTGACGACACGAGATCTGACGCAAATAGAGCCGCAATGGTACCAGGTGAGGCCAAAATCCGAGTCGTCCGATTACATAAGTGTGACGGACGATCCCGCCAAAACCACGACTCGCGGCAATCGACGAACTGATTCGCGCCTCGTCCCCATCCCCATTGGCAATCCGGGTCCATCGGACACGGTTGCTTTTATCTTGCGCTACTCCCCTCTTTAACAAGTCAGTTCTCAGCGCCCGTAAGGACCGTGCATTCATCATGACACAGACTTTGCAAGAAGCAGGCTCGAGAACGCATCGGGATCGTATGGGTCAAGCGGGAGATTAGCGGCCACAGCCACATGAACATGACTCCAATAGGCGGGGTGGATATCGTGTAAAACATGGGAGTCAGACAGCACATCTATTGCCCGCAACGCTCGCTTGGCGCGAGTCTTTCCGAAGGAATGAAGGAGCAAATGCGCGCCTGGTCTCACGCCGGGAATGCGGGTTAGTTTCTCTCCGGGATGGCCCGCTTGGGCGACCACCACGCGCCAGGTTTGTGTGCCGTGCTTGGCACCGCGCCAGCGAACAAAGCTGAAGATTTGACCTGCTGAGAAGAGATGTGAAGTGGTGCTATTTTGGTCAAATAGATCACGGTTTGCCCGACCAAACAGGAGGCGGTCGTTCGCAGACACTCCGCGAAAATACAGCGTGAGCCCTGTAGCGGGCACGGTTAAGGGGCCCGTCTCCATTCTCGTTCCAGAGCAAGAAACATACCAAGACGGGTTCGAAATCGACGAACCAGCGTGCGATATTTTGCGCTCAGGAATAGTCCATCCGCACAAACAGGCGGCGCTTGTTATGCTATCTGTAGAAAAATATCTTGGTCTCAGAACGTCGAGGAGAGACGCGCTGTCTTGGGCTCCAATATCCCAGAAGCGGACGAAATATAGTGCGCGCCTAAGAGTGCTTATGCCTACAGATACCGCTGAAAAATCTGTGGCCATTAGTGGGGCTATTCGCCATGGGCTTGCAATGAATCTTCAATTCACGGAACTAACTTCTAAACTCTAACCAACCTGACTGAGGAAATATGGCGTTTTATCGAATCCCGAAAACGTATGAAGAGAATCTCTCGAAAATTCCTGAGGTCGCAATGGATATTCATATGGCAGTTGCGCACGGAGAACTAGTTGTTGTCGTAGGAATGAGGCTGGCAGTGTCGATTGATGAGGAAGCCATTTCGCAAGCGCGTGCAATATACAATGGAGAACGCACGCTAACTTCACCGGGTCAGGATCGGTTTGAGCGCAATTTTGCAGAATGGGAAGCTAGTCTAAACGAGGTCGACGATCTGGAAGTGCTTGAACACCACGGTGCTAGATCAGCACTGATGTATATGAGAACTTCGGGCCGATACTCTTTTCCTTCTCCTCCTACACCTCCTAACGTAATTTTTGGTCATCTTCCTTTCGAATTTCAGAGCACCACAAATGATGTGTTCTATCGATTTGAGGCATTCCCATCGAGCCGCAGAATAAGGAGCAATAAAATTATGGCGGGCACGTATGCGGCACCCGCTTCTGAACTTTTTTTTACGCCCACCGGACTTTCGGCAGTTGGTAGATTTGCTCTTCCCTCGCTGTTACCCGCTTGCTGGAGATACGAACTACAACCATCCTCAGGGTCTGTAATACACTGTGGAGCATCTGTACCGCTTTACGGACAAAGTGGTGGGGCCGTCGAAGTATGTTTCCCAAAGCTCACACCGAATCGCGGCCCAATCGCAAATCCAATAATCCTTCCAGAACTCTAGATGCTCCTCGATCCCAAAAGCAGACTAAACGATTTGCTTGTACACTTTCGATTGGGACAAGTTTCGAACTAGTCGTAGAGAAGGACTGAAATATTCTTGTTGCAACCTTTTCGCTAGTAAGGTGTCAAAGCGGATGAACACCTGTTGGAGAAAGCGGATTGGCATTGTCGAAATCACACAGTCGTTACATTTCTGATTTCTTGAAACTCATTGACGAGCGCCAATACGCGCCTGCCAAAACACAGATAGCGTACATTGCACATTTAGAAGAAGACGTTTGGAAATTGTATGCCGCTAGGGCCTTCATTCAAAATCACCCAGCTATAAATGGGGGGTTTTCGTTTCTGTGAACCGCCCCGGTAACCTCGGAGGCTATTTGGTTGGGGTCATGCAGCGATA
>CAYGPE010000036.1:0-28168 GCA_964351695.1 uncultured Hyphomonas sp. | reverse complement strand
GGCCGCGACTGGCCGGGGATTGACGGCGCTCTTTCCCACAAAATCGCGCGTGACCCGAAGATATTTTCTCAGGTTCCTGCCGCGCCAATGCTGGCTACGCTGTCGCGCCTGAAAACTCTGCTTGATGCGCCTGAACAGCGCGCCCGGCGGCTGGCCTTTCATCTCGCCCGGTCTCGCCCCGGCCTGCTCACTCCACCCGGCCTTGGCCAATACGGCGCGCCCGCGCGCTATGGGTCTGAGCCGAGCAGTCTCTACAACGCCATGGCCACAGCGATTATTCAGGCGGGCCATGACAGGCCGCCCTCGCTCGGCCCGCGCCCGCGCGAGGGGCCGCGTATTCGTTATCTGTGAAGCCGTTTAGGCCGCCCCGGCGGAACGCGCCCGGCTGCGCGGCCTATAAGTCCCCGAAAACACCGACAATCGCGTCAATCGCATCCGCGCCAAGGCGTATACTGCGCGCCGGGGACCAGCCTTGAGCCGCATCCGGGCGGTTTACATTATCCTTGAACGGCATTTCTAGTGTCATCGCGAGGCAATCAAACGCCCCGGCAATCGCATTGCTGCAAATCGTCATATTCGCCTTGCCCGGCTTGTTGACCGGATAGCCATGCTCGGTTTGAAAGTCACTATTGGCGGCAACATATTCAGCTTTGAAACTGTCCAGAAGCCCCTGTAATGTCTCGGTATAATCCGGAATACCCTCAGTGCCCGCGATGAAATTATACGGCAAGGCCTCATCGCCATGCACATCCAGAGCGAAATCGACGCCGGTGTCGTGCATTTTCTGGAGCGTGAGGAAGACTTCCGGGCTCTTTTCCATGCTTGGGCTTTGCCACTCACGGTTTAGGTTTACCCCCGCCGCATTGGTCCGCAAATGCCCCCGCGCCGAACCATCCGGGTTCATGTTCGGGACAACATAAATCACCGCCCGCTCGCGCAGCCACGCCGAAACACGATCCGCCGGATCAAGCAGCCGGGCAAGGAAACCCTCCATCCACCACTCCGCCATTGTCTCGCCGGGATGCTGGCGCGCCGTAATCCAAAGCGGCTTTTTGTCCTCGCCCGCCTCGCCAATCGTGATCAGATCAAGATCTCGCCCATCAAGCGTTTGGCCAAGCACACTGATCGACGCAAACTCACTCGCCTGCGCCGCCGCGACAAGCTTGGCATGTTGGTCCAGCGTGTAAGGCGCGAAATAAGCCACATAGACCGCGTTTTGCTGAAGCGTGTGCTCAATCGTCAGCGCTTTGCCATCATAGCTCGTCGCCGTGCGTTCCCACGTTTCAAGGTCATAGGAAATAACAGCCTGATAATTTTCCCAACCTTTGGGATAAGCCGCATCAGCAGCATTCTCGATCACCATCCGGCAGGCCTGTCCAGCTTCACCAACAAGACGGAAGTAGAACCACTGATAGAAATCGGACTCATTATCCTTGCGAATATTCAGACGGATCGCTTCGGGATTAGAGGCGTCAATAACCTCAATATTCCCGCCACAAAAATTACTGGAAATCAAAACGCCCATCGCGATAAACCTTGCCGTCTAGCCAAAGAAAACCGTCAGCATGACAGACACATAAGGTCAACCATAGGCGGATTGAATATAGTTCAGCGGTTCTCGCGATTTTCGATCAGATCATCGACGACACCCGGCTCGGCCAGCGTGCTGGTATCGCCAAGATTGTCGAAACTGTTCTCGGCGATCTTGCGCAAGATACGGCGCATGATTTTGCCGGAGCGCGTTTTTGGCAGGCCGGGCGCAAACTGGATCAGATCTGGCGACGCAATCGGGCCGATCTCAGCCCGGACATGGCGAACCAGATCCGCTTTTAAATCGTCATCAGCGACAACATCAGCGCGCGGTGTGACATAGGCATAGATGCCCTGGCCTTTGATATCGTGCGGATAACCAACCACTGCGGCTTCAGCGACAGCGTCATGGCTAACCAGCGCGCTCTCCACTTCGGCTGTTCCCATGCGATGCCCGGAGACATTGATCACATCATCGACGCGTCCGGTGATCCAGTAGAAGCCTTCGCTATCGCGCTTTGCGCCATCACCCGTGAAGTACTTGCCCGGATAGGTGCTGAAATAGGTATCGATGAAGCGCTGATGGTCGCCATAGACAGTCCGCATCTGACCGGGCCAGCTATCTGTAATGACGAGATTGCCCTCGCTTTCGCCCTCAAGGACTGTGCCTTCGGCGTCTACCATTTCAAGCTTCACACCAAAGAAGGGATGGCTTGCGGCACCAGGTTTCATATCAGTTGTTCCGGGCAGCGGCACGATCATGGCGCCGCCGGTTTCAGTTTGCCACCATGTGTCGACGATTGGGCAGCGACCATCACCCACGGTTACAAAATACCACTCCCACGCCTCGGGATTGATCGGCTCGCCAACCGTGCCAAGGACGCGAAGCGAGCTGCGCGAGGTCGCCATGACAGGACCACTGCCCTCGCGCATCAGGGCGCGGATGGCGGTTGGCGCGGTGTAAAACAATGTGACCTGATGCTTGTCGCAGACTTGCCAAAAGCGCGACGCATCTGGGTAGGTCGGCACGCCTTCAAACATCAGACTTGTCGCGCCATTCGCTAGCGGGCCGTAGACGATATAGGTGTGCCCGGTGACCCAGCCAACATCGGCCGTGCACCAATAGACGTCATCTTCTTTCAGGTCGAAAACGCATTCATGCGTAAAGGACGCCCAAACAAGATAACCACCGGTTGTGTGCAACACGCCTTTGGGCTGGCCAGTGGAACCGGATGTGTAGAGAATGAAAAGCGGATCTTCGGCATTCATCGGCTCTGGCGCGCAGTCGGCATCGACTGTTTCGGCGATATTGTGCAGCCAGTGGTCACGGCCCGGCAGCATTTGCGTTGGCGCGCCTGTGCGCCGGACAACAAGAACCGCCTCAACAAGGCCATCGGCAATCTCGCACGCTGCATCAACGTTGACTTTTAGCGGAACAGATTTGCCGCCGCGCATGCCCTCATCGGCTGTGATGAGGAATTTGGAATCGCAATCGACAATCCGCCCGGCGAGGGCTTCCGGGCTGAAGCCACCAAACACGACAGAATGGACCGCACCAATCCGTGCGCAAGCCAACATCGCGACTGAAGCCTCGACAATCATCGGCATATAGATCGTGACGCGGTCGCCTTTCGTGACGCCAAGCTTCTTCAGGACATTCGCAAACTTACAAACGGCGGCATGCATCTCGCGATAGGTCAGTGTGAAGCTTTGAGACGGATCGTCACCTTCCCAAATGATCGCTGGCTTATCCCCGCGCGCCTCCAAATGCCGATCAAGACAATTGGCGCTGACATTCAGAACGCCGTCCTCGTACCATTTGATGCGGAAGTCCGCTGGATCAAAAGACGCGTTCTTGACGATGGTATACGGCTCAATCCAGTCGAGCCGCTTACCCTGCTCATCCCAAAACGCGTCAGGCTTAGCGATCGAAGCGTCATATTTCACACGGTAAGATCGCGGTGTCAGATTGGCGCCCCAAGAAAACGCCTTTGGTGCCTCATAAATCGCACTGGCCGTCATCACCCACTCCACACAGTTCAAATTCTTGTTTCAATTCGCAGCCTTTGTGTCCGAAAGCTGAAGCGTCGCCAAGCCCTGATGCAGCGCGCGCGCCTGAAACCGCACGCACTGCTCAATAAATAATCTTTCAAAGCTTACCAGCCGCAGGTGCGGCCTTCATTTTCCTCTTTCAGATAGGTCATCAGCGGATCGAAATACTCGATAATCGCGGTGCCATCCATTTGGCGTGTGCCGGTGAAGGCCTCAAGCGCATCTGGCCATGGTTTGCTCATGCCAAGCTCCATCATCGCGTTGAAATTCTTGCCAACCTCTTCGTTGCCGTAAATCGAACAGCGGTGCAGAGGCCCTTCCCAGCCCGCCTGCTCACAAGCGGCTTTGTGGAACTGAAACTGCATCACATATGACAGGAAATAGCGCAGATACGGTGTGTTTCCGGGAATGTGATACTTTGCGCCTGGATCGAACGCCTCAGCAGGGCGCGGCCCTGGCGGTACGATACCCTGATACTTGGTCCGCGTTTCCCACCACGCCTGATTGTAGTTTTCCGGCGGTGTTGATCCGTCAAGCACGCCCCAGCGCCAGCTATCGACCGTTACAGCGAATGGCAGGAAGGCGATCTTATCAAGCGCCGTATTCATCAAAAGGCCAAGATCAGCTTCAGCTGGCGGCACGGTATCGATAAGGCCAATGGCCTTGAGATATTCAGGGGTAATCGACAGGGCAATAAAATCACCGATTGCCTCGTGGAAACCGTCATTAGCGCCCGTTCGATAGAGATAGTCCTGCTGATTATAAGCGCGCTGATAATAGTTATGCCCGAGTTCGTGGTGGACCGTATGGAAATCTTCAGCATTCACTTCGGTACACATTTTGATGCGGATATCTTCGACATCATCGAGATTCCACGCCGAAGCATGACACACAACTTCACGGTCGCGTGGACGCGTGATCTGGCTACGCTCCCAGAATGTTTCTGGCAGTGGCTCAAAGCCGAGTGACGAGAAGAAGGCTTCGCCTGTTTTGACCATTTCCAGCGCGTCATAGCCATTGGCAACCAACTGCTCTGTTACGTCATAGCCAGGATCGGCAGCAGGCGGCGCGACGAGAGGATATATGCTCGACCATTGCTGGGCCCACATATTTCCAAGCAGATCGGCGCGGATAGGACCTGTCGCAGGCTGCACTTCATCGCCATACTCTTCGTTCAGTTCGGCCCGCACATAGCAATGCAGTTCGTCGTATAGCGGCTCAACTTGTGTCCACAGCCGATCAACTTCTGTCCGCATTTCCTCGGCGGGCATGTCGTAGTTTGACAGCCACATTTGCGCCAGATCATCAAAGCCAAGCTCACCTGCGCCCTCATTGGCAATCTCAACCATGCGCGCATATTCAGATTTCATCGGCGGCGAGATTGTGCGCCAGCCTTCCCAGACGGCCTTTAGCTCAGCTGGATCGCGGGATGTTTCGATGATCGTCGAAAGCTGGTCGAGGGTCATCGCCTCGCCTTTATACTCAAACTTGCCCGTGCCATACGCCGCGCTGAGGCCTGTCGTGATGGTCGCCAACTCGTCGGCAGCGCCGGGCCGTGACGGCGCCGGGATAGTGATCCCAGAACGCAAAATCTGCATTTTACGAGCGAGCTCGTCAGACAGCTCAACACCTTCAAATTGCTTGGTTGCATTGGCAAGGTCGACGACAAGTTTGGTATATTCAGCGCCCGACTGGGCCGCGAGCCAATTGGTATCAAAATTGATATTCGTCGCCTGCGCCCACGCCACGCGTGAGGCATATTCGCTTTGTTTAGCGATCTTGGCTTCGGCGTCTTTCAGGAAGCTTTCAACACCTGCGACTGTCTTGTCGTATGCAGGGGCGGCCTGTGCGATATCCGGGGCTGGTTCGCTCACGCTGCTGCACCCTGTAAGCATCAAAGCCAGACAGGCCGTACCCAAGAGAAAATGTTTCGTCATTCTGTCCTCCAGAATCAAATTTTTCCTCGCGACCGGATTCAGGTCGCGAGTTCGTGCCCGAATAGAATGGCAGAGCGCAAGTTTCGTCAATGCGTTGAGAGGGCAATTATGAGTATAGAGCCTCTGGGGGACTTTTCATGCGCGTGTTTCGAGCTATAGGCTTGGCTATGGCGACAGCTCTGGACAACATTATCGCGTATAAGCGCACCGAAGTGGCGGCGCTCAAGCAGGCGCGAAGCGAGGCTGATTTCCTCTCAGAGGGCGCAAAGGGGCAAGTGCCTTTTCGGTTTCGCGCTGGACTGGATGCGGCGGTTGCGGATGGTCGCAATGCCTTGATTTGTGAAATGAAACGCAAGTCGCCGTCGGCTGGGGAGATATTGCCGGGGGCTGACCCGGTCGAAATTGCCCGCGAATATGAGGCGGGCGGTGCAGCTTGTCTGTCTGTCCTGACGGATGGGCCAAGTTTTGGCGGCAGCCTGGAAGATTTCCGCGCCATACGTACTGCGGTCAACATGCCCATGCTGCGCAAGGACTTCATGATTGATACGATCCAAGTCGCCGAAGCTTATGCTGCGGGCGCCGATGCGGTGCTGGTTATTCTGTCTTGCTGCGATGACGCTCTGGCATTGGACCTGACGCAGGCCGCGCTTGATCTCGGTATGGATGCCTTGATTGAGACACATGACGCAGATGAGGTGAAGCGGGCGCTCGCCCTGCCCTCACCGCTGATCGGGATCAATAATCGCGATTTAAAACGGATGGTCACAGACCTTGCGACGACTGAAGCCCTGTCTGGGATGGTGCCAGAAGATCGCCATCTGATCTCCGAAAGCGGGATTCGAACAGAAGACGATATTCGCCGTTTGCGTAAGACGGGCGCACGCCGTTTCCTGATCGGTGAGAGCCTGATGAAGCGCGGCGACCGCCAAGCACATTGCGCTGCGTTGGCAGCTACGCGTTAATATCGAGTTGGCGCATATGTCCTCCAGTCTGACGCTACGCCCCTTCAGAAAAAACGAAATAAGTGTGCTGAAATCCTGGTTCCCGACTGAGGAAGACACGCTGCAATGGGCAGGCGCAAGCCTCGCATATCCCATCGCGGATAAGGATCTCAAAGCGCTAATCACTAGGCATGTCGGTAAGGCACCCCGTTATGAAGTCTGGGCCGCTGATTTAGCTGATGTAATGGTTGGACACTTGCAGATCTGGTACACTATGCGCCTGCGTCAGGCGACACTGGGTCGTATCGCGATCGCCCCAATGCGGCGTGGATCCGGCCTGTCTAAATCGCTTGTTGATCTCGCTGTTTCACAAGCCTTTTCAAGACCCTGGATTAATCGAATTGAGCTACGTGTCTATGATCACAACGCCCCTGCTATTGCCACATACAGACGCGCGGGATTCGTTTTGGAGGGGACACGCAGGCAGTCGACCCCGATCGGAACGAGCTATTGGAATACGCATGTTATGAGCCTGCTACGCGAGGAATATGAAGCGTTTGACAAAAGAACAGAACGCGAATAAACAAAAAGAGAACAGAATCAAATAAATGGGAGTTCCCCTTGCTGACGTCGAAACAAAAAGAGCTTTTGCTTTTCATTCATGAGCGCATCAAGGAAGATGGCGTATCCCCCTCATTTGATGAGATGAAGGAGGCGCTGAATCTCGCATCCAAGTCAGGGATTCACCGTTTGATTGTCGCTTTGGAAGAGCGCGGCTTTATCCGCCGTCTGGCCAACCGGGCACGGGCGCTGGAAGTGTTGAAAATGCCGGATAGCGCGACAGCCGCTGCGCCGCCGCGTGGACGCCAAGCGTTTCGGCCTAGCGTTGTCGGATCTGCAACGCCAGCAATGGGGGATCGTACGATCCCGGTTCTCGGCCGGATCGCTGCAGGTGTGCCGATTTCAGCCATTCAACATGAAGTCGACCGGGTTACGCCTCCACAGGAATTCGCCGATAGCGAGGCGCATTATGCCCTCGAAGTCAAAGGCGATTCGATGATTGATGCGGGTATACTCGACGGCGATATCGTCATCCTGAAACGCACTGATAGCGCGACGTCCGGAGATATTGTGGTGGCGCTTATTGATGATGAAGAAGCGACACTGAAACGGCTGCGCAAGAAGGGTGACTCTGTGGCTCTGGAAGCAGCGAACCCTGCCTATGAAACCCGTATTTTTGGACCCGACCGTGTTCAAGTTCAAGGTCGCCTCGTTGCCTTGATCCGCAAATATGAGTGATCTTAAGGCTCACGTCTGAGCCGATGTTAGATGCGCGTCAATCTTGTGTGCAGGTAATCCAAGGTCTTGCGCCACATTCTGGTTTTGAGATTTGAGTAATCGTACCGTCCTGTACTTTCCAGCTTCGGCCCCGGGCGGCTGTGTTTTCATCCCATACAAGGATGTGCCGTTGGCAACGCAGGTTCTCTGGACTTGCGATCAGGCTCAATACAAGCTCACCCCTGCGCGTGTTTTCGCATGTCGGGATTGTTTGGGACGTGAGTATCTTCACATTCACCCCCTCTAAGCGAGTGCCGCAAGGTGTCTGCGCGCAATCCGCAGACAAGGGCGTATCGATATAGCGTAAGGGCGCAAGACCATCCTGTTTCACGACAGTGAAGCGCTCTACACTTCCGGTCTGATCAACCAGAAATATCTCACCTGAAGGCGCCCAATGTATGCGCACTGCAGGGGCCAGCGCCCAGGTCGCTAAACCTGCGACCAGGAATGCGCCGCCAAACACAGCGCGCTTTCGCCACCCAATAAGCGTCACGCCGCAAATCAGGGCCATAATCAATGCCGCCAGCGCGGAATCTGGCATCGCCTTACCGACGCGCGATCCCCCCGCCGCGCCGACATCAAATGTATGCGCGACCCACAAGACCGCTTCCAGGGAATACCCAAAAAGCCGCAATGGATACGCACTTAAACCGATGGGCGTTAGGAGCATCGCTGCCGCAGCCGCAGGCGCGCTGACCAGTGAAATGATCGGCATGGCGGCGAGGTTGGCAATCAGCCCCAAGCCTGCAATGCGATCAAAATGATATAGCGCGAAGGGCATTGTCGCGATGCCTGACACAAAGGATGTCACCACAAGCGACTTAAACCAGAATACGACCCCTTTGGTGCGCGTATTTCCCGTTTCCCGGCGTCGCCGTTGCCAGGCCTCATACGTCGCGATCAAGGCCCCCGTGGCCGCAAATGACATTTGAAATCCGGGCGTGAGCACACTCCAGGGCGAGAGGATCACAACAATAATCATGGCGATTGCCAATGAGCGTAAACTGAGCGCCACGCGGTCAACGAGTACAGCCCCAAATAAAACTGCCGCCATGATAAAGGCGCGCTGTGTCGAGACGCTTGCCCCTGACAACATAAGATAGGTGAAACTGGCCAAGAGCGCCGCGGCTGCAGCAGGCTTTTGTACGGGTATGCGCAGAGCCACAGGCTCAATCAGGGCAAGCCCCCGCCAGATAAGGACAAAGACGAGGCCGCCGACAATGCCCATATGCAAACCGGATATGGCCAATAGGTGCGCAAGACCCGAACCACGCAATGCGTCCTGATCCGATGCGGCCATAAAACTGCGGTCGCCCGACGCCAAAGCAGCGGCAAATCCGCCAGCGCGCTCACCCGCGGCACCATCAACATAATGCGCAAGATTGCGGCGATGCTTTGCCAACCATAGACTGGCCTCTAATCTCTTACTTCGCGGCGCGCCTAAAGCCCCCCCGCGACAACGCCCCTGCACATAGCCAACGGCGCCTAACCCCTCAAAATAGGCCTGGCGATCAAAGGCATAATCACCTTGTACAATTGGCGCTGGCGGTGGACGCAATACAACCCAGCACCGAACAAAGCGGCCCGCTTCAACTTCTAGCCGGGTCGTGTGCGTAACACGGATTTTTTCCGGGAGTTGCTTGGCAGGAAGATCATCTATCGCGTGCACGATCAAACGCAGGCGAACCCCGCGCTTTGCCGGCTCAACATCCTCAACCCAGCCTTCCAACATGACAGGGCCCATGGGTTGGGTGATGACAGGGTGTGAAACGCGCAGCAAGGCCAGTTTGCCCGATAGCACACCGCATGAGACGCCGACCAATAGGACGCAGAGGGCGAAGACAAGTGGCGGCGCGCGTCCGCTTTGCCAGAACATTGCAAACAGCAAAATACTTGCGAAACTGATGCCGAAAATCAGCAAGGCGTCAGGCTCAAACGGCGCTGTGATATAAATTGCCGCGCCAATGCACAGGCCAAACGCGAATAATAAAGGCTGCCCGCCATGCGCGCCAATCTGCAATAGCCTGCTGACAAAACGCCGCGTGAAACCGCCCTGCCCCTTGCGCAGAAGCGTGGCAGCGTGTTGATGCGTCTCATCCCCCTTGGACACGGCCCTTAACGCCCCATATTCCGGTTTCGTCTCATGATTACGCGATTTGCCCCTTCCCCAACCGGCATGCTCCACATTGGTGGCGCACGTACCGCTTTATTCAATGCGCTTCTGGCGCGGCGACACAAGGGAAAGTTCCTGCTGCGGATCGAAGACACCGACAAGAAACGCTCTACGGATGAGGCCATACAAGCTATTTTAGAAGGGCTGGACTGGCTTGGCCTGACACCAGACGAAGCGCCCGTGTTCCAAAGCGGTAATGCGGCGCGTCACGTCGAGCTAGCTAAGGCCATGGTGGAGAGCGGCCGCGCTTTTCGCTGCTATACAACCATGGAAGAATTGGCAGCGCGGCGCGAAGCGGGTGAGGCTAAACGCGCCGCCGCCAAGGCAGAGGGTTTGAGCGAGACAGAACGCATGGAATTGCGCCGTGAAGCCGATGCTTTGCTCGCGCCGTTTCGGTCGCCTTGGCGAAATGAAAATACACCGCCAACACCCAGCGCACCCTTTACTGTCCGCTTACGCGCGCCGGATGAAGGCCATATTGCTGTAAATGATGGCGTGCAGGGCCGGGTTGAATTGAAGGCGAGTGAGATTGATGACCTGATCCTGCTGCGCGCTGATGGAACGCCGACCTATATGCTGGCCGTTGTGGTCGATGATCACGATATGGGTATCACGCATGTCGTGCGCGGGGATGATCATTTTAGAAATACGTTCAGGCAGTTGCCAATCTATCAAGCTATGGATTGGACTCCGCCTGAGTTCGCCCACGTGCCGCTGATTCATGGTTCAGATGGGGCCAAACTCTCGAAACGGCATGGCGCGCAGTCAACGCTGGAATATCGTGACATGGGATATTTGCCTGAAGCGATGAATGCCTACTTGCTCCGTCTTGGCTGGAGTCATGGAGATCAGGAAATTTTCACGATGGCTGAAGCGGCTGAAGTGTTTTCGATCGCAGGTTTGAACAAGGCCCCCTCGCGCCTTGATTTCGATAAACTGGACACAGTCAATGCGCATTTCATCCGCGTGTGCGACGAAAGTCGATTGCTGCACCTGCTCAAACCGCAAATTGCGCAAAAAACTGAAATAACACAACAACTTGAAAAAAGGTTGATGGCGGCTCTGCCCACTTTGAAAGAACGGGGCGCAACTTTACCGCAACTCGCTGATTCATTTGAATTTTTATGGACAGCGAATGCGGAAAGCCTGAACAAGAAAGCCCGTAAAGCCTTGTCAGGAAACGGTGCGGCACACTTGCCTCCACTAGCGCAGGCACTGGACCAAATGGAAATCTTCTCTATTGAAGCGATAGAAAATGTCCTGCAATCTTATTGCAGTGCACACAATTTATCGATGGGTCAGGTTGGACCGCCTTTACGTGCTGCTTTGACGGGCGGATTGCCAGCGCCAGATCTCGCGCCAGTCATCTCATGGCTTGGCCGCGAAGAGGTATTGGCCCGGATACACAGGCACATACCGGCCTGATTGGTCGGATAAGAATATGAACGAAGTTTAGAGGGCTGATATGATCAATAAGACGACTAAAACCGGTGTCGCAACGGTTGAGATCAAGGGCAAGAAAATAGAGCTGCCAATACTGAGCGGAACACATGGGCCCGATGTTGTCGACGTAAAGTCCCTGTATGCTGAGGCTGGTGTATTCACGCTCGATCCTGGATTTACGTCAACCGGATCATGCGAGTCCCAGATCACTTTCATTGACGGTCTGAAGGGCATTCTGCTTCACCGCGGTTACCCAATCGATCAACTTGCTGAGAATTCGGGATTTCTGGAAGTTTGCTACCTCTTGCTCAACGGCGAGCTTCCAACTCAGCCGGAGTTCAAGGAATTCTCCAACCGGATTACGCAGCACACGATGCTGCACACGCAAATGGATAGCTTCTTTGACGGGTTCCGGCGCGATAGTCACCCGATGGCGATGCTGACTGGAACAGTCGGGGCGCTTTCAGCATTCTATCCCGGCGCAATGGATAGCTCGGACCCGGAAGAGCGTAATCTTGCTTACATACGTCTCCTCGCAAAAATGCCGACACTGGCTGCGCGGATTTATAAGTACAATATCGGCCAGCCTTTCGTCGATCCTCTCAACGAGCTGGGATACGCCGAAAACTTCCTTCGCATGTGCTTCTCGATACCTGCGGAAAAATACGTCCCGAACCCGGTAAAGATTCGGGCTATGGACCGCTTGCTGATTCTACAAGCTGACCATGAGCAAAATGCCTCAACCTCTACTGTGCGACTGGCTGGGTCTTCCGGCGCTCACCCATATGCGGCTGTGGCAGCAGGTGTGGCTTCTCTCTGGGGGCCTAGTCATGGCGGTGCGAATGAGGCTGCTTTGAACATGCTACGCGAAATTGGAACGGTTGATCGTATTCCAGAATATATTGCGCGGGCGAAAGACAAAAATGACCCGTTCCGCCTAATGGGCTTTGGGCATCGTGTTTACAAAAACTACGATCCCCGCGCAAAAGTGATGCAACAGACCGTGCGCGAGCTTATGGACGAGCTCGACATCGACAAAAGCCCAACAATGCAAGTCGCTGTCGAGCTTGAGAGAATTGCCCTCGAAGACCCGTATTTCGTCGAGAAAAAGCTCTATCCAAATGTCGATTTCTATTCAGGTATTGCGATGGACGCGATTGGTTTCCCAACTGATATGTTTACCGTTCTATTCTCGCTCGGCCGGACAGTCGGCTGGGTGTCTCAACTCAACGAGATGATCGAAGACCCAACGCAGCGCATCGGTCGCCCGAGGCAAATCTATACTGGCGCGGCGAAACGCGACTACGTGCCGATCAAGTCTCGCTAGCGACTTTCAGTATAGCCTCTGCAGCGATATTCGCCGCTGGCTCATCACGTTCACCCATGCGCTTGAGCGCGGCGTTCTGTGCCTCCAGTTGCGCCGCTAAGGCTTGGCTGTCGGATAATAGTTCGATGGCTGTTTCAGCCATAAGATCAGGCTGCAACCGGGATTGAACAAATTCGGGCGCAATTTCTGTATCGTCAGCGGCGATATTGAGCAGCGTAATGTGCGTTGGTTTATAGAGCAGATAGCGCGCCAGCATCCACGTAATTGCGCCAACGCGATAGCCCACAAGGAACGGCGTACCTTGCACCGCAAGTTCGCTTGTAACGGTTCCCGAGCAAGCTAGCGCGAGGTCTGCAGCCGCCATCACGTCAAGGCGGTCTTTATCGCTGGCAACTGTCTGGCTCCAGGTTCCGATATCTGGAAAACTTTCGGAAAATAGCGCGGCCATAGCTGGCGCTGGCGCCATAATGATAACAGCTTCCGGCCGCTCGCGCTTAATCCTATGCGCCGCTTGCACTAAATCTGGGGCAACTGTTTTTATTTCGCTGGGGCGACTGCCCGGCAGAACGAGAATAAGTTCAGTTTCTTTACTGATACCAGCGCGCTCGCGAAATGCCGCGCCGTCACCTTTGGTTGTGCGGCTAAGTGCGGGATTGCCCATGACAGTCACCGGCAGATTATGAGGCGTATAGTATGGTTCCTCCATCGAGTGGATACAAATGAGATGATCGACTGTTGCAGCAAGTGTTTTGGCGCGGCCAGCGCGTGTCGCCCAGACCTGCGGGCCAACAAGCTTAACCAATTTAACCTGAGGGGCGCGGCGACGGATACGCTGTGCCACGCGTAACATGAAACCCCATGAATCAACCAAGACAACTGCATCGGGCTTGAAGTCGATAATCGCATCAGCCGCCGCGTCAGCCAGTTTCACGACGGTGGGATACGCTTTAAGTCCCTCAAACAGCCCAAGTATAGAAAGCGGGCCAATATCAATAGGCGATGTTATACCGACTTTCGCGCACTCTGCGCCGCCAATCCCAGCGAGCTCAATCTCAGGATCTTGCACTTTAAGCGCTTCGATGACCTCACGCGCCAGAAGGTCACCAGATGGCTCCGCAGCGACCATATAGACACGCGGTGAAGCCATTAGGGCCAGTCCTTGGGAAATCCGTAGAGAAACACGCCTAAAGCCTCAGCGCGCTTACGGACATTCGCTTCATCCAGAAGAATGGCGCCATCTGCCTCGTAGCCAATACCCGCAAGACCAGCTTCAGCCGCCCCTTCAACAGTTTTCACACCTATAGCTGGCAAATCAATACGCCGTTCCTGAATAGGCTTTGGACGCTTCACTAGTACACCGCGCCGCGATGTTGCTGATCCGATCAGAGCCGGCTCAAGCTCGGCGCAGCGACGAAGCATCGCGTCAGTTCCCTCTTGCGCCTCAACACATAGAACGAGTCCGTCACAGACGATCGCACCTTGCCCAATATCGAGGCGCCCGGCTTCGCCTGCAATGTGCGCCGCCTTCTTGAGGTCAGCCATATTGGCTTCACTTGGCTTCGCCCCGGCAAGCAGGCCCTCACCTGCTTTAAGATTGCCGCCAGCCTCATCTGCGCCGATCACCTTAAAACCCTCCGCCTCAAACGTATTAACCAGAAGACGCAGCAAGGCATCATCACCTTTACGGGCCGCAGCAATGACCTTTGGTAATAAAGCCATACCTCTGATATCGGGCTTTAGGGCACTGAAATCTGGGCGTTTTACGATGCCGCAAAAACACACATCCTTGCAGCCTGCTTGCTTCAAGGTCTTCAGTATCTTGCCAACCTCAGCAACGCCAATGATCTCTCCCGGCGCATCATCCAGTGCAGGCTCGACAAAGCCTTTGAGACGAACCACGAACACGCTTTGACCACGCGCCTCTGTGGCGGCGACAACCTGTACTGGCAATTGTCCAAGCCCTGCAATCAGTCCGAGAGGCGCATCAGTCTGCAGCATTAGCGTGGAAGGCACAGAGCCCGGTTCTTGCTGGAGCGAATAAAGTCAACGATCTGCATGACTTCGGGCACATTCGCATATGTCTCAGCTGTATCCTCAAGGCGTTCGGTAAAAGTGCCTTCTTTAGCGTAGAGTAAACGATAGGCGGCGCGCAAATCATGGATTGTCTGGCGTGAAAAACCGCGGCGTTTCAAGCCAACAACATTCAGGCCTGCAAGATGAGCGTGATTGCCGACCACGGAGCCAAAAGGAATGACATCAGCCACAAGAATTGCCCCGCCCCCAACAAAAGCATGATCGCCAATCCGGCAGAACTGATGCACGGCAACAGCGCCGCCGAACCACACCTGATCACCAGCAGTGACATGGCCACCAATATGAGTGTTATTCGCGACCACACACTTATCGCCGATTTGACAGTCATGCGCCGCGTGCGTGTGCGCCATGAATAAGCAATCGCTCCCGATACGCGTCAAGCCGCCATGCGAGGGCGATCCTGTATGCAAGGTTGTGTGCTCGCGCATAATGGTGCGCGCGCCGACTTCGAGCCGCGATTCTTCACTTTCTTGATAGCCAAGCACTTGCGGGCCGCCGCCGATAACGGCGCCTGGGTGAATCTCTACTGACTCATTTAGAACCGTGCGCCCAAATACCATGGCTTTCGGGAAGATTTTGACGCCGTCATGCAGTACAACATGCTCACCAACATGCGCGTAGGCCCCAATCTGGACGTCCTTGCCAATCTCCGCGCCGGATTCGACAATGGCAGTGGGGTGAATACTGGCCGTCATGTCGGCGTCTTTCTGGACATAGCTTGCTTTTGAAGCCACGCGGTCTCGCGCAGGAATTGGCGCAGCGGTTTTGCGGGTGTACCGCCCCATGTCTCACCCGCGGGAATATCACGGAAAACGCCTGCTGAAGCGGCAAGCTGAGCGCCGTCGCCTACTTTCACATGGTCTGCGATACCGACGCGACCGCCCATACGGACGTTATCACCGATATTTACAGAGCCTGAAAGTCCTGTGAAACTCGCCATCAAAACATTGCGGCCAAGCACAACATTGTGGCCAATCTGACAGAGATTATCGAGTTTTGTGCGCTCGCCTATCACGGTGTCGGCAAAGGCCCCGCGATCAATACATGTATTCGCGCCAACCAGTACTTTGTCCTGTAGTATCACACGGCCCCATTGCGGCACATCTTCTGCCCCCTCTGGCCCGCCAATAACCCCAAAACCGCTCTCGCCTATGCGGGCGCCAGACAGGATGGTGACATGATTGCCGATTAAGGCGCACCGGATGGAGGTGTTCGCGCCGATATTGCAGTGTTGCCCGACTTGGACGCCAGGCCCAATTACGGAATTAGGGCCGATACTTGACTCAGCCCCAATCGCCGCGCCTGCGCATATGACAGCGCCAGGTGCAATGCGTGCACTCTCATGCACTTCAGGGGCCGCGCCCTCATCATTCCAATTGCGAGGTCTGAACATGGAACGGCTCGTACAAACATGATCAAAGCGCGGCATCTTCGATACCAGAGCAATTACAGAGCCGGGTAAATTACCCGCAGCATCTGGTTTGACAAAGCAGGCCGCCGCATGCGGTGCAACTGCGCTCGCATCCTTTGCGGGCCCTTCATAGAAACAAATATCGCCGCGACCTGCATTCGTGGCCGCGGCGATACCGGTTACTTTCAGAGAAGCCTCACCGCGCAAATCAGCACCAGTGAGTTCAGCGATTTCGCCGAGCGTTGTTGGAACCTTCAGCGGCTCAAAGAAACGCGTATCGACTGTCATCGCCCCTACCGCAAAACTATTGAGCTGGTTGCGCCGGCATCTTCTGACGGACGACCGAGATTGTTGGCGTCTTGGCATTCATTTTCGAGATGACCAAGGCTGTAACATCAATAGATGGGTCAGCAAACGTAACAGATGAACGATCAAGCATAACTTGCGCGCCGCGCTCAGCAACGACTTCCTGCAATACAGGACGCAGCGCTGCGAAGAAGTCTTGAACAGCTTTGCGCTCTGTCAGAGCCAGCTCTTGCGCCGTAACCTGCCGCTTGACGTTAAACTCCTGCGCCTTGCGAGCGTAATTCGTGACCTGCGTTTTAAGGGCGGCGTCAGCACGCATCGCTTCCGGCGTCATATTCGCCGTCTTGGCCTCGATGGTCTGACCTTCTGCGTTGAGGGAGTCAGCCGTTGGCTTGAGCTCACGCTCCATAGCCGATTCAATACTACCGATCTTGGTCTGGATATCTTTACCAGCCGCGCTGTCACGCAGGATCTTAGCCTGATCGATGACAACAATTGTTGTACCCTGCGCGGTAGCGATTGGCGCTGCTACGCTAGCGAAACTGAAAGCGATGGCGAAGGCCGCCAATATTGACTTAATGGGGGACATCTTAAGTCTCCTGTTAGATGAATTCTAGAATTGAGTGGATGTACTGAACCGGAAAGTCTCCGTTTTGTCGTACTCCTCCTTGCGAATAATGTGTGAAAAATCGAACCGGATAGGCCCGAAAGGTGAGTCCCAGCCCACTGAAAGCCCTGCCGTCGCACGCAGCGACAGGGAATCTTTGATTTGACGCACGGCCGGCACCTGGCCGATGCCATTATATTGGCCGTTGCGCGTGATGAAGAATACAGGATCGTCAATATCCTCTGGATCAAGATTACCAACAGAACCAACCTCAGCGAACAGCGATGTCGCTATGCCGTACTCTTCGGGTAGAAAGTTCGGCATCGTCAGCTCAGCCGTGCCCTGATAGTAAGCCTTACCACCAAGTGCATTCAAGCTCTTGATATCAAACGGGTTTCCGTTTGTGTCTGCAAGCACATCTACAACCCGAGGACCAATACCCGCGACATCAAAGCCACGGAATGTTGAGCCACCACGGAAGAAGCGGTTATTAATACGAATACTCGTATCATCGCCAAATGGCTCGATCAGACCGCCCGAAACGCGCACACTCGCGCGCACGCCTTTGAATATACCTCGATAGGTCGCGCCTGTAACTTCAGTGCGCAGGTACTGAACATCGCCGCCTATACCGGCAATGTCCTGACTGAGTGAGAAATCAAATCCACCCGTCGGCGCAATCGGATCGTTTCGGCGATCCCAGTTTATAGAATAGCCTATGATAGACGAAATATCAGACCGTTCACTATCGCAGATGGTTGAACGGAAAAGATAAGCCGGTGAACATTGGTCAACAATGCTTGTATTGGCTGGCAGTGGGTTGGCGTCGACAGGAACCAGGAACTGATTGGTGATATCATCTGAAGGATCACCCGGCGTTCCATTGTCATCGACAATGGTTTCGAATGCCAAATTACCCGTGAGATCGTCGATAACAAGATCGCGGTCGACAACATTAATCGTATCCGACTGAAGGCGATAACGTAAACCAAGGCTGGTATTTTCTGTCACCGGGAAGCCAAGCGACAGGCCGCCACCAATCGTTTCTGACTCGAAGTTTGATACATCGAGAAAGTCGGACCGAGTCGAGAACAGATCAAAGCCTGCAGATAAGTTTCGGTCCAGAAAACGTGGTTCGCGGAAGCGAAAGTCAATCAATTGCTGACGATTCGACGCAGAAACGCGCGCAATGACAGATTGGCCTCGTCCACGCAGGTTACGCTGAGAAACACTGGCATCGATCAGAAATGCATCAACAGATGAGAAGCCCGCCGCAAATGAAAGCTCACCAGTCGGCTGCTCTTCAACAGCGATATCAACAATCGTACGATCCGGTTTTGATCCCGGTGTTTCAGTTATCTCAACTTCACCGAAATAACCCAACGCCCTGACGCGGTTGCGCGACCGATCAAGGAGGACACGGTTGAAGGCATCACCTTCAGCAACGCGCAATTCGCGCCGAATAACACGGTCGAGCGTGCTGGTATTACCGATAATGTTGATCCGCTCGATATAGACCCTCGGACCTTCATCAAGAGCGAATACGACATTCACCTTGTTTGTCTCTGGATCGGCCTCAAGCTGCGGCGTAACGTCGACAAAAGCGTAACCCGCAATACCCGCTGCATAGGTCAGCGTATCAATCGTGTCTTCGATCGCATCGCCGCGGAACAGATCACCATCCCTGAACGGCACGACGCGGCGTAGCGTATTAGCATCAAGCTTATCAAGCGCCGTCTCAACACTGACCTCACCGAATGTATACTCTTCGCCTTCATCAATTGTGTACGTGACGTAGAAGTCCTCACGATCCGGCGTCAGGTCCGCAACAGCTGAAATAACGCGGAAGTCATAATACCCTTTGTTTTGGTAGAACTGACGCAACAATTCGCGGTCATATTCCAAACGGTTGGGATCGTAATTGTCATTCGAGCTGAAGAAACGCCACCAGCGCGATTGTTTTGTAACAACTTCACTGCGCAAGCGACGATCAGAAAATTCCTCGTTACCAATGAAGTTGATCGCTCTGACGCCCGTAACCGGGCCTTCAGTTACAACGAAAACGAGATCAACTCGGTTTTGGTCCAATGGTTTATATTGCGGCTCCACTGTCGCTGAAAAGCGCCCAGATTTGCGATACAGATCAAGAATACGCTGCACATCAGCCTGAACACGGGCCGCGGTAAAGATACCGCGCGGCGCGGCCTGAATTTCTTCACGCATTTTATCGTCATCAATCGCCTTGTTCCCTTCGAACAAGACACGGTTAATGATCGGGTTTTCGACAACGCGAACGATCAGATCAGGACCAGCTTTATCGAATGAGGCATCAGCAAACAGACCCGTCGCAAAAAGGGTCTTAAGGGACAAGTCGATACGGTCAGGATCAAATGGATCACCGGGCTCGACCAGAAGATACGATTCAATCGTGCGGTCTTCGATGCGCTGGTTGCCTTCGACCTGGATTGTTCTGATTGTTTCCCCAGTTTGAGCAACAGCGGTTGGCACGCCGACTAACGTCGCTGTGGCCAGACCTGTGGTTGCCATCAAGGCAGCAGCAAATACTTTACGCATCGAACTCTCGATCCTCCTATGCAAGCCGCTATCAGCCTGCTGACCTGTTGAACAGGCCTGTTTCAAGAATGTCGCCCCAAGTGATGAAGACGAATAAGGTCAATAGCAGACCCAAGCCCGCCTTCAATGCCAGTATCTGCACCTTTTCAGGCATCACTTTCCCCGTCACCGCCTCATAGGCGTTGAATACCAAGTGGCCACCGTCCAATACAGGCAATGGCAGTAAATTAAAAAATCCGATTCCGATTGAAACCGCGGCGCACAAGCCGAGCATAGTCCAGACTAAATTCATCAGACGATCACGCATTGGCACTTGCTCGTTAGCCATTGTCAGATTGAAGATGCGCCGCCCCGTATCGCCAATAGCGACTGGTCCACTTAAGGTGCTGACAGGCTCTTTGCCGGTTACCAAGCGCCCCATCATGGTCACTGTGGTCTTCAAGACAGAGCCGGTTTGCTCCGTTCCCATCACCACAGCTTCAATCGGATTGAGTTGAATTCGCCTCGCCGTGTCTGGAACATTTTGGATCGCTACGCCGATCGTGGCTTGCGGCATCATTTGCCCTAGCCCGTTATCGCGGACCTCATTTTGAGGAATTACCGTGGTTGTAATGGTCTCACCATCGCGCAAAACGGTGACATCAACGCGGTTGCCAGCCGTCAACATGAAAGCTTCAGTCACGTCGCTAGTGCGTCGAATCTCTTTGCCATTTGCCGAAACAAAAACATCACCAGCTTGCAAGCCAGCACGCTCAGCCGCAAAGTCTGCGCGCACATCAGCGATCTGTATGCGCGACTCGTAAGTGCCATTGAAGCCAAAAATCAGGGCATAAATAGCAATTGCAAGTATGAAATTCGCGATCGGTCCTGCCAACGAGACGATAGAGCGCCCACCGACTCCGACCTCATGATACGGCTTACCAATTGGCCCTTGCTCTACAACACCCACATCATTTGCCATTTGGCTCTCGCCAACAAACTTTACGAAGCCACCCAGCGGTATCCAGTTCACACGCCATCTAGTACCGCGTTTATCGGTGCGCTCCCAAATCGAGCGGCCAAAGCCGACCGAGAATGATTCGACGGCGGCACCAAAGAAACGACCCGCTAGATAATGTCCGAGCTCGTGAATAATCACGACGACTCCGAGCATGAAGACCAAGCATACGAGGAAAATCGGCCCTTGGGCGAGAATGGAAGTCAAACTATACTCCTTCCTGACGTTCCACGGCCTCAGCAAGAAGCACGCCCGTTAAGTCTCTCGCCTCAGCCTCGACTGCCAGAATTGAGTCTAGACTATCGCAGGCTTCACTGGCCAAAGGCCCTTCGGCATAATGCTCCAAGGCAGTTTTCACTGTCCAGCTTATGTCGAGGAATCGACATTTACCCGCAAGAAAAGCAGCTACGGCAACTTCATTAGCGCAATTTAATACTGTAGGAGCGCCGCCTCCGAGCCGAATAGCCTGCCTCGCAAGAGAGATTGCAGGGAAACGAACCTCGTCCAGTGCCTCAAAATCGAGGCGACTTAGCGCTATTAAATCAAGTTTCTCAACTGCGGTTGGCTGGCGCCGCTCAGGCCAACTCAGCGCATGCGCTATGGGGGTGCGCATATCAGGCTCACCCAGTTGAGCTAGAACCGATCCATCACGATATGAAACCAGCGAATGGATGATGGATTGCGGATGCACGACCACGTCAATCATCGACTCGGGCATATCAAAAAGGTACGCCGCCTCAATCAACTCCAGCCCTTTATTGAACAGGGATGCACTATCGATAGATATTTTTTGCCCCATATCCCAGCGCGGATGGGCGAGCGCCATTGTCGGCGTTACGGAGCGCAAATCGTTGAGCTTGGTTTGGCGAAACGGCCCACCAGAGGCGGTAAGGATCAATTTTTCTACATCCTCATGGCGCTCCATGACCTGAAACATCGCATTATGTTCAGAGTCTGTTGGGACGATGAGCGCGCCGCTGCGTTCAGCCTCACGCTTAAGTAGCGGCCCTGCACAGACCATGCTCTCCTTATTCGCCAGAGCAATTGAATTGCCAGCTTTAACTGCCGCCAACGTCGACGGCAATCCAGCACTACCGACAATCGCAGCGAGTACCCGGTCAACAGGCCGTGTAGCGGCCTCAATAACCGCATTCGCGCCTGCTGCGACCTCTATTTCAGTATCTTTCAGACCGGCACGCAGAGCATCTAACTGGCAATCATCGGCAATTACGACGCGTTTGGCCCCAAACTGGCGTGCTTGAGCGAGCAAGCCTTCGACATCTGAACCCGCAACTAGCGTATCAATTGCATAGACAGGCGCATCGGCAGTCGCATTGGCGTGTGCAATGACGGACAGGGCCGACTGACCGATAGAGCCGGTCGCGCCCATGATTGAGATTGAGCGCAGGCCACTCACGGCAAGAGCCCTAAAGTGTCGACTAGCACAGGTGTCAGAGCCAGGACTGTGTAGACCAAAACCGCGGCAGCGCCGAGGCCATCCACGCGGTCCAGTACGCCGCCATGCCCCGGCAGGAGTCGACTGGAATCTTTCACGCCGAGCCGACGCTTCAAGATGCTTTCAAACATGTCACCCGACTGCGCCGCTATTGAAATGGCCGCGCCGATAATGGCCCATAGGGGCATATTCCCTTCGAGCAGGGAGCCGATAACGATTCCAGCGATCGCGCTGAGGGCAATCCCACCCATAGCACCGCTCCAGGTTTTAGACGGCGAAATACTGGCCAGAGGCGGCCCGCCTAAAGTGCGGCCTGTAAAGAAAGCCCCAGTATCAGAAACCCAGACAAAGATCATAAGTATAAACGCGACAAGTATTCCATCCCACGCTGGGTCAACCCGAATAGCATATACAGCCAGTGGCATACCGGCTGTATAGGCCAAACCGAACCCCGACGTCAGGCGTTGTGACGCTGACGGGTGGGAGGCAAATGCGATGATCGAGCACAATACAAGTGCAATGCCGCCAACTGTCAGCCCCCCAAGCTCTGCAATCAAGCAGGGCACAAACGCTAAACATGTCATCGCCTTCATAAGTGGAGAATTCGTCATCCGAACCCACTCATAGGCCATAACGCCACCGATGAAGGCACAGCCAAACGCTGTGATCCACCCGCCACCCCAGATTATTAAAACAGCGAACGGCACGAGAAGGGCCGCCGACATCATACGAAGGGCAAGCTCATTCCGCCGCGCAGGAGTCCAGGTTGTTTCGACCATAATCAGGCAGCCCCGCTTGCCAAACCGCCATAGCGACGCTCGCGTTGCTGAAATTGCGCGATAGCATCCCGCAAATGAGCACCTCTGAAATCGGGCCAAAGCACATCCATAAAAACGAGCTCAGCATAGGCAGATTGCCAAATGAGGAAATTGCTGAGACGTGACTCGCCGCTTGTCCTGATGACGAGATCTGGATCGGGCATACCAGCGGTGTCGAGATAAGCTTCCAAAGCCTTTTCAGTCAAATCCGTCGGCAGCATTTCGCCCGATTCGATGGCCACAGCGGCCTTACGCGCTGCGCGCACAATTTCTTCGCGGCCACCATAATTAAACGCGATGCACAGGTTGAACGCCGTATTATCCTTGGTCCTGGCTTCGGCGCGCTCGACTAACTCAAACACGTCCGCAGGCAAACCTTCACGCGTTCCGAGTACGCGGATGCGAACTCCCTCGCGGTTTAGACGCTCCAAGTCACGCTTTACGTAAGCCTTGAGAAGGCCAAATAGAGCATTGACTTCGGAAACAGGACGCCGCCAATTTTCGGTGGAAAACGAATACACCGTCATGTGCGTTAAATGCATATCTTGCGCGGCCTCAACGGTCTTGCGCAACGCCTCAACGCCGCGCTCATGTCCCGCTGCACGTGGAAGCCCGCGCGCCGCTGCCCAGCGCCCGTTGCCATCCATGATAATAGCAACGTGGGCTGGATAATCACCGTTTTGCGAAGCGGATATTCCAGCGTCAGACGCGGGGGTTTGCGAACTCAAACTTGCATAATCTCCGCTTCTTTCGCCTTGACTGTCTCATCAACCAACTTGACGTAAGTATCGGTCAGCTTCTGAACTTCTTCAGAGCCTGAACGCAGATCATCTTCGTTGATCTCGCCATCTTTTTCCATTTTCTTGAGCGCATCCATTCCGTCGCGGCGCACATTGCGAACCGCAATGCGTGCAGACTCAGCATACTTTCCAGCAACTTTGGTCAGTTCGACCCGTCGCTCTTCATTCAGAGGTGGAATAGGAATGCGCAAAGTTTGTCCATCAACAACCGGATTAAGGCCCAAACCCGCATCGCGTATGGCGCGGTCTGCTGCACCGACAATCATTTTATCCCAGATGTTCACTGCCAACATGCGAGCATCCATTACCGATACAGAGCCAACCTGGCTCATCGGCACCGTCGATCCGTAGGCTGGCACTTGCACGTTATCCAGCAAGTTTATTGACGCGCGACCGGTTCGAAGCCCCATCAATTCAGTTTGCAGGGATGTAATGGCGCCTTCCATGCGGCGTTCTAAGTCTTTTTTATCGTAACTCATTGGTTCGTCCTTACTGCCCGGTAATCACAGTGCTATTGCCCTTGCCCGTCAAGACATCTTGCAACGCGCCCTTATTGTGGAGCGAGAATACAACGATGGGAATGTTATTGTCGCGCATAAGGCTGACCGCGGACGCATCCATAACGCGCAAATTACGAGCCAGAACTTCCTGATACCCAAGCGTATCGTAACGCGTCGCATCAGGGTTGGTTTTAGGGTCGGCAGAATAGACACCATCAACTTGTGTGCCCTTAAGCATGGCATCACAGTGCATTTCGGCAGCGCGCAAGGCGGCTCCACTATCTGTCGTGAAGTAGGGATTACCAGTGCCCGCCGCAAAAATCACAACGCGGCCCTTTTCCATATGCCGAACAGCTCGGCGGCGAATGAAGGGCTCGCAAATCTCATCCATGCGGATGCCGGATTGTACACGGGTTTGTACACCAATCGTTTCGAGCGCGCTTTGCATAGCCAGCGCATTCATAATTGTTGCCAACATACCCATAGAATCGGCCTGACTACGCTCCATACCGGTTGCCGCGCCAGCAAGACCACGAAATATGTTGCCGCCCCCAATTACCAGGCAAATCTCAACACCGAGCTCTCGCGCAGCGGCGATTTCATCGGCAAACTTCAGGCAGGTCGGCATATCGATGCCATACTCGGTGTCGCCCATCAGGGCCTCACCAGAGATTTTGAGCAGCACGCGCCGGTATTTCGGCTCTCCAGCCGGGTTTGTGTCGAGCGACATATCGAGCGTTCTCCCCTTTGTCCCGTTAGGGCATAAAAGATTCCCGGCCACCTGTCATCGGGTGACCGGGATATCTTATGTAATTAAAGGGAGTTAGCCCTTTGTCATAGACGCGACTTCGGCAGCGAAATCGTCTTCCGCCTTTTCGATACCATCACCGAGCTTGAACATTACGAAGCCCGCCAGCTCAGCGCCTGCTTCCGAAAGGAATTTCGCAACAGTCTGATCTGGGTTCATCACAAAAGGCTGCTCAACCAGGACGACTTCCTTGTAGAACTTCTTAAGGCGACCTTCGATCATTTTCTCAATGACATTGTCTGGCTTACCGCTTTCGCGCGCCTGATCCGTCAGAACCTGCCGCTCACGTTCAACCAGTGTTTGATCAAGATCGGCCACTGTCGCTGCAGCTGGCGCTGTGGCAGCGACATGCATAGCGACTTTACGTCCAGCTTCTGCGAGATCGCCAGAACCATTCAATCCAACAAGCACGCCAATTTTACCCATGCCTGGTGCCTCTGCGCCATGAATATAGGATGCGACTGAATCAGCTTTTAGTTGCGCAGTACGGCGCAGAGTCATGTTCTCGCCGATCTTTGCCACAAGTCGCTTAATCATATCGTCAACACTGCCCTCACCATCTGGTGCAGAGGCATTGACCAAGGCTTCGTGCGAACCGTCAGTCGTAAGCGCCAATTCGGCAATTTGCTTCAAAGCTGTCTGGAATTGCTCATTGCGCGCAACAAAGTCGGTTTCGGCGTTGAGCTCAACAAGGGCGCCTGTCTTGCCATCACTCGAAACAACAGCAGAAACAAGACCATCAGCGGCTGTGCGCCCTGACTTCTTAGCGGCTTTAGATAAGCCTTTGGCACGTAACCAGTCTATCGCGGCTTCAACATCACCATTGCTTTCAACTAGCGCTTTTTTCGCGTCCATCATGCCAGCGCCACTTTGGTCGCGCAGGCTCTTGACGAGGGCTGCAGTAATCTCGGCCATCGTTATATTCCTTCTATTGGTGCACTCTTGAGTTAAGCTTCGGTCTTGCCTTCAGTCTCGGCATCAGCAGGCTTGGCTTCTTCTTTGGCTTCTGTGGGCGCCTCAACGACCTCCTCTGCAACCGCATCTACGGCCGCAAGGTCTGCTTCGGTCAGCGCATCGACATCGACCGCCTCACCCAGATCAATGCCAAGACCAGCTGAAGACTCAGCCAGACCATCCAGAACAGCGTCGGCAATGAGGTTGCAGTAAAGCGAAATCGCGCGCGCCGCATCATCATTACCTGGGAATGGGAAGTCGGCATCATCTGGATCACAATTTGTATCCACGACAGCGACAACCGGAATACCAAGCTTGCGGGCTTCCTTGATAGCGATTGCCTCTTTATTAGTGTCGATGACAAAAATCAGGTCAGGCAAGCCGCCCATATTGGCAATACCGCCGAGGGCTTTATCCAGTTTTTCGCGCTCGCGCTCAAAATTCAAGAGCTCTTTCTTGGTCAGACCAGTGCTTTCAGATTCTGCAAGCAACTCTTCTAGTTCACGCAGGCGTTTGATCGAATTGGAAACAGTTTTCCAGTTCGTAAGCGTGCCGCCAAGCCAACGGTGGTTCATATAATATTGCGCGCAACGTTGAGCAGCTTCAGCAACCGGCTCTGACGCCTGACGTTTAGTACCAACGAAAAGAACACGGCCACCTTTGGCAACAGTGTCACGGGTTTTTACGATCGCTTGGTGCAAAAGAGGCACTGACTTAGAGAGATCGAGAATGTGAATGCCAGAGCGCGCGCCATAGATGAATGGCTTCATCTTGGGGTTCCAGCGGTGTGTTTGGTGGCCGAAGTGGACCCCTGCTTCCAGGAGCTCACGCATCGTAAATTCAGGCAAAGCCATGATCAGTTTTCCTTTATCCGGTTAACCGGCACGGATATGATTGGCTCTCACTTGAAAACCAACACCGGATGATCCGCGCATCGGGGGTTTATGGGCGCGTATATACAGGCTTTTTCAGCGCCCGCAACACCCCGGCATCAGACAATCATCTCATGCTGCTTTTGGATCGACGCGGGCCACGCCGGGGGCTGTTTTCAAAGCCCGAAGCGCCTCGAGTCCCGTGGCGTAGGTATCGGGCAACTGTAATGTAACGACTTGTCCCTCATCTACAGGCATGTGAACGTATATTTTGCCCCTATCCGGACCGGGAGCAGCTTTCAAGCGCGCGGCAATAGCGGCGAGGCCCTGAATATCAGCGCCGCGCTCCAAACGGACTGAAAGCGCCGGTGCACGCTTACCAATACGGGCTGTCTCTATAGGCTGAACCCGCCGCGCCGAGAGTCGGATCTCTTCATCGCGTCTGCGCACTTCAGTCACAATAACAACCGCCTTGCCAACTTCCAGCTGCTCACGAGATTCAGCCAGCATTTCGGGCATCACCATCAGCTCAACCTCGCCTGTGGGATCTGACAAGGTGAGGAAGGCAAACTTTCCGCCATTCCGGGCTGGCTTTTCCATGCGTCTGCGCACGACGCCGATAAGCTCAAGCGGTTTTCCATCAATGGCATTACTCGCAACATCCATTGCAAGAGTAATGCGCCCTTCTTCAAGACTGTCGAGGACATCGTCGAGAGGGTGACCACTGAAATAGAACCCTATGGCCGCAAATTCGGCGTCCAGCTTTTGCTGCATATTCCAAGCGGGGGAGTTTGGCAGTGTCGCTTTCATTGCCGGTTCCGCGTCACTAAACAGCCCCCCCTGCCCGCCCGCGCGGTCTTCCGCTGAAGCCGCGCTTGCAGAGGCCAGAATGGGTGCTGAAGCTACAACGCGCGCGCGGTTTGCCTCTAATCCATCAAATGCACCCGCTTTACCGAGTTGCTCGATACATTTCTTGTTGACGTCTTTGGGGTCAACACGGTCAGAAAAGTCATGCAAATCGGTGAACTTGCCGTGTCCATCGCGTTCAAGAACAACATTCTTCATCGCCTCCGGTCCAACTCCTTTCAGAGCGCCAAGCGCATAGACGATCGCATCACCACGCACATCGAAATCGGCTGTGGATGCATTTACATCAGGCGCGAGCACTGGAATCTTTAAACGCCTAGCTTCCTGAAAAAAGGCCGCCAGCTTGTCCGTGTTGTGTAGATC